>PAQV01000045.1 GCA_002709405.1 Paracoccaceae bacterium
CGAGATTGTCCTCATTGAGGAAATCCATCTTCAGCGATTTGCCCTGATTGGCGCGGCTGTCTTCGGGGATGCCGTCGAGATACTTGTCGGTCAGCATGCCCTGCGCCAGCGGTGAAAATGCGATCGAACCGATGCCGAGATCGTCGAGCGTGTCGAGAAGCCCGTCATCCTCGACCCAGCGATTGATCATCGAATAACTCGGCTGGTGGATAAGGCATGGCGTGCCAAGGTCCTTGAGGATTGCTGCTGCCTCGCGAGTGCGCTGAGAGTTGTAGGACGAGATGCCCGCATAGAGAGCGCGACCCGACCGTACGATGTGGTCGAGCGCCATCATCGTTTCCTCGAGCGGTGTGTCTGGATCGAAGCGGTGGGAATAGAAGATGTCGACATAATCGAGCCCCATCCGCTTCAGGGACTGATCGCAGGAGGAGATCAGGTATTTCCGGCTTCCCCATTCGCCGTAGGGTCCCGGCCACATGCCATAACCGGCCTTGGACGAGATGATCATCTCGTCCCGGTGGGACCTGAAATCCTCGGCCAGGATCTGGCCAAAGGCGGTTTCGGCCGCACCCGGTTCGGGCCCGTAATTGTTGGCCAGGTCGAAATGGGTGATGCCCAGGTCAAAAGCCTGCCGGGCGATGGCCTGCTTGGTGGCATGGGGCGTGTCGTCTCCGAAATTGTGCCACAGGCCCAGCGAGATCGCCGGCAGTTTCAGGCCCGACCGCCCGCAGCGGCGGTAGAGCATGTCGTCATAGCGCGCAGGGTTTGCCCGGTACATGGGATCAGGCCAGCAGGGCGCGGGCGGCGTCGGGTCCAAGGGCCTCGGGGCGCGCGCAGGGGGTGGTGATGTCCTTGAAGGTGCCCTCCTCGCCCGAGGCCAGGATCGCCGTCATCACGTCGACCACGTGCAGGGCGAAATCGTCGGAACAGCGGTGCGGGCGCCCGTCGATGATGGCCTGGGCCATGTCGGCCAGCCCCGCCGTGCGGTAATTCGCCCGCCCGTTGTCATTGGCCACGCCGAAGGGGTGATCCCAGGCCAGCCCCGGGTTCACGAAGGCGCCCTTCCGGGTCATCCGCACCTCGCCCCCGAAGAAATTCGGGTCGGGCACGTGGATCGTGCCCTCCAGGCCGTAAAGCTCCATGTTGGAATGGCCGTGTTCCCAGACATCCCAACTGGCGCAATAGGTGACCTGCGCGCCGCTTTCAAAGGCCAGGATGGCGTGGATCGTGGTCGGCGTGCCCACGGGGATCTTTTCGCCGAACCGGGGTTGCGAGGTGATCGTGCGTTCCACCTGGGCCATGGACGACATGGCCGTCACCCGCTTCACCGGGCCCAGCAATTGCACCAGGTTCGACACGTAATACGGTCCCAGGTCCAGGATCGGCCCGCCGCCCGGCTGGAAGAAGAAATCGGGATTGGGGTGCCACATCTCCATGCCGGGGCTTTGCACGAAACAGGTGCCCGAGGCGATCCGGCCCACCGCGCCCGCGTCGATCAGATGGCGGGCAAATTGATGCGCCCCGCCCAGGAAGGTGTCGGGGGCGGACCCCACGCGCAGGCCCTGCGCCTCGGCCATGGCCTTCAGCGCCGCGCCCTCTGCGGTGGTCAGCACAAAGGGCTTTTCGGAATAAACGTGCTTGCCGGCCTCCAGGATCGCCTTCGAGACCTCGAAATGTGCGTTCGGCACCGTCAGGTTGACGATGATGTCGATGTCGTCGGAGGCCAGGAGGCCCTCGATCGTGTCGGCGCGCAGGGTGAATTCCTCGGCCCGGGCCTGGGCCGCGGCCTCGGCCAGGTCGGCGCAGGCGCGCATTTCGATGCCCTTGAATAGCGGTGACAGGCGCATGTAGGCGGCCGAGATATTGCCGCAGCCGATGACGCCGATGCCCAGTGTGGTGCTCATGGGAGGGTCCTCAATAGGTCTTGAAGCTGGCGATGGACCGCTGGGCGAACCGGGTCGCGTCCGAGGGTTTGTCGTGTTCCATCACGAACAGGTCGACCCCGGCGCCTTTCAGCGCGGTGATCAGCCCGGGCCAGTCCATGGTGCCGTGGCCCACGTCGGCCCAGCCGTCTTCGTCCTCGCACTCACCGGCAGGCGCGATGTCCTTCACATGCGCCGTGGTGATCCGGTCGGCGTATTTCGAAATGTAGGCCAACGGGTCGGCCCCGCCACGCACCACCCAGGCCACGTCCATTTCCCATTCGATCGAGGGCGCGTGTTCCAGCATCAGGTCCATGGCGATCTGGCCGTCGGGCAGCGGCATGAACTCCCAGTGGTGGTTGTGCCAGCCAAAGCGCAGCCCCGCGTCCTGCACCTTTTTCGCCGCCGTTTCCAGGCGCTTGGCCAGCTCGATCCAGGTGGCCGCGTCGGTGCCGTTGCGCCAGGTGTCCTCGGGCGCGGGACAGAAGACGCGGGTCATGCCCAGGGCCTTGGCCGCGGCCAAGCTGTCGGTCAGGCCGTCCTCGAACGAGCCCAGGGGAAAGAAATGGCCCGAGGGCATGGTCAGCCCGTTGGCGTCCAGCAGCGCCTTGAAGGCCGGCGCGTCGTCATAGACCCCGCCGAAGCCTTCGACCTGGGTATAGCCCGCGGTGGCCAGCATGCTGAGCGTGTCGGCCCAGGGGCCGCCATCGCGCGAGGAGTAGAGTTGGTAGGATACATCCATGGAAATCGGTCCTGTTGTTCGTGTCGGGCTTGGGCCGGATCGGGTCTCGGGATCAGATCCGGGCCTCTGTCTGCATGTCGAAAAGGTTGGCGCGCGCGGGGTCGAAGCCGATGGGCAGGCGGTCTCCGGGGCGGATGGTGGACTGGCCGTCCATGCGCACCCAGAAGGGCTGATCGCCCGCATGGACCCAGGCCAGCGTGTCCGACCCCAGCGGTTCGACCAGGTCGACCTTGGTGTCGAGGTGAATGGGCTTGGCCTGGGCCTCGGGGCCGCAGACGATGTGTTCGGGACGGATGCCGAAGGCGGCCGGGCCACCCGCGGGACGGCCGGCGAAGGCGTAGCCGTCCAGCGCGAAATCACCGTGGGTGCCAGCGAACCGGGGGCTGGCCGACAGGTCCCCCGTGCCCTCGACAAAGTTCATCGAAGGCGAGCCGATGAACTCGGCCACGTAGCGCGAGGCCGGGCGGTTGTAGATTTCGTTCGGGGTGTCGAACTGCAGCACGTTGCCGCCCTTCATGATGGCGATCCGGTCGGCAAGGGTCATTGCCTCGGTCTGGTCATGGGTGACGTAGATCATCGTATTTTCAAGACGTTGGTGCAGCTGCTTGATCTCGACCCGCAGGTCGGCGCGCAGCTTGGCATCGAGGTTGGACAACGGTTCGTCAAACAGAAAGACATCCACGTCGCGCACCAGAGCCCGGCCGATGGCCACCCGCTGGCGCTGGCCGCCCGAGAGGGCGGCGGGCTTGCGTTTCAACAGCGGCTCGATCTGCAGGACCTTGGCCGCCCGGGCCACCCGGTCGGCGATCTCGGCCTTGGGCACACGGGCGTTTTTCAGCCCGAAGGTCAGGTTCCCCTCGACCGTCATCTGCGGGTAAAGCGCGTAGGACTGGAAGACCATGCCGATGCCCCGCTGCGAGGGTTCCTCCCAGGTGACATTGCGCCCGTTGATGAAGATCTGCCCGTCCGACACATCCAGCAGCCCGGCGATACAGTTCAGCAAGGTGGACTTGCCGCAGCCGGACGAGCCCAGCAGGACCACGAATTCGCCCGGGTTGACGTCGAGGTTCAGCCCCTTCAGCACCGTCAGCGCGCCGAATTTCAGCGTGAGCTCGCGGATCGAAATGCTTGGTTCCATTGCGTATTCTCCCCTCATCCCTTCACCGCTCCGGCGGCAATGCCGCGCACGAACAGCTTGCCGGACACGAAGTAGATGGCCAGTGGCACAAGCCCCGTCAGAAGGGTGGCGGCCATGTTGACGTTGTATTCCTTCACACCCTGGGTCGAGTTGACGATGTTGTTCAGCTGGACCGTCATCGGGTAGACCTCGGGCTTGGTGTAGACCACGCCAAACAGGAAATCGTTCCAGATCCCGGTGACTTGCAGGATCATCGCGACCACGAAGATGGGCAGCGACATGGGCAGCATGATGCGGAAGTAGATGCCCCAGAAACCGGCCCCGTCGACGCGGGCAGCCTTGAACAATTCCTCGGGCAGCGAGGTGAAGTAGTTGCGGAACAGAAGCGTCAGGATCGGCATGCCGAAGATCGTATGCACGATCACCAGGCCCCAGAGCGTGCCGTAAAGGCCGATCTCGCGCAGCATGATCACGATCGGGTACAGCATCACCTGGTAGGGGATGAAGGCTCCGAAGATCAGGATCGTGAAGAAGATGTCCGCCCCCTTGAAGCGCCAGTTGGCCAGGGCGTAGCCGTTGACCGAGGCGATGGCGATCGAGGCCAGGACCGAGGGGATGGTGATGCGGACCGAGTTCCAGAAGCCGCGCGACAGGCCGTCGCAATTCAGCCCGGTGCAGGCCTCGGCCCAGGCCTTGACCCAGGGTTCGAAGGTGATTTCCACCGGCGGGGCAAAGATGTTGCCCAGGCGGATTTCCGGCATGCCCTTCAACGAGGTCACGATCATCACGTAAAGCGGCACCAGGTAGTACAGGCTGACCACGATCAGAATGCCGTAGATCATGATGTTGCGCCGCGACAGGCGCTTGGTCGGTTTCGGGCCCGAGGGGCCGTCGACCATGCCCCGGCTCGCCAGGGTGATCTCGGGCATTGCGGCTGGTGTCTTGTTATGTCCCACGCTTGCGGCCTCCGAATTCCAGCATGGCCCAGGGAATGATCACCACGGCCACGGCCAGCAGCATCATGGTTGAAGCCGCAAAGCCCTGGCCCAGGTTCTGGCCGCCGAACATGTAGTCGTAGACGTATTTCGCGGGCATCTCGGTGGCGATCCCGGGGCCGCCGCTGGTCTGGGCGACCACCAGGTCGTAGACCTTGACGATGCCGCTGGCGATGATGACCAGGGTGGTGACGAAGACCGGGCGCATCATCGGGATGATGATGAAGACATAGGTCTTCCAGGCTGGGATCCCGTCGACACGGCTGGCCTTCCAGATCTCCTGGTCGATGCCGCGCAGGCCGGCCAGCATCAGCACCATGATCAGCCCAGAGCCCTGCCAGAGCCCGGCGATCAGGATGCCGTAGATGGCGATCTTTGCGTTATAAAGCGGATCGAAGGTGAAGCTTTCAAAGCCCAGCGACCGGACGATGTTCTGGACGCCGAACTCGGGGTTCAGGATCCATTGCCAAACCAGCCCGGTGACGATGAAACTGAGTGCGAAGGGATACAGCAGGATCGTGCGAAAGGCGCTTTCATATCGGATCTTCTGATCCAGCAGGGCCGCCAGGATGAAGCCGATCACCAGGCTGAGCACCAGCATGCACACCCCGTAGATAAAGAGGTTCTCGATGGACACCAGCCAGCGGCGGGTGCCCCAGAGACGTTCATATTGGTCAAGGCCGACAAGGTCCCACTTTGGCAGCAGGCGGGACTTGGTGAAACTGTAGGCCACGGTCCACAGCGTGCCGCCGACAAAGACGACCAGCGCCGTCACGATCATCGGGATCGCCGCGATCTTGGCCGCCATGTTGCGGAACAGCTGGTTGGGGCGTGAAGCGGCCATGGCGCTCCTCGGGTCATGGGTCATTGCGATGAAGGGCGGGCCCGGCCCGGCAGGATGCCGGACCGGACGGGCGGATCAGTCCGCGTCCGCGATGATGTCGGCGAAACGCTCCTGTGCCTCTTGCGGGGTGATCGAGGTGTCGGCGAAGAACTCGACCAGCAGGTCCTCCAGCTGGGTCCGGGTATCGGACGAGATCAGCTGGTTGATGTCCGGCAGGGAATCCCCGCCCGACAGGATCTTCAGGCCCTTGTTCATGCAGTCGTTTGCGGCTTCCAGGTCGACATCGCCGCGCACCGGCAGCGACCCCTTCTTGAGGTTGAAGGCCACCTGGACGGCCGGTTCCAGCATCAGGGCGGCCAGTTCGGCCTGGGCAGCGGATTCCTCTTCGTCCTTGAGCACGGGGAAGTAGAAGGCATCGCCCCCGGTGGTCAGGATTTCCTTGGAGCCCAGCCCCGGCAGGCAGTGATAATCCTCGCCCGCGGTCAGCCCGGCCACGGCGAATTCGCCCTGCGCCCAGTCGCCCATGATCTGGCCCCCGGCCTGGCCGGTGATGACCATGTTGGTCGCCTGGTTCCAGTCCTGCACGTTCGAATCCTTGGACAGGTCACGGGCGATGGAAATGGCCTCGAAGATCTTGGCGACCTCGGGACCGGCGGCGACCTCGGCGTCCTTGTCGCGGTTGACCTTCAGGTAGATGTCGTTGGGCAGCAGGGCGATCATCAGCACGTCAAAGGCGCCCTTCTGCTGCCAGCCCTGCTGCCCCATGGCCAGGGGGACCTTGCCCGCCTCGACCAGGGCCGGAGCGGCGGCGACGAATTCGTCCCAGTTCGTGGGCACCTCGAGGCCGGCCTCGGTATAGGCCTTGTCGCTCAGCCACAGCCATTGCCAGGAATGGATGTTGATCGGCGCGCAGTAGATCTTGCCGTCGACGGTGCAGCTGTCCAGCAGCGAGGGCGGGTTGACCACCTCGGTCCAGCCTTGGGCCTTGGCGATGTCGGTCAGGTCGCGCATCAGACCGGCCTCGACCAGTTCCTCGGCCTGGCGGCCATGGTTGAACTGGGTGGCTGCCATCGGGTCGCCCCCGGTGATCCGGCTGATCATGATCGGCCGCGCGGTGTTGCCCGACCCGGCGATGGCCCCGTCCACCCAGGTGTGGCCGGTCGCGTCAAAGGCCTTTGCGATTTCGGCCACGGCGGCCGCCTCGCCGCCCGATGTCCACCAATGGGTCACTTCGAGTTCCGTGGCCGAAACGGCCGTTGCCGCGCACAGCGCCGTGCTCGCCCAGAAGGCGTTGCGGATTGCTTTCATGTCGTCCTCCCTGCGGGCATGTCGCCCAGAAATCGTCAGCGGGCCTCCACCCGCATGAAATCGTTTACATGTTCACGAGCAATTATTGATCTTCTGGCTGTCCTGCTTGGCATGCAAACGATTACATGTACCATTTGCCCTAGGGAGATTCGTGTCAACCCATTGTATGACCGATCATCAGGCAGCCTTCATGGCGACCGGAACGGGAAAGAAACATGGCTTTGAAAACGGTTCGAATACAGGATGTTGCGCAGGCTGCGCGGGTTTCCACGGCCACCGTCAGCCGGGCGTTGTCGACGCCCGAGAAGCTGTCGGAGGAAACCCGCAAGGCGGTGTTCGATGCCATCCGCAGCACCGGCTACCGGGTCAATCACGCCGCGCGTAACCTGCGGATGCAGCGCACGGGAGCGGTGCTGATCCTGGTGCCCAACCTGTCGAACCCGTTCTTTTCGCAGATCCTGGCGGGCATCAGCGGCGTCTTCATGGAGACCGATTACTCGGTCCTGATCGCCGACACCCATGGAAGGGCGGCCGACGACAACCGGCTGGGCGATTATGCCCTGACCCGGGTCGACGGCATCATCAGCCTGGACGGCGCGCTGCCCGCCGAAACCATGCAGGAGGTCGCAGGCCAGGGCGCGGCCGACCGGATGATCTTTGCCTGCGAATGGGTCCAGGACACGCCCTTGCCCTCGGTCCGCAGCGACAATGTCGAGGGCGCGCGGCTGGCGATCCGGCACCTGCACGGGCTGGGCCACCGCAACATCGCCCATATCACCGGCCCCGAGGACAACGTCCTGACCCATGCCCGCCGCCAAGGCATGCTGGAGGAACGCACCCGGCTGAACCTGCCCGCCCGGGACGACTGGATCATCCGGGGGGATTTCTCGCTGGAATCGGGGCGCGAAGCGGCGCACCGCATCCTGACCATGGACCAGCGGCCGACGGCGGTGTTCTGCTGTTCGGACCAGGTGGCCTTCGGGCTGATCTCGACCCTGACGGCGCATGGGGTGCGGGTGCCGCAGGATCTGTCGGTTGTGGGGTTCGACGATATCGAGCTGTCGGAATATTACGTGCCGGCCCTGACCACGATCCGCCAGTTCCGGCGCAAGCTGGGCGCGCGGGCGGCCCGGCTGTTGCTGGACCGGCTGGGCGGCGGCCCGGCCACACCCGTGCCCGGAGAGGTGCTGACCGTCGAGGTCGAACTGGTCATCCGCGACAGCACCGCCCCGCCGCCGCCCTTGGCCCCTTAGGGCTTGCCTGGCGGGGAATGATGCCGAAAAAGGCATCTGCGGGGATCCTCGCCAGAAAATATACAATCCTTCATCTTTAAGATACGAAATACTTGCAATACCCGGAACCGGGGCCCAGTAACGGACGGCAAGACCGTCACTCAGGAGCCCACCCGGACATGTCCACGCCCCCGCCTGCCCCGTCCATTTCCGGCAGCCCCGTCCGGTTCGAGGGCCTGTCCAAGACCTATGGCCCCGTCACAGCCGTGAAGCCGATGGACCTGGAGGTCCGCGCGGGCGAGTTCCTGTCCTTCCTCGGGCCCTCGGGGTCGGGCAAGACGACGACGCTGATGATGCTGGCAGGGTTCGAAACGCCCTCGACCGGGCGGCTCATCGTGGGCGACACCGACATCACCTCGATGCCGCCGGCCAAGCGCAACATCGGCATGGTGTTCCAGAACTACGCCCTGTTCCCGCACATGACGGTCGAGCAGAACGTGGCCTTCCCCCTGCGCATGCGGGGTGTGGGCCCAGCCGAGCAGACACGCATGGTGGCCGAGATGCTGGATACTGTGGGCCTGGCGGATTTCGCCGGCCGCTTCCCGGCGCAATTGTCGGGCGGCCAGCAGCAACGGGTGGCCCTGGCCCGGGCCATTGTCTTCAAGCCGCCGGTCCTGCTGATGGACGAACCGCTGTCGGCGCTGGACAAGTACCTGCGCTCGCGCCTGCAGATGGAAATCAAGCGCATCCAGCGCGACCTGGGCATCACCGTCGTCTACGTCACCCATGACCAGGACGAGGCGATGACCATGTCCGACCGGATTTGTGTGATGCGGGATGGGGGCATCGCCCAGATCGGGGCTCCGGAAACGCTGTACCGGGCCCCGGCCGATGAATTCGTGGCCGGTTTCCTGGGCGAATCCAACATGTTCACCCGCCCGCTGAAACGCACGGAACCGGGGCGGATCGTGATCGACATGGCCCGCGACGATCTGGTCCTGCCGGTGCGGCAGACCCCGGCCGGGACCGCCGTGAAACTCGCCGTCCGGCCCGAGCACCTGCATTTCCACCCCGACGACAGCGGCATCGCCACCGTGCGCGACGTGACCTACGTGGGCGATCACCGGCGGTACGAACTGGCCCTGGACGATGGCACGCTGCTGGTGGCCAAGCAGCAAGAGACCGACGGCATCACCCCGGTGCCCCCCGGAGCCCGGGTGGCCCTGGACTGGCCCGCCGGCCAGATGCGGGCCTTTGCGGACGGGGTCGCCCTGCAATGAAATCCCTGCGCAACCCTGGGATGCTGCTGATCCCGCTGATGGCCTTTCTGCTGGTCTTCTACCTGTTGCCCGTCTTCCTGATGCTGCTGCGCAGCGCCGGTGAGGGCTGGAGCTTTGCGCCCTTCGTGGCCGCCTTTGACAGCGTGGTGACGGTCAAGGTCTTCGTCTTCACCGTCAAGGTCGCGGTGGGCGTCACCCTCCTGACCCTGCTGCTGGCCTACCCGCTGGCCTATTTCATCGTGACGACCTCGGACCGGATGGCCGCCTTGCTGATGGCCATCGTGCTGGTGCCGTTCTGGACGTCGATCCTGATCCGGTCCTATGCGTGGATGGTGCTGCTGGGCCGCAAGGGCGTGATCAATGAACTGCTGACCTGGATCGGCGTGATCGAGACGCCGATCCGCATGCTGAACACCACCTTCGCCGTCTATATCGGCATGATCCACGTGCTGCTGCCCTTCATGATCCTGCCGATCCTAAGCGCTCTGAAGGGGATCGACGGGCGGCTGGTGGCGGCGGCCGAGAACCTGGGCGCGGGACCGGCAAGCGTCTTTCGCCATGTGATCCTGCCCCTGTCGATGCCGGGCGTGATCGCCGGATCGGTGCTGGTCTTCGTGCTGGCCCTTGGGTTCTACATCACCCCGGCCCTGATCGGCGGACCGCAGGACATGATGATTTCCATGCTCATCGCCCAAAAGGTCGAGCTTTATGAATGGCCCGAGGCCTCGGCCATCGCCGCTGTCCTGCTGGTGCTGACCCTGGCCGCGCTGGCGCTGGTGGGCCGGCTGATTTCCATCGAGAAGGTGCTGGGGAGGGCCACGGGATGAAGCGGTCTATCCGGGTCTCTGGCCCCATCACCCAAACCCTGCTGGGTTGCATGGCCTTTGCCGTCACCCTGTTCCTGATCGTGCCGGTGCTGATCATCGTGCCCACCTCCTTTTCGGCCGGCAGTTTCCTGGCCTTCCCGCCGCCGGGATTCAGCCTGCAATGGTATGAACGCCTGCTAGAGCGCGACGTCTGGGCCGAAAGCGCCTGGTTGTCGATCTGGATCGCCCTCCTGGTCACCCTGGCCTCGACCGTGCTGGGCACGTTGGGCGCCTTCGGGCTGGTGCGCGGGTCCTTCTGGGGCCAGCGGGTCGTCCTGGCCTTCATCCTGTCGCCCCTGATCATTCCCGGCGTGATCGTCGCCATCGCCATCTATTTCTTCTATGCGCAGATGCGGCTGGTCGGGTCTCCGATCGCCATTGCCATCGCCCATACGACCATCGCCGTGCCCTTCGTGGTGATCAACGTGTCGGCCTCGTTGCAGGGCTTTGACCGGCGGCTGGAAATGGCCGCCCAGAACCTGGGTGCCAGCCATTGGGACACGTTCCGCCTGATCACCCTGCCGATCATCCGGCCGGGCATCTTCGCGGGCGCGCTCTTTGCCTTCATCTCGTCCTTTGACGAGCTGATCATTGCCCTGTTCATCGCCGGCCCGCGCCAGGTCACCCTGCCCCTGCGCATGTGGGAAAGCATGAAATCCTCGCTGGATCCGACCCTTGCGGCGATCTCGGTTATCGCGGTCAGCATTTCGGTGGCCCTGTTCTTCACGTCGACCTGGCTGCAGGCACGGGCCAAACGCCGGACCGAAGCCCTGACAGAGACCCTGGTCGGAGGAGACGCCTGATGCGCCGCCTGATCAGCTGCGGCTGGATCATCGCCTATCGCGACGGGGCGCACCGTCTGCTGCGCAACGGGAAGGTGGTGGTTGAAAACGACCGGGTGACCCATGTGACCGGCGGCACCGTCGAGGGCGATTTCGACCAGCGGCTGGACCTGCCTGACGCCCTGCTGACCCCCGGGCTGATCGACATGCACGCCCATATCACCAGCGCGCCCTTCGACCGGTCCTATGTCGAGGACGTGGGCAAGCCGGGGTTCTACTTTTCCGGCCTGCCAGAGCTTCTGCCGGCCATGGGCGCCGCGCTGGACGACGACGCCATTCGGGCGGCCACCGATTTCTCGGTCGCGGAGCTGACGCGCAACGGGACCACGACGGTCTTCGATATTGGCGGGCCCGGCGATTACACGGCCCAGGCCATCGAGACGGCCGGGCTGCGGGCCTATATCGGCGAAGGCTACGGGTCGGCCAAGTGGCGCACGCGCGACGGCAAGCGGATGAGCTACGACTGGAAGCCCGATGGTGGCATGAACGGCCTCGAGGCCGCCCGGGATTTCGCCGAGCGCATCGACGGCCGGGCGAACGCCCGTCTGAAGGGGCTGATGAGCCCGATGCAGGTGGCCATGGTCACGCCCGAGCTGTTGGCCCGCACCAAGGCGGTGGCCGAAGACCTGGACATCCCGGTCACGCTGCACACGGCCGAGGCGGTCTTTGAATTCAACGAGATGATCCAGCGCGAGGGCCTGTCGCCCATCGAATGGCTCGACGCCCAGGATTTCCTGGGCGACCGGGTGATCCTGGGCCACACGATCTTTACCAGCGGCAATTCCTGGATCAATTACCCCGGCCGAGACCTTGATATCATTGCACAAAGCGGGGCCTCGGTGGGTCATTGCGCCTGGGTGTTCTCGCGCCGGGGGATCGTGATGGAAAGCTTTGCCGATTACCTCGATGCCGGGATCAACATGTGCCTGGGCTCGGATACGGCGCCGCAATCCATGCTGCTGGCCATGCGTGCCGGGTCGATCCTGAGCAAGGTGGCCACCCGCGACAGCCGCCGCGCCTCGGCCCGCGAGATGTTCGACGCGGCCACGCTGGCCCCGGCCAAGGTGCTGGGCCGCGACGACCTGGGCCGGATCGCGCCGGGGGCCAAGGCCGACCTGGTGCTGTGGGATGGCATGGGCTTTTCGATGACGCCCCTGCGCGACCCGCTGCGCAACCTGGTGTTCTCGGCCCAGCCGGAAGATATCCGCCACGTCATGGTGGACGGCGACTGGCTGATGACCGACCGTAACCTTCTGAAGATCAACGAAGAACACGTCACCCGGGGCCTGCAAGAGGCCGCCGAACGGGTGTGGCGCAACATGGGACCGGGCGACTGGGCGGGGCGTGGGATCGACCAGCTTTCGCCGCCCGAACTGGAGGACTTCTGATGTCGGACCTGCTTTTGCCGGAACTTGACGCGAAACATATCGGCAACCAGGTCGACATGGCCTACGAGCGGATCGAGGACATGATCGTCATGCTCGAAATGGCCCCCGGGGCGCGGGTGGTGGAAAGTGCTCTGGTCAAGACGCTGGACATCGGGCGCACGCCGATCCGCGAGGCCCTGTTGCGGCTGGCGGCCGACGGGCTGCTGGTGGCCACCCCGCGCAAGGGCATGACTGTCAGAGGCCTGAGTTTTTCCTTGCAGATGAAGGTGTTCGAAACCCGGCGGGCGCTGGAAATGGTGCTGATCCCGGCCGCCACCCGCCGCCGCACCCGCGACGAGGCCGAGGTGCTGGCCCGCGTCGTACAGCGCTTCCGCGACCTGTCGGGGGGCGACGACAACCGCGAACTTCTACGGCTGGACCGGCATTTCATCCGCCTGCTGATCGCCTTTTCGGGCAATCCCTTCCTGGGCCAGATCCTGCCGCTCTATTCGCTGTCGCGGCGGTTCTGGTGGGCCCATCACGAGTTGTACCTGACCCAGTACCGTGACGAGACCCTGACCGATTTCCACATTGAAATCGGTGACGCCGTGGTGGCCGGAGACGAGGCCGCCGCACTGGCCCGGGCCGAGGCCTTCCTGGCCTATGTCGAAGATTACACCGTCTACCTCGGCCGAGAACTGGCCGGGCGCGAAAGGACCTGACATGACCGAAACGACCCCCACCGCGGCGGAGAAGGCGACCCTGATCCGCGGCGTCGACTGGCTGTTGGCCTATGACCCCGACACCGGCACGCACAAGGTGCAGCGGGGCGTCGACATGGCCTTTCGCGGGGACCGGTTCGTCGATCCCGCCAGCCTGGCCCCGTCGGACATCGGCGAGACCATCGACGGGGCGGGCAAGATGATCCTGCCCGGGTTCATCGACATCCACGCCCATCCGGGGTTCGAAACCATGCTGAAGGGGCTGACCGAAGAGGTCGGCTCGGTCAAGCTGCAGATGTCGTCGCTTTATGAATACCTGTTCCTGTTCGACACCACCCACGCGGGCATGGTTGCGGCCACCCAGGTTGCCCTGTCGGAACTGATGCAATCGGGCGTGACCACGATTTGCGACATCTCCACCCCGCACGAGGGCTGGATCGACACGCTGGGCGCGTCGGGCATGCGGGCCATCGCTGCGCCGATGTTCCGCGAGGCGCGCTGGTACACCGACAACGGTCACGAGGTGCTCTACGACTGGGACGAGAAGGCCGGCGAAGCCCGAATGACCGCCGCCCTGGCCGAGGTCGATGCGGCCATGGCCCATCCCTCGGGCCGGCTGACGGGCATGATCTGCCCGGCGCAGATCGACACCTGCAGCCAGGCGATGTTCGAAGCCTCGCGCGATGCGGCGCGGGTGCGGGGCCTGAAGATCCAGACCCACGCGGCGCAAAGCGTGGTCGAGTTCCAGGAGATCATGCGCCGCCATGGCGAAACGCCCATCGGCTGGCTGAACAAGATGGACATGCTGGGAGAGGACATGATCGTCGGCCACGGCATCTTCTTGGATCACAACGACTGGCTGGGCTGGCCCAACCGCGACGACATCGGCCTGCTGGCCGACAGCGGCACGACGGTGGCGCATTGCCCGACGGTTTTCGTCCGCCGGGGCATCGCGCTGCAGGACGTGGGGTCCTACGTGCGCGCGGGCGTCAACGTGGGCCTGGGCACTGACACCTACCCCCACAACTTCATCGAGGAAATGCGCAACGGGATCTATGCCGCCCGGGTCTCGGCCCACGACGTGCGCGCCTCGAACGTGGAAATCATGGTGCATGCCGCGACCATCGGGGGCGCCACCGCCCTGGGCCGCGACGACATCGGCCGGATCGCCCCCGGGGCCAAGGCCGATTTCTTCACCGTCGATCTGACCGATCCGTCCATGCGCCCGGTCTTCGACCCGCTGCGCAGCCTGATCTACTCGGCCGGAGACCGGCCCGTCCGCGATGTCTACGTCGATGGCATCCGCGTCGTGCGGGACGGCACCGCCCTGGCCTTCGACATGGACGATGCGATGACCCGGCTGGAGGCCGCGCAGAAAGCCTCGGTCGCCGAGGTGCATCGCTATGACTGGGGCGGCCGTTCGGCCGAAGAGCTCATGCCCCCGGCGTTTCAATCCTGATGGGGACCAAGATGAACGGAGCCGACCGTCTGTGTGACGCGCTGCTGGCCAACGGGGTCGATGTCTGTTTCGCCAACCCCGGCACCTCGGAAATGCACTTCGTGGCGGCGCTGGATGCCAAGCCTCAGATGCGCTGCATCCTGGGCCTGTTCGAAGGCGTGGTGACCGGGGCGGCGGATGGCTATGCACGGATGGCCGACAAGCCGGCCGCGACCCTGCTGCACATGGGCCCGGGCCTGGGCAACGGGTTGGCCAACCTGCACAACGCCCGCCGGGCGCAGACGCCGATGGTCAATATCGTCGGCAACCACGCCACTTATCACCGCGACCTCGAGGCGCCCTTGTCCTCGGACGTGGAGACCCTGGCCGGGCCGATGTCGGCCTGGGTGAAAAGCTGTGATGCCGCCAGTGTCATTGCCTGCGACCTCAACGCCGCCTGGTCGGCCGCGATCGCAGCCCCCGGCGTGGCAACCCTGATCCTGCCCGCCGACACCGCCTGGTCCGAGGCCCCCGATACGCCCGTCACCCCGGCCAACCGCCCGGCCCCCGCAGCCTTCGACGCCACGGCAGCGGCCCGGGTGAAACAGGCCCTGGACGACGGCAAGCGCGTGGCCCTGTTGCTGGACGGCCCCGCCCTGCGGGCCGAGCCGCTGGAGATGGCCGGCCGGATCAAGGCCGCGACCGGACTGCGCTTGCTGGCCCCGACGTCCGTGTCGCGTATCGCCCGCGGCGCGGGCCGTGTCCCGGTCGAACGGGTGCCCTACCGGATCGAATCCGCGACCACCTTCATGGCCGATATCGACGTGCTGGTCCTGGTCGGATCCATCGCCCCGGTGGCCTTTTTCGCCTATCCCGGCCAGCCCAGCCTGCCCACGCACCCCGATTGCGAGATCATCGACATGGCACCTCCGGGCGCCGATGCGGTGGGAGCCCTGGCCGCCCTGGACACCACGCTGGACGCTAGGACGGCGACGGCGGACACCGCCCTGCCCGACCGCCCGGCCGACGGTCCCCTGACCGGCGGAGCCGTGACCGCCCTGGTCGCCCGCCACCTGCCCGACAATGCCATCGTGGTCGACGAATCCATCACCACCGGCTGGCAGTTCATGGACCAGGCCAAAGGCGCCCCCGCCCACGACATGCTGGACCTGACCGGCGGGGCCATCGGCATCGGCCTGCCCCTGTCGGTGGGCGCGGCCGTGGCCTGCCCCGACCGCAAGGTGATCTGCCTGCAGGCCGACGGCAGCGGCATGTACACCGTGCAGGCCCTGTGGACCCAGGCCCGCGAAAAGCTCGACATCATCACCATCGTCTTCGCCAACCGCAGCTACGCCACCCTGACCGGAGAGATGACCCGCATGGGCGTGCCCGATCCCGGCCACAACGCACAGCGCATGATGACGCTGGACGATCCCTCGATCGACTGGGTCTCGATGGCCTGGGCGCACGGGGTCGAGGCGGTCTCGGCCGACACGGTCCAGGCCTTCGAAGAGGCGCTTACCGACGCGCTGGCCCACCCCGGCCCCTGTCTGATCGAAGCCCGGATCTGAGCGTTCATCCCCGGAGGGTGATCAAATAATATACGATTTGCTCTTTTTGACCTACGTAAAGGCCATTATGAGATATTACACTTGCTAAGGATCGGGACGGGCGCCTAGCCTTGGACCAAGCCCGGGCCTGACCTGAATCAAGGTGCCGCCCCGCCCGGACCACCGCTCTTCCACGATCCAACAGGAGACGAAATCATGAGTGATCGGGACAAGGAACTGATCCGCCGCCTGCGCAGCACCGTGCAGGTTCCGCCGACCGCCCGCCGCGACTTTCTGAAGATGTTCGGCGGCGCGGCCGCGCTGGCCATGGCCGGCCCCGCGCTGACCGGCCCGGCCTTTGCCGACGAAGCCGCGATGCCCGCCTTTGACACCATCCCCGACGCCTGGAAGGGCGAAGGCGAGGTTGTCGTCGTGACCTGGGGCGGCATCGGCACCGACATGCAGCGCAAGGCCTGGTTCGAACCCTTCGAAGAGCTGTGCGGCATCAAGGTGGTCGAAGCCATCGGCCCCGATCCGGCCAAGCTGAAGGCCATGGTCGACACCAACACCGTGTCCTGGGACGTCACCCAGATCGGCCGGGGCACCATGATCGAGCTGATGCGCCAGGGCGACTACCTGGAGGCCATTGACTACGACCTGGTCGAGGACGGCGTGACGGACGACTTCCGCAGCGAATACGGGCTGGACATCGTGGCCTTTGCCCAGATGCTGGCCTACCGGACGGATGTCTGGGACAGCGCGCCCACCGGCTGGGTCGATTTCTTCGACACCGCCAAGTTCCCCGGTGGCCGGTCCCTGCCCATCGCGACCAAGGGCAACATCCCCGAACTGGTCGGCGCCCTGATCGCCGACGGCGTGGCGCCGGGCGACACCTACCCGATCGACATCGACCGGGCGATTGCCAAGCTGACCGAGATCAAGCCCGAGATCGTGAAATGGTGGGAAGCCGGCGCCCAGCACATGCAACTGTTGCTGGACAACGAAGCGCCCTTCGTGACCGCCTGGAACGGCCGGATCAAGGCGGCCAAGGACGAAGGCCACCCGGTTGAACTGATCTGGGACGGGGGCATGGTGCTGAACAATGCCTGGCTGATCCCCAAAGGCGCGCCGAACCTGTCGAATGCGCAGAAGTTCACGGCGTTCTCCAGCTCGGCCATTGCCCAGGCGCGCTATTCGGCGCTGCTGCCCTACGGCTTCACCAATGTCGACAGCGCCAAGTACCTGCCGGACGACATCCTGGTGCACCTGCCCACGGCGCCCGAGAATTACGCCAAGATGGTGCCCTACCAGTACCAGTGGTGGGCGGACAACCGTCCGGAAGTCATCGAGAAATTCAACGAGATGATGCTCTCGTAACCTATCCCCGTCGGGTTTCACCCCGATACTTCCCCGGCAGGTCTGAAGGGTCCCTGCCGGGGCTTTTTTGTTTCTCACCCCGGAAAGTCGAAGCAGATGCAGACCGCGCCCGTCGAGACAATTGTCGTCAATGGGCGGCTTTACACGATGCAGGCCGAAGGCCACCGGGTCGAGGCCGTTGCGATCTCGGGCGGGCGCATCGTGGCCACCGGAACCACCAACGAAATCCTGGACTTTGCGCCCGGGGCGCGGGTTGTCGATGCCGGGGGGCGGGCCGGGTTGCCGGGCCTGATCGACAGCCATTGCCACCCCGACATGGAGGGCGCCCGGCGCGGGCGCTGGCACGACTTTTCCGATGGGCAAACGGCCTCGCGCGGGGCGGTGCTGGACATGATCCGCAAGGCGGCCGCGGACAGCGCGCCCGACCACTGGATCCTGGGCTACAAGTTCGACGACCTGCGCGACGGCGGCTATCCCACGCGGGAAGAACTGGACGCGGCCTCGGGCGGGCGGCCGGTGTTCCTCTATCGCCGGTGCGCCCAGATCGGGCTGGCCAATTCCGCCGCACTTGAGGCCGTGGGCTTTGCCGACGACAGCGCCGACACGTCATTCACGGGCACGGAATTCGGGGCCATCGAAACAGCGGACGGCCGGGCCACGGGGAAGCTCTTCGCCCGGGCCGCCCACATGGTGATCGACCATATCCAGGCCGATTACACCAAGGACGATTTCCGGCGCGGACTGGGATCGGTCTTTGACGAGTACCTGTCCTTCGGCATCACCTCGGTTCACAATTCGCTGGTCCAGACCCAGGCCATCCGGGCTTACCAGGACATGCGCGATGCCGGTGAGCTGGCCCTGCGCGTGGGCCTGCTGATCACCGGGCGCGACGAGGACCTGATGCGGGCCGTTCTGCGCTCTGGCCTGCGCAGCGGGTTCGGAGACGACTGGATCCGCATCATCGGGGTCGAATGGGTGGGCGACGGCAGCACCTCGGGGCGGTCGGCGGCCTATTTCACGCCCTACGTGGGCACGCCGCTGAAGGACGAACCACAAAACCATTGCGGCACGCTGCTGCTGGACCCGCAGGCGCACCTGGCCCGTGTCCGCGAGGCGCTGGACCTGGGCATGATCGTCTGCACCGACGCCATGGGCGACCGGGGGATCGACGCGGTGATCCGGGTCTATGAACAGGCGCTGGCCGATCATCCGGGCCAAGACCACCGGCTGCGCATCGAACATTGCTGCGCGGTCACGCCGGGGAACCTGGCCGGGCTGAAGCGGAACGGGATCATCTGTTCCTCGGCCGCGGGCTTTGCCTGGGACCTGGGCGACGCCCATATCGCCGCACGAGGGCCCGAGGCCATGACCCACATGTGGCCGCACCGGGACATGATCGACGCAGGCGTCGTGGCCCCCGCCCATTCCGATCACCCGGTCTGCACCGCCAACCCCTTTGCCGCCATGTCGGCTCTGGTCAACCGGCGGACCAATTCGGGCGCCTCGCTGGATGCGTCCAAGGCCATTACCGTGCACGAGGCCATCGCTGCCTATACCACGCTGGGGGCCTATGCCGGGCGCGAAGAGCACCTGAAGGGTCAGCTGAAACCGGGCTTTCTGGGCGATCTGTGCCTGCTGGACCGCGACCCGTTTGACGCACCGTCCCAGACCCTGCATGAGACGCGCGTGGACCTGACCATGGTTGGTGGAGAGGTCCGGTTTCAGGGATCCGGTTTCAACGGTTCGGTTTCAGGGGGAACATGACATGATCAGCGACGCTCTGGCCGAGTTGCGGGCCACCTTGGGGCCGGCAGGCTGCCTGGAAGGCCCCGCCATGTACGAGGTCTCGCGCCTGCATGATGCCAGCGGCCACCGGGCCGAGGGCCAGCCGCTGGCCCTGCTGCGTCCGGCCAGCGTCGACGAGATCTCGGCCGCGATGGCCATCTGCCACCGTCACGGGATCCCTGTCGTGCCACAGGGCGGCCTGTCGGGCCTGACGGGTGCCGCCAACGCGGGCGACGGCGAAATCGCCCTGTCGCTGGCCCGGTTCAGCGGGGTCGAAAGCATCGACGCGGCCTCGGGCGTGATGACCGTGCGCGCGGGCACCGTGCTGGAAACCGCCCAGGGGATCGCCGCCGAGGCCGGCTTCCTGCTGCCCGTCGACCTGGGGTCGCGCGGGTCCTGCCAGATCGGCGGCATCGTGTCGACCAATGCCGGCGGCGTGCGGGTGATCCGCCATGGCACCACCCGCGACAACGTGCTGGGGATCGAGGCGGTGCTGCCCGACGGCACGGTGATGTCGCATCTGAACAAGGTGACCAAGGACAACACGGGCTATGACCTGCGCCACCTGGTGATCGGGTCCGAAGGCACCCTGGCCGTGGTCACCCGCGTGGTGATGCGCCTGCGACCCTTGCCCGCGCCGCCCGAAACGGCGCTGTGTGCCCTGCCCGATTTCGATGCCGTCATGGCTCTGCTGAACACCGCCCGCGCGCGCCTGCCGCTGTCGGCCTTCGAGGTCATGTGGCGCGACCATTTCGACATGAGCGGCGGGACCGGCATGTTCGCCGAAACGCCGCCCCTGTGCGTGCTGATCGAGGCCGAGGGCCCGGGATTGGAAGCGGTCTTGGAGGAGGCCTTCGAGACGGGCCGCGTCACCGACGCGCTGATCGCCCAGTCCACGTCCGAGGCCCGCCAGTTCTGGGAAGTCCGCGAAAGCCACAAACCGACCCGCGACCTGAACGAGCTGCTGAACCTCGACGTCAGCCTGCCGGTCGAATGCATGGCCCCCTTCGTCGCCCGCTGCGATGCCGCGCTGAAGGCGCTGGACCCGGCGGCCGACAGCTATTTCTTCGGCCACGTGGGCGACGGAAACCTGCACCTGATGGCCGCCCTGCCCGGCTTTGGCTGGGCCGATGGCGAGGATGCCCTGCAGGCCCTGGCCTACGAGCTGGTGCGCGAATATGGCGGGTCGATCTCGGCCGAGCACGGCATCGGCACCGTCAAGCGCCCGTTCCTGCACATGTCGCGCAGCGCCACCGAGATCGCCACCATGCGCGCGATCAAGGCTGTCTTCGATCCCGACGGGCGGATGAACCCGGGCAAGGTGCTGTGATCGGCGCGATCACTGGGCCGAGACCTCCCAGCCGCGGATGATCACCGCCTGACCGCCATCGGGCACCTGCAGCGTGCCCACGATCAGCCGCCGCGACAGCACGGCCCAGGGGCCATCTGGGGCAGAGACCTCGATCCGGGACATGCGGTAGGGCTCGGGCAGCGTGCGGTCGATGACCACCCGGTTGCGAATGGTCAGGACGGCCCCGTCATGGGCCTGCATTTCGTATAGCGCATCCAGTTCGGTCACACCGTCGCGGCGCACCAGCTGGCGATCCGCCCCGCCGGGCAGGATGCTGCCGTGAAAGCCCGGCATGTCGGGGCCGCCGCGGAACCGCCCGCCCAGGATCGGCACGATGCGCCGCTCTCCCAGGGGGCCGGGGCCAAGCGCCTGCATGGGGCCGATCTCGACCTCTGCCTCCCACAGCATCCGGTGGTGCAGCGCCAGGGGCGGGATCTGGTCAAGGTGGGACATGGGGGCTCCGGCTGGTGATCTGGCGTGAACCGTATCGCCCTCTGGCCGGCCTGACCAGATCGGCCCGGTGCCCGCGGCCTGTCCCTGAAGGCTGTCCGGACCGGCGCCATGGCGGGGGAAAACACCATCCGGGCCCTGAAATTGCGCCTGCAAAAGCACCTTAAAATAACAAATGAAATCAGCCTCCTGACCCGTATCACCCCGCATTCATCCCAGATCCGGGCTTTCTTTTGTTGACAGGATGCCAGTTCGCCCCTCAATTTGTCGGACAAATTAAGGGAGGAATCGATGAAGGTCTCAGCCGCCATCCATCGCGCTTTTGAAATCAGCCAGATCGACGACAGGCTGTATGCCGCCTTCATCGAACACATGGGCCGGGCGATCTATTCGGGCATCTATGAACCGGGCCATCCGCTGGCCGATGCCCATGGCTTCCGCCGCGACGTGGCGCAGATGGTGCGCGACCTGAACATCCCCGCGATCCGCTATCCGGGCGGCAATTTCGTGTCGGCCTACAACTGGGAAGACGGCATTGGCCCCAAGCAGGACCGCCCCGTGCGGCTGGACCTGGCCTGGCGATCGAAGGAAAGCAACCAGGTCGGCATCAACGAATTCGCCGTCTGGGCCGAGGACCTGGGGCTCGACATGATGCTGGCGGTCAACCTCGGCTCGCGCGGGATCTCGGATGCGCGAAACTTCATGGAATACGTCAACCATCCCTCGGGCACCCACTGGTCCGACCTGCGCCGCAGTCATGGGGTGAATGCGCCCTACAACGTGAAAATGTGGTGCCTGGGCAACGAGATGGACGGCCCCTGGCAGATCGGCCACAAGGAGGCCAAGGAATACGGCCGGCTGGCCGATGAAACCGCCAAGGCCCTTCGCCAGCTGACGCCGGGCGCGGAAATGATCGTCTGCGGGTCCTCCAACGATGAAATGCCGACCTATCCCGACTGGGAACGCGGCGTGCTGGAAGAATGCTACGAGAACGTCGATTACATCTCGTTGCACAAGTATTTCGGCAATTCCAGCCGCGATACGCTGAACTTCTTCGGCAAGGTCGAGGAAACCGGCCGCTACATACAGGCCATCGCCGGGGTGATCGACTTCGTGAAGGCCAAGAAGCGGGCGAAGAACGATGTTTACATCTGCTTCGACGAATGGAACGTCTGGTATCACAAGCGCGAACAGGATTCCCAGAACTGGAAAAGCTGGGACTGGCCCGAGGCGCCCGCCCTGCTGGAAGAGGACTACAATTTCGAGGACGCGCTGTTCATCGGCTGCCTGCTGAACGAATTCATCCGCCGCTCGGACCGGGTCAAGATCGCCTGCATCGCCCAGCTGGTGAACGTGATCGCCCCGATCCGGGCCGAGGCGGGCGGGCCGGCCTGGCGGCAGACGATCTACTGGCCTTACCAGCTGGCCTCGCTTTACGGGCGCGGCACGGCGCTGCGGGTTTCGGTAGACGGGCCGAAATACGATTGCTCCGTGGCCGACGATGTCGATTACCTCGACGTGGCGGCCACCCATGACCAGGACGCGGGCACGGTGACGGTCTTCCTGATCAACCGCCACCTGACCGAAGCGGCCGACCTGCGCATGGCCCTGACCGGGTTCGAGGGTGCCACGCTGATCGACCACCAGGTGCTTGCGGGCCACGACCTTCTGGCCACCAACGGCCCCGGGTCCGAGCCCATCGCGCCCGTGCCCGGACAGGGCGTGGCGGTCGAGGACGGTGCGCTAGGCGGATCGCTGGCGCCGCTGTCCTACCACATGGTGCGGCTGAAAGTGTAAGCCATGTCGGGCGTGAAGCTGAGCAACATAAAGAAGTCCTTCGGTGCCCATGATGTCATCAAGGACGTGTCGCTGGAGATCCCGAAAGGCGAATTCGGGGTGTTCGTGGGGCCCTCGGGCTGCGGGAAATCCACTCTGTTGCGCATGATCGCGGGGCTGGAGGACACCAGCGGCGGGCGCATCGAAATCGGCGGGCGCGACGTGACGGCGGTGGAGCCGGCCAAGCGCGGCGTGGCCATGGTGTTCCAGAGCTACGCCCTGTACCCACACCTTTCTGTGGCCGACAACATGGGCTTTTCGCTGTCGCTGGCCCGGGCGCCGCGCCACGAACGCGAGGCCAAGGTGCGCGAGGCCGCGCGGATCCTGCAGCTGACCGATCACCTGGACAAGAAGCCCTCGGCCCTGTCGGGCGGCCAGCGCCAGCGCGTGGCCATCGGCCGGGCCATCGTGCGCGAGCCGGAGGTGTTCCTGTTCGACGAACCGCTGTCGAACCTCGATGCCGAGCTGCGCGTGCAGATGCGGCTGGAACTCTCCCGCCTGCACAAGCAGATCGGGGCGACGATGATCTACGTCACCCATGACCAGGTCGAGGCGATGACCCTGGCCGACGACATCTTCGTGCTGAAGGGCGGCCACGTTATGCAGGCCGGCCGGCCCCTGCAGCTTTACGACGATCCGGACAACCGGTTCGTGGCCGGCTTCATCGGCTCTCCGGCGATGAATTTCGTCGAGGCGGTGGTCACGGCCACCGATCCCCAGGGTTTCACGGCCGAGGCCATGGGCGGGGTCCTGACGGCCCGGCTGGATGGGCCGAAACCGGCGCAGGGCGCGGATATCGTGCTGGGCGTGCGGCCCGAGCACCTGGTGCCGGTCGAAACCGGCGGCCTGCCGGTCACCGTCGAGGTGGCCGAGGAACTGGGCGGCAATTCCTACGTCCATGCCCGGTCCATCACCGGGGCCGACATCGTCTTTGAACGGCGCGGCAGCCGCGACCGGCTGGAAGGCCAGTCGCTGCGCATCGGGGCCGCGCCCGAGCATGTATTTGCCTTCACGCCCCAGGGCGAAAGGCTTCGTTAGGCCTGCACGACAGCAGACCACAAGGGAGGGGGCGCGCCATCGGCGCACCCGGTCACAGGAGGAAGACCGACATGAAGTTCAAGACATTGGCGCAAGTCTCTGCAATCGCGGCTATAACCGGGCTGGGCCTGCCGGCCTTTGCCCAGCAGACCGTCACCTGGTGGGATTTCTTCGCCGGCGGCGACGGGGTGCGCATGAAGGGGTTGATCGACCAGTTCAACGCCGAACATGACGACATCCAGATCGAGGCCACGACCCTGGAATGGGGCGTGCCCTTCTACACCAAGATCCGCACCTCGGCCGCTGTCGGGCGCGGGCCCGACCTGATGACCTATCACCTGTCGCGCATGCCCCTTGGCCTGAGCGAAGGCGTGCTGACCCCGATCACCGCCGAGGACCTCGAAGCCGGCGGCATTGCCGAGGGCGATTTCTTTGCCGGGGCCCTGGACAGCGCCAAGGGCCCGGACGGGCAGCTGTACGCCGTGCCCTTCGATATCCATTCCATCGTGCTCTACTACAACAAGTCCTACCTCGAAGGGACGCGGTTCCTGGACGATGACGGCAACCTGACCGGCATTTCCAGCGTCGCCGATTTCGAAGAGGCCCTGGCCGCGGCCAAGGAGAACGGTGCCGAAAGCCCGGTGACCTATGCCACCGGCGATGACGGCGGGGTCTTCCGCGTGTTCTACACCCTGCTGTCGCAACAGGGCGGCACGCTGATCTCTGACGCGGGCGAAGTCCTGCCCGGCGACAGCGCCGAGAAGGCCGTCAAGGCCGTAGAGATCATGACCAAGTGGCACGACGAAGGCTGGCAGCCGGAACAGGCGCTCTACGAGGCCTCGGTCGCGCTGTTCACCTCGGGCAAAAGCGCGTTTCAGCTGAACGGCGTCTGGGAAGTGCCGACGATGAACGACCTGGCGGCCAATGGCGATCTGGGCTTCGAATGGGGCGCGGTCGAGGTCCCGCAGCTGATGGACAGCCAGACGACCTGGGCCGACAGCCATGCCTGGGCGATCCCGGTGCAGGGCGACGAGACGATGGACCCCGAAAAGCGCGCGGCGGTCATGCAGGTCATCGGCTGGATGGAAAAGCACGCCATCCAATGGGCCGATGCGGGCCATATCCCGGCCTACAAGCCGGTGGCCGAGTCCGAGGAGTTCAAGGTGATGGAGCCCAACGCCACCTATTCCACCCTGGCCTCCAAGGCGACCTACGATCCGCGCTCCGAAGTGGCCGGCGTGGCCTCGCCCGCCTACGATGCGGCGCAGAACATCATCTCTCCAGCGATCCATGGCTACCTGTCGGCCGAAGACGCCGTCGCCCAGATGAAGGGCGAGCTTGAAGGCCGGATGAAGTAAGACGGTCGGGCGGCATGGGCCATTCAAGGCACGTGCCGCCCGGTTCGCAAGCAAGGGTGTTCAACAGATGTCGATGATCCGCAACAACCGGCGGCACAAGCTGGTGGCCTATTCGCTGATCCTGCCCTTCGTGGCGATCTTTGCCCTGGTCTTTGCCTACCCGGTGATCGAGGTCATCCGCCTCAGCTTCACCGACGCCCCGCTGATCGGCAGTGGCGACTGGGTGGGACTGGACAATTACAAGCGGCTGCTGTCCGATCGGCTGTTCTATACCTCGCTGAAGAACAACGGCTATTTCGTGCTGCTGACTGTCGTGCCGACGACCGTCATCGCCCTGCTGATCGCATTGGCCGTCAACCGGCTGTCGGGGCGGATGCAGGCGCTGGCCCTGGTGCTGTTCTTCACGCCCTACGTGCTGCCCGTGTCCGTGGTCACCCAGATCTGGGCCTGGATGCTGGATTTCCAGTTCGGCATCCTGCAGCCCGTCCTGGAATTCTTCACCGGCAAGCCGGTGCCCGTGTTCAAGAACCCCTTCTGGGTCATGCCCGCCGTGGCCGTTGTCACGATCTGGTGGACCAACGGGTTCAACGTGCTGCTGTTCATCGCCGGGCTGCGCAACATCCCCGAAGAGCTTTACGAGGCGGCCAAGCTGGACGGGGCGACGTCGCGCCAGCTGTTCTTCCGGGTGACCTGGCCGCTGCTCTGGCCCGTCACCGCGCTGGTGCTGACCCTGCAGCTGATCCTGCAACTCAAGATCTTCGACCAGGTCTACCTGCTGTCCGAGGGCGGGCCCTTCAACTCCAGCTATGTCCTGCTGCTGATGGTCTACCGAGAGGCCTTCCAGCTGAACAACGGCGGCTACGCGGCGGCGATCTCGCTGGTGCTGTTCCTGATCATCGTCGTCGTGTCGGTCCTGCAATTCCAGATCCTGCGCATCGGAGGCCGTGACAAATGACCCCCATCCGCCGCATCGAGAACCTGGCCCTGACCTGCATCACCATCTTTGCCGGGCTGCTCTGGATCTTCCCGCTGTACTGGGCGTTCAACACCTCGATCCGCTCGGAAAACCGGGTGGTGTCGGACGAGGCCGGGCTGATCCCCGACGAGTTCAACCTGTCGTCCTATATCGACGCCCTGTTCAACACCTCGCTGATGGATTGGTACATCAATTCCATCGGCACCTCGGTGATCATCACCTTCATCGTGCTGCTGACCGGCATGATGTGCGCCTATGCGCTCAGCCAGATGCAGTTTCCCGGCCGCAAGGCGCTGTACCTGGTTGTGCTGGCCAGTTTCATGGTGCCGGCCCAGGCGCTGGTGGTGCCGCAATTCGTGCTGATGAACGACCTGGACCTGATCAACCGCTGGGGAGGCATCATCCTGCCGCAGCTGGTCGTGCCGGTGGTCATCATCGTCTACAAGCAGTTCTTCGATGCCGTGCCCAAAGAGATGAAGGAAGCGGTGGTGCTGGATGGCGGGGGCGATTACACGCTGCTCTTCAAGGTCTACCTGCCGCTGAACTGGGGCATCACCACGGCCCTTGGCATCATCACCTTCATCATGTCCTGGAACGCCTTCCTGTGGCCCTTCCTGGTGATCACGACCGAGGACATGATGACCATTCCCGTGGGCATCACCCAGGTCAACGATGCCTTCGGCGTGGCCTATGCACGGATCATGTCGGTGGCCCTGCTGGCCGCGGCCCCGGTGGTGATTGCCTACCTGATCTTCCAGAAACGCGTGACCGAGGCCGTGATGATCTCGTCGGGCGTCAAGGGCTAGGGACCTCCGAACGCCCTGCCCTGCCAACGCCCCGGCTGCCTTCCGCCGGGGCGTTTTTTCATGGAACAACGGAAGCCGGGCGCGCGGCTGCCCGTGAGGTTGCGCTTCAAACCTTTGGGGTCGCCACTTTATGGCTGTCATTTGCCTCTGACAGGGATGCCGGCGCGTAAGGATGACAAAGCGTCAGCCCGCCGGGACGGGCAGGCGCTCGCCCGGCTCCTGCGGTTTGACTCCGCGCGGGTCTGCGTCCTGACCGGCCTCAAATCTGCTCGGCAATAGCCGCCTTGTCGATCACCGACCAGACCCGCGCAATCCGCCCATCCCGGAATTCGTAGAAGACGTTCTCGGCGAACCTCACCCGCTGGCCGTCAACGAGCAGGCCGAACAACTCCCCCACGGGATGGCAATCGAACAGCAGCCGCGCGGCTACCATCGGCCCATCGGTCATCAGCATGTCGATGTTGAACCGCAGGTCCGGGATCGCCCGGACATCGGCTTCCAGCATCTCGCGGTAGCCGGTCAGCCCGAAGCACCGGCCGTTGTGTTCGACTTCGGCGGCCACGTGATCGCCGAGGCTGGGCCAGTCGTGGCGGTTGAGGCAATCGATATAGGCACGGTAGGCCCCGGCCAGATCATCCGTCATCAGTCTCGTCCATCGGGAAAGCTGTCACACCTTCAACGTCGGCAGGCCCAGGTCGAACACCGTGGTGCCCTTGCTGTCCAGCAGGGCCGTGTCGACCAGTTCGGTCATCAGGCGCCGGGCGCCGATGGCATCGCCGGCCTCGATCCGTTCAAAGACGGCGGCATGTTCGTTGACCGGGTTGCGCGTGTGCGGGTTGGGCATGTCGCGGTAGCGGAAGGCCGTCGTGTAGGCCACCGCCGCGCAGATGCCGGTTTCGAGCGACAAGAGCACCGGGTTGTGCGAGGAAATCAGGATCGCCCGGTGAAAGCTGGCATCGGCCATGTGCCAGCTGTCCTCGGTCATGTCGCAATAGCGCATCGCGTGCAGGGCATCGCGGAACAGCTGCAAATCCTCCTCGGTCCGCCGCTCGGCCGCAAAGGCCGCGGCGGGCGGTTCGATCATCGCCCGCATTTCATAAAGCGAGCGGATGTACCAATCGGGCGGCGCGCCGCTTTCGAAGCTCCAGCGCACGACGTCCGGGTCCAGCAGCGACCATTTCTCGCGCGGGGCCACGCGGGATCCGGACCGGGTGCGCGTGATCACCATGCCCTTGCCCGCCAGACGCCGCAACGCCTCGCGGTAGGCGCCCCGGGACACCCCCGTTTCGGCGATGAAATCCATTTCCTTGGGGATCGGCTGGCCCACGTCGTAGACCCCGGTCACGATCTGCCGGCCCAGCCAGTCGGCGATGGATTCGTTCTTGCGCTGTTCGGGGCGCGCACTGGCATCGAATGTGACAGGGCTGCCAGAGGATGTCTGAACCATGTTCCCAGTCTACCGGGCGCGCTCTTGCGGTCAAATGCGTCCTGACCGCGCGCCCGCCCGCAAGGCCGCCCCGGCAGCAAGACCCCGCGCCTGGTCCTACGATTGCCGTATCATGGGGCAGATATCCCAGGGTCGCAGGTGGCGCGACAGGAAGGACAGCATGCGCGGCACGATGGCCGCGCGATCCCCGCCCGGAAGGCCTTGCTCGGCCCCGTCGATCGGATCCAGCTCGACCGCGACACCGGCGGCCTGCGGTTCGGTCACTGGCCCGGGCCTTGCTTTTCCAGATCAGCCATCGTTCACTTTCTCATCCCCGATCACGTGGCCGCGTTTATTATCGCGCCCTTGCAGGGACGCCCCTGGCCCGGACCCATGGCCCCACCTTTCAATTTGCGCCTTGCCCTGCTTTGGTTCGCATTATCGACAATGGTTTTCCAGGAACGGTGCCGCCCCACCCACTCCCGGCCACACCAGTTTCGGATGACGATGACCAGGACCACCAGCAAGACCGCCTCCCAACCGAAAGAGCTGATCGGCTCGTTGGTGCTCGGGCTGAACATCATCCTCGCCGTCAACCGGGCCGACCCTGAAATGACCATGACCCAGGTCGCCGAGAAGACCGGCATGGGCCGGGCCTGTTCGCGGCGCCACCCGCTGACCCTGGCCCGTATAGACATGACCCCGGCCGGCGAGAATGGCATCACCACCTTCGATGGCCTGCGCGCGGAACTGGCCCGGATCCGAAGCCGGGGCTACGCGGTGCTCGACCAGGAAATGCGGATGGGCATCCGGTCGCGGGGGTGACCTCGATCAACGAGATGATGGCCGGGGCCTTCCCCGAAATGAAGCTGGGCGCCGAGGAGCTGACCGGCACCCTGACCTGACCCTCCGAAAACGGATCAGCTAGCGGAGCAGGCAAAGGATCAGGCAACATGGCAGACCACCAGGTGGCCGCTTTCCAACGCGTGCTGACGCGGCGGTTCGGTGCGGCAGCGGTCCTGGACCAGCGGGCAGTGCTCGCAGAAGCGGCAGCCAGAAGGCAGGGTCAGCGGGCTGCCCAGCTCTCCGCGGATGCCTTGGACGGTGGCCTTGGCCCCGGGCGTCACCTGCGGAACCGGCACGGCTTTCAGCAGCGCGCGGGTATAGGGATGGCTGGGCGTGTCGTAGATCTGGTTGCCCTCGCCGAGTTCCTCGATGACCCCCAGGTGCATCACCGCGACCCGGTCCGACATGTGCCGCACCACGGCCATGTCGTGCGAGATGAACAGGTAGGTCAGATCCCGTCCGCGCTGCAACCGCTTGAGAGGATTGATGATCTGGGCCTGGATGGAGACATCCAGCGCCATGGTCGGTTCGTCCGCGATCTGCAGGTCGGGTTCGCCGATCAGGGCCATGGCGATCATCACCCGCTGGCGGATCGCCCCGGAAAATTGGTGCGGATAGGCCGCCATCCGTTGCTCGGCCGCGGTGATGCTGACCTTGACCAGGGTCTCGACGGCCCGGGCCCGGGCCTCGCGCTTGGCCAGGCCGAAGTGTTCCATGGCCAGGGCGACCAGTTGCTTGCCCACCGTGATCAGCGGGTTCAGTGCGGTCATCGGATCCTGGAAGATCATCGCGATCCGCCGCCCCCGGATCTGGCGCATCTGGCGATGGCTGAGCGTGTTCAGGTCGAGACCGTCGAAGACGATGCTGTCCATGTGGCGCCGGCCCGGGTCGCGCACAAGGTCCAGAAGGCCCAGCACGGCGTTCGACTTGCCCGAGCCGCTTTCACCGACAAGGGCCACGGTCTCTCCGGGGGCCACGTCGAAGGACTGCCCGCGCACCATGCGCACGGCGTCCGGGCCAGAGCCGAAGGTCACGTCCAGGTTACGCACGCTCAGCAGCGGGGCGTCGTCGGGGTCTTCGGGCGGGGTCTGCAGCACCTGGACCACGGGCACATCTTGCGCGCGCAGGCCCTGGGCGAAAGCTGGGTGCCGATGTTCATGACGATCGGCGTGTCGCCGGTTGCGATCGGGTCAGGCGGGCTGGACATCAAGAGCGTCCAACAGGCGGGTGGCGAGGCACACGGCCTCGGCATTGGATCCGGCCACCAGCGCCCCGGCCGCGCACAGAGCGGCCACCTGCGCACCATAGCCCTGCGGGCCGCCGCGCGTGCCGCAGAATGTCACGATCACCGGCAAGGACCGGCCGTTTGCAAAGCCCTGTTCAAGGGTCCGGGCCAGGTCCGAGGCCGGATCGTCATGCGCGCCGTAGCCCATCACCAGATCCAGCAGCAGAAGTGCCGTATCGGGATCGGCGGCCTCGGCCAGGATGCGCCGGTTGCGCGTATCCGGGTCGATCATCGGGTGGACGCGGCCTTCGGTGTCTGCGTCCTCGCCCAGGTCGTTCACGGCATGCCTCCGGCTGCGGAACGCATCCAACAGCTTCAGCGGCCCCTTGGCCAGGTCGGAGTGCACCGGACCCAGCCGGTCCCCAAGCAGGGCCAGCACCTAGGTGCCGCCGGCGCAGAGCCCGCGCGGGTAGGCCAGCCCGCTTGTCCGTCGTGCACCGGCGGCGGCCAGGGCGGCCTGCATGACCCGGACCTATTCGAAAAGCGGCACGTAGTCCTGCGAGTCGGGCCGGGTTTCGGCGGCGTCCTCCAGCAGGGCGGCCGTGCGGGCGGCCTCGTCGGGCAGGAACAGGAAGTGGATCTCGTCCAGGTGGGCGGGACCGGTGTTGCGCACCAGTTCAGGCGGCCAAGCGTAGTCGAGGTTGCGCGGGATCCCCAGCCGGTCGCTCTTGTCCCAGCGGTCGAAGAAGAACCCACGGGGGTCGTGAAGCCCGAGCCCTTATGCCTCCACGGCCAAGGGCGACATGGGCGCCAGCCAGCCCTGGCTGAGCGCACGGAGAAACAGGGCATAGGGCCGGTTAAGCACGCCCTCGACGCGATGGGGCGCGATGACCTGCGTTCCAGGTAATTGTCCAGCAGGGACACGGCCAGTTGCGACCGGTTGGCCGGATCGCGCCCGGTCCAGCTAGGCCTTGACCGCCTGCGCGTCAAAGGGCGTACGATCGTGAGATGTCACGTCTTTGCGCAGATCGAAGGTATAGGTGCACTGATCCTCGGACAGGGCCCACCCGGTGGCCAGCCCCCGCAGCACGTCGCCCCGGTCGGTCTTGCGCACCAACGTGTCCAGGCAGCCCTGGGCGATCCGCAAGGCCGGCTTGGCCGCGCCCAGGTGCGGGTCGGCGTTGGACGGTTCATAATGGGCGCTCCGCCCGGCTTTTCGCAATCCGCCCGGCCCTTTCCCGACCCGATCCCGGGACGGGAGCTCGGCCATGCCTGCGGCCATCACCTGTTCGGTGCGGCCTGCATCGGGGCGGCGGTCGGGCTGGCGCGCTGGCCGCAGGCGACCGGGGTGGAGGGACAGGTCCGGGTCTATGGTGCTTCGGCCGAGGAAGGCGCGGCGGGCAAGGCCTGCATGGCCCGGGCGGGGCTGTTCGACTCCCTGGACATTGCCCTGCACTGGCATCCCGACGACGTGAACGGGTCTGGCAAGGCCAGTCCCTGCCCAGCATCGGCACCCGCATCCGCTTTCACGGCACCAGCGCACACGCGGCCAATGCGCCCGAACAGGGGCGCTCGGTCCTGCACGCGGTCGAGGCGTTTCACCACATGGCCAGCCTCATGCGCGAGGTCGTCCAGCCCGGGCCCACATCCATTATATCGTGGCCCAGGGCGGCACCGCGCCCAATGTCATCCCCGACCTGGCCGACAGCCACATCGGCGTGCGCCATTACGATCCCGCCGTGGCGATGGACGTGCTGGAACGCCTGGAACGGGCGGCAGAAGGCGCGGCCATGGGCACGCGCACCCGGCCGCACACCTGGCAAACGGTGGCGGCCGGCGCGCATCCGATTGTCGACAAGGGCATGCGGCTGGCCGCCCGGGGACTGATGGCCACCGGCGCAGCCTTCCTGCGCTGGCCCGAGCTGATCGCCAGTGCGCGGGCCGATCATCCGATCCTGTCGGCGGGCCGGGCCTATCGCCCGATGATCCCAGACGGGCCGCCGCCCTTCGACCTATGCCTGCCCGAGGACGTCTAGAGCAGCCCGAAGTACTCGTGCTGCTCCCAATCCGACACGGTGCCCAGGTAGCGCGCCCATTCCGCCCGTTTCAGGGTCGAGACATAGCGCGTGAAGTCCGCCCCCAGCGCCCGGGCGAACAGCGAACCGCCCTCGAAGGCCGCCAGCGCATCGCCCATGTTGCGGGGCAAGGCGGGGGCATCGCTGTCATAGGGCGTGGCCACCGGCGCGGGCGCGGTCAGGCCCCGGTCGATGCCCGACAGGCCCCCCAGGATCTGGGCGGCGAACACGAAATACGGGTTTGCCGCCGGCTCGGCCACGCGGTTTTCGATGCGCGAGGCCGGATCCCCCGGGCCCATCAGCGCGCGGATCATCGCGCCCCGATTGTCGCGCCCCCACTGGATGCGGTCGGGGGCCAGCTGATAGGGCTGGTAGCGCTTGTAGCCGTTCACCGTCGGCGTCGTCAGCAGGCAGCTTTCGGCCGCATGATCCAGCAGCCCGGCAATCCAGGCCGAGGCCTCGTCCGTCAGGTCAGCCCCCTCGGGCATGAACAGGTTGCGCCCGGTCGTGGCGTCCACCAGCGACTGGTGCAGGTGCCAGCCGACCGAGGCGCCGCCCGCAATCGCCGGCCGGCACATGAAGGACGCGTGCAGGCCCTGGCGGGTGGCGACCTCCTTGGCCATGGCGCGCAGCATGATCATGGCGTCCGCCTGGGCCATGGCCCCCGCGGGGTCGAAGACGAACTCCACCTGGCCCGGGCCCATCTCGATTTCGACCGAGCGGACGGGCAGCCCCAGCCCCTGCGCCGCCCGGCGCAGGGCATCCAGCGCGGGTTCCATCCGGTCATAGGATGTTTCGGACAGGAAGTTGTACCCGGGGGCCAGCAGGTCGGTGTCGGGTGCCGCGTGGGGCATGCCGCTGTCGGTGTGGGCGAGGTGCGGATCGGTCATGCGGAACAGGTGGAATTCGACCTCCAGCCCGAACGTCGCCTGCCAGCCCTTGGTCCCAAGCTGGTCGAGAGCCCACCGCAGCACGTTGCGCGGGGCAAAGGGCACTGGCCGGCCATCGGTGAAGACCAGGTCGCAGAAGATCCAGGCCGAGTGCCCGGACCAGGGCAGCACCCGGAAGGTCGCCGGATCGGGCACCATCAGCATGTCGCCGGCCCCCTGCATCGCGCTGTCCCCCTGATCCCCGGACCAGACCGGAAAGGCCGTCCGCCCCGAGGTGTCCTTGAGCAACAGCGTCGACGGCGCGCCCAGCCCGGAGCGGAAAACCGACGGCAGGGCCCCGACCATCACCGTCTTGCCCCGCAGCACCCCGTGGGGGTCGGCAAAGAGGACCCGGACCGTCTCCAGGCCCTGTTCGGCCACAGTGGCCAGGACCTCTTCGGCGGCCGCAAGGGCCTCCGCATCCAGCAGGCCTTCACGCGCCAGCCGTCCCTCGGACAGCCGGTGATCTTCGGTCGTCATGGTCTTACCCCGGAATAGTCGCGTCCCAGGAACAGCCCTGCCGCCGCTCGGTGTCGCTGTCCACCCAGGCCTGCTGCCAGTCACCGTCCTGGGCGATGGCATCGGTGGAAACGGGGCCGAAAATGGCCGAGGGTGCCACACCATTGCGCATCGGCATCTTGCTTTCATCGCCCGTTTCCACCGCCTCGATGGCCGCGCGCAGCAGGCGGCGATAGCGGATCAAGCCCACGTCGGACTTGCCCAGGTGCTCCTGCGTGCGGTCCTGGATGGCCCCCATGCTTTCCACGGCCCACTGGTCGTGCACGTTGATGTCCATGCCCATGCCCGTGTAGGTCTGGGTCCCCTGCTCTTCCGGGTCATAGCCGTAATTGTTGCGCTTGTTCTTCAGCGGAGCATAGTCCGGCAGACGGTGTTCCTTCAGCCGCTGCTCGCGCATCAGCTCCTTGTTCACCGGTTCGCCGAACGAGGTAAACATCGAGTACCAGTAGCAATTCTCGTCGTCGATCGGCACGTGCCACTGGGTGATGGTCATTTCGCGCGACATCGGAATGCAGATCGCCTCGGGGAAGATCTGGTTGGTGATGCGCACGTGGGTCCGCCCGTCCTCCATGTGGCGCAGGGCGGTCAGGCGCAGGCCATAGTCGGTTTCGTCGACCTGGATTTCGGGGCGCGGATAGTCGCGCAGCAGCTTGGTCATCGGGATGTCGGTGTTGGCCGCCTTGTCGCGGAACTGCTTGCCGTAGCTTTTGGACGTGTCCTCGTCGACAAGGAAGCGGTGCAGGAAGGAAGCATGCGCCGGGTCGATGCCCACTTCCATCGCCTGCAGCCAGTTGCATTCCCACAGGCCCTTGAAGGCAAAGACATGAGTCTCGGGGGCGCGGAAACAATCGAACTCGGGGAATTCCGGCGGCGCGCCCGGGCCCATGTAGGCGAAGATGATGCCGTTGCGCTCCTGGACCGGGTAGGACGTCGCCTTGATCTGCTCGTGCATCCGGCTGCCCTCCGGTTCGGCCGGTTGCTCGACGCACTGGCCGTCGCGGTTGAAATGCCAGCCGTGGAACGGGCAGCGCAGGCCGTTGTCTTCCAGCCGACCATAGCACATGTCCGCCCCCCGGTGCGGGCAATGGCGCTGGATCAGGCCCAGCTTGCCCTCTTCGTCGCGAAACAGCACCAGGTCCTCGCCCATCAGGCGCACGGGCACCACGGGACGGTTGCCCTTCAGCTCGTCCGACAGGGCCGCGGGCTGCCAGTAGCGGCGCAGCACGGCGCCGGCCTTCGATCCGGGGCCGACGCGGGTGATGGTGTCGTTCAGCTCTGCACTGATCATGAGGGCGCTCCTGTGTGGCAGGCACGCGCCGGGACACAGGACATCGTCAAGCGGGATGAGGCCGGGGCATTGCCCGGGACCGACCCATGAAGACCTGACCGTTGCGCGCCCGTTACGCTGGCTGCGGAAATAAGTCTTGCGCGATAATCGCACATATGGTTGATATTTATCATGGTCCTTGCAGATACCGCCCATGTCAAGGCGGATTGGCGGGCCATGGGCCTGCGCGCGTGCAGCCGCCCGGGAAATGAGCACCACGAGAGGACACGCATGGCCATCGCGGAACGGGACATGTCCCTGACCTTCCTGAAGGGCATGACTGTCCTGCAGGCGTTCAACGACGCCGGCCCCGCCCCCAGCCTGGCCGACATCGCACGCATCACCGGCTATGACCGGGCGATCACCCGGCGGCTGATCCTGACGCTGGTCCAGCTGGGCTACGTGGAAAAGGCCGACAACCGCTTTCACCTGACCCCGCGGGTCCTGGTGCTGGCGGGCGGGTTCCTGAGGGGCAACGACTTCGGGCGCCTGGTGCAGCCGGTGCTGAACATCTGCGCCTCGGAACTGGGCCATGCGGTGGCCCTGGCCATGGTCGACGCCGACCATGCCGTCTACGTCGCCCAGTCCACCCTGCAGAATTCGCGCTTCACCTTCGGGTTCACCGTGGGCAGCCGGATCCCGCTGATGCAGACCTCGATCGGGCGGATGCTGCTGGCCTGGGGCGATCCGGACTGGGCCGCCCAGGTCCTGCGCGAGGCGCCCGTCGATCCGGTGACGCGGGCGACCGAAACCGATCGCGACCGTATCGCAGACGCGGTGACCATCGCCGCCGACCAGGGTCATGCGCTGGTGCGCGACGAGTTCGAGGACGGCATCACCGGGCTGTCCGTGCCCATCGGGTCGCGGGGCACCACCCGCGCCGCCCTGGGCCTGTCGGAACCCAACGAGACGCTGACCGAAGCCGAAATTCCCCGCCTTGTCGCCACCTTGCGCCGCTGCGCGGGCCAGTTGCGGCCGGGCTTTTCCCCCGCCGCCGGAGCCTATTCATGACCCCTGCCCCCACCTCGGTCCGCCGCCTTTACGTGATGCTCTGCGGTTACGAGATCATCCCATACGCCATTTCCCTGCGCGGGGCGGACCCCCGGCTGGTGATCGCCGTGCCAATCACGGCCTACCTGATGGACACCGATGCGGGCTGGGTGTTGTTCGACACCGGCCTGGACGAGGCCAACTTGCGCGATCCCGCCCGCCTGCAAGAGCTGTACCTGGACACCGGCTGGGACCCGGCCCCGGTGGTCAAGCCGCATCACGAACTGGGCGCTCAGCTGGCGCAGATCGGGATCGGGTTCGGCGACATTTCCACGGTGATCCTGTCGCACCTGCATGCCGACCACACCGGACACCTGAAACACATGCCCCAGGCCCGCGTGGTGATCCAGAAGGCCGAACATGCCTATGCCGGTGATGACCTCCTGCCTCCGGCGGTGTTCCCGTCGGATTTCCGAGACCACGACACGCGCTGGCACATCATCGAGGGGGATACCCCGATCCAGCCCGGGCTGACCGCCATCTTCACGCCCGGCCACACCCCCGGCCACATGTCCCTGCGGGTGGACCTGCCCGACACCGGCGCCGTGGTGCTTACCGCCGATGTGGGCGACCTGGCCGAGACGTTCTCGGACGAGGTCCTGCCGGGATCGACGGTGGATGACGATCAGGCGATGGGCTCGATCCGGCGGATCAATGCGGAGGTGGCCGAAACCGGGGCTCTAATGCTGATGACCCACGACCCGGACCAGCCGCGCCACATCCGCCTGTTTCCCGACAGCTACACCTGATCAGACGGCCGTGTAGCCGCCATCGACCACAAGCTGGGTGCCGGTGACATAGCGCCCGGCGTCCGATGCCAGGTACAGCACGGTGCCCGCGACCTCGTCGGCGCGGCCGTGACGGCGCATGGGGATGCCGGCCTCGATCTGGGCGCGGGTGCCGTCGGGATCGTCCTGGTGATCCCAGAACCCGTTGTTGAAGGGCGTGTCGATCCAGCCGGGCAGCAGGGCGTTCACGCGGATGCCTTCAGGCCCCAACTCGTCGGCCAGCGCCCGGACCAGCCCCAGGATCCCCGATTTCGTCGCGTGATAAGCGGGCATCCCGGCATGGCCGCGCAAGGCCCCGGTCGACGACGTAAAGACCACGCTGGCATTGTCCGAGGCGCGCAGAGCCGGCAGGCAGGCCTGGGTCAGGAACATCGGCAAGCGCAGGTTGATGGCGTCGGACCGGTCCCACATCTGGGGCGTCCAGTCCTCAAGCCGGGCGGCCAGCATCAGCCCGGCGTTGACGAACAGGCAGTCGATGCCGCCCATCCGTGCCATGGCCTGGTCGGCCACGGCCGCCGGGGCCCCGGGCGTGCCGAGGTCGATTTCAAAGCCGGTGAAAGACCCGGGAAGATCCTTCGCCATGTCCTCCAAGGCCAACAGGCCCTGGGCATTCACATCGGCGACCAGCACGTCTTCGCCCTGGTCCAGCATGGCCGGTGCCACGGCCGCGCCGATGCCCGTTGCGCCGCCTGCGATCAATGTCTTGGTCATGACGGCCTCACTGCAGAACCATGGACATGCGGGCCGGGCCGCGCAGACCGGGGTTCAGGCGGGTTTCGGGCGTCCCGTCCGGCTGCAGGTCAAGGACCTGCTGGGCCACGGCCTGCAACAGGATCTCGCCTTCCAGCCGGGCGAACATCTGGCCGACGCAGCCGTGCGGGCCGACACCATAGCCCATCTGGCCGCGGATCTTGCGCGTGATGTCGAAGGCGTCGGGGTCGTCGAAATGCGCCCCGTCGCGCCCGGCCGAACCGATGAAGACCATGACCTTTTCGTGCTTGCCGATGAGCTGGCCGGCGATCTCCCTTGCGCACAGGGTCGTACGGAAGAGGCTGTGGGACGAACTGTCGAACCGGGTGGCCTCTTTAAAGGCGTTGCGGGCCAGCGACGGATCGGCCCGCAGCACGGCGTATTGATCGGGCTGTTCGGCCAACAGCTTCAGCGCCAGCCCGATGCTGTCCACCGTCCTGTCAACCCCGGCCGACAGAAAGGAGCGCACCAGCATCATGGCTTCGTCATGGGTGACCTGGCGATCGTCGTCGGCGGCATGGATCATCTCTCCGATGCCGTCCTTCGACAGGTTGTCGCGCTGGCACAGGGCCGTGATCCACGCGGGCACATCGGCGTTTTCGGCCATGAAGGCGCGATACCAGTCGCCCGCGGGCCCGAAGGCACCGAAGACCGTGCCCCGTAGGTCAGCAACTTGTGGCGGTCGTCCTCGGCCAGGCCCACGTTGTCGGGAAAGACCCTGAGAGGGAAGCGCCGGGACAAATCCTCGACCGCCTCGATCCGGGCCTTGGCCCGCGCCTCGGCCACCATCGCCCCCGCGACGCCCTCGCCCCCCTCGCGCAGGCCCTCCAGGATGCGCGGGCTGAGAACGCGGTTCATCACCGTGCGCGTGCGGGTGTGATCGGGGGGGTCGACCTCCAGGATGATCGACGGCGAGCGCCAGGGCTTTTCCTGGAAGTAATTCTTGATGCCCCCGCCCCCGGCATTGGAAAACACCGCGTAATCGGACAGCACCTTCATGCAGGTGTCGTAATGGTGCACGCACCAGATGCCGTGCTGTTCCAGCCAGACGAAGGGACCAAGCCCGCGCAACTCTTCGTAGGCGGCATAGGGGTCCGAGCGGAACTCGGGCGAAAACGGATCAAGCTGAGAGGCAAGGCGGCAGGACATGGGGCTATCGCGGGTCTTTCGGTCTGTCGGATGCGGGAGGCGCGCAATTCCGCGCGCAATTGGGTCGTGGCGGCGGGGGTCGACATGCCCGGTCGAAGGGTCGGCGAAGACACCGCCATAGGCGCTGCGGGCATGGGGTTCGGCGACCGGCCCGTCGAGCAGATCCTCGGCCACCCGCGCCGGGTCCCGGTCCAGCGGGTCGCCATATCCTCAGCACCCGGCCATGCGGTGACGGACCACAGCGCCGGTGTTCAGCAGTTCCGGGTCGGTCGGCAGGGACGGCAGGGCGCGCAGCGCGTTGCCGGCCTCGATCTCGGTGGCGGCGGGGCTGCCGTCATGGCCTCCGAAGAGGCCATGAGGCGGGAACGCGGTCGGGCAGCGCCTCGGCCGGGGCGCCGAAGATGCAGTCGATCACCCGATAGCCGGTGATGCCCCTCGCCCCGCAAGGCGCGGGATAGGTGCGGTTGACCAGCGTGGCCTCGGGCGCAGTCACGGTGATCGGCTGGGTCTAGCCGTGGCAATTGGGCACGTCGGCCGGCATGATCGACCTCAGCGCGGCGTAGACGTTGCATTTGCAGAAGGACAACGGCGCGTTGAGGCCGCCTTTGACCTGGGCGCTGGTGCCGGTCCAGTCGGTGGCGATTTCGGATCCTTTCACCGTCAGCGTCACCGGCACGGTGATCGGCTCGGGCGTTTCGCCCCGCCCGAGGGTTGCATCATCAACAGCCGCCCGCCCTGCCCTTCGGCCTTCAGCAAGTCCGACAGGGACCGCAGTTAGCGCGCCACCGGCGGGCCGATATAGGCATTGGCCACGCTGGTCGAGGGGCGCTCGTATTCGCGGATCCCTGGCAGAACCTCGTGCGAGACCGAGATGAACCGGTCGGGCAAAGCCGCGCGCAGGCGAGGCACCAGGGGCCCGGGCTTTTCGTAGAGCGGTTCATTGAGGTGCGGCACCCGGATCCGCCGCAGTTCCAGCACGTCGCGGAAGCTGCGCTTGGTACTCAGAGCGCTCTTGGCCCCCTTGCCTTCCAGGATCGCGTTGGTGGCCACGGTCAATGCGTGCCGGATCTCTGCATACGGCTCGTCCGAGGGGTCATCCGCGGCCAGCCCCGCCATGGTATCGACAATGGCCGCGGCATAATTGTGCGGGGTCGAGGCCACCTTGTGCGTCACCCGCCGCCCGTCGGAATGCAGGCAGGCGATGTCGGTGAAGGTGCCGCCGATATCGCCCGCAATGCGGATGCCGGTCATCCGAGGCCCTGCCGATAGTGTCCCATTTTCGCCTCGTCGGTCTCAATTCCGAGACCCGTCGCATCCAGCGACAGCATTGCCCCGTCCCTGACCTGCATCGGTTCGGCCAGGATGTCGTCGATATAGTGATTGCCCGCAACCTTGCAGGGATGGCGGCCCGAGGGCGCGCTGACCGGGATGACGTAGGGCAAGGTGACCGACGGGGCCGCCAGAACGAACTGGACATTGGCCGCGTTTCCGATGGCGATGTCGATGGACACCTTTGCGTAGGAATTGCCGATCGCCGCCCGGTTCATGGCCAGCCGGGCCGCAGTCATGTCGCGGACACCCAGCCCCACGACCACCGGGTCCAACACGTCGCGCCCCATGGTGCAGACGGTGGCCTGGGTCTCGCCCCCCTCCGTCCGGCCGCGCCGCCCCAGTCGGGCAAGGGCATGGCCAGGCCCCAGCCGACCACGCCGTCTGCGGTTTAAGGCCGGTCCACGACAAACCCGCCCAGGTCTTCGCGCAACCCCGCCCATTTGAAATCGCGGAGGGCGGGAAGACGGATGGGAAAGGCTTCGATGGACTGGATTTTCATCGGGGCGTCCTTGTGGAGTCGGTGGGCCGTGCGCGGCGATTGCCGGGCCGTGTCGGGGTCACCCCAGGAAAGGATGACATACCGTCGGCGCTAGATTTCCCCCGTCAGAGGCCAATCCGCGCCCGCTCATTGTTTTTATTGAAAACCATTGCTCACAGGATTTGGGACCCAGGCTCATTTCTTTGGCAGATCGCTGCCCCCCCGAACGGACGGCTCGATTGGCCTTGCCCGGGCATCGGCACGACCGGCGGCCCCCGGTCGATTCCGCTGAATTGCACCCGCCTGCAGTGCCACCCTGATGCCCCACACATCCGGGCAAACACACGATTCTCAACGCTCCGATGACCCGGCGCAGGAAAAATACACCCTAGGTAGAATGGCTTAGCCAAATTTGCGGGCGCAATTATTTTGATGAACGAAGCATCACCTTTGACACGCGGACAAATCCCAAAATGACGTTACGTCACGAAAGTGCGGGGTCTTGATCCAAATGTTCTGAACAAGACAACTATCCGTGATTGGACTCGTTACCGCGGCCCCCACTCGGTCCGCCAGCCAGCATCACAGCCGTCATAAACGCTTTCAGATGCAAGCAATTACGTCAGTTCCGGTCGCGTAGTTGCTGCCCTCGGCCGGCCTTCGTTGATGACGGGGCCGGACAGAGAAGGTGCATGCCCGGGCCATTGATCGTCCGCGGTGGGTAGCGAGTGAAATTCTGAGTGTCGTGGAGACTATTTTTATGAAGAAGATTTACCAGAGCCGGCTGAACCTCACGCCCGGCAACCTGCAGATCGGCGGGTTCGGCGACGACATCCTGACCGGCAGCGTCAACGACGACCTGCTTCTGGGCAATTCCGGCAATGATACCCTGAACGGCGGCGCGGGCAGCGACCTGGTCGCCGGCGGGGTCGGAAACGATACCTTCATATATGACGCCGCCGCCAATGCCGGCAGCTTCGACCGCTACATCGGCGGATCCGGCACCGACACGCTGCAACTGAACCTGACCGCCGACATCTGGGCGGACGCCGCGTTCCAGGATGAGCTGGCCACGTTCCTGTCGTTGGGCGTGCCGACCCCGTTCACCTTTGAAACGCTCGGGCTGAAGGTGTCGCGGATCGAGACCCTGACCGTCTTCGTCGACGGCACCGAGATCGACCTGTTTGCCGAATTCCGCACCCATGCGGACGAAGCGGCGATGACCGACGACGACGTGACGGTCACCGGCAACGTGCTGGAAAATGACGTGGTGCCCCACGGGGTGGCCAGCATCGCCATCGCGGTCGAGGCGGATTACGGTTCGGTCACCATCGCGACCGACGGCACCTTCGTCTACACGCTGGACCAGGACGATCCCACCGTCCAGGGCCTGACCACCGGAGAGACACTGACCGACCAGTTCGTCTACGAGGTCACCGACCTCGACGGCGACACCGACGTGGCCGTTGTCACGATCACCGTCCAGGGCACCAACAGCGCGCCCGTCGTTGAAGACTACGTGGTCGAGATCGAGGCTGGTATGAACTTGACCATACCATTCGAGGTCTCGGATCCCGACGGGGATGACGTGCACATCGTGGGGGTCGACGACACCGGAACGGTGGGCGAAGTCCAGATCCGTTACGACATCTACGAAGACGAAGATTACATCAGGTACGTCTCCGGCGCGAACTTCGACTACCTCGACGAAGGCGAAACCTACACCGACACCTTCACCGTCACCTATGCCGACGACCTCGGGAACGAGACCACCGCCACCGGTTACGTGACCGTCCTGGGCTACAACGACGCGCCGGTTTCCGATTACATCTACCTTGACGTGGAGGCCGGCACCGAACTTCAGCTGGAAGACCCGGGCGCCTACGATCCCGAAGGCAGCGACGTGACCTTCGTGGGACTCGACCTGACCAACAACATCGGCGGCTTTGTCTACGACGAGGTCAGCGGGACCTACACCTACACGACCGCCGGCTATTTTGACGAGCTGGACGAGGGCGAAACGGCCCTGGACGTCATCTATTTCAAATACGAAGACGAAGACGGCAACGTCGGGCAAGGCGGCTATATCATCACCGTCGAAGGGGTGAACGACGGGCCCATCGTCGACGATGTTGAATTCGAGAAGAACGAAGGTACGGCCTTATGGATCGACTTCGCCCCCACCGATCCCGAAGGCGGCGACGTGACGCTGGTCGACATCGACAGTTCTGACACGGTGGGAGAGGTCACATTTGATGCGGAATACGGCCAGTTCATTTATAACATCGGCGTCTCGGCGAACGACCCCTTCGCCTACCTGACCGATGGCGAAACCGCGACCGACAGCTTTTCCGTCACCTACGAAGACGAGGACGGCAATCAGACCACGGCCACCGCGACCATCACGATCAACGGCATCAACGACGCCCCCGTCGTCGACAACCTTTCAGTCGAACTCGTTGCGGGTGAAAACTGGTGGTTCGGCTTCGACCCCGTCGATCCCGAGGGCGGCGAGGTGACGCTGGTCGGCTTCGACACCACGAACACGGTGGGCACGGTCGAGCTGGAAGAGACCTCGGGCTCCTTCATCTATTTCACGGATTACTACGGCGTAGGCGGCGATCCCTTCAAATTTCTGGCCGATGGCGAAACCGCGACCGACAGCTTTACCGTCACCTACGAAGACGAAGACGGCAACCAGACAACGGCTGTCGCAAGCGTCCTGATCAACGGCATCAACGACGCGCCCGAGGTCGAAACGGTCAACGTCGACATCATGTCCGACGAGTCCACAGTCATCGCCTTGCCCGAGGCCACAGACCCGGAAGGCGGCGAGGTGACGGTGGTGAGCTACGACACCACCTATGCCGTGGGAGACGTGCAGTACAACGCCAACGACGGCACCTTCACCTACACGGCCGACGGCAATTTCGACGATCTGGACGACGGAGACGTGGTCTACGACTACATTTCGGTCGATTTCTCGGACCCCGAGGGCAACATAACGACCGGCTGGATCACCATCGCCGTTACAGGCGAAAGCACCGCGCCCATCGTCAGCAACCCGGAGTTCGATGTCGTCGCCGGCGAGGATGCGACGGTCGCCTTCACCGTCTACGACCCCAATGGCGACGAGGTCTATTTCCAAAGCCTCGACCTTGGCGAGACCAAGGGCCAGGTCAAGTACGATGAAGCCACGGACTCGTTCACCTACATCACCAACGACGCGTTCATCGAACTGGCCGAGGGCGAGACGGAAAACGACGTTTTCCAGGTCACCTATATCGACGACGAAGGGAAGACCGGCTCTGGCACGGCGGTTGTCACGGTCATCGGGGTGAACGACGCGCCGATCGTCACGGATTTTGAATCTACTGTGTACAGCAGCAGCATCTATAGCTCCTTGAGCATTCTGGACGCCTATGATCCGGAAGGTGGCGAACTGAAGGTCGTCGGTTTTGACTTCAGCACCAGCAATGCCAACGTTTACCTCAATGAGGGCGGCGAGAGCATCTATTGGTCCACGGCCGGGAACTTTGATTACCTGGAAGAAGGCGAGTCCGTGGTCGATACCTTCTCTGTCGACTTCGCAGATCCCGAAGGCAATATCACCACGGGCTATTACAACATCACCGTCTTGGGCTTCAACAACTGGCCCGACTTCGGCGAGCTGGACCTGACGGTCGAGAAGGGCGAAACCATCACCTTCGAAGTGCCGGTCACGGACCCCGAAGGATACGATGTCACGCTGGAAGACATCGACACCTCGGCCACCCTGGGCCTGCTGGAATACGACGCCCAGACCGGCGAATACAGCTATAACAGCAACGGCGCCTTCGATGACCTGGGCTATGGCGATACCGCGACCGATACCTTCACGGTCACCTATTCCGACCCCCAGGGCGGCAGCGACAGCGAAACCTACGAGATCACCGTCTCGGGCGGAGAGCTGGTCCAGACCATCCAGCTGGGCGTGACACTGACCACGCCACCACTGAACGTCTATTACCTTGGCGAAAGCGTGTCCGGGATCGGCGATGTCAACGGCGACGGCATCGATGACTTCCTCATCGGCGCCCCCGACAGCTATGGCAACAACCTGTACGGCGCCGGCCTTGCCTTTGTCATCTTCGGAAATGCCGAAGCCGAAGGTGGGTTCGACCCGACCCTCGACGTCAGTACCCTGGACGGAACCAATGGCTTTGCCCTGGAAGGGTTCGAACAATACGCCCGCGCAGGTGTGTCGGTGTCGTCTGCCGGTGACATCAATGGCGACGGGATCAACGATTTCGTCGTGGGCGCCGCCTATGCAGACCCCGATGGCATTGGCGAAGCCGGCGCGGTCTACGTGGTCTTTGGCAAGGACACAGGAGAAGACGGCGCGTTTGCCGCATCGGTCCAGCTGTCCGACCTGGACGGCACGAACGGCTTTGTCCTGAACGGTGTGAGCTATGAAGACTACACCGGCGCAGAGGTCGAGGCCGCCGGGGACATCAACAACGACGGCTTTGACGACATCATCATCGGGGCCTACAACGCCGAGGTCGACGGGCTTGACGGCGTGGGCAAGGCCTATGTCTTCCTGGGCCATGACCAGACCGACGAAGCCTTCCTTGCCAGATACGAGCTGGACGAGCTGAACGGCAAGTACGGCTTTGTCATCGAAGGTCGGAGCGAGGACGAGAACCTGGGCTGGGCCGTGTCGGGCATTGGCGATGTGAACGACGACGGCATCGACGACTTTGCCGTGACGGCCTACCGCCGCGAAGTCGACGATAATGATCGATCGGGCGAGGCCTATGTGATCTTTGGCGTCGACAGCACCGACGACGGCGACTTTGGCACCAGCTTCGACCTGTCTTCGCTGGACGGCAAGAACGGTTTTGCCATGGCGGGCGTCGACAACTACGACTTCCTTGGAACGGCTGTGTCCTCGGCCGGTGACATCAATAACGATGGCATCGACGATTTCGTGGCGACCGCGCGATATGCCGGCTTCGAATATGCCGGCGCCACTGAAGAGGGCAGAGCCTATGTCGTCTTTGGCACCGACAACGGGTTCGATGCGACGCTTGACCTGGCCTCCCTGGACGGGACGGACGGCTTCCAGATCTATGGCGATACCGCAAACGAATACCTCGGGATCTCGGCCAGCTCGGCGGGCGATGTGGACGGCGACGGGATCGACGACATTCTGATCGGCAAACCATACGAGAAGCCGTACTACGGTGCGGAATCCTCTACCGGCGCGGCGTTCCTGATCCTTGGCCAGGACACGGCAACCGACGGCGATTTCGATGCCGTAGTCGACTTGTTCTACCACGACAGCAGCATCGGCTACAAGTTCAACGGGTTCCTGCTGGGCTCGAGCACCGGCTATGACGTGTCGGGCGCCGGAGACGTCAACGCGGATGGCTATGCCGACATCCTGATCGGGGCTAACGATTTCGAAGGCGAAAGCTACCTGGTTTATGGCGGCGCAGAGCGGCTGGCCTTTTACGACGCGCTGGACCTGTACGAGGACGGCGAGATCGACCTGACCTGGATGCGGCACACGCCGGAGATCTTTGAAACCGACATCACGGCGGGGTCGGTCGGCTTCCTGGTTCTGGGCAACGAAAGTTTTGGAAGCTTGGGGGCCTCGGGCGCGTCCGCCGGTGATTTCAATGGCGATGGCATCGACGATTTCGTGGTGGGTGCTTCGGACGGTGACAGGGCCTACGTGATCTTTGGGCAGGACACGGCGAGCGACGGATACACGCCGGCCACGCTGTCCGTGGAAGATCTGGACGGAACCAATGGCGTCCTTCTGTCGGGGGATAACAACACGGGCTATTCCGTGGCCTCGGCCGGCGACGTCAATGGCGACGGGATCAACGACCTGATCATCGGCACCAACTATTCTGACGGAAAGGCCTACGTGGTCTTTGGCAAGGACACCGCAACCGAGGGCGACTTTGCAGCCGAGCTGTCGATGGAAGTCTTCGACGGCTCGGACGGCTTCATCATCGAAGGCTTGGAGTATTATGACCGCCTGGGCCACGCGGTATCAGCCGCGGGCGATGTCAACGGCGACGGCATCGACGACATCATGGTCAGTGCCTGGGGGGCCAGCTCCGATGACCTTTCCAACGCCGGGGCCGTCTACTTCATCTACGGCACGGACGACGGTTTCGACGCGTCGTTGGATGTGACCGCGCTGGACGGGACCGACGGCTTTGTCGTCTACGGGCCCGAAGCCAGCTCGCACCTTGGCTATTCCCTGGACCTGCTGGGCGACGTCAACGGCGACGGGATCACCGATTACATCCTGGGGGCCTATGATTCCGATTACTACGCCGACGACGAAGGCGAGGCCTTTGTCATCTTTGGCGAGGCCACCGGCTTCCCCGCCGACATCGACCTGACCGCTCTGGACGGGACCAACGGCTTTGCCATCATCGGTCCCGAGGCCGACAGCTGGGTCGGGGACTTTGTGGCTGCTGCCGGTGACGTGAATGGCGACGGGATCAACGATATCATGATCAGCGCCGCCGGGGTGGATACGGCCGATGCCACAGACGCCGGCGCGGTCTATGTGGTGTTGGGCCAGGACACGGTGAATGTCAGCGATTTCGACGACGAAATCTACCTGTCCGATCTTGAAGGGTCCGAAGGGTTCTCGCTGACCGGCACGCAGGAATACGGCTATGTCGGTGAAGCCATCACCTCGGTGGGCGACGTCAACGGCGACGGGGTCGACGACATGCTGATCGGCGCCGCCTGGGACGAGGCCAACGGCCTGTCGGGCGCGGGCCGGGCGTTCCTGTTCTTCGGGGTCGATACCGAAGAGGACGACGACTTCCTCGAAACCTACAGCCTGGACGACCTGGACGGCACCGACGGCTACATCTTCACCGGCGTGTTCCAGGACGAAGGCTTTGGCTATTCGGTGGCGAGCGCGGGCGATGTCAACGGCGACGGCATCGCCGACATGCTGATCGGTGCGGTGAACAATACGACCGGACTGAGCAGTGGGTCCGAAATCGGCGCGACCTACGTGGTCTATGGCGGCGACGACAACCTGGAGCTGATGGACGCGGCCGACGGGACCCAGGATGGGGTCATCGACATGGCCCTGTATTATGCCCTGGCTGCTCAGGACGAGCTGGTGCCGATCAGCTGAGAAGGGGGCAGCGCCCTGCCCTTTGCGCGACCATGAACAGCAGAAACGGCGGTCAGGCCCGCCGTTTCAGTAGCCAGACAAAGAACACGCCGCCAACAAGCCCGGTGACGATCCCGATGGGCATGTCCTCGGGAGCCATCACGGTGCGGGCGGCGATGTCGGCCCACAACAGGAAGATCGCGCCCAGCAGGGCCGAGGCCGGCAGGACCCTGGCGTAATCCCCGCCCACCAGCATGCGCACGATATGGGGCACCATCAGGCCGACAAAGCCGATGATCCCGGAAAAGGCGACCATCACCCCAGTGATCAGCGCCCCCACCACGAAGACCGCCAGCCGGAACCGGGCGACCGGGATGCCCAGGGTCGAGGCGGTCTCGTCCCCCACCGTCATCGCGTTCAGCGCCGCCGAGCGCCCGATCAGCCAGGCTCCGCCGCCCAGCAGAATGACCAGCGGATAGGCAAGCTGGCTCCATTGCGCCAGGCCAAGCCCGCCCAGCATCCAGAACACCACCGTGTGCGAGGCCCGGGGATCGCCCATGAAGATCAGCACGTTGGCGGCAGCCATGACGATAAAGGACACGGCCACCCCTGCCAGCACCAGACGGTCGGCGCTGGTGGCATCGGCAAAACGCGACACCCCCAGCACGACCAGCGTGGCCATCAGCGCGCCCAGGAAGGCCATCAGGGGCACCGTCAGCAGGCCGAGGAACAGGCCGGTGTGCAAGAGCGCCAGGATCGCCCCGAAGGCACCGCCCGAAGAGATCCCCAGCAGGTGCGGATCGGCCAGCGGGTTGCGCGTGACCGCCTGCAGGCTGGCCCCCACCATCGCCAGCCCCGCCCCCACCATCATCGCCAGCAGCGCGCGGGGAAAGCGGATGTCCCAGACGATGGCCGCGCGGCCCTGGCTCCAGCCCTGCTCCACCAGGCCGGGCGAGATGCGGTTCAGGAACACGCCCCAGACCGTTTCCGCGGGGATAGACACGGCCCCCACGGAAATCGCGCAGGAGAGCGAGACGACAAGCGCAAGCACGCCGCCCAGGCCGAAGACAAGCGGCCGCAAGGCGCCAGAATGGGGGACAGACTGGGGGGCAGACTGGGGCCCGGATCGGGGGCCACGCCGCGCCGGGATCCCGCTCATGCGCTCATTCGCCCCAGAAGCCGGCGGCCAAGGTCTTGACCGCCTCGATGTTGCGCGGGCCCGGTGTCGCCTCGACGTAATCCAGCGTCACGAAGCGGTCGTTCTTCACCGCGTCGAGGTCGGCAAAAGCCGGGTTCGACATCATGAAGGCGCGCTTCTGCGCGGCGGTGACCTCGCCGTAATTGACGATGACCACGACCTCCGGGTTGCGCTCGACCACTTCTTCCCAGGTGACGGTGGCCCAGCTTTTCTCGAAATCGTCCATGATGTTGGTGCCGCCCGCGGCCTCGATCAGCGCGGTGGGCATGCCGTGGCGGCCGGCGGTAAAGGGCGTGTCCTCGCCGCTGTCGTAGACAAAGACGCGCAAGGGCGCGCCGGGGTCGAGGGTTTCAGTGAAGGCGGCTAGCTCGGCCCGGTAGCCGTCGACCAGCGCGGTCGCCCGGGCCTCTACCCCGAAGATGCGGCCCAGGTTCACCAGGTCGGCATACATGTCCTCGATGCTGGCCTTTTCCTTGTCCATGATGTGGGTGCAGCTTTCGGTCAGCTCGTAGACCTTGATGCCGAAGGGCGCGAGCGTTTCGGGCGTGACCTCTCCCCCGACCTTCATGCCGTAATTCCAGCCTGCGAAGAAGAAATCCGCATCGGCCCCGACCAGCACCTCTTTGGACGGGTACTTGGCCGAGAGTTCGGGCAGCGCCTCGACGCCCTCGCGCATCTTTTCGTCCAGCGTCTTCCAGCCGGAAATGCCGGTGTAGCCCACCATGCGATCGGCCAGGCCCAGGACCAGCATCATCTCGGTCAGGTTGACGTCGTTGGACACGGCCCGTTCTGGCGGCGCGTCGAAGGTGACGGTGCGGTTGCAGCTTTGAATGGTGGTGTCGGCCAGGGCCGTGGTGGCGGTCAGGACAAGGGCCATCGTGGCGGGAAGACGGGGGGTCATCGAAGGGTCCTTTCGCAAGGAAGATGGAAGGTCAGGTGGCCGGCGCCGCTGGGAGCAAGATGTTCGCGCCGGGCCTCGACGCGGAAGGCGTCAGAGACAGCGGTTTCCGACAGCACCCGGTCCGGCGGGCCAAAGCCAAGCGGCCGGCCGGACTGCAGCAAGAGGATGTCGTCGCAGACCCCGGCGGCCATGTTCAGATCGTGCAGCGAGGTCACGATGGTCAGCGGCAGGTCACGAATGAGGCTCAGGATCTCCAACTGATGGCGGATATCCAGGTGGTTGGTCGGCTCGTCCAGGATCAGCAGGCGCGGTTCCTGGGCCAGGGCACGGGCCACCATGACGCGCTGGCGTTCGCCGCCAGACAGAGTGCCTAGGGAACGGTGGGCAAAGCCTGCAAGGTCCAGCCGGTCCAGCGCTTCCTCGATGATCCGGAGGTCTCGCGCGCCGAAGCTGCCGCCAAATCCGCGCCGGTGCGGTGTCCGGCCCAGGGCCACGATTTCGCGCACGGTCAGGGCGAAATCGGTGGGCTGTTCCTGCAGGACGGCCGCGATGGTGCGGGCCACGCTGCGGGCGGGCAATGTCCAGATGTCGCGGCCATCGACGCGGACCTGGCCCGTCGCCGGGCGCTGGAAGCGATACAGAAGGCGCAGCAGCGTCGTCTTGCCCGCGCCGTTGGGGCCGACAACGCCCAGCACCCGGCCCGGCTGCAGGGCCAGGCTGGTGGCCTGCAGGACTGTGTCGCGGGTGCCACGGGGGGCCCAGGAGACGTTTGTCAGCTCCAGCGAGGCGCCGATTGGTGCGGGCGGATCCGCCGCTGCGCTCACAGCGACAACCGGCGGGCGCGCGCCCCGCCCTTGCGCCCGCGCGGGGGCATTTGCAGGGCCATCGGGCGTGGGGGCATGTCCAGGGATTGGGTGAGCAACCGGCAGAACGCCGCGATGGCCGGAGAGGTTGCGCTGAACGGCCGGGCCATGGCCAGCGCGCGGCGGGCGTTCGCGGGGTACGGGCTGTGACCCGGCAGCGCGCCCAGCCACTGGATGAAGCCAAGCTGGCCCATCTTCTCGGCCTGGTCGGCGGGAACCTGGCCTATGTCCAGTTGGGAAATGGTGTGTTCAAGAAGCATCGCGCCCTCCGCGCAAGGGGGCGGCGCATTGCGGAAACCGGCGATGTCGTCGGGCCTGTCTGGTCCATCTCTGTCGCTCCGTCCCAGGGCACCCCGCCCAGGTTGAAGGTGACTGCGGCGCAGGATTGCACCGGAGATGGCAGGTCTCCTGACTTGCGGGTCCAGGCTCTCCCGATCCTTCCCGGGCGGCCCTTGTGCAAGGTGTGGCCCAGTGGTTTCGTCGGGGTCGCTCGCCGCCTACAGTTGCGGGGGCAGTTGCGGAATGGGGCCTGTCCTGACGACCGGGCCCGCACCGCATTCCCTATTCGTCCGGCGGGTACGGCCGGACACCATCGGCGCTACGGGTCGCATGATGCGCGCGGGTTGTCCAGCCCGTTTCGCGCACGCGAAACGCGCCCTGCCCGACTGTTTCGCGCGGGGTGGCTGCCGCGTCTAGCGCGCAATGGCCAGCATGGCGTCAACATCCAGGTGGCGCTCCAGGTGATCGGCCAGGGCGTCGAGCGTGTCTTCCACCGTCTGCCCGTACCGCGTCTGCCCCTGGATCCCGAAACCCGCCAGCCAGCCCGCGCGGAAGGCATCGTCGGCGAACATGCCGTGCAGGTAGCTGCCCTGGACCCGCCCGCACGGAGACACCGCGCCCTCGGGCACCCCGCCGACATGGGCGAAGGGAGCAGAACGATCGGGCCCGTCGCTGCGCCCGATATGGATTTCGTAGCCGTGAAACCCCTGCCCCGAGCCCGCATGCACGGCCTGCACCAGGGTCAGGCGCTTGTCGGCCGTCATCACCGTGTCGATGTCCAAGAGGCCCAGCCCCGTGTCAGAGCCCGCCGGGCCCTCGATTCCACCGGGGTCCGACACCGTCCGGCCCAGCATCTGGTAGCCCCCGCAAATGCCCAGCACATGCCCGCCCCGCCGGTAATGGGCCTGCAGGTCCACGTCCCAGCCCTGCGCCCGAAGGAAGGCCAGGTCTCCGCGTGTCGATTTCGTTCCGGGCAGGATCACCAGGTCGGCATCCCCCGGAATGGCCCGTCCAGGCCCCAGCATGGTCAGCCGCACGCCGGGTTCCTGGGCCAGCGGGTCGAGGTCGTCGAAATTGGCGATCCGGCTGAGGCAAAGACAGACGATGTGCAGCCCGCTGGCCCGGTCCGGAGCAGCCACGTCCAGGGCGTCTTCGGCCGGCAGTTTCCAGGCCTCGGCAAACCAGGGCGCGACACCGAACCCCGGCCAGCCGGTGCGCGCGGAGATCATCGCGTAGCCGTCGTCGAACAGCGCCGGATCGCCCCGGAACTTGTTGATCACGAAGCCCGCGACCTGGTCCGCGTCGCCCGGATCCATCACCGCCTGGGTGCCGACGATCTGGGCGATCACGCCGCCCCGGTCGATGTCTCCGGCCAGGATGACGGGCACGTCGGCCGCCCGGGCAAAGCCCATGTTGGCAATGTCGTTCCTGCGCAGGTTGATCTCGGCCGGGCTGCCCGCGCCTTCCACGATCACCAGATCATGGGCGGCCCGCAACCGGGCGTAGCTGTCCAGCACCCGATCCAGCAACTGCGGCTTCAGCCGGGCATAATCGCTGGCCCGCGTCGTGGTCAGGCGCTGGCCCTGCACGATGACCTGGGCGCCCACGTCGGTTTCCGGTTTCAGCAGGACCGGGTTCATGTCGCTGTGCAGGGGCACCCCGCAGGCCAGGGCCTGCAGCGCCTGGGCCCGGCCGATCTCGCCCCCGTCTTCGGTGACGGCGGCATTGTTCGACATGTTCTGAGGCTTGAACGGCGCCACCGACAGCCCCCGCCGGCGCGCTGCCCGGCAGAGGCCCGCAACCAGCATGGACTTGCCGACATTGCTGCCGGTGCCCTGGATCATCACTGCGCCTGTCGGAACCATTTCTTTACTTTTTTGCTATGAAACGCTATATAAAGCAGAGTGTTGGCGAAGACGGAAGTGCAGGAAAGGATGGGATTTGAGCGAGCGCACATATAATCGTTTCATGACAGCCTCATCCGTTGTCGCGGTTGCGGCCATTGCCGTCGTTCTTGGTTCGATCTTCTTCTGAGGGATCGCCAGTTTGATCCCCTGACGGATCATCGCTTTGCGCGAAGAAGAAGGCCGCGCCGACGATCAGCCCCAGGTGCAGGTTTCCGAAAATCGCGTGAAAGGCGGCGACAAGCCGGCTGGCTACATATGGGCATGGGCGAAAATCTCCGTATCCCAGGGTCGAAAACGTGACGGCTGAAAAGTAGATGGCATCGCTGGGCGGCACGTCCTGCGGGCAAGAGCCATCCAGCGTGATGCCCGTGTTGCGGTAGAAGACCGCAAAGCACAGGATCGTCAGGGCAATCGAGATCAGCGTGTCCCGCGCCAGCCGCGAGGCCGATGGCCTGAAATGGCGCGACGTCAGGAAGATCACGCCAACGACGACCACCAGGAAATAGACCACCACGTAGACGATCAGGGCCGGTCCTGCGACGGGTTCGACCAGCAAGGGGCGCTGGTACTGGGCGAGGATCGCCTCGATGGCCAGCAACAGGATCAGCAGGCCCGAAAAGTAGCTGAAGACATTGCGCCACTTGCTGCCCGGGCGCGACCCGGGCATCCGGGCCCAGAACCGGCGCGACCGCCCGCCCATGCCTAGAATTCCACGCCCTGCTGGGCCTTGATGCCGGCCTTGAACGGGTGCTTCAGCAGGGTCATCTCGGTCACCAGGTCGGCGGCCTCGATCAGCTCGGGCCTGGCATTGCGCCCCGTAAGGCAGACATGGGTCATCGCGGGCTTTTCCGTCAGAAGGAAATCGACCACCTCGTCGATGTCCAGGTAATCGTAGCGCAGCGCGATGTTGATTTCATCCAGCAGCACGAAGCGGATGTCCGGGTCGAGGATCTGCTCTTGCGCGATCCGCCATCCGTTCTGGGCCGCCGCGATATCACGCTCGCGGTCCTGGGTTTCCCAGGTAAAGCCCTCGCCCGAGACGAAGAACCGCACCTCGTCCGGGAATCGGTCGCGCAGAAAGCTCTTTTCGCCGGTCTCCCAGTTGCCCTTGATGAACTGCACCACGGCCACCGGCATCCCATGAGAGATGCAGCGCATCACCATGCCGAACCCCGAGGACGACTTGCCCTTGCCCGCCCCGGTATGGACCATGATCAGGCCCTTTTCCTGGGTCTTGGTGCCCATCATCTTGTCCCGCGCGGCCTTGATCTTGCGCATCTTTTCGGCGTGGCGGGTGGTGATTTCGTCGGTCATCGGGTGGGCCTCTGCTTGACAAATCGCGAAAGTAAGGCGCATCTGGCATCACACTGGTGCCCGTGTAAACGGGTGAAAAGGGAATGCCGAGCCCGGGGGTCCACGCCCCGGGGCAAACGCAGCCGCCCCCGCGACCGTGACCGGAGAGGTCCCCGATTCACTGGCCAAAAGCCGGGAAGGACGGGGTGCCGCAGATCAGGGCTCTGATCGAAATCCGCAAGCCGGGAGACCTGCCAGCCAAGCGACATTGCAACCGGGCGGGGTGCTCCGGGGCCAGGTCATGCTCTGCCTTGGTGCGGGGCTCTCCTGTACGGTACCCCTGTCCCCGAACGCACGGGGTGCGACCACGCATGACGGGTTCAGACAGGACCGAAACCACGCCTACGACCGAATTGCTGGTCTGCGTGAAATGCCGCAAGGGACAGGCCCTGCCGGCAGACGACCGCCGGCCAGGCCAGCACCTGTTCGACGGGTTGTCGGAACGCGGCCTACCGGGCGGTGTGACATTGCGGGCGGTCGAGTGCCTGCAGAACTGCGACGCGGGCTGCACCGTGGCCCTGCGGGGCGGCAACCGCTGGACCTATGTCTATGGCGGGCTGGACGAAACGGCCGATCTCGACACCCTGCTTGATGGCACCGCGCGCTACCATGCGACCGCCGACGGGCTGATCCCCTGGCGCGAACGGCCAGAGCATTTCAAGCGCAACTGCGTGGCCCGCATTCCGCCGGCCGTCCTGTCCTCCATCCCCCCGAAGGTGTCTGAATGACCGATTATTCCAAGCTGCCCGTCACCGTTGTCACCGGCTTTCTGGGCGCGGGCAAGACCACTCTGATCCGCCAGTTGATGCAGAACCCCGGGGGCAAGCGGCTGGCCGTGGTGGTCAACGAATTCGGCGACGTGGGCGTTGACGGCGAGATCCTGAAAAGCTGTGCGATCCCCGATTGCCCGGCCGAAAACATCCTGGAACTGGCCAATGGCTGCATCTGCTGTACCGTGGCCGATGATTTCATTCCCACCATCGAGGCGCTGATGGCCCTGGATCCGCGGCCCGACCACATCCTGATCGAAACCAGCGGGCTGGCCCTGCCGAAACCGCTGCTGAAGGCCTTCGACTGGCCCGACATCCGCTCGAAGATTACGGTCGACGGGGTGATCGCCCTGGCCGATGCCGAGGCCGTGGCCATGGGCCGGTTCGCGCCGGACGTGGCGGCGGTGGACGCGCAGCGGGCGGCCGATGACAGCCTGGATCACGAAACGCCGTTGTCCGAGGTCTTTGAAGACCAGATCGCCTGTGCCGACATCGTGCTGCTGACCAAGCCCGACCTGGCCGGGCCGGAGGGTGTAGCCCGGGCCCGGGCGGTGATTGCGGCAGAGGCTCCGCGCCCGCTACCGGTCATCGAGGTGGCCGAAGGAGCGGTTGATCCCCGGGTGATCCTGGGGCTGGAGGCCGCGGCCGAGGACGACATGGACGCCCGGCCCAGCCATCACGACACGCCCCACGATCATGACCACGAGGATTTCGACAGCATCGTCGTCGACATCCCTGAACTGGCCGACCCGGCGCAGCTGGTGACGGCGATCGAGGGGCTGGCCAACGACCACAACATCCTGCGGATCAAGGGCTATGCGGCCGTTGCGGGCAAGCCGATGCGCCTGCTGGTGCAGGCCGTGGGCGCGCGGGTGCGCCACCAGTTCGACCGGCCCTGGGCACCAGGCGAAGCCCGCCAGGGCCGGCTGGTGGTGATCGCCGAACATGACGACATCCGGCGCGACGTGATCGAGACGGCCCTGGGCCGGGTGCCCCGGGCGGCCGAATAGGCCGGTCGGGATCACGCTGCGCGACGGAGCCGGGCGATGCATGTAACCTTCCGCGAAAGCCACGGGCTTGAGGAAACCGAGACACCGACCGACCTGGGCCAGAGCCCGGCGGACCTGGTGGTGCTGTCGTTTTCCGATTCCGACCTGGGCGCCTTTGCCGAGGCCTGGCATCAGGGCGGCGGGAAGATGGGCAAATTGCCCATCCTACGCCTGGCCAACCTGTCGGACCTGCGGCATCCGTTGTCCGTCGACACCTATGTTGAACAGACCCTGCGCGGCGCGCGGGGTGTGCTGGTCCGCCTGATCGGGGGGGTGCCGTACTGGTCCTACGGGCTTCAGCAGCTGGAGACCCTGGCCCGGGACAGTGACATCGCACTGGCCGTTCTGCCCGGAGACGGGCGTCCCGATCCCCGGCTGGACGCGGCCTCCACCCTGCCGGTGTCGACCCTGCGCCGGCTGTCTCACTTATGCGATACCGGCGGTGTCGTGGCCGCCCAGGCCGCGTTGGCCCAGATGGCCCTTGCCGCCGGGCTCTACGCCGGGCCGGTGCCTGGATCAAAGGCCCTGCCCACCATGGGTGCCTGGGCCCCGGATCCTGGCGTTCACGACCCGGACGATGCAGACGTGGAAGGTCCTGCACCAGACACCGCCTCGCGGATCCTGATCACCTTCTACCGGTCCTACCTGGTGGCTGCCGACACGGCCCCGATCGCGGCGCTGATCTCGGCCTTGGAGGCCCGGGGCCACAGGGTCCGTGCACTGTTTGCCCCTTCGCTCAAGGCCCCGGGCGTGGCGCCCTGGCTGGCGGCCCAGGTCACGCGCTTTGCCCCCGACGCCATCGTCAATGCGACCGCCTTTTCCGGCCGCGGCACGGAGGGCGCCTCGCCGCTCGACATCGCCGGGGTGCCGGTGTTCCAGGCGGCGCTGGCCACGTCCTCGCGCACGGCCTGGGCCACGTCACAGCGTGGCTTGTCCCCGGCGGACCTGGCCATGCACGTGGTCCTGCCCGAGGTCGACGGGCGGATCATGGGCGGCGTGGTGTCCTTCAAGGAGCCTGAACCGCGTGACCCCGACCTGGAATTCGCGCGCCTCGCCCACCGGCCGGACCCGGACCGGATCCGGGCGCTGGTCGCCCGGGTCGATGGCTGGCTGAGGCTGTCCCGCATGCCCAAGGCGGACAAGCGCGTGGCGCTGGTGTTGTCGACCTACCCGGGCAAGGACTGGAACATGGGCCATGCGGTGGGTCTGGACGCGCCAGCCTCGGCACAAGCGATCCTGTCGGACCTGGCCGGCGCGGGCTATGCCGTCGCGCCACCTCCCGCCGACCTGCCCCGGGCGCTGATAGCCCGGGCGGTCTCCTGGCCCGTGAGCGACTATACCGCCGCCCTGGCCCACCTGCCCGAGCCACTGCGCGATGCGCTGACACATGCCTGGGGCGCGCCCGAGGATGACGCCGACGTCCGCGACGGCGCCTTCCGGTTTGCCGCCGTGGAGTGCGGCACCGCCATGGTCGCCCTGCAGCCCGAACGCGGGACGGTGCAGACCCGCCAGGACGCATACCACGACCTTGCCCGCGTGCCCCGCCATGCCTACGTGGCCTTCTACCTGTGGCTGCACGGCCGGGTCGATTCGCTGGTGCATATCGGTGCGCATGGCACGCTGGAATGGCTGCCCGGCAAGGCCGTGGCCTTGTCGGATAGCTGCTGGCCCGAGGTCCTGACCGGCGATCTGCCGGTGATCTACCCGTTCATCGTCAACGACCCCGGCGAGGCCGCCCAGGCCAAGCGGCGCATCGGGGCGGTCACGCTGGGCCATGTGCCTCCGCCCCTGACGGCAAGCGGCACGCCGGACCGGCTGGCCCGACTGGAGGCGCTGCTGGACGAGTTCTCCAATGCCGACGGGCTGGACCCGCGCCGGCGCGACCGGCTGCAGGGGGACATCCGGTCCGAGGCCACGGCGCTTGGGCTGGAGGACGACCTGGGCCTGGATCGCGCGACCAATACGGCCGAGGCGATCACCCGCATCGACCGCTTCGTCTGCGACGTCAAGGACAGCCAGTTCGGCGAGGGGCTGCATGTCTGGGGACAGCCCCCGGAGACCGACACGGGGCTTGATATCGGGGCCTCGGTCGACGGCGAACGCCAAGGCCTGCTGGACGCGCTGGCGGGCAAGCGGGTGGCGGCGGGACCGTCGGGGTCTCCGTACCGGGGGCGTGGCGATGTGCTGCCGACCGGGCGCAACATCTACACGACCGATCCGCGCGCCGTGCCCTCGCGGGCCGCCCATGCGCAGGGCGTGCGCCTGGCCGAGGAACTGGTCCGCCGGCACCTGCAGGACGAGGGCGACTGGCCGCGCGCACTGATCGTCGATCTGTGGGGCTCTGCCACGATGCGCACGGCGGGCGAGGAGTTTGCCATGGCCCTTCACCTGCTGGGCGTGCGGCCGGTGTGGGATGCGGGGTCGGAACGGGTGTCGGGCATCGAGATCCTGCCGATCTCGGATCTCGACCGGCCGAGGGTCGACGTGACGCTGCGCGTGTCGGGCCTGTTCCGCGATGTCTTCCCGCAGCTGTCGGCGCTGTTTGCCCAGGCCATCCGGGCGCTGGCCGCCCGGGACGAGGCCGCCGACTGGAACCCGTTTGTGGGCCAGGACGACACCGACCGGGTCTTTGGCCCGGAGCCCGGCCAGTTCGGCCTGGCCATGACCGACGCCATCGAGGACTACACCCCCGAGAGCCGCCTTGCGGCGGGCGAGGCCTGGCTGGCGGCGTCCTCATGGGTGCTGGACGGCGCGCACTCACGGCAGAACCCGGGCGCGATCCGCCAGCGCGTGGCCCGGGCTGACAGTTTCGTCCACCTTCAGGACCTGCCCGAAACCGACCTGCTGCTGGCCTCGGATTATGCCGCGCACGAGGCGGGCTTTGCCGCGGCCCAGGCCCTGACCGGAGGCCGGGCCCGGTTGTGGCACCTGGACAATACCGACCCCTCGGCCCCGCGTGCCCGCGCCTTACCCGAGGAAATCGCCCGCGTGGTCCAGGCCCGGGCCGCTCATCCCGGGTGGATCGCGGGCATGCGCGCCCATGGCTTCCGGGGGGCGGCCGAGATCGCCGCCACGCTGGATCACATGGCGACCTTTGCCCACCTGGCCGGCGTGGTCGGCCCGCATCTGTTCGACCTGTTCCACGACGCCACCTTTGGCGATCCGGACACCCGCGCCTTCCTGCAGCAGGCCAACCCCCAGGCCCATGACGCCATGCGCGACCAGTTTCGCGACCTGCTGGGCTCGGGCCTGTGGCAGACCCGTCGCAATGCGATCCGCGCCAGCCTGGAGACCGGGGAATGAGCGCCCCCCGGGTCAAGGGATGGTGCCCCGGAGCCCACCGGCCGATGCCCTCCGGAGACGGGCTGGTGGTACGGATCCGGCCGCGGCTGGCCCGGCTGAGCGCGGCCCAGGCTTTGGGGTTGTGCGCGCTGGCCCAGGAGTTCGGCAGCGGGGTGATCGACCTGACCAACCGGGCCAACCTGCAGATCCGGGGCGTCGAGGCGGCCCGGCACGATGCCCTGCTGCAAGGACTGGCGGGGCTGGATCTTCTGGACGTGGACCCGGCCCTGGAAACCCGGCGCAACCTGCTGGTCACTCCCTTCTGGCAGCCCGGCGATGTCACCCAACGGCTGGCCGAAGCGGTCCAGTCGATCCTGCCCGCCCTTCCGGATATGCCCGCCAAGGTGGGCTTTGCCATCGACACCGGCCCGGCCCCCCTGCTGCAGGACGCGCCGGCCGATTTCCGGCTGGAACGGGCAGAGGACGGGCTGATCCTGCGGGCCGACGGTGTGCCCCTTGGCCGCCCGGTGACCGAGGCCTCGGCGATGGGTGCCCTGCACGAAATGGCCGCCTGGTTCGTGGCCAGACAGACCCCCGACCACCGCCGCATGACCCATGTCACAGCCAAGCTTACCCTGCCCCCGGACTGGACCCGGACCGCCCCAAGGCCCGCCGCACCGCGCCCCCGGGCCGGAACCCATCCCCTGGGCCCCCTGCTTGGCGCAGCCTTCGGGCAGCTTGACGCGGGCGCGCTGGAACAAGCAATCCGACGGAGCGGGACAGATGGGCTTCGGCTGACACCCTGGCGGCTGTTCCAGCTGGAGGGCGTGGCGGCCGTCGAGGACCTGCCCTTTGTCACCGATCCACACGATCCGGCGCTGCGGATCCATGCCTGCGCCGGAGCGCCTTTCTGCCCCCAGGCCACCGTCGACACCCGCGCGCTGGCCCGCGCTCTTGGGCCAAGGCTGTCGGGCCAGCTGCATGTGTCGGGCTGCGCCAAGGGCTGCGCCCTGCCGCGTGCGGCCGATGTCACCCTGGTCGGGCGCGAGGGCGGCTTTGACCTCGTCACACGCGGCGCCGCCTGGGACACCCCCCGCAAACGCGGGCTTTCACCTTCTCAACTCATGGACGGCACGGGTCTGATCTGAATGCCACACGAATACGAAAAAGACGGCGCGGCGATCTATCGTCAAAGCTTTGCGACCATCCGGGCCGAGGCCGACCTGGCCCGCTTCGACCCCGACGAAGAGCGCATCGCCGTGCGCATGATCCATGCCGCCGGACTGGTCGGGCTGGACCGGCACATCCGCTTTTCCCCCGGCTTTGCCCGCGCCGCCCAGGACGCGCTGCAGTCGGGCGCGCCGATCCTCTGCGATGCCTACATGGTGTCCGAGGGCGTCACCCGACCGCGCCTGCCCGCCGCCAATGACGTGGTCTGTACCCTGCGCGATCCTGCCGTGCCGGCCATGGCCCGCGACATGGGCACCACGCGCTCGGCCGCCGCGCTAGAGCTCTGGCGGCCCCGGCTGGCCGGTGCCCTGGTGGCCATAGGCAACGCGCCCACCGCCCTGTTCCACCTGCTCAACATGCTGGAGGACCCCGCCTGCCCTCGCCCCGCCGCCATCATCGGCTGTCCGGTGGGCTTCGTGGGCGCGATGGAAAGCAAGGCCGCACTCTGGGGCGATCCGCCGGTGCCCTGCTGCATCGTCGAGGGCCGGCTGGGCGGCAGCGCCATCACCGTCGCGGCGATCAACGCCATCGCGAGCCCCGCGGAATGAGCGCCGGGACGATCTATGGCCTGGGCCTTGGGCCCGGCGATCCCGACCTGATGACCGTGCGCGCCGACCGGCTGCTGCGCGGGGCCCGCCACGTGGCGTTCTTCCGCAAGGCCGGGCGCAAGGGACAGGCCCGGCAGATCGTCGAGGGGATGATCCCCGAGGGGGCCTGTGAATACCCGATGGAATACCCCGTCACGACCGAAATCCCGCTGACCGATCCGGCCTACAACCGCCTGCTGTCGGCCTTCTACCAGCAGTGCACGGCGCGGCTGAGATCCCTGTCCGACACGGGCGAGGATGTCGTCGTTCTGTGCGAGGGCGATCCCTTCTTCTATGGGTCCTTCATGCACCTTTACACGCGCCTGACCGGCCATGTCCCGGTCGAGGTCGTGCCCGCGATTTCCGGCATGTCCGCCGCCTGGACCGCCACCGGCGCGCCCGTCACCTGGGGCGACGATGTGCTGACCGTGCTGATGGGCACCCTGCCCCAGGACGACCTGGCCCAAAGGATCGCCCGGACCGACGCGCTGGTGATCATGAAGATCGGGCGCAACATCGACAAGATCCGCGCGGCCCTGCGCCAGGCCGGGCGCTATGACCAGGCCTGGCTGGTGGAATATGCCTCGATGCCCGGCCAAACCGTGCAGCGCCTGGCCGAGGCGGATGGCCGGGTCACGCCCTATTTCTCGATCATCATCCTGCATGGCCAGGGGCGCAGACCATGAGCGGATCCCTGACCATCGCCGGCCTGGGCCCCGGAGCCGCGGGCCTTGTCACCCCCGAGGTCTCCGTCGCGCTGGACGAGGCCACGGACGTGGTGGGCTATATTCCCTACGTCGCCCGCGTGCCCGATCGGCCGGGGCTGGTGAAACATGCCTCCGACAACCGGGTCGAGCTTGACCGGTCCCGCCTTGCGCTGGACCTGGCGGCGCGGGGCCGCCGCGTGGTCGTGGTGTCCTCGGGCGATCCGGGGGTCTTTGCGATGGCCTCGGCCGTTTTCGAGGCCATCGAGGCCGGCCCCGCCCCCTGGCGCGAGCTGGACATCCGCGTGCTGCCCGGCATCACCGCCATGCTGGCCGCCGCCGCGCGCGCGGGTGCGCCATTGGGCCATGATTTCTGCGCGATCAACCTCAGCGACAACCTCAAGCCCTGGGCGCTGATCGAAAAGCGCCTGCGCCTGGCGGCCGAGGCCGATTTCGCCATGGCCTTCTACAACCCCCGCTCCCGCGCCCGGCCCGAGGGCTTTGCCCGCGCCCTGACCCTGCTGCAAGAGGTCTGCGCCGACAGCCGCCCGGTGATCTTCGCCCGGGCGGTGTCGACGCCCGAAGAGGACCTGCGCGTGGTCCCGCTGCCCAAAAGCACAGCGGACATGGCCGACATGCGCACCATGGTCATCGTCGGATCCTCGCGCACCCGGGTGATTGCACGCTCCGGCCCGCCCATCGTCTACACGCCCAGGTCCGCCCCATGATGCGCCAGCCAGTCCAGCACCGCCTCGGTCGATTGCACCTCGGCCCGCTCGGGCAGCGCGGGCCGGTCGATCATCACGACCGGCAGGCCAAGCGCCCGGGCGGCCAGGATCTTGGCCACAGCCCCAGAGCCCCCGGAATTCTTCGACACCACAAGGTCGATGCGGTTCTCCGTCATCAGGGCCCTGTCGCTGTCCACCGTGAACGGCCCGCGGTCGACGATGACCCGGGCGTCGGGAAAGGGCAGCGCACCGGTCGGAGGATCGACCAGGCGCAACAGGTAATGATGCTGCGGGTTCGGCGCGAAGGCGTCCAGGTGCATGCGCCCGACGGCCAGCATGACACGCCGGGCCGGACCGTTCAGCGCGGTCACGGCGCCGGCAATGTCCGGCACGCGCTGCCATGTGTCACCCGGCTCGGCCCGCCACGGGGGGCGGCCCAGGGCCACCAGCGGCACACGCGCGCGCGTGCAGGCGGTCACGGCGTTGTGGCTCATTTCGGCGGCAAAGGGATGGGTGGCGTCGATTACGTGGGTGACGGCATGATCGTGCAGGTAGCGCTCCAGGCCCAGGGCCCCGCCGAAGCCACCGATGCGCACCGGCAGGGGCTGCCGTTTCGGCCGGCTGACCCGGCCGGCCAAAGACAGGGTGGCGGGCACCTCAAGCTCGGCCAGGCGCTGGCACAGGGCCGTGGCCCCGGTGGTGCCGCCCAGGATCAGAAGGTTCGGTGTCATGGATAACGGCCCCTGGCTGACGATCATCGGTCTGGGCGAAGATGGTCCGGATGGGCTGACGCCTGCAAGCCTTGCCGCGCTGCAATCCGCCGCGATCGTGATGGGACCGCCCCGCCACCTGTCGCTGCTGCCTGACCTGGAGGCCCGCACGGTGCGCTGGCCGGTGCCCTTCGCCGACGGGATCGAGCTGTTGCTGGGGTTTCGGGGGCAGCGCGTGGTCGTCCTGGCCTCGGGCGATCCGTTCTGGTTCGGCGCGGGGTCGGTGCTGGCCCGCGCGCTGGAGCCGCACGAGTGGTGCGCCCTGCCCGGCCCGTCGTGCTTTGCCCTGGCCGCCAGCCGGCTGGGCTGGCCGTTGGAGACCACCGCCTGCCTTGGCCTGCACGCAGCCCCCCTGGCCCGGCTGCGCCCGCACCTGGCCGCGGGCACCCGCCTGATCGTCACCCTGCGCGATGGGGCGAGCCCGCTGGACCTGGCCACCTACCTGGCCGAACGGGGCTTCGGCGACAGCGACTTGCACGTGATGGAAGCCCTTGGCGGGCCGCGTGAAAAGATCACCAGGACATTGGCCCGAGCGGTCGATGCGGACACGGACTTTGCCCATCCCCTATGTGTTGCGATCCATGTTCACGGGCCCGGCCCGGCGCTGCCCCTGGCCAGCGGGCGGGCCGATGACTGGTTCGACCACGACGGCCAGATCACCAAGCGTCCGGTGCGCGCCCTGACCCTGTCGGCCCTTGCCCCCCGGCCCGGAGAGCGTCTGTGGGACATCGGCGGAGGCTCCGGCTCGGTGGCCATCGAATGGTTGCTGGCGCACCCGTCGACCGCCGCCACCAGTATTGAAACCAACCCCGAGCGTGCCCGCCGCATCTTTGGGAACGCGGCCCGCCTGGGCGTCGACCGCCTGCGCGTCGTGACCGGCCGCGCACCCGGCGCGCTGGACGGGTTGGCGCGGCCGGATGCGGTTTTCGTGGGCGGCGGGCTGTCGGAGGATCTGCTCGACCGGCTGGTCCAGCTGGCCCCGAGCGCCCGGCTGGTGGCCAACGCCGTGACCCTGGAAACCGAGGCCTTATTGACCAATGCGCAGGCCCGGCTGGGCGGAGACATGCTGCGGATCTCACTGGCCCGGGCCGCGCCCATCGGGCCGCGCCGGGTGTGGGCCTCCAGCTATCCCATCGTGCAATGGAGCGTTACCCTATGATCGTCGCAGGCTTTGGTTGCCGCTCCGCGGCCACACTGGACAGCCTGCGCGATGCGCTGGCCCGTGCCTCGGGCGGGCGGAATGTCGATGCGCTGGCGACCGTGGCCGACAAGGCCCGCAGCACCCCGTTCCGGGCCTTGGCCCGAGACCTCGGACTGCCCCTGCAGGCCGTCCCGTCACCGGCCCTGGCCGACATTCCCACCCCAACCGACAGCCCCGCCGCCCGTGCCACCCGCCAGACCGGCAGCGTGGCCGAAGCCTCGGCCTTGTGGGCCGCCGGACCCGGTGCGCGGCTGATCGGGCCCAGGGTCATTTCAGCCGACAGGCTGGCCACCTGCGCCCTGGCGGCCTCCGCCCCAGATGACACGAGCGCCACCACCACAGGCCCAGCCGACCGGCCCCAAGGAGACAAAGCATGACCGTTCATTTCATCGGCGCCGGCCCCGGCGCGCCCGACCTGCTGACCCTGCGGGGCCGGGATCTTATCGCGGCCTGCCCGGTCTGCCTTTATGCCGGATCGCTGGTGCCCGAGGCGCTGCTGGCCCATTGCCCCGACGGCGCCCGCATCGTGAACACCGCCCCCCTCACGCTGGACCAGATCATCGCCGAGATCCGCGCGGCCCATGCGGCCGGGCACAACGTCGCCCGGCTGCACTCCGGAGACCTGTCCGTCTGGTCGGCGATGGGCGAGCAGATGCGCCGCCTGCGGGCCGAGGGCATTCCCGTGTCCGTCACCCCCGGCGTGCCGGCCTTTGCCGCCGCCGCCGCCAGCCTCGGGGCCGAACTGACCTTGCCGGGCCTGGCGCAATCGGTGGTGCTGACCCGCACGCCCGGCCGGGCGTCCTCGATGCCCGAGGGCGAGACCCTGGCCAATTTCGCCGCCACCGGCGCGACGCTGGCCATTCACCTGTCGATCCAGAACCTGGCCCGCGTGGTGGACGACCTGACCCCCGCCTATGGCACCGATTGCCCGGTGGCCATCGTCTACCGGGCCAGCTGGCCCGACGAGCGCATCCTGCGCGGCACCCTCTCCGACATCGAGGGCCAGCTGGACGATGGCATCCAGCGCACGGCGCTGATCCTCGTGGGCCCCGCCCTTGCGGGCGAAGGGTTCGAGGAAAGCTGCCTTTATGCCGTCGATTACGACCGGCGGTACCGGCCCAGCGGGGCCGACAGCCCTTGGTCCGGCTGGACGCCGGAGCGCCCATGATCCCCGGTCTGCTGGTGTCGGCCCCGTCGTCGGGGACGGGCAAGACGACAGTGATGCTGGGCCTGTTGCGGGCTCTGGCCGATGACGGGATGAGCGTGCAGCCCTTCAAGTCCGGCCCCGATTACATCGATCCGGCCTTTCACCGCGCCGCCTGCGGGCGGGCGTCCTACAACCTGGACAGCTGGGCCATGGGCGACGACCTGTGGGCGGCCATTGCCGCAAGGGCTACAGGCGCAGACATCTGCGTGGCCGAGGGGTCCATGGGCCTCTTTGATGGTGTCGCCACGCGCGGGCGATCGGGGTTCGGATCCAGCGCCGAGACGGCCCAGAGGATGGGCTGGCCGGTGGTGCTGGTGCTGGACGTGGGCGGACAGGCCCAATCGGCGGCAGCCACGGCGCTGGGATTTCGCAGCTACATGCCCGACCTGCCCTTTGCCGGAGTGATCCTGAACCGTGTCGCTTCGGCCCGGCATGAACGGCTGACCCGGCTGGGCATGGACCGTGCGGGCCTGCCGGTGCTGGGCGTGCTGCCCCGGCGCGGAGACCTGACCCTGCCCGAACGCCACCTGGGCCTGATCCAGGCGGTCGAGCATCCCGATCTGGACACGGCCATTGCCGGCTACGCTGACTTCCTGCGAGAACACGTGGACCTGGACGCGATCCGAGCGGCCGCACAAGGGCGGGCCCTGCCCGCCGGTGGCAGCCTGCCCCCGCCCCCCGCCCAGCGGATCGCCCTGGCCCGGGACGCGGCGTTTTCCTTTACCTATCCGCACCTTCTGGAGGGCTGGCGGGCGGCGGGCGCCGAGATCGTCCCGTTCTCGCCCCTGGCCGACGAGGCCCCCGATCCCGCGGCCGACCTGGTCTGGCTGCCCGGGGGCTATCCGGAACTGCATGCCGGACGCCTGGCGGCGGCACAGACCTTCCTGTCGGGACTGCGCCGCCATGCCGAGACCCGGCCGGTGCACGGCGAATGCGGTGGGTACATGGTGCTGGGGGAGGCTCTGATCGACAAGGCCGGTACCCGACATCCCATGGCCGACCTGCTGGGGCTTGTGACCAGCTATGAACAGCGCAAGTTCCACCTGGGCTATCGCCGGGCCGTGCTGGACGCGTCGATGCCCGGCCATGGCCCGGGTGCGGCGCTGCGCGGGCATGAATTCCATTACACGACCATCCTTGAGCAGCCCGACGCGCCCCTGGCCCGGGTCTTTGATGCCGATGGCACGCCCGTGCCCGAGACCGGATCGCGGCGGGGCCATGTGACGGGCACGTTCTTCCACCTGATATCAAGCGAGGAGGCACCCTCATGAGCGGTTTTGTCAGTTTCGTGGGCGCAGGTCCGGGCGATCCGGAATTGCTGACCCTGAAGGCGGTCGACCGGCTGCAGCGGGCCGATGCGGTGCTGTTCGACGACCTGTCCTCGGGGCCGATCCTGGAGCACGCGCGGGAGGGGGCCGACCTTGTGGGCGTGGGTAAACGCGCCGGGCGGGCCTCGCCCAAGCAGCATCATGTCAGCCGGCTGCTGGTGGAGTACGCGCAGACCGGGCAGCGGGTGGTGCGGCTGAAATCGGGCGACAGCGGGCTGTTCGGGCGGCTCGAGGAAGAGCTGGTCGCCCTGCGCGCGGCGGGCATCGCCTACGAGATCATTCCCGGGGTGCCCTCGGCCATTGCGGCGGCGGCCCAGATCGGCATTCCCCTGACCCGGCGGCTGACGGCCCGGCGGGTGCAATTCGTGACCGGCCATGATGCCAGCGGCGCCCTGCCCACCGATATTGACCTGGCGGCCCTGGCCGATCCGGGCGCCTGCACGGTGGTCTTCATGGGCAAGCGCACCTTTCCCCGGCTGCTGGCCGCGCTGTGCGCCCATGGCCTGCCCGCCGACACGCCCGCTATCCTGGCCGAGGCCGTGTCCACTCCGGACCAGGTCGTGCGCCGGACCACCGTGGCCGAGCTGGCCGACCAGCTGGCGACCGAGGTGGGCGACAAGCCGGCCCTGATCTTCTACGGCCCCCTGGCCGAGCTTGGGGACACCTGTGACTGAGCTTTGGCTGGTTGGCATCGGGACGGGCCACCCGGGCCATGTGACGATGGAAGGTCTGCAGGCCATCCGTGACGCAGCCTGTGTGCTGATCCCGCGCAAGGGGGCGGGCAAGGAGGACCTGGCCCATCTGCGCCTGGAGATCCTGCGCGCAGCGGGCAGCCGGGCGCGGGTGGTGCCCTTTGACATGCCCGTGCGGGACGAGGCCCTGCCCTACCAGGCGCGGGTCTCTGCCTGGCATGACGAGATCGCCCGGCGCTGGCAGGACGCGCTGAGCGATGCGCCCGACGGGCCGGTGGCCTTGCTGGTCTGGGGCGATCCGGGGCTTTATGACAGCACCCTGCGCATTGCCGACCGGCTGGTTCCGCGCCCCCGGATCCGGGTGATCCCGGGGATTTCCGCGCTGCAGGCCCTGACGGCGGCCCATGCCATTCCGTTCAACACGGTCAACGGGGTCGTAACGGTCACCACCGGCCGCAGGCTGCGCGATCATGGCTGGCCCGAGGAGGCCGAAACACTCGTGGTCCTGCTGGACGGGGCCTGCAGTTTCCAGACGCTGGACCCCGAGGGGCTGCAGATCTGGTGGGGCGGGTTCCTGGGGATGCCCGAACAGGTGCTGGAGCACGGCCCGCTGGCACAGGCCGGACCCCGTATCGTGAAGACCCGGGCCAGCGCCCGGGCCCGGCACGGATGGATCATGGACAGCTACCTGTTGCGGCGCGACCCTGCCTGACCCGGCCGAAAGGCGGCCCTTGCCGGCGTGCAGCGCCATGTCGGAGCGCGGACGCCCGGGTTCGCGGGCCAGGACCGCAAGGCACAGCACTCCGATCCCCAGTTCGATGACCAGCGCCGCCGCGATGCCGGATCCGGGCCAGCCGTCCAGCGCCATGGACATCAGCCGCCCGGCGGCAAAGGCCAGGAAGACGCAGGCCCCCAGTGCGACAGAAAGGCGGGCCATGCCGGGACGGATGGCTCCGGCCAGGATGACCGCACCTTGGACGGCCAGGTTGGCTCCGGGGGCCCGGATCTCGGACAGGGCCGCCGGATCGGTGCCGATGGCGATGCCGTTCAGGGCATGGAATTCCTGCGGGGCCAGGGTGACGGCCAGGCCGATGGTCAGGGCGGTCAGACCGGCGGCACCTAGGGTGAGGCGTGGAAAGAGGGTCAAGGGCGTATTCCTTTTTAAGTGATGTGTGATGCGGCGCCCGGTTCAGGCGGCCTGGGACCAGGCCCCGTTCCGGGCGGCGGCGGCAGCGAAGGCGGTGAAGTCGCGCGGCGCGCGGCCCAGGGCGCGCTGGACCCCGTCGGCCAGGTGCGCATTGCGACCGTCCAGCGTTTCACGGGCGATGCCGGTCAGGACCTCGGCGATCAGCGGGCCCTGGTCGGCCAGGAGGGCTGCGTGAAAGTCCTGGAACGAGATCGGCACATGGCTCACCGGGCGGCCGATGGCACCGGCGAGCTCCCCGGCCATCTGAGCAAAGGTCATCAGGCGCGGGCCGGTCAGCTCGTAAAGGGCGCCGTCATGCCCCGGCTGTGTCAGCGCGGCCGTGGCCACGTCGGCGATGTCATCCACGTCGACAATCGGTTCCAGCACGTCCCCGCCCGGCATCGGCAGCACGCCGGCCATCACCGGCCCGTGCAACGCCCCTTCCGAGAAGTTCTGAGCGAACCAGGCGGCCCGGACGATGGTGAACGGCAGGCCCGAGGTGCGGACGACCTCTTCGGCCTGCTGGGCGTGGTGTTCGCCCCGACCGGTCAACAGCACCAGCTTGCCGACGCCGGCCGCCCGCGCCTGGCACACGAAGGCCGCGACCGTGTCCACCGCGCCCGGCACGGCGATGTCGGGGTAATACGAGATATAGACGGCCGAGACCCCTTTTAGCGCCGGCCCCCAGGTGTCAGGGACGTTCCAGTCGAACGGGACCGCCGCCCGGCGCGAGCCGTGGCGGACATCGTGGCCTAGGGTCTCCAGCCGGGTGGCGATGCGGGATCCGGTCTTGCCGGTGGCTCCGAGGACGAGGATGGTTTGGCTTTGCATGGGGTGTCTCCTTGAGGGTCATGTGTTTCACTTCCCCCTGAATTGCCCATGATCGCTGGATGAACCATGCCTGCCCGTCCGGCATTCTTAGCCGATCGTCCAAGCCATCTGGACGAATGGAAAAAGGCCGGTCACACTGCCCCCCATGACACAGCCCCATGTTCCCGACCCGTCCCGCCTGGCCCAGCCGCTTGGCGATCCGCTGGGAGAGATCCTGCACCTGCTGAAGCTGACGGGCACCTTCTACTGCCAGTCGCGGCTGAGCGCGCCCTGGGGGATCACCATTCCCGGCTTTCCCGACGTGATGAGCTTTGGCGTGGTGATCGCTGGCCGGGCCTGGATGCGGGTGGGCGACGACCCGGCCTTCGAGATCCAGAAGGGCGACCTGGTGCTGATGACCCACGACGCGCCCATCCACCTGTTCAGCGATCCCGGCGCGCGCCTGATGCAGTTGGAGGACCTGCCGATCCGCAAGGTGACCGAACTGTTCGAAACGGTCGAATACGGCGGTGGCGGGGCCGAATGCAGCATCATGTACGGGCTGGCCCGGCTGGACCATGCCTCCAGCCCGATGCTGATGGCCCTGTTGCCCGACGTGCTGAAGATCGACCCCTGGGAGGAAGAGTCGGGCAGCTGGATGCAGGGCACCCTGCAATTCATCGCCCGCGAGGCCCGCGAATTGCGCCCGGGCGGGGAAACCGTGATCACGCGCCTGGCCGACGTGCTGGTGATCGAGGCCATCCGGCGCTGGCTCAATGGCGCGCCAGAGGCCAACCGGGGCTGGCTGAAGGCCGCGCGCGATCCCCAGGTCGGGCGGGCGATCGTGGCGATCCACCGCGATCCGGCGGCGGAATGGTCGGTGGATACGCTGGCCCGGGTGGCGGGGATGTCGCGCTCGGCCTTCGCGGCCCGGTTCACCGGCCTGGTGGGCACCCCGGCGATGCAATACCTGGCGGAATGGCGGATGAACCTGGCGCGCCGGCGCTTGCGGGACACCGACCAGCCGGTCGCCTCCATTGCCGCCGATGTCGGGTATCAATCGGAACCGGCCTTCAACCGGGCGTTCAAGCGGGTCTTCGGCTCGACGCCGGGACAGGCCCGGCGAACGGCCGTGCCCGCACCCACCTGACAGGGGCTTATGGATGACACCAACGCTTCACCTGTTCTGCGGAAAGATCGCCTCGGGGAAATCCACCCTGGCCGCCCGGATTGCCCGCGACGGGGCGATCCTGATCACCGAGGACGACTGGCTGCACGCTCTCTTTGCCGACCAGATGCAGACTGGCGCGGATTACCTGCGGTGCAGCGGCCAGCTGCGCGCCATCATGGGACCGCATGTGGGGACCCTGCTTGCCGCGGGTCAGTCCGTGGCCCTGGACTTCGCGGCCAACACGCGGCCCCAACGGGCGTGGATGCGCAGCATCATTCAGGACTCGGACGCCGCCCATCAGCTGCACGTCTTCGACGTGCCCGATGCCGTCTGCCTGGCCCGGTTGCACGCGCGGAATGCCTCGGGCAGCCATGCCTTTGCCGTGACGGACGCCCAGTTCGACCATTTCTCCCGCCATTTCGCACCACCTGCCCCCGGCGAAGGGTTCACCGTGATCACCCATGGTCTCGGCGGATGACGGTACCGACGGTTCAAGCGTTATTCGGACATCGACCGGCTCACCGGCCATGATCGGGTGTCCCCAAAGGATGATCATCGCCCCCGGCCGTCAGACAAGGCCGCTGCTGATCCTCCAAGGCGGGATATCCGGAAAACGAACAAAGAACTCCTGAAATCAATACCTTGCGATGCACCTTTACCTCCACGCGGCAGGAAATGTTTGTATTTCGGTGACCGGTTGTTACGCTTCATCAAGCCCCAGATAATACCGACCGGGTGGCTTGCATCAGTTGCCCAAGGTTACCCGGTACCCGGAGGAACACCCTCATGCGCCTGGCTTCAGCCGCCGCCGCCAGCCTCCTGTTCGCCCTTCCTGTCGCTGCACAGGACATCGCCGTGACACAGGAAGACATCAAGATCAGCGGCCAGGACTAATCCCCTTATCTTCACCAGAGTTACCCGGACCGGGTGTTCTTTGGCGATACCCACCTGCACACCAGCTATTCCACCGATGCCGGCAAGATCGGCAACACGCTTGGCCCGGACGAGGCGCTGCGCTTTGCCAAGGGCGAGACGGTGATTTCCTCGACCGGCCTTGCGGCCCGGCTGATCCGGCCGCTCGATTTCCTGGTCGTGGCCGACCATGCCGAGAACCTCGGGCTCGCCCCGATGATCGAGGTGTCGGACCCGGAATTTCTGAGGGATCCGCAGGGCAAGGAATACCACGACCAAGGAATACCACGACCTGGTCAAGGCGGGGAACGGCTGGGAAGCCTACGGGATGTGGAAGACGTCGGGCGCGATCCAGGAAGATTCGATGCCCAACCCCAAGCTGCAGGCAAAGGCCTGGAACCAGATCATCGACGCCGTCGATTTTCATGACGAACCCGGCGTCTTCACGGCGTTCCACGGGTTCGAGTGGACCTCGTCGCCGGATCTGCGCAACCTGCACCGCAATGTCATCTTCCGCGACGGCGCCGAGGAAGCGCGCCAGGTCATCCCCTACAGCATCTTCGATTCCGTCGACCCCGAGGATCTGTGGGATTACATGCAGATGTACGAGGACAAGACCGGCGGCAGCGCCCTTGCGATCCCCCATGGCGGCAACCTCAGCCAGGGCCTGATGTTCGCGGTCGAGCGCATGAACGGCGAGCCGCTCGATGCCGATTACGCCGAACGCCGCATGCGGTGGGAACCGATCTACGAGGCCACCCAGATCAAGGGCGACGGCGAGGTGCATCCGTTCCTGTCCCCGAACGACGAATTTGCCGATTACTACCAGTGGGACAAGGGTGATTTCGGGCTGAACCCGAAGGAACCCGAGATGCTGCCGAACGAATATGCCCGCAGCGCGCTGATGATCGGGCTGGAACAGGAAGCCAAGATCGGCCGCAACCCGTTCAAGTTCGGCATGATCGGGGCGACGGACAGCCATACCTCGCTGGCCTCGACGCGCGACGAGAACTTCTTTGGCAAGTTCGCCGGCACCGAACCGGCCACCGATGCGCGCTACACCGACCTGGTCAGCCAGGACCTGCGCCCCGACGGGGACGGGTCTTTGAACATCTACCACTGGGAGTCGCTGGCCTCGGGGCTGGCGGGCGTCTGGGCCAAAGACAACATGCGCGAGGCGCTTTGGGACGCGATGGCCCGCAAGGAGGTCTATTCGACCTCCGGCACGCGCCTTCCGGTCCGGGTGTTCGGCGGATGGGACTTTGAACCGGCCGAGGTCGACCGGCCCGATTTCGCACGCTACGGCTACCAGACCGGGGTGCCCATGGGCGGCGACCTGAGTAATGCCCCCGAGGGAGCCGCGCCTGCCTTCATGGTCCGCGTGTTGCGCGATCCGGACGGGGCCAACCTGGACCGGATCCAGATGGTGAAGGGCTGGCTGGATGCCAATGGCAAAGCGCAAGAGAAGGTGTTCGACATCTCCTGCGCCGACCGCGAGATCGTTGACGGCAAATGCAGCGGCCCGGTGGGCGACACGGTGAACGTCGCGACGGCGACCTATGCCAACACGATCGGCCGGGCCGTGCTGAGCGCCTACTGGGAAGATCCGGAGTTCGACCCTGCGCAATCCGCCTTCTACTATGTGCGGGTCCTGGAAATTCCGACGCCCACCTGGATCGCCTATGACGAGGTGATCTTCGGCAAGCGCGACGCGCCCGACGAGGCTCTGCGCAAGCACCAGGAACGCGCCTATACCTCGCCGATCTGGTATTCGCCCGACGGCTGAGACAGCGCTTTATCGTCTGCGCGCCGGGTCGTTTGGCCGGGCGCGTCATCGGCTGTCATGGAAGGGAACCGACGAGATGGGTGAGACTTTCGGCAAAAGGCGGGTGTGGTCCGGCCTGGCGGCGGTCGTCCTGGCCTGCGCCGGGCTGGGTCTTTCCGGCCAGGCCCTTGCCTGCGGCTTTCATGCCACCACGCCAGAGAAGTCGGCGGTCGACTGGCTGCTGGAAGCCGATCAGGTCGTCGTCGCCCGCAACACGCCCGAAAACCCCTTCGCCTACGTGCCCGTCGACATCATCGCCGGGTCCGGACCAGAGGTTGCCATCGACATGCTCGTGGACAGCGGCACGCGGCGTTTCCTGGCCATGCGCCCGAATGCGGGCGTCCTGTTCGTGCATATCCCGGCCGACGGCAGCTGGAAGCGCCTGGCCTACCTGACATCGGATTACCGCCAGGTGGTGGACAAGGTCCTGGCACGGAAACCGGATTGGACGTCCGGCTATACCCGCGAGCGCCTGGCGATGTTCGAGGCGCTGCAAATCCACCCCTCTGCCGAGCTGCGCCGCCTCGCGCTGCTGGAACTGGACAAGGCGCCCTATGATCAACGCCGGGCAAGTGGACGATCTGCACCAGCGGATGGTGTTCATGGGCTATCTGATCAAAGCCAAGGCGTCCGGCGGATGGACGCCTGCCACACCGGGCGGCGGCTAGGTCCGGCCGGTGCGCCTTTCGTCTGATGACAGGTCCCATGACATTACGAACACTCCTCCGGTCGCCGCTTTTGCACTTCTGCCTTATCGGCGCCTGCATCTTCGCGGGTTACGCCCTGCTTGACGACACGCCGCCCCAGCCGGCGCCCGATGCGATCACCCTCAGCCCGGACGAGGCGGACCGGATCGTGCAGCAGTTCCGCATGACCTGGAACCGGTCGCCCAGCGTAGCGGAACTGGACAGGCTGATGCAGGCCTGGGCGTTGGAAGAGGCCCTGGTGCGCGAGGCCCGGGCGCTTGGCCTGGCACGGGGCGATCCGGTGATCCGGCAGCGGCTGACCCAGAAGATGAACTTCATCGCAGAGGGCAGCGCGGCCGGGGCCACGGCCGACGACGCGACCCTTCAGGCCCACCTGGAGGCGCATCCCGACACCTTCCGCAGGCCCGCCACGCTGGCCTTCCAGCAGATCCCCCTGACACCAGACCAGGCCGACCAGGCCCCAGCCTTACTCGCCACGCTCGAAGACGGGGCCGATCCGGCCTGGATCGCGACCTGCCCGGACGGGCTGTCGGGCGGCACCATCCGGATCGAGGGCCTGGAACGCACCAACACCGACACGCTGGTTCGCTATGAACCCGAACCCGGCCGGGTCCTGACCCACCGGCTGACCTCGTCCGACACGGCCTTCACCATCGCCGCCGATGCCGGTGTCTTCGAGGTCCTGCAGAGCTATATCGCGCTGGGGTTCACCCACATCCTCGAAGGGCTCGACCACCTGCTGTTCGTGCTGGCCCTGCTGTTGCTGGTTCCGACACCGCGTGCGCTCTTCTGGGCCGTGACCGCCTTTACCCTGGCCCACAGCCTGACGTTGGCGGCGGCGTCCATGGGCGTCTTGACGGTGCCTTCGCCGCCGGTCGAGGCCGTCATCGCGCTGTCTATCGTGTTCCTCGCCTACGAACTGACCCTGCCGCCAGACCGCCGTGACCCACTGTCGATGCGCGCGCCGTGGCTGGTTTCATTCGCCTTCGGGCTGGTTCACGGGCTGGGCTTCGCCGGCGCCCTGCGCGAGATCGGCCTGCCCGACGGCGACGCGCCGATTGCCCTTTTCGCCTTCAACCTGGGCGTCGAGGCCGGGCAGCTGGCCTTCATCGGTATTGTCCTGGCGGCCTGGGCCGCGATCCAGCGCATCCTGCCCGCCCTGCGCCGCCATACCCGCGCCCTGACCCTTGGCACGAGTTATGCCATCGGCAGCATATCCACCTTCTGGCTGATAGACCGGATCGCGGCCTTCTGACTGCAGCTTCACCGGCCCATTTGTTGAGGGCGCTTCGGCAGTCAGCAGCCGCCGCGCAATGACCCAGGCCCGCCTGGGTCCAAAAGTGATCTTTGCTGCGTTATTGGCGATCCTCTGCCAATCTTTCCCCAGCGCATTATCATATCCACTTGAGGACGATTTCCTTGGCAAATCACCTTCTGCAGGTTCTGGGCGTCGAGAAACCAATTCTGTCCGCCCCCATGGCTGCTGCGGCGGGACCCGAATTGGTTGCGGCGGTCTACAATTCAGGTGGATATGGCGTTATTCCCTTGTGGACCAAGCCGGCCGCCGAGGTGGCTGCGGGAATTGCGGAATCGAGGGACCTCACCGATCAGAATTTCGCCATCAATCTGAACCTCTCCTTTTCCTACAAGGATCAACTTGAGGCCTGCATAGACCACGGCGTGCACGCGGTATCGCTGTTCTGGGGAAATGACCCGAAGGCCATTGCCCGGGCGAAGGCCGGTGGCCTGGTGGTTCTAATGCGCGTCGGCTGCGCGGAAGAGGCCAGAAGCGCCGCAGACGCGGTGCCGATGTGATCGTGGCGCAGGGGTGGGAGGCCGGCGGGCATGTCTGGGGGCAAGTGTCGACCATGGCTCTGGTGCCGGCGGTCGCGGATGCCGTGGATATTCCTGTCGTCGCCGCCGGAGGCATTGCCGATGGCCGCGCAATGGCCGCCGCGATGATGCTGGGGGCGTCAGGTGTCTGGGTCGGAACGCGCCTGCTTGCCAGCGACGAGGCGACCATTCACGACACCTACCGGGCCCGCCTGCTGGACGCCTCGGAGGCGGATACCCAGTGGGCGCATGACCTTTACGACGTCGATTGGCCCGATGCGCCGCACAGGGCGCTTGGCAATTCCACGTCCCGGGCGTGGCAAAAGGCCGGCAACGCGGCTCCGGGGCACCGGCCAAATGAATCCCAGGTGATCGGGCACCGGCCGACTGGCGAACCCGTCCTGCGCTATCAAAGTTATACGCCCGTGCCCGGCACCTCCGGCGACGTCGAGGCCATGTCGCTTTTGGCGGGTCAAGGCGTTGCGCAGGTCCGAAACCTGTCCTCGGCTGCGGACATCGTCGCAGAGATCTACCAGGAGGCAAAAGACGTTCTGAAACGTGGAAGCTCTATTCTGTAGGGTCAGAATAGGGATCCCATCCTGCTCAAGACGGGACCCCGTTGTCAGCCGCCCAGAAGCCGGGGGACCATAAGCGTCAGACCGGGGATCGCCAGGATCAGAGCGACGCGCACCGCCTCGGCCCCAAGGAACGGCAGCACACCGCGAAAGATCGTGGACATGGACGTGCCCTTGGCCAGTGATGCGATGATAAAGACGTTCAGGCCGACCGGTGGAGTGATTAGCCCCAGCTCGACCACGATCAGGGCCAATATCCCGAACCAGATCTTCAGGCTGTCGCTGTCCATCCCGAAGGCGGCGGTGTCGGCCGTGGCGTAATCTCCGCCGTTCAAAGTGATCAGCGTCGGCCAGAAGAACGGCACCACGACCAGGATCATCGCCAGGCTTTCCATGAAGCAGCCCAGGATCACAAAGATCACCAGCATCAGGATCAGCACCAGCATCGGGTCCAGTCCGCTAGTCGCGGCCCAGTCGCTTAGTGCCTGCGGCAGGCCGGTGCGGGTGAAGAAACCCTTCAGGACCTCGGCCCCGAACAGGATCAGGTAGATCATGCCGGCGGTGACGGCGGTGGCCCGGATCGCGCGCAGCAGGCCCGCCAGGCCAAGGCCCTCGCCAGTGAACCAGCGCAGCAGCAGGCCATAGACGGTGATCACGAAGACCCCGATGGAGGCGGCCGGCGTCGGCGTGAACAGGCCAAAGCCCAGGCCCAGGATGATCGAGCCGAAGATCACGATGACCGGGATCAGGCGGCGCAGGGCGGTGCGGCGCGTCTTGGGTTCCATCGGCTTGGGACTGGGCGCGCTGGAGGGCGTCACGCGGACCGTGATCGCGATCACGACGATGAAGCCCATCACCGCCAGAAGCCCCGGAACGATGGCCGCCTGGAACATCTTGAGGATCGAGCCCTCGACGATGATGGCATAGATCACCAGCGCCACCGAGGGCGGGATCAGGATGCCCAGCGTGCCGCCAGCGGCCAGCGCACCCGAGGCCAGGCGGGACGAATAGCCAAGCGCGCGCAATTCGGGCAACGCGACCTTGCCCATGGTGGCGGCGGTCGCCAGCGAGGACCCGCAGACCGCGCCGAACCCTCCGCAGGCCGCAACGGCCGCCATGGCAACGCCGCCCCGGATGCGGGTCATCAGCGCCTCGAGTCCCTTGAAAAGGTCCGAGGACAGACGCGCCTCGGCCGCGATGTAGCCCATCAGGACGAAGAGCGGCACGACCGACAGATCGTAATTGGCCACGTTTTCCCACAGCAGCGACTTGAACTGGCGCAGGTAGGGCACGAAGCGCACGAAGGGGACCGCAAGGCTCAGCGCATAGGTGCCGCCCACACCCACGAGGATCATCGCGATGCCCACCGGCATGCGCAGAAGCAGCAGGGCGAAGAGGACGACAAGGCCGAGAACGCCGATGGTGATGGGATCAGGCATGCTGTTCAAGCTCTCCACGGATCTGGGCCAGCGCCACGAGGCCCCACAGCCCCATCGACACGATGCCGGGCAGGTAGAACGGCCAGACCGGCCAGCCAAGGACAGAGGTCACGGCCCCGTCGTCCCGCGCCTCTAAAAGGCCAAGGACCATCCAGTAGGCCAGGAACAGGGCCACGCCCGCGGTCAGCACCAGCCAGACCCGGTCGACGTTTTGCTGCACGGCCTGCGGCAGACGGTCCATCAGCAGATCGACCGAGACATGGCCCCGGTTGGCCTGGCAGAAGGGGAAGAACATCAGGGCGATGCCGCTGATCGCAAGCTGGACGAAATCCTCGTAGCCCGGCAGGCCCGTCACGTCCGCCCCGAAGGCCCCGGCGATGCGGTCCAGGATGAACGCGCCGGTGTTGGTCGTGGTAACTGCCACGATCACGAAAAGGGCAAGGCCCGCCAGCAAGGCAAACAGATCCGCCGTGCGCCAGAGGATGGCGTTCATCATGTCCTCCTTTATCCGTCCTGAAAGATGCGCGACGGGGCGCCCTGCCCCATCGCCGGCCGGTTTACTGCGCCGCTGCCGCGATGGCGGCGCGGGCGCCTTCGACCAGGGCGACCCCGTCGATGCCTTTGGCGGCCACGTCGTCGATCCACTGCTGGACGACCTTCTCGCTGACCGCGTCGAACTTGGCGCCCTCTTCCTCGGACAGAACGATGCGTTCGACCCCGGCGGCATCCAGCGCGGTGATCCCGGTCTCTTCAAAGCCCTCCCACAGGGCGCCCATCTGGGCTGCGACGGCCTTACCGGAATTGGCGTCGATGATGGCGCGCAGATCCTCGGGCAGGTCCTCGTAGATGTCCTTGTTCATGGCCAGCGTGAAGACCGAGGTGCCAAAGCGGTCGCCATCGGGAAGCTCGGTGGTGAACTTGTCCAGTTCCTGCAGGTTCAGGGCGGGCACGATTTCGTAAGTCGTCAGCGCGCCGTCCACGACGCCCTTCGACATCGCCTCGGGCAGCGCGGGCACCGGCAGGCCTACGGGCTCGGCGCCCATTTCGACGATCTCCCAGGCGCCGGTGCGGCTGGGCGTACGCAGTTTCATGCCCGCGACGTCGTCGAAGCTGCGCACCGGTTTGGTGGCGCTGTGGATCAGGTTGCCCTGGTGGCTGTGCAGAAACAGGACCTTCACGTCCTTGAAGTCCTCTGCCAGCATGTCCAGCGAGGCGTTCAGCGCGATGGTCGTCTGCGTTGCCGACCCGGCATGGACCAGCGGCAGTTCGAACACCTCGCTGCGGGGAAAGACGCCCGGGGTATAGCCCAGGATCGTCCAGACGATATCGGCCGCCCCGTCGCGCACCTGGCCGTAGAGCTCGTTCGGCTTGCCCCCCATGGCCATCGAGGGCGCGATCTCGATCGCGATACGGCCGTCGCTTTCGGCCTCGATCTTCTCGGCCCAGGGCTCCAGCATGTCCTTGTGGGCGTTCGACACCGGCGGCAGGAAGTGATGCATGATCAGCGTGACATCCTGGGCCATGGCTGATCCGGCCAGCGTTGCAACGGCCGCGGCCGAGCACAGAAGTTTGGTAAATCCCGACATCCGCTCCTCCTTCTGGATGACAACAGCCCACGGGGGCCATTAATATGTGAGCTTACTATACCAAGGCCATGCAAGTTTGAGTCGATAGAAAAGTAAGACGTCTTTCTATTCTGCATAAGCTGTTGAATCTGAAGTTAACGTGCGCGAAGAACAGAGAGAGGACCGGGCCAAGTGCTGCAGGATGGCGGCGATGGACCGGTGGCAAGAGGGAGGACCGGAGCATGAACGTTGATGAAATGGCAGGGCATCTGATCCGCCGGTTGCACCAGACCTCGGCACATGTTTTCGCCGTTCGGACAAAGGAAGCCGGGCTTGACGTCACACCGATCCAGTTCGCCGCCATGGACGCGATCCGGGCCGAACCGGGCATCGACCAGGCCGGGGTCGCCGCAAAGATCGCCTATGACCGGGCAACGATCGGCGGCGTCATCGACCGGCTGGCCCAGAAGGGCTGGATCTCGCGCACTGTCAGCAAACGCGACCGCCGCGCCCGGGTCCTTGCCCTGACCGAGGACGGCGCCGCGATGTTCGACCGGGTGAAGCCCGTGGTCGTCGACCTGCAGTCCGATATCCTGCCGGGTCTCAGCGCCGACGAGCAGCTGCAGTTCCTGCACCTGGCCCGCAAGGCGACCGCCACCGATACCGACAACTAAGCGCGTCGGGCGAATCGTTCCGACCGCCGGCGGGCCGCCAGCACGCCGGATCCGGGCCCGTAAATTCACATTATGACAACGCCTTACAGGATTTTAATATGTATGCTTATTTATTATTGACCTGAATTAGTAAGCATAATTACTATCAGACCCGACGAGCCAAGGCTCGGGCCTGCATGACGAGGAGGAGCGAGGATGCAGTATTACCTGAACGGGTTTCGCGGGGGGGATCCGGATCTGCAGAACGCCTCGGCCAGCCGGCGCGAATATGGTGACTTTGCCCCCCTGCCCGACAAGGTCGATGTCCTGATCGCCGGGTGCGGCCCGGCGGGCCTGTGTCTGGCCGCCCAGCTGTCGCAATTCCCCGAGATCGACGTGATGATCGTCGAGCGCAAGCCCGGACCGATGGAAAAGGGCCAGGCGGACGGGGTGAACACCCGTTCGATGGAGATGTTCCAGGCCTTCGGCTTCGGCGAGACGGTCAAGCGCGAAAGCTATTGGGTCAACCAGACCAATTTCTGGACGCCGGACCCGGCCAACCCCGCCCATGTGCGCCGTATCGGGCGGGTGCAGGACGTGGCCGACGACAGCTCGGAAATGCCGCACACGCTGATCAACCAGGCCCGCATCCACGAGCTGTTCCTTGACGTGATGCGCAAGGCGGCTCGGCGGATCCAGCCCGACTATGGCTGGTCGGTGCAGGACCTGGCCGTCGACACCACCACGGATGATCACCCGGTGACGGTCACGCTGGAGAACACCGGGGTCAACGCGGGCAACACCCGGACCGTGCGGGCCAATTACGTGGTCGGCTGCGACGGGGCGCGGTCCAACGTGCGCAAGGCCATCGGCGGCACGCTGCACGGGGATGCCGCGCACCAGGCCTGGGGCGTCATGGACATCTTGGCGAACACCGATTTCCCCGACATCCGCCAGAAATGCATCGTCGCCTCGGCAACCGAGGGCAACGTGCTGATCCTGCCCCGCGAGGGCGGCTACCTGTTCCGCATGTACGTGGAACTGGACAAGCTGAACCCCGACGAACGCGTCTCCAGCAAGAACCTGACCTCGGACCACATGATCGCGGCGGCCAACCGCATCATGACGCCCTACACGATCGACGTGAAAGAGGTGGTCTGGTGGTCCGTCTACGAGATCGGTCACCGCATGACCGACCGGTTCGACGATGTGCCCGAGGGCGAAAAGGCCGCGCGCACGCCGCGGGTCTTCACCGCCGGGGACGCCTGCCACACGCACAGCCCCAAGGCCGGCCAGGGCATGAACGTGTCGATGCAGGACAGCTTCAACCTGGGCTGGAAGCTGGCTCATGTGCTGCAGGGGCGCGCGGATGCCGCGCTGCTGCACAGCTACTCGTTCGAGCGCTGGCTGGAGGCCAAGCGCCTTGTCGACACCGACCACAAATGGGCGCGCATCATGTCGGCGCCTCCGGGCGAATCCGAGCTGGACGGAACGGACGTGCCACGCGTGCAGCAGCAGTTCATCGAGAACCTCGAATTCACCGGCGGGCTTGCGGTGCACTACGATCCCTCGGCCCTGATCGGCGGAGACGACCACCAGGCGCTGGCAGCGGGGCTGACCATCGGCAAGCGGTTCCACTCGGCACCGGTCGTGCGCCTGGCCGATGCCATGCAGATGCAGCTGGGCCATATCGCCCAGGCCGACGGGCGCTGGCGCCTTTATGCCTTTGCCGGGGCCGGCGACACCGGCCAGGGCGGCGGCGCGATCCATGCCCTGACCCGCTGGCTGGAGGCGGATCCCGGCTCGCCGGTTGTGCGTTTCACCCGCCCGGGCGAGGATATCGACAGCCTTCTGGACATCCGCGCGGTGTTCCAGCTGACCTTCGACGCCCTGGATTACGGCGCGATGCCGTCGCTGCTGAAACCGCTCAAGGGCCGGCACGGGCTGCAGGACCACGAGAAGCTGTTCTGCACCGACCACAAGGGGATGGGCGACATCTACGACATGCGGGGCATCGACCGCGAGGGGGGCTGCATGGTGCTGGTCCGACCCGACCAATACGTGGCGCATGTCCTGCCATTGGACGACTACACCGCCCTGTCGGATTTTCTCTCGGGCATCTACGGCGCCTGATCGGTTTCCTCAAGGCGCTGGCGTGCGCCGCGTCCGGGGTCCTTGCTGGCGCGGTGACGTCCGCCGGGAAAGCCTGGCGACAGTCGAGACCGCCCCATTTCGGTGTCCATGAAACCGGCAGCGCGCGCGCCCCGGAATTTTCCGCATGGTTTGGACAAGCATCTATTTACAAGAAAGAAATTTGCGCCAAATGAAAAGACCAGTCCTCCGTCTGAATGGTGCATCGAAATGTCGAAAAACACAGTTGCGGGCCTTGCCTCCTTTCGCAAGATAGCGATGGCAGCCTGCGTGGCGGTGGCAGGTTTTGCGGCCGGAAGCGCCAGCGCTGATGGCGAGTTCCTGCAGTTCGACCTGGCCGACGGCGCCAAGGACGGCGTGGTCTCTATCACGCGCGGACGGGTCAGCGTCGGCGCCACCTATTCACAATATGACGGTGGCAGTGCCGCGAACCTCGCGCTCACCTGGGCGATCCCCCTGGGACAGGCAGGCACCGTCAGGATCGGGCCCAGCTTTGGCCAGGCCTTCGGGGACAGCGGGGACGACGACCCCAGGTTCGGCGGCAAGGTCGTGTTCGAGCGCTGGTCTCCGGCGCCGTTCGGGCACCTGTTCCTGCTGGGCGAATACAACACGATCGACAACAATTACTTCGGGTTGGTGCAGACCGGGTTCGGGCAATCGGGCTTTGCCGCCGAGGTCACCGTGGGCGGCAGCGACAAGTACGAGGCGGTGACCGCCGGCCTGACCAAGCGCCTGGGCGACAGCCCGGTCTACCTTCGCGCAGGTTACAAGTTCATCGCCGAAACGGGCTTTGTCGGCCTGGCGATCAATACGTTCTGAGAGGGCATCGCATGTCGAAAAGCACCGCCGACGGGCCAAAGGTCACCTTGGGCGCCGCGACCTATGGCTTCGTTCTGGCGTCGCTGCTGGTTCTTGCCGCGACGGCCGCTGCGGTATTCCTGGCGCGGTCCGAAACCGTGGTCGACGAAGCGCTGGATCTTGCCGTTCGGGCACGGACCAGCGCTGCGGGGGAAGGCTTTGCACGGTTGCTTCATGCCGACTGGATCGACCTGAAATACCTGGCCGATGCCACGGGCGATACCGACGCCGAGGGGATCAGGAACCTGATGGACGGCATGCGCGGCGACGGAACGCGAATTTCGTGGATCGGCTACGCGGATGCAAGCGGCACCGTGCGCGCGGCCGCGGACGGGTTGCTGGTGGGCGCCGACGTAGGCCAGCGGCCGTGGTTCCGAAACGGGCTGAAATCGGGGTTTGCCGGCGATGTGCACGACGCGGTGTTGCTGGCGCAAAAGCTGCAACCGGACGGCGGAGACCCGCTGCGCTTCATCGACCTGGCCTTGCCGGTGCGCAATCCGGCCGGCGACGTGGTGGGCGTCGTGGGCATGCATATCGACGCGGGCTGGGCCGAGCGCACGCTTGCTGAATCCGGGCGGATGCTGGGGATCGAACTGTACCTGATCGACCAGGCCGGATCGGTCGTGATGACCTCGGGCGGCGACTTGCCCGGCGCCGGCGAGGAACGCCTGCTGGCAGCCGCGCGGGCTGGGACCGAGACGTCGGGGCGCGCGATCTGGCCCGATGGCAAGGCCTATTTCACCGCCCTCGTGCCCACGGTCAGCTATGCCGATCTGCCCAGCTTCGGCTGGCGGCTGGCCGGCCGGATCAACGCAGAGGCCTTCCGGCCGGGGCTGTCGTCGCTGCTGGGCTCGGCCGCCTACGCGATCGGGATCGCCCTGGTCATCCTCGCGGTCATGACGCTGCTGTTCGTGCGCATCTTCGTCGGTCCGATCACCCGGCTGGCCAGTGATGCCGAAGCCTTTTCCCTGGGCCGGGACAGCTATCCACCCGAACTGCAATCCACCCGCGAGGCCGCACAGCTGTCCACGGCGCTGGCCCGGCTCCAGGCCCGCCGCAGCCCTAGGTCCGGCCCGTGAGCGAGAAGCGCGCAACAAGGTCGCGCATCAGCGCCGCTCCGCGCACGTTGCCGACTCCCGGAGCATTGCCCTCGGCATAGAACCGAACGAAGAACGCCTCGCGCTGTGCCATGTCGGGCAGAAGCTGAACCCGCGCCCCGTCCGAGGTGGGCGCGATCACGTAGGCGGCCACCTCGCCTGGCACGTCGTGGATCTCCAGCGTGCCGCGTGTCTCCTGATCAAACACCGCGCCGCGCAGGCGCACCGTGTCCATGGTGAGCGACGTGATCCAGAGGAACCATTCGGTGCCGTCATCGGTGCGGAAGGTCACGCGCTCGGGCCGGTCGGCGACGTGGATCTCGGCGCGGGGCAATTCGATGCAGGCCAGGCACGTGACGCCAAGCACAACGAGATTGTAGAGCGTCCAGAACAGGATCACCCACTTGCCGTCACCGGCGTCGTTGAAGGCAAAGAGATCCGAGGCAATGCCCAGGATCACACCGACCAGCGTCAGCAGGAAAGCCACGAGAAACGGCATCATCATGCCCCACTGCACGACGATCTTCGACCGGTCGCCACCCTTGGCCGTGACCGAGAAGGGATGCCCCTGCGGCTTGAACAGCCCGGTAAAGGCGGCGCGGCTGATCGGAACGGCCCCGATCAACTGGCTGACGTCATTGAGGATCGGCACGACCATGCCCCGGCTGAGCAGGTTCAGGATCACGAGGATCCACAGGTAATAGCAGCCGAAATAACTGATCACGTCGGGCAGCCGGGCATCGACCACCGTGACGTTGCCATACCAGTAGAGCAGCGGAAAGACGATCGAGGCAATGCGGAACGGGAAGGTCGTCGTCCAGTAAAAGACGCTGTCGATCACGCTCCATCGGTCGCGCAGACGCAGGTTGCTTTTGGCCAGCGGACCAAGCGACGACCGGGCGATCTGCATGAGCCCCAGGCACCAGCGGGCGCGCTGGGTGACGTATTCCTTGAGCCCCTCGGGGGCCAAGCCCTCGGTCAGCGGTTCGGCCAGGTAGACGGTGCGCCAGCCGCTGTTCTGCAGGGCCAGCGTCAGCATGAAATCCTCGGTCACGCTTTCGGTGGGCAATCCGCCGATGTCATCCAGCGCGGCCATCCGCACCATCGACGAGGTGCCGCAGCAAAAGGCAATCCCCCACCCGTCGCGCGAGGGCTGCATGTGGTCGAAGAAGAAGCGCTGTTCGTCGGGATAAGAACGGCTGAGACCGAAATTGTGCTGGATCGGGTCGGGGTTGAAGAAATGCTGGGGTGTCTGGACCAGCCCGACCTCGGGGTCGTGAAACAGCGCCAGCGTGCGCGAGATGAAGCCCCGGTGCGGCACGAAATCCGCATCCAGGACGGCGACGAAATCGGGGGGCTCGTCATCCTCGGCCAGCCGCGCCAGCGCGTGGTTTATATTGCCGGCCTTGGCGCCCTTGTTGTCCGGGCGCCGCATGTAGCGGACGTTCTGCTCGGCGCAGTAATCGCGCAGCCAGTCGCGCCGGCTGTCGTCGAGGATGACGACCTCCTTGTTCTGATGCCGCAACCAGCGGGCGCCGACGATGGTGCGTTCAAGGACATCCTTGTCCTCGTTGTAGGTGGCGATCAGGATGGCCACCCGTGGTTCGGGACCATCCCACCATTCGGTGTGGGCATCCGCCTCGTCTGAGCGCAGCCGGACCCGCGACATGATCACGAAGGCACTGAGCGAGCCGACAAGGGCCAGCATCTCCAGCCCGAAAAGCGTGACGGAGGCCAGGAAATCGATGGTCAGCCCCGGGGGCGCCAGGGTTTCGGTGCCGCGCCACCACGCGTATCGCAGCGCAAAGAAGAAGGCAGCGGCGAACAGCACCGTGCGGTGCCGGTTGTTCACCGGATCGACCAGCGCGGGCAGGATCAGGGCCACGCCGGCGATCAGCAACAGGTGGGCGGTGCTGACGCCGAGGTCGCTGAGATGCGGGAAGGGCAACATGTCAGCCGCGGAACAAGTCGAGCGGACGGCGGTCGAAGAAGGCGCGGCCGGTCTGGCCGATGATGCAGCCGATCTCGGGGTCGGCGGCCAGGCCCGGCACCAGCAGCAGCACGTCGTAGCGCTCCAGGTGTTTCTGGCTTGGCGCCACGGCCAGGTGTTCATAGACGGTGGCCGCGCCGGACCCGGCAAGGCGGGCGACCGAGGCATCAAAGACCTCGGTCTGTCCTTCCAGCCGGAACGTGGCGGCCTGCCCGATCGTCAGCCCGTTGTAGATCCGCTCGGTCACAGAAAGCGTGACCATGGTGCGGTCGCAATCCACCAGCCTCAGGATCGGATCGCCCCGTTGCACGATGACACCGTCGGCCTCGAGGATTTCCCAGAAAAGCCCGTTGACCGGGGCTGCGATTTCGCCCCCCGTCAAGGCATTGACCCGCACACGCTCCCGCTCGATCCGATGCTCGATCGCCGCCTCGCGGGCCTGCGCTTCGGTCTGCTGCTGTTCAAGCGTCGCGATGACCGATTGCAGCTCGATGGCGCGCTGCTCGGAATTGGGGGAATCGTTGTAGCCGTCACCCAGGAACACCCCGGCCTCGGCCGCGCGCAGGGCAATGGTCAGCACATCCACCCGTTCGCGCGCGTAATCAAGCACCAGCGCGTCGATTAGCGGCTCGTTCGGCAGACGGTTCTGCAGGTCATCCAGCCCGTCGATCAGGCGCTGGTCGATATCGTCGGGAAAATCACCACCCTCCAGGATGGCCAGGCGGAGGCGCGCGTGATCAAGCCGCGTGCGGATCTCGGCCAGGCGTTCTTCGTGAAAGATGTCGGCGTCCTCGACCAGGGTTTCGCGCAGGGTTCTGCTGGCCTCCAGGTCGCCGGTTATGCGGGCCGTTTCGGCGCGGGCGAAGTCGATCTCCATCAGCAGATCGTTCAGCCGGATCGTGTCGACCAGGCCGTCGGTGATCGCGGCCACGATCTCTCCGGCGCTGACCCGGGATCCGAAATCGCGATCCGGCAGGTCGAGGGTTCCGGCGACATCGGACCGGACAGTGACAACGGGGGCATTGACCACCGCATTGGCGCTGGCGCCGGACATCTGTTCCCCGATGATGACCCACAGGGCGAGGAAAACGATGACCAGTCCGATCAGCGGGCGGGCGTATTTCATAAGAAGACCTTACTCGTAAGGAATGCTGCACGGGACTCGCGCAGCGCCACTGTTTGTTTCTAGAATTTCCATACAATTAGTCAAAAGCCGACTGCAACGCGGCGCGGCCTTCATGCGCGCCCTTCGCGCGCTGCCACATGGGCAAGCATTTGCAGGGTGGCCGGGTAATAGGGCTGCGAGGCGATGTTGCCGGCCGAAAGCGGGGGTGTGCCTCCGGCCGCGAGCGTGGCGATCGCGTGGAACCCGGGCTGGTTGCTCTGGCCACGGATCTGCCCGTTGTCGTCGATCCAGACGGCCACGTGGCCCGGCAGGTCAGAGCTGATCAGCATGCGCAGGATGACGCGGTTCGCGGGGTGGTGCGGCAGGCCCGACCAGCACAGGTACAGCGGGATGCGCAGCGCATCATAGGCCGAGCGGAAATCGTGATCACGCGGCGGGACAAAGCCGTCGGTCGTGACCTCTACCCAGTCGGGCAGGAACCCGGTGGCCGCCAGATCGCCCAGCAGGGTCTCGCCGTGATCCGCCGCGCGGATCAGCGCCGGCGCGTCATAGCTGGCGCCCAACTGGCGCAGCGCGCGCGAAAGGTAATAGGACGGGTTCACAAGCACGCGCCTGGGCGTCCGCAGCGCCTCGGCGCCGGGCATGAGAAGGACTTCGTCGGGCGCCCTGGGATCCGGAGCAAGGCACAGGCCCACCAGGTCACGGGTGATATCGGCTGCCACCGCGGGGTCGGTCCGCCAGCCCGACCCCAGCGCCGCGCGCAGATGCGCCCAGGCGCGGAACAGGTCGCCATCGGTGGCATTGTGCCAGTCGGGAATGCTGTCGGACCGCGAGGGATCCCATTTCCAGGACATCAGCGCATCCTGGCGATTGGCGATATGGCTCCGGGTCCATGCCTCGATCCGGTCGAAGGTTTCGGGATCGCCGAACGCCTGGGCAAGGATCAGCCCGTACCCCTGCCCTTCGGAATGGCTGATCCCGTTCTGGCCGGTGTCCATGACTCGGCCGTCCGATGCAACGAACCGGTCACGCCAGACGGCCCAGGCATCCGCCTCTGCCCGCGCCGGACGGGAGCCCGGCACCAGTGCCGCCGCCGCGAGCCCGGAAAGGAGAGATCTGCGATCCATGGGCCATAGAGCGCGGCAATTGCCCCGGCTGGCAAGAGGCGTCAGGCGCTGACTTTGGCTGCGAGACATGGCCCGGCCTGGCCCGGTGAATCTTTTTCGGAACTTTCGATTGCCGCGCTGTCTGGTCGACGCGCATGGACAGCACCATCCTGTTCAGAACTTGACGCCGTACCGCTGAGTGGCCTGCTGCCGGTGCCGCATGTTCATCGCCAGCTTCAGATCCGTCCGGTCATATGCCTTCCACCAGGATTAGGTCCGTATCCGACACCTTTTCGCGCAGGGCCCGTGCCTCGGTATAGGCATCGGACTCGTAGAAGGTTCGCGCCGCCTGAAAACTGTCGAATTCCACCACGATGGTCAGTTTCTTCATCTCGCCTTCCAGAAGATCCGGTGCCGGATTTCGGATCAGAACGCGGCCGTCATGCGCCTTGATCGCTGCGCCAGAGAGTTGTTTGAACGCCTCGAACCCTTCCGCGTCGTGTACGGCGATATGAGCGATGAGATAGCCCTTTGGCATGGGTCTTTTCCTTGCTGGTCTGATGGGGTCTTTCGAGGCTCAGGCAAAGCCCGGCCTGGATGGCAATCCGAGTTTCTTGAGCGTCATGACAACCGGGCACATGCCGGTGAAGGATGCCTGAATAAGATGTGCGGCCAGAAGACCCGAAAGCCAGAGCCAGTTCAGGTTGACAAAAACAGCCAGCAACACGCTGGCAAGAACAATAAAACCGACAATAAGCAGGATCGCGCGTTCTACGGTCATAGCTTTCCCCAAAGCGATTGATGAAAACAGGAGTGCAATTCCAAGGCGCGACTCCCAGAAATTTCTGGCTTGCAGCGGGATTTGGGGTGCCCATGGGGGCCGCGCGGGCAAAACAACAGATGGTCGCCTATTATTCCAGCAGGGTCTTCGCCGTGAAAACCGGAAACAAGGACGATAGGCGTCAGACTGGCGGCAAAGAGCGCCTGCCCGGATTTCTATTGAGGGCGGCTTAGCCCCAGATCCGCCCAATGTCCGGTGTGCGCAGAGAACACCCGGTCTGATCGCCGCGCAAACGGCGGAAACTCCTTCACCGTTGCGGAATTCCCAATCCCTGCCCTAAAGTTGTTTTACCGCGCTGGAAAACACCTTTTCCAAAGGATCAAATAGGGACACCAAGATGAATTTGACCAATCGCTGGGTAGCTCTGGGTGTTCTTTTTCTGGCCCGCGTGGCCATGGGCTTTCAGTTCCAGTCAGTCCCGGCCCTGACCCCTCTTTTCGTCGACGCTTATGACATTGATCTGACCCAACTTGGGCTGCTGATCGCTGTCTACCTGTCGCCGGGCGTTGTCATCGCTTTCCCCGGCGGGACCATTGGCGCGCGCATTGGGGACAAGCGCGCGGTGGCAATCGGCCTGGTGCTCATGGTGGCTGGTGGCGCGCTCATGGCGGCGTCCACCGGTTGGAACCTGCAATTGGCCGGTCGTTTTCTGGCCGGCGTCGGAGCCATCACGCTGAACGTGCTGATGTCCAAACTGGTGACCGATTATTTCGCTGGCCGAGAGATTGCGACCGCAATGGGCATTTTCGTCAATTCCTGGCCCGTGGGCATTGCCGCTGCACTTGTTGTCTTGCCATCGATTGGCCTGTCCTCTGGCCTTTCGGGGGCAATGACGGCCGTTTTGGTTGCCTGTATCGCCGCGCTTCTTTTGTTCGTGATCGCATTCCGGCCCGCCGCTGGAGCGGCGGCGCAGGCTATGTCCGGGGCCATGCCGTCGGGGCGCGTCTTCAGGGGTATTGTCGCGGCCGGCCTGGTCTGGGGGCTTTATAATGCGGCAATCGGCATGGTGTTCGGGTTCGGCCCGGCGATGCTGTCGGAACGCGGCTGGGATCTGGAAACCTCCGCCGGCGTGACGAGCATATTCCTTTGGGTGGCCTGTCTCTCGATCCCGTTTGGCGGGCTGATCGCCGATCGGCTCCACAAGCGGGACGCGGTGCTGATGGTCAGTTGCCTGGTCTTCGCCGTGATGCTGAGCATCGCGGCCCAGGTCTCGGCCGTCGTGCCGGTCTTCGCCGTGATGGGCGCGATCGGTGGGCTGGCCGCAGGTCCGATCATGAGCCTGCCGGCCGCCATATTGTCGCCCGAGCAACGCGCGAAAGGCATGGGCATCTTCTACACCCTTTTCTATTTCTGCACCGCCTCCGCCCCCTTTCTTGCCGGCGCCTTGTCGGACTGGGTGGGCACATCGCGCGCCGCCTTTCACTTCGGCGCCGTCCAGCTATTGGTCGCGATCCTTCTCGCCTGGCGCATACGCGTCGCTTTCGCGCAAAGATCCTGAAGTCGGAAGGTCCGGCTTGCGCCTTGCGCGGTCTTTGACCGGCCAGGCACGGGACCAAAGTCCTCCATTGGGTGCGCGTGGTTTGCCTGTATAGTAGGCATTGGGAGTACATTCTGATGGTCGAGCGGCGCCACGTGGAGGAAATCGCGCAGGTCCTGGAGGGTCGGGCCACCGGGCGCGACAGCTATGTCGATGCCTCCTGGCGGCGCTGCGTCGAGCTTTACGGCATGGACCCCGCCCGCAACGAGCCCGCCCATATCGTCACCGATGCCGAGCTTCGGACCCACCGCGACCAGGCCGAACGGATGATCGGCGCGGCCCGTGCCAGCCTGCAAAACCTGTTCCGGCAAGTCGCGGGGCAGAATTACGTTCTGCTGCTGACGGATGCCAAGGGCGTCTGCGTCGACTTCTTCGGCGACAGCTCCTTCGCCGATGAATTGCGCGGCGCCGGGCTTTACCTGGGGTCGAACTGGTCCGAGGACCTTGCCGGAACCTGCGGCGTGGGGGCCTGCATCGTGACGGGCGAGCCGGTCACGGTTCACCAGGACGACCATTTCGGCAATGCGCATACCGCGCTGTCCTGCACATCTGCGCCGATCTACGACAGCCTCGGCCAGATGGCCGCGGTGCTCGACATCTCGTTGCTGCGCTCTCCCTCGCCGAAAAGCAGCCAGAACCTGGCCATGTCGCTGGTGACAGCAGCCGCGCGGCGCGTCGAGATGGCCAACCTGATGGCCGCGAGCCGCCGCGAATGGGTGTTGCGGTTTTCCTCCAGCCCCGAGTTCCTGGACGTGGACCCGGAGGGCGCGGTGGCCCTGGACGGCTCCGGCCGGATCATCGGGGCGACCCATGCCGCCACGCGGATGCTGTCGCGCGGGGGGAGCCTGATCGGCCAGAGGATCGACGGTCTGCTTGGCATCAGCGTCGACGATCTTCCCGACCTTATGCGCGACCGCCCGACCGAAGACCGCGTGGTCGCCCTGGGGGATGGCGGTGCGGTCTTTGGCCATGCGATCGCGCCGCAGGCCCCGCGCCGGCCTCCGGGGCCGACGGTCGCCCGCACCGGCCGCGGTGTTCTGACCGGGCTGGCGGGCAGCGATCCCGGGATGGACCGTCTTCTGTCGCAGGCCGGGCGACTGGCGACGACATCCGTGCCGCTTGTCATCAGCGGCGAAAGCGGCAGCGGCAAGACCAAGCTGGCCCGCGCGCTGCACATGGCCTCTGGGCGCGCCGGCTTCCTGACCGTGGATTGCGCCGGGATGCAGGCGGACGCTCTGGCCGAACGGATCACCGCTCAGCCGGGCAAGGCGACGCTGCTGCTCCGCCGTATCGAGGATCTGTCCGACAGCGTCGCCCGCGCCCTGCCCGGGCTTCTTGATGCCCACCCCGAGATGCGCCCGATTGCGACCACCGGCCTGTCCTCCAGTGCTCTGCTATCGCACGACGTCCTGCCAAACGCGCTTTACCACAGGCTGGCCGGGGCCGTGTTTGACCTGCCGCCCTTGCGCGAACGGCAGGATCTGGGCTGGTTGATCGACCGGTTGCTGCGGCGGCGGTCCGGCGGCGAGATGCGGCTGACCCCCTCGGCCCGGGCCGAGCTGATGGCCCGAAGCTGGCCCGGCAACCTGCGCGAGCTGGGCAACGTGCTGGACGTGGCCTGTGCCCTGGCCGAAGGTGACGTGATCGACCTGCCCGACCTGCCCGACCCGCCCCGGCCCTGCGAGACAGAGCAAAGCCTCGAGGCCGTGCTGGACGCCTGCAACTGGAACATGGCCCGCGCCGCCCGGCGCCTGGGCGTGAACCGCTCGACGGTCCTGCGGCGCATCCGCAAGGAGGGGTTGCGCGCCCCCGGCTGACGCGTTGCGCGGCGTTGCGTTTGCAACATGCTGCGCTGCCGCAACCCCAGGAACATCGAAAACCACGCAATTCCCGTGGCGCGGTGGCGGTCCGGCCCGCCAAGCTCTTCTCATCACGTTGCCTATGAGGAGGATACGCAATGCTCGACTCTACCGTGACCACCGAGGTGCAGGGCACGCTCGACCGCCTGAACGCCGCCCTGGAGGAGGGCGACGCACAGGCCGCCAGCGCCCTGTTCGCCGCCGACAGCTACTGGCGCGACCTGATCGCCGTCACCTGGAACCTCAAGACAGTGGAAGGCCCCGCCGGGGTGCAGGACATGCTTGCAGCACAGCTCGGTCACACCAAGCCCCACGGCTTTGCCATCCAGGAGGGCGAATTGCCCGGCGAGGATGGCGGCGTCATCACCGCCTGGATCACTTTTGAGACCGCCGTGGGCCGGGGATGGGGGCTGATGCGCCTGAAGGATGGGTTGATCTGGACCCTGCTGACCGCGCTGCAAGAGCTGAAGGGTTTCGAGGAAAACCGGGGCAAACGCCGCCCGATGGGTGCCGAACACGGTGCCGCCAAGAACCGCAGGTCGTGGAAGGAAAAGCGCGAGGCCGAAGCGACAGAGCTTGGCTACACCGACCAGCCCTACACCGTCATCATCGGCGGCGGACAGGGCGGCATCGCGCTTGGCGCGCGGCTGCGCCAGCTTGGGGTGCCGACCATCGTGCTCGACAAGCATGACCGCCCCGGAGACCAGTGGCGCTCGCGGTACAAGTCGCTCTGCCTGCACGATCCGATCTGGTACGATCACCTGCCCTACATCAAGTTCCCGGACAACTGGCCGGTCTTCACGCCCAAGGACAAGGTGGGCGACTGGCTGGAGATGTACACCAAGGTCATGGAGCTGAACTACTGGACCCGCTCCGAGGTCCAGAAGGCGCGATATGACGAGGCCTCCGGCACCTGGGAGGTGCGTGTGAACCGCGATGGCGAAGAGGTCACGCTGCGACCGACCCAACTGGTGCTGGCCACCGGCATGTCCGGCAAGGCCAACATGCCGACCTTCCCCGGCATGGACAGCTTCGCGGGCACGATCCAGCATTCCTCGCAGCACGACGGCCCCGATGCCTGGACAGGCAAGAAGGTCGTGGTCATCGGGTCGAACAACTCTGCCCACGACATCTGCGCCGCGCTCTGGGAGGCGGATGCCGACGTGACCATGGTGCAGCGCAGTTCGACCCATATCGTGCGCTCGGACACGCTGATGGATATCGGCCTGGGCGCGCTTTACTCCGAAGAGGCCGTGGCCAGCGGGATGACCACGGAAAAGGCCGACATGGTCTTTGCCTCGTTGCCCTACCGGATCATGCACGAGTTCCAGATCCCGCTGTACGACCAGATGCGCGAGCGCGATGCCGACTTCTACGCCGGGCTTGAAAAGGCCGGGTTCGAGCTTGACTGGGGCGACGACGGCTCGGGCCTCTTCATGAAGTACCTGCGGCGTGGGTCAGGCTATTACATCGACGTGGGCGCCAGCCAGCTGATCATCGATGGCGAGATCAAGCTGGTGAAGGGACAGCTGGAGCGCTTCGACGAGACCAGCGTGGTGCTGGCCGATGGCACCCATCTTGATGCCGACCTCGTGGTGATGGCCACGGGCTATGGCAGCATGAACGGCTGGGCGGCCGATCTGATCAGCCCCGAGGTCGCAGACAAGGTGGGCAAGGTGTGGGGGCTTGGCTCTGACACGACCAAGGACCCCGGCCCGTGGGAAGGCGAGCAGCGCAACATGTGGAAACCGACCCAGCAAGAGAACCTCTGGTTCCACGGCGGCAACCTGCACCAGTCGCGGCACTACTCGCTGTACCTGGCGCTGCAGCTGAAGGCCCGGATGGAGGGCCTCGAGACCCCGGTCTACGGCCTTCAGCAGGTGCATCACCTGTCCTGATGACCTGCCCCGGCCGCGCCAATCATGGCGCGGCCAAGCGCCCGGCCCGTCCTCCCGCCGGGCGCATGATCCCGCGGCACATTGCTCGACGGCGAGATCGTCCACAGACTGCGCAAGCCGCAAAACCGGATCGCGCAATGGAGGCAACCGACAACACCAAGCACCCCCACAAAGCTCTGGCCCACAAACCGCCACCCCAGGCAACCATCGTCGCGATGGGCCAAAGGCCGGCCATGCGCTGTTGCGCGACGCGGACCGCTCAGATGGGGGGATCAGTCCTGTCGCGTCCGGTTGAACCGCAGTCACCGAGGTTTCGACTTGCCGAGCGTTCGCCTGGCCCGGCGAAGGCCGGTTCGCGGTTTCAGTCACGGGTTTGTCGGATGCGGTGTCCCGGTGATCAGCCGAGTTTGGCACCGATCCAGTTCAGCAAGCCGGCCAGCCGCCGGAGCCCTGATACAAGCGTCAGTTACAGCCCAGTGATGGCCAGCGGGGCGGCACCCAAGTGATCGGTGAACAGCGGGACAAGGTGGCCCGTGGCGATGTCCTCGGCCACCATGAAGTTCGACGGCCGCGCTATGCCCATGCCGCCGAGGATGAAACTGCGCACCGCCTCTCCGTTCTCTGCGCAGACCGAGGCAGCGACGACGACTGGTGGCTCTGGCCCGTCGAAGCGCAGCGTGTTGATGTGCTGCGGTGCGGTGAAACGGACCTGGGCCAGCCGGGACAGGTCCTCTGGCCGCTCTGACCAGCCTGCGCGGCCAAGGTCGTCCGGTGTCGCCACCAATCGCCACGCTGTCTGGTCAAGAGGCCGTTGCAGCAGTTCGCTGTCGGGCAGCGGGTCAAAGCGGATCGCGACTTCGGCAAGGCTGTCGATCAGGTCGACCGGCCTGTCGGTCATGTCGAGCGCGGCTTCGAAACCGGGGCGTTCGCCCTCAGGGGGCCACGCCGTGCGGCGCTCCGGGCGGCCAGATCTTCAGGGGCCTCGGTCCGCGTGACGATGTCCTGAGCCGCGACCAGCAGGTCTCGCCCCTCCGGAGTGAGCTCGATGGCCCGAGTGCTGCGCCGAAGGAGCGTGACGCCCGATTGCCCCTTCAGCCGGCAGACTGTTCGGCCGATGTCTTCATGGACTTCATCGCCCAGCTCGGCCGGACCTTCGAAGATGCCGCCGCCGCGCGTCAGGCCGCGGGCGGCGACCACGATCACAGGGAAAACGCCGCTCTTCGCGGAAAGCATCGCGCGCAAGGCACGAACCCGGGCGCATGAGGGCGATCGCATATGACAGGTTCGGCGGGGCCGATGTGCTTCACCTGGCCGACGTCCCAAAGCCCGATCCGCGCCCCGGCGACCTGCTGATCAGGGCGGTCGCGGCGCGTGTGAACCGCGCCGAGTTACCGCAGCGCGTGGGTTATCAGGGCGACCAGACCTATGGCGAACGCCCCCTGCCGAGGCTGCAACTGGCCGTCGAGGTGATCGCGGTCGGCAGCGACGTGACCGACGTGACCGACGTGGCACCGGGCGACAGGGTGATGGCCGTCGGTGGCGGCGGCGCCTACGCGGAATACGCCCGCGCCGACCACCACGGGCATCGCATCGACCGGGGCGGGGTCGATGCTGCGAAGGCTGGCGCCCGCGCTTGGCTGGCCAGCACCCCGGGTATGCATCACGCCGTCCGCGGCCTGGGTTCAGGCCGGATCGTCATGCCAGAGCCGGGCCGCCTTGGTGCGCAGGTTCTCTCGCACCTGGGCGGCGGCGCGGCGAATGGGGTGCCGGAGTCCTTTATCGAATGGTTGGCGGCGGAATGGCCTTCGGCCGGCGTGCACCCGGCATCGGCCTTCACCAGGGTGATCCCGTCCATCGGCAGCTTCAGCGCCTCGGCGCAGAGCTGGAGCGGCGCGGTCTCCAGTCTGCCGGGTCTCATGGGGCCGGTGAGGCGTTGACCCGGTCCTTGCAGATCCGGGCGATCCTGTCGCCAAGGTCGGTCCACGCCCCGGAGTGACGCCCGGTCGAAGGGGCCTGCGACCAACGGCCGATCCCGGTCTCGGGGTCCAGTGTGATATCGGTGGAATGGATCGTCGCGACGGGGGTATCGAACGCCAATCCGCCGGAACAGGGCCCGGAATAGGCGGCGCCGTCCCGGGGCGAATGCCAGGTGCGGCGATCGCCGATCAGCGCGAGGTTGCGGCCCATGGCGACCAGGTCCGGATCAAAGCCGTCGGCCGCCCGAGGTGCGACGAGTGCCATGGCGGGCTTGCAGGCGGCCCCGGACCACCGGCGAGACCGGTTGCTCTGGCGCAGAGGAGAAGGCTGGTTCGCGTCGTGACGGCCTCATCGTCAGAGCGTCAGCCAATCCCGCGTATCGCACGGCGCCCTGTTCAGGTTCCCGGATCGGTCCGCGTGGTCTGCCTGATCCGTTTGCCCTCGCTCGCATGGCCGTGTTCCGCTGCATTCGAGGACCGCAAACCGGGCGGTCCAGCTTCGCAAGGACCATCGGCGCCAGGAAACCAGAAAAACGTCATACCCAAGTTTGCCAGACGCAGCGGTGTCGTCAGCAGATCAACTGCACCGGCGCGCTCCACACCCTAGAAATCGAAGCTCTCCACATCCCGGATATAGGCCTCGAAAAAGTCGGTGAAGGTCCCCACAAGCGGCGGCAGTTTCTCGTAGGGTGGATAGTACAGCATGAGGTTGAGCGGCGTCAGCTGCCAGTCCGGCAACACCACTTCAAGTGCGCCATTGGTCAGACCCTCCCGCACCAGAAAGTCAGGCAGGTTGACGATGCCGTTTCCAGACAGGGCCATTTCATAGAGGAACTCGCCGTTGTTCGACATGACATTGGTACCGGCGCGCAGCGCCCGGCGCTGGCCGCCGCGGCTGAAAATCCAGGTTTCGGCAGAGCCCCCGTGGCCGTAGGACAGGCAGTGGTCGGCCAAAAGGTCTTCGGGGGTCTCCGGACGCGGGATGCGGTCGAACAGCGACGGCGCCGCGACCACCTGCCGAGGCACCTGGCAAATCCGCCGCCAGATCGTCGACTTGTCCGCCGGCGGGTCCGAGATGCGGATCGCGAGATCGCAGTCTGCCTCGAGGATGTCCACCAGCACATCGGTCAGATGCACGTCGAGCGCGATATGCGGGTAGGCCAGCCGGAAGCTCGCCACAAGCCCCGGCATCAGCCGCATGCCGAACGACATGGGAGCATTGATCGCCAGGTGCCCGCGATCGGGCCGCGTGGTGCGGGTGACTTCCTCGGTCACCCGGTCGAATTCTTCAAGCACCGGCCGATAGCGCGCCGCGACCATGGCCCCTGCCCCGGTAAGCGATACCTGCCGCGTCGTGCGCAGCAGCAATTGCTGGCCCAGGTCTTCCTCGAGCTGGGCAATGATCCGCGTGATCGAGGCCGGCGTCATCCGAAGGCTGCGGGCCGCCCCGGCGAAACTCCCCTGCTCGACGACTTCCAGAAAGACACGGATCGGCTTGATGGTCTGCATCGCGCCAGATTGTTTCGATCTATCGAAACAGTAAATACCAATCGGTTTCTATTCCTGGAAATTATCGCAGCCCTTACCTTGGGAGCAACAGACACCAACCTGATGGAGATCGACATGATCACGGACATCAAAGGGCTGCACCACGTCACCTCGATGGCAGCGGATGCGGCCGAGAACAACCGCTTCTTCACGGATACGCTTGGCTTGCGCCGGGTCAAGAAGACCGTCAACTTCGACGCGCCCGAAGTGTACCACCTTTATTACGGCGACGAGATCGGCACCCCCGGCTCGGTGATGACCTATTTCCCGTTCGGAGAGATGCCCCGCGGCGTCCGCGGCACTGGCGAGGTCGGCGTGACCGAATTCGCCGTGCCCGAGGGCGCGCTCAGCTATTGGAAGGACCGGCTCGCAGCCAAGGGCGCGACCGGGCTGACTGAAGGTCGCTTCCTGGGCGAGACCCGGCTGGAGTTCACCGGCCCCGATGGCGATGGCTTTGCATTGGTCGAAAGCGCTGATCGCGGACGCACGGCCTGGACTGGCGCCGGCGTGCCTGAAGACACCGGCATCCTCGGCTTCCACGGTGCCCGGATGCGGCTGCGCGACAGCGCCGCCACGGCCGAGCTGCTGACCTTCATGGGCTACCAGAAAGACGAAACCGATGGCGCCGTCACGCGCTACCGCATCGAGGGCGGCAATGCGGCCGACACCATCGACCTCGAAGCCGTGCCCGGCGGGAAGACCGCGTCGCAGGGGGCGGGATCGGTGCATCACATCGCCTTTGCCGTCGAATACCGCGCGGCCCAGCTGCGGGTGCGCGACGCACTGCTCGACACCGGATACCAGGTGACCCCGGTGATCGACCGCGATTACTTCTGGGCGATCTACTTCCGGACCCCCGGCGGGGTGCTGTTCGAAATCGCCACCAACGAACCCGGCTTCGACCGGGACGAGGATACCGCGAACCTCGGGCAGGCGCTGAAACTGCCGACCCGGTACGAGCCGTACCGCGGCCAGATCGAAGGGCATCTGCCCGCACTCGGAGCCTGATCGCCTTGACCGACACGCTAAGCTACCGCGCCCGCACCCGCGCCCCCGATCCGGGGGCGCCGCTGATCTTCGCCTTTCATGGCACCGGCGGAGACGAAAACCAGTTCTTCGATCTGGTGCGGCAGGTCCATCCCGGCGCGGGCATCGTCTCGCCCCGGGGGGACGTCCTGGAAGGGGGCGCTGCGCGTTTCTTCCGGCGCACCGGCGAAGGCGTCTATGACATGGACGACCTCGCGCTGCGAACCGAAAGGATGGCGGCCTTCATCGCCGCGCACAAGGCCGCCAATCCGAATGTCCCGGTCTACGGCTTCGGCTACTCCAACGGCGCCAATATCCTCGCCTCGGTGGTGATGAAACACCCCGAACTCTTCGACCGGATCGGCCTGCTGCACCCGCTTGTGCCCTGGGAGCCCGCGCCGGTGGATCTGGCCGAACGCCGTGTGCTGATCACCGCTGGACGCCACGATCCGATCTGCCCCTGGCCGTTGAGCGACCGGCTGATGCACTGGTTCGACGCGCAAGGGGCCGAGGTCCTGTCCGAGGTGCATGACGGCGGGCATGAGATCCGCCAAGGCGAGATTGCCGCGTTGGCGGGCTTGCTGACCGGATGATCGGTGTGGCGGGGATCTGCCCGGCACTTCACGGCGTGGCAGGAATGTACAAGACCCTGCAGGGCTGACCTTCTAGCCTGACGGCAGGTCTTCGGGCGCCGGCCATCCGGACCCCTTGCTCCGGGGAAGACCACGGCTCCGAATGCCCGACCTTCGGCTGTGACGCGCTCGAAACCCTGATCATTCCGCGCGCCCGTGACATGGGCGGCTTCGCCGTCCGCCCCGCCCTGCCCTCGCTGAACCGGCAGATGGTCGGTCCCATCATCTTCTTCGACCAGATAGGCCCCCGCAGGGGAAGCTGCCTAACCCTGCGAGGCGGGGCGCTAAGACCCTGCCAGAAACTCGCCGAGGCGCTCCAGCAGGACCTGCGGGCCCTCAAGCTGTGGCAGGTGCCCCAGCCCCGGCATGGTCCGGAAGTCGGCAAAAGGCATCCGCCCGGCCAGGGCCCGCCCGCGCTCAAGCGGTATCCAGGGGTCGTCCTCGCCCCACAGGATCATGGTGCGGCAGCGCACTTTTGCAAACAATGGCTCGATCTCGGCCGTAAAACGTTCATCGGCCTGTGCGAACTGCCGATAAAAGCTGACGCGCCCGGCCTCGGTCAACCACGGTGCCAGCAGCGCCTCAAGGTCGGTCCGGTCCAGGTCGTTCGCCAGGGCGCCGCGGATGTACGCCCGTGCGATGGCCTCGTGAATATGGGGCGGGAGGCCGGTGAACGCCGCGATGTGCCGGCCCACGTGGTCAAAGAACTCCGAACCCCAGGGGCGCATGGCCACCACGTTCATGAGAACCAGCCGATCGAGCTCTGTACCGTGAAGCAAGTGCGCCCGCAGCGTCGTCGCTCCACCGAAGTCATGAGCGATGACCGCCGGTCGCTCCAGCCCCCAATGATCCAGCATCCAGGCGAACATTTCGCCTTGCACATCCAGTCCGGTCGCCTGCCACTCCCGCATCTCGGACCGGCCGTAACCGGGCATGTCGTACCAATGAACATGAAAGCGCTCGGCCAATGCGGGGATGACGCGGTGCCACGCATAGGACGACCATGGCCAGCCGTGCGCCAGGACAAGCGGCGCGCCGCATCCGGCAGAGCCCCACGCAATCTTTCCCGCCGGGCTGTCGGCACTGTGCCGAAGGGACCATCCGTTCATTCCGCGGCCTCGACGACGCGCACGCTTGACGGCTCTGCCCCAATGGCAAGAGCGACCCCCTCGTCGATCCAGCCCGTTATACCGCCGATCATTTCCTTCACTGGCAACCCTGTAGTCGTGTCGGGACACCTATGCCGCCCGTCGCTTGGACTAGGGCCTGAGTCTTGCCCAGGTGTCCGATCTTCTCGGTCAAGCCTCTCTGACCCAGATATGGAAATACGCCAAGTTTGATAAGAAGGCCCTGGCCGAACAGGCGTGGAGTATGATGAACGAATCCAACCGAGGGAACCTCGAAAGACAAAGTGGCCCCCTATGGCAAATGCATACCCCGAATGAGCACCCAAAAGAGAGCAAGTTATTGGTTTTAAAATGAAAAATATGGTGCCCCCACACGGACTCGAACCGCGGACCTACTGATTACAAATCAGTTGCTCTACCAGCTGAGCTATAGGGGCATGATCCGTCGGATACTTTGAAAGCGCCTGCATCGCAAGCGGCAATCTGTAGCTGGCGGAACGGGTTTGACCGGACACGTGCAACGGGGTACCTCGAAACTGCACTCCGTCCTTTAGCCCCATGGCCCATGCAAATCATCCTTCACACCGGCGCTCATTTCACCGAAGACGACCGTCTGATCAAATGCCTCCTGCGCAACAAGGAGGACTTTTCCCGCCGGGGGATCTCGGTTCCCGGGCCCGGACGGTACAAGAAGTTGCTGAAGGACACCATGAACGCCATGCGGGGCACCGATCCGGACGACGACGCCCGCGACGTGCTGATGGATGCCATCCTCGACGACGAACAGGCCGACCGGATGATCCTGTCCAACGCCCATTTCTTCGGGGCGCCGCGGTCCGCCCTGCGCAGCGGGCTGCTTTATCCCAACGCGCCCGAAAAGATCGCCCAGATGCGCCGCCTGTTTCCCCATGACGATATCGAAATCTTCATGGCCATGCGCAACCCCGCCACCCTGCTGCCCGCGATCTACAGCGAATCCCCGCGCGACGAGCTGACCGACTTCCTTGAAGGCGTCGATCCGCGCGAAATCTGCTGGTCAGAAAGCCTGACCGCCATGCGCGTGCTGAACCCGGCCATTCCGATCACCGTCTGGTGCAACGAGGACACACCGTTGATCTGGGGGCCGATCATCCGGGCCATGGCCGGCCTGCCCGAGGACACCAAGATCACCGGCGGGTTCGACCTGCTGGGGGCGATCATCTCGACCGAAGGGATGAAACGCTTCCGGGCCTACCTGAAGGATCACCCCGAGATGAGCGAGGCGCACAAGCGCCGGGTCATCGCGATCTTCATGGAAAAATACGCGCTGGAGGACGAGCTGGTCGAAGAGCTGGAAATGCCCGGCTGGTCGGACGAGCTGGTCGAGGAAATGACCGAAATCTACGATGCCGATTTCGAGGCCGTGCGGATGATCCCCGGGGTCACGGTGATCGCCCCCTGAAGCGCGCCCTGCCCGCCTGGCCGGTGGCCGTCCCGCGTCACCCCAAGGCGGCGCGGACCGGCCGAAAGGTCACTGGCCTCAGGCCATGCCAAGCGCTTCCTTGTACAATTCCAGCACCGCCTCTTCTTCGGCGATGTCGTCCTTGTCGCGCTTGCGCAGGGCGATGATCTTGCGCATCACCTTGGTGTCGTAGCCGCGCGCCTTGGCCTCGGCCATCACTTCTTTCTGGTGCTCGGCCAGGTCCTTCTTTTCCTGTTCCAGCCGCTCGTAGCGCTCGATGAACTGGCGCAGTTCGTCGGCGGTGACGCGGTAATTGGCTTCGGTCGAGGTCTCGTCCATCGGAATCTCCGTTTGCCTGTTCTGCCTGCTCGGGCGGATCTTCGGAATTAGCCCACCGCGATTACCCTTCCCCGACCAGGCCCGCAAGCCCCAGGGGCGCTGCGGCTGCGCGGACCCTTGCGCCGCTGGCCGCGATGGGGTAGCCGCTTGGCGCCTTTAGGAAGGGACACACGCGATGGACATCCTGATCTGGGCAGGGGCCACCCTGTCGATCGTCGGCCTGATGGGCCTGGTCTGGTCGATCATCAAGGTCGTGTCGGCCCGGCGCAAGACCTCTGACGACGACGAGCTGCGCGCGGTCGTCCAGCGGGTCCTGCCCTACAACATGGGTGCCCTGTTCGTGTCGGTCATCGGGCTGATGATGGTGATCCTTGGCATCTTCCTGGGCTGACCCGCAGTCCTGATGCGGCCCTTAGTATGCGGAAAAGCCGGCGCGCCAATCGGCAGGAAAAGCCGGCGCGCCTAACGGCGGGACTAGCCGGCGCGCCCATAGGCGCGACGACCAGTCATTCGGTTAACGCAGTTTACAACGGGACGTTGTCGAACCGCGCCTCGATGACCTCGCTGGTCAACTCTGCGTCGAGATTTCGCAGCCGTGGCGGCACCCTGTGACCGTCCCGCTCCATCCGGCGCAACAGCCGTTCAAGCTCGGGCTGCAGGGCAAGACGGCCAGCTGCCGTTGCTCCGTTAATCCTGACTTCAAGATCGGTTGCCACTTTCTTCAGATCGTTCATTTCAGTCCTCCCCTCGAAATGGACGCGCCCTTTTCAGGGCCGCGGCACATAGCAACATAGACTATAGTGGTATCATTGATTTGACACCGCTCAAATTCGAACATTTTAGGCGCGGACTTGCGTCACATGCAGCTTTTGCTATATGTAAGCGGAAGCAAACCTGAAGGTGCCCCATGACCCCCGATGTCACGACCTTTTTCGACGAAGTCACCAACACGGCCTCTTACGTGGTCCGCGACCCGTCCGGCCGGGCCGCCGCCATCATCGACAGCGTGCTGGACTACGACCCGGCCGCAGGCCGCACGGACACCAGCTCGGCAGACCGGATCATCGCGTATATTCGCGCGCAAGACCTTGATGTACAATGGATTCTGGAAACCCATGTCCATGCCGACCACCTGTCCGCCGCGCCCTACCTGCAAGAGCAGCTGGGCGGCAAGATCGGGATCGGCAAGAACATCACCATCGTCCAGGACACCTTTGGCAAGGTCTTCAACGAGGGCACCGAGTTCCAGCGGGACGGCTCGCAATTCGATGCCCTGTTCGATGAAGGCGACAGTTTCCACATCGGACAGCTGCGCGGAGACGTTCTGCACACCCCCGGGCACACCCCCGCCTGCCTGACCTACGTGATCGGCAATGCCGCTTTTGTAGGCGATACTCTGTTCATGCCCGACTACGGAACGGCCCGCTGCGACTTTCCCGGCGGCTCTTCCGAAACCATGTACCGGTCGATCCAGAAGATTCTCGCCCTGCCCGACGAGACACGCATTTTCGTGGGCCACGATTACAAGGCACCGAATCGCGACGACTACGCCTGGGAAACTACGGTTGGCGAACAAAAGGCGCTGAACATCCATATCGGCGCCGGCAAGCCGATCGAGGATTTCGTGGCCATGCGCGATGCCCGCGACGCCACGCTGGGCCCACCCCGGCTGATCCTGCCCTCGCTGCAGGTCAACATGCGCGCCGGCCAGTTCCCCGATCCGGACGAGCAGGGCGACGTTTTCCTGAAAATCCCGGTCAACAAGATCTGACGGCCGGCCTCCACGCCACTTCCCACGAAAGGGACCACCACACATGCCAATCGAATGGATCCACGGCCTGATCGGAGGCGCACTGATCGGCCTCGCCGGCGCCGTCTATCTGCTGGGTGCCGGGCGCATCATGGGTGCCAGCGGCATCATCGGAGGCCTCGTCGACGGGTCCGGCCGGGACACGGCGCGGGACCGGCTGGGCTTTCTGGCCGCCCTGCTGATCGTTCCGGCCATCCTCTACGTCGTCACAGGGCGCACGGCTGACACCCACGTGACCTCGAATTTCGTGGTCATCATCGCGGCCGGCCTGCTGGTCGGCGTGGGCACGCGCATCGCCAATGGCTGCACGTCGGGCCACGGGGTCTGCGGCATCTCGCGCTTTTCGCTGCGCGGGATCGTGGCCACCGTCTTCTACATCCTGGCTGGCGGCCTGACCGTCGTGCTCTTCCGCCACATCCTGGGGGTCATCTGATGCGGTTCATGCTGTCTGTCCTGTCCGGAGGCCTGTTCGGCGCCGGTCTGTTCGTGTCGGGGATGACCGACACCACAAAGGTGCAAGGGTGGCTGGACGTCTTCGGCGCCTGGGATCCGACGCTGGCCTTCGTGATGGGCGGTGCGATCATCCCGATGATGATCGCCTGGCAATTGACCCGGGGCCGCACGCCCCTGGTCGGTGGCTCCTTCCCTGCCCCGCCGCAGCACAAGATCGGGCACCGGCTGGTGCTGGGATCGGTGCTGTTCGGCATGGGCTGGGGGCTGGCCGGCCTGTGCCCGGGACCGTCAGTGGCCTCGCTCAGCTATGGTGGCGCCGGTGGCCTTGTGTTCATGGCGGCGATGCTGGTAGGCATGGGAGCGGCCCCGACCATCGGGGCACGGATCGACCGGATAGCCGAGGCCAGTTGAATGGATTTACGCAAGATCACCGAGACTTACTCTGTCAGCCCCCAGATCGCGGTCGAGGATTTGCCGAAGATCGCCGAGGCGGGCTTTACCCGGGTGATCTGCAACCGGCCGGACGATGAAAACCCTCCCTCGCACCAGGCAGAGGTCATTGCCGCTGCCGCCCGCGACCTTGGGCTGGATTTCCAGGTGCTGCCGCTGACGCACCAGACCCTGAATGCCGAAAACGTGCTGAAACAGCGCACGCTGATCGACGATGCGGAGGGACCGGTGCTGGCCTACTGCGCCTCGGGCACCCGGTCGACCATCTGTTGGGCGCTTGGCCAGGCCGGAGACATGCCGGCCGACGAGATCCTGCTGAAGGCCATGAAGGCCGGCTACGATCTTGAACGGATCCGGCCGGCGCTTCAGCCCGACTGACCGCGTTTTCCATTCCATCGCATTTCGGGGCCTCAGCATACGACCAATGCTGGGGCCCTTTTCCTTCTGCCAGCCACCCCTTGATCGGTGCAGGGGGCGGAAACACCGCCCTGCCCTCATTTGCTGTTCAGATCCGGGAGGCCCGTCATCGGTTCGGCCAGTTCGTTCATCGGATCGAGCAAATTCGGCAGGTCGGGCAGATCCGGCAAGTCAGGTAGACCGCCGGGCGCATCGTCTCCGCCCAGGTCGGGCAGGTCAGGCAGCCCGGCCAGTTCGGAAATCTCGGCCGCCGCCGCTTCGGGGGTGAAGGTGTCGAAAGACCCGTCATCGTCCAGCCCGCCGCCCAGGTCAGGCAGGCCGCCGAAATCGCCCGGCTGCCCCAGGTCGCCGCCAAAACCGCTCGGCTCCGGCCCGCCCAGGTCGGCACCCATGCCACCGGCCATCCCGCCAGCCATGCCGCCGCGACCGGCGCCGCGACCACCATGGGGCGTAAAGCTGTCTTCCAGCGGCGGGGGTTTGTGCCCAACCGGATTAAGCCGCACGGCCCGGAACCCGTCCGCCTGCCCCAGCCGGGCCGTGGCCACCCGGCGTCCGTCGATCGAGATCAGGTCGGTCTTGTCCATCCGCGCACCGGGCATGGGCAGCACCTGTCCGACCTTCAGGTCGTTGAGCTTGTCCAACGGCAGGGACAGCCGCGCCAGAACGGCCCGCAGTTCCGCCTTGACGACCATGGCGGTGTCTTTCATCAGGGCCGGCTCTGCCGGGTCGCGATCGACCTCGTCCGGTTCGGGAGGCGGCGCATCGGGCAGCAGAAAGATCATCCGTCCCTGGTGGAGACCCACGGAGACGTCGATCGTCAGTTCCGCCCGCAGGTAGCTTTCGGCATCGAAGGGCAACAACAGGCTGCGCACATCCGGCATCCGCCGTTCAACGCGCAGCGCGCCATAGGGCGTCAGGGTGCGGATCTTCTTGAGCAGATCGTCGACCAGGGGTGCTGCCAGGGCCGCATCGGTCCCCGTCAGCTTGCGTTCGGCCGAGATTTCGGAAGCCACGGTGCCCAGCGTCTGATGCTGCACCAGCGCGGACACCAGTATCGGATCCATGCAGACACCGGCACGCTGCATCATAGGGGCCGACAGGCTGAGAAGCAGCCAGCCGTTGTCGAGGTCGTTGGCCAGGTCCGCCTGAGGCATGCGCCGCTGGTGCGCGCCGATCAGGGACAGGGCCATGCCGAAGGTCTCGTCGGCGACACGCGGCAACGCCTTGCGGAAAGCCCGCAACAGCGCCAGGTCCGCCGGCGCTGCAGCTTCGCGTCCGGTGGCCAATTTGCGCCTGACGCCCGTCACCATATCAAATCCGCTGCCCTTACTAGCCCACGTCTCCCCCGCGACGCACTTTCTGTCGCGGGAACTCGAGTCAGTCCTAGCCGAGGCAGGGTTACGATCCGATTACCATTCGCTATTGCGCGGCAAGGTTCAGCACAGTCGGCAAGGTCACGCGGAACGCGCCGCCGCCCCGATCGGGCATATAGGCCACGTCTCCGCCCAAGCGGGCCATGATTTCGCGGCAGATCGACAGCCCAAGCCCTGCCCCGCCGGCCTTTTCCGCCGCAACGCGCGCAAACTTTTCAAACACCATGGATTGGGCATCGGCCGGAATGCCGCTGCCATTGTCGACGAAATCCACCGCCAGCCCGCCGCCGATGTCATGGACCGTGATCGTCAACGTCGGATTGGCCGCGTCACAATACTTCTGAGCATTCGTGATGAGATTTATGAAAACTTGCGTCAAACGGTCGAGATCCGTGTGCAGGGCGATCTGCTCGTCCAGGTGGCGGCGATGCACGACCAGCTTGCGCTCGGCCCCTGTCAGGGCCGTCGCCACGGCCAGGTCCAGCACATCCGACAGCTTGCCCGCCCGCAGGTTCAGGTTGACCTGGCCACTTTCCAGCACGCTCAGGTCCAGCAAATCGTCCAACAGCCGGGTCAGACGCAGCGCCTCGTCCAGGATGATCGCCGCATAGCGGGTCTGGTCCTCGGGCGCGAGCCCGTCATTGTCGCGCAGGATCTCGGAAAAGGCCCGGATCGAGGTCATCGGCGTGCGCAGTTCATGGCTGACCTGGCTGAGGAAACTGTCCTTTTGCAGGCTGATCTGGGTCAGCTTCTCATTGGCCTCGCGCAGCTGGCGCGCGGTGCGGGCCAGTTCCGCCGATTTCGCCTCCAGCTGGTTGGAATATTCCAGGATCTGGGCGCTTTCATCGGCCACGGCCATCAGGTCCTCGACCGACACCGACGACCCGCCGACGATCTGGCCGACCATGGCATGGGCCGTGGCCGCCCCGACAGAGCCGCCCAGCTCCCGCTCCAGCCGGCTGAGGAAATCGGGGGTGGGATCTGGCAGATGGCCGGGCAATCCCTGGCGGTCGGCCTCGCGCTGGAACAGGGCCTGGGCCTGGCCCGCACCCAGGATCCGCTGCGACATGATCATCAGGTCTTCGCTTTGCGCCGCCGACCGGGTCCAGCCGCGCGGGCCGGCGGAATGGTCGAACACATTGACGAATTGCGCCCCCTGAAGCCGTTCCAGCGGCGACGGGAAGGTGAACAGCGACACCAGGCAGAAGGTCGCCGCATTCAGCGTCAGGCTCCAGAGCGCCGAATGCACCAGCGGGTCCAGCCCCGAGATGCCGAACAGCGCGTGCGGGCGCAGCCAGGCCAGGCCAAAGAGGCCATCGGTGATCACCGAATAGGGCATCAGCCCGATGCCAAGCCCGGGCAGCAGGGCCGTGTAAAGCCACAGCAGGAAGCCCACGATCAGCCCCGCCATGGCCCCGGTCCGGCTGGCCGCCCGCCAGAAGATACCGCCGACCAGCGCCGGCAGGATCTGGGCGATCCCGGCAAAGGACACCAGCCCGATCGAGGCCAGGGCCGCGCCTCCGCCCGACAATTTGAAATAGAAATATCCCAGCGCGATGATCCCGGCGATGGAAATGCGCCGGGCCTGCAGCACGATGTTGCGCACATCGCCCGAAAAGCTGGCCCCGTCCCGGCGCAGGCTGAACCAGATCGGCATGACCACGTGGTTCGACACCATCGTCGACAGGGCCATGGCCGCCACGATGACCATCGAGGTGGCCGATGAAAACCCGCCCAGGAAGGACAGCATGGCCAGCCCGCCACGCCCCTCGGCCAGCGGCAGGGTCAGCACGAAAAGGTCGGGATTGGCGCCTCCGGGCAGCATGTCCAGCCCTACGACCGCGATGGGCAGCACGAAGAGGCTCATCAGCAGCAGATATAAAGGAAACGCCCAGGCCGCCGTTTGCAGGTGCCGCTCGTCGTCGTTTTCCACCACCATGACCTGGAACATGCGCGGCAGGCAGACAAAGGCCGCCGCGGCCAGGAAGGTGATCGTGGTCCAGCGGCCTCCGTCCATGCGCCAGGCGCCGATCTCGGAATTGTCGATGCGGGCGAGCGTTTCCGACACCCCGCCCGAAATCCCCCAGACCACGAAGATGCCCACAGCCAGAAGGGCGACCAGCTTGACCACGGCCTCCAGCGCGACGGCCGTGACCACCCCGTGATGGCGTTCGTTGACGTCCAGGTTGCGCGTGCCGAAGAGAATGGCGAAGGCGGCCAGCCCGGTGGCCACCCAGAAGGTGATGCCCCCGGCGACGTCGCGGTCTCCGCCGTCGACCCCGGCGAAGATGCCAAAGGACAGGGTGATGGATTGCAATTGCAGGGCGATATAGGGGGTGATGCCCACCACGGCCAGGATCGTCACCAGCACCGCCAGCGTGTTGGACTTGCCGTAGCGGGCCGAGATCAGGTCGGCGATCGAGGTCACCCGCTGGCTGCGCCCGATCCGCACCAGCTTGCGCAGGCCCCACCACCAGCCGATCATCACCAGGGTCGGGCCGATGTAGATGGTCACGAACTCCAGCCCGGACGAGGCGGCATAACCGACCGCGCCGTAAAAGGTCCAGGCGGTGCAGTAGATCGACAGCGACAGGGTGTAGATCAGGGGCGTGCCCAGCCAGGGCGCGTGGTCGCGCCGGGCCCGGCGGTCGGCCAGGAAGGCCACGGTGAACAGCAGCGCAACATAAGCCAGGCACACCAGGATCAGGATGTTGAGCGTCGCCATACCCGGGCCGCCCGTCAGATGCCGCCGCCGGTCGCCGGTTCGCGGGCTTCCTCGTCCTGCCAGCGCCGGGCAGACCGGCTGAGAAGACCGGCCACCAGGATCAGCAGCGCCCACAGGCCGAAGACATAGACCACGGCCATCGACATTGGCACGCCGGGATCGCCCAGGTCCGGCTGCGACCACAGCAGCGGCACCATGAACAGGATGGCCCCGATGATGGGCAGGACCCGCGCGGCATCCATCATCCGCCGGCGGCGATAGCTGCGGCGCTCCAGGAAGATCGGCGGACGGGCACGGGCCGGACGGGGCGGCGTGTCGGCATCGGGGTCAAGGACGGCGCGCGTGGCGGCCGCCCTGTCCTGTCCTCTGTCCTCGCCTGTGCCCTGGTCCTGATCGCTCACGGGTCCGGCACCTCGGCCACCAGGTCACGCACGGCGCTGAGCACCTCGGCATTGGAAAACGGCTTGGTCATGAACCGGCTGACACCGGCCCGTTCGGCCATGTCCCGGTCGCGCGACTGCCCCCGCGCGGTCAGCATCAGCACCGGCAGGGAGTGGTAGTCGGACAAGGCGCGCAGATCGCTGAGAATATCCATCCCGCTCTTGCCCGGCAGCATCATGTCAAGGATCACCAGGTCGGGCGACACCCGTCGGATCACGTCGACCGCATCGCGCCCGTCGGCATGGGTATCCACCCGCCAGCCATCCCGAGACAACAGGAAGCGGATCGCCTCGATGATGTTCGGTTCATCCTCGATCAGCAGCACGTGCCGGCTCATCGTTTTCTCCCCTCCCGAGGGCAGCTCGGGTTATCCCGTATGACGCCCCATTTTAGTCCAGAACTTACCCGCCCGCCTTGGCCTGTGTCAAAACCCTTCGCTCAGGATCGACGGTTCCCGTCGTGCCGGGCATCCGCTGCGTGGACAGACCCTGCAGGTGCTGCCCACGGGCTCGGGCTGACCATCGGCCTGCCCCCCCGGGATCCGCCGCACCAGCATCGTGGCCTGGAACAGCGGATCGCGGTTGAAATCGCGCGAACCGACGGGTTGTGCAATGGCAAAGGTGTCGAACACGGCAGCGCCCCGGCCCTCCTGCGTCAATGCGCGCCTGAGCGGGGTCAGGGGCCGCGACAGGGCCGAGAACAGCGGCCAAAGCGGACAGGTCGCCCCGAAGCGCGGCACGGCGAACCCATCGACCGGCTTGCGGAACAGCAAGGACCCGGCCGCATCGCAGACCACCAGCCCCACCGGGTCGGGCAGCACGTCGGCCGGCATCGCGGCCAGCCGCCGCAGGACCGAGGCCAGGTCCGTGCCGAAGATGTCGCACAGGTCCAGCGGCGCGAACCCCACCCGGTCCAGCGCCTCTTTCATGCGGCTGACCGGCATCCGCCGGGCATCGGCGGCGTATCGGCTGAGCATCTCGGTCGCGATCTGCCGGGCCGCCCCGGTGGTCAGCGTGGCATTGTCCTGCACCAGGCTGTCGACCGGCGTGCCGGCGACTTCCAGCGCCGGGTAATGGTAGGCATGGTCGGCCACGAAGGCTTCGAGTTCCTCTTGCGGGACCCCCCGCCGTTCCTCCGCCGCGCCACTTTCGTCCAGGTAATCGACCAGCGCCTTGCAGCTTTCGGCCAGGCGCAGGCTGTCCTCGTTCAGGTTGCGGTGAAACCGGTCGCGCCATTCCCGTTCCAGCTCGCCCGGCTCGGCCAGGATCGAGGCTGTCGACCGGATCGCCGCCGCCGTCGACAGCAATTCGTGCACCGAGGCCGCAAGATGCGGGTCGTGGGTCAGCCGGTCGGACAGGATTTCGACCGTGCGCTCCAGCGAGGCGATGCGCCGGTGCGCGCTGGCCAGGACCTCGGCCCAGGCGGGGAAGCGCCCGGCGAATTCGTCGGCCCGGTCGGTCTCGTCGGCGGTGATCTCGGCGTCGGCGGCGGCCTCGCGCAGGGTGGCGATCAGCGTTGCCTCGGCGCCTTCGGTCAGTACCGAGGGTTCCACGCCCAGGGCCTGGGCGATATTGACAAGCAGCTTCCCGCCGATTCTCCGGCGGTTGTGCTCGATCAGGTTGAGGTAGGAGGCGGAAATCCCGATCTGACGGGCGAGGTCCGCCTGTTTCAGGCCGGACATCGACCGCCTTTCGCGGATACGGCTGCCCGTCAGGCTTTCGCGCGCCATGGCATACCTCTGTCTTTCCCTCGCCTTCTCAAGGGCTTTCCGCGCTGCAGCATAAGATTTTTTACAACCCCCTCACTTAACCTGTACATGTATTTACAAAATTTTCTTGCCTTTCAAGGGACTTATTGCGTGATTTTCTGACCCCGCGAATACTGAGAGCGCACATTAGTGCCAGGGTCTGTGCGGAAGAGGAGCCGCGCTACCCGATCACCTAGGGAGGATTACATGTCCAAACAGAACGTCACCCGTCGCGGTGTCCTCAAGACCGGTGCGCTTTCCGGAGCCGGCGTCGCTCTGCCGACCATCTTCACCGCGTCGTCCGCCAGCGCTTTCACCAACGAGCCGACCGGTTCGTCCGTGACGCTGGGCTTCAACGTGCCCCAGACCGGCGCTTATGCCGATGAAGGGGCCGACGAACTGCGCGCCTATGAACTGGCTGTCGAACACCTGAACGGTGGCGGCGACGGCGGCATGATGAACACCTTTTCGTCCAAGGAACTGCAGGGGAACGGCATCCTGGGCAAGAAGGTCGAGTTCGTCACCGGCGACACCCAGACCAAGTCGGACGCGGCCCGGGCCTCGGCCAAGTCGATGATCGAAAAGGATGGCGCGGTGATGATCACCGGCGGGTCGTCCTCGGGCGTGGCGATCGCCGTGCAGGGTCTGTGCCAGGAAGCCGGCGTGATCTTCATGGCCGGCCTGACCCATTCGAACGACACCACCGGCAAGGACAAGAAGGCCAACGGGTTCCGCCACTTCTTCAACGGCTACATGTCGGGCGCCGCCCTGGCGCCGGTGCTGGCCGCGAACTACGGCAATGACCGCAAGGCCTATCACCTGACGGCCGACTACACCTGGGGCTGGACCCAGCAGGAATCCATCGCCGCCGCCACCGAGGCGCTTGGCTGGGAAACCGTCAACAACGTGCTGACCCCGCTGGCCTCGACC
>PAQV01000046.1 GCA_002709405.1 Paracoccaceae bacterium
CCTTCGAGGCCCAATAGGTCTGCAAGCGCAGGATGATCTCCTGGAACGAGCGCGGGGCGGTGGCGGCGTCGAGCATGTCAGTCTTTCCCGGATGGATCGGCGGCCATTCAATAGGCGGCGTAGGCGGCAGGGTCAACGGGGCCACAGTCTTGTCATGAACTGCCGTTTCATGGTCAAATCGGGCGATATTTACGTTAAAGCAAGCCGAAACAGGCCATTGTCCCGCACCGTCGCGGGGAAGTCGAGGAACGAGCATGAAGAAATTGATCGCCCGGGTCGCCGCCAGGATCCCAGCCAAGATCGCAGCCAAGATCGGTGGCACGATCGCAGCCGTGATCGCCGTCACGATCCTGGCCACACTCCGCAGCGCCGAGGCGCAGAGCTCGGAAGAGGCCGTCTGGGTCCAGATCGAGGCCCACCCCAGCCTGACCGTCGCCGAGGACCGCGCCCGCCGCTATGCCGCCGAGATGCCGGACGTAAACGGGTTCTGGCTGGGCGGGTCCTGGTACGCGATCGCGCTTGGACCCTATGCGCCGGATGATGCCCAGCAGGTGCTGCGCGTCTACCGGGCCGAGGGCAAGATCCCGCGCGACAGCTACATCACCAACACGCGCGTCTATGACCGCCAGTTCTACCCGGTGGGGGCCAACGCCCTTGGCACCGGGGCGGCCCCCGCCCCGCAGGCGTCCGAGCCGGCCCCGGTCGCGCAGGCGCCCGATCCGGTGCCCCCGCAGCCGGTGGATGAAACCCCGGCCGAGGCGCGGGCCTCCGAACGTCTGCTCACGGCCGAGGACCGGCGCGATCTGCAGCGGGCCCTGGCCGCCGGAGGCTATTACAACGCCGGGATCGACGGCGCCTTCGGGGCCGGCACGCGGCGGTCGATGGGAGAGTGGCAGCGGGTCAATGGCTTCGAGGTGACCGGCGTACTGACGTCCCTTCAGCGAACCGCCCTGATGGACCAGTACAACGCCCCCCTGACCAGCGTCGGAATGGAACGGCACAGCGATATCCGGGCCGGCATCGCGGCCGACATGCCCATGGGGGCGGTCTCGTTCAGCCGCTATCAGTCGCCCTTCGCCCATTACGATGCGGCCACGCCGGACGGGATCCGGATGCTGCTGATCAGCCAACCGGGCGACGCGGCCAATCTGTATGGGCTGTATGACATCCTTCAGACGCTTGAAATCGTGCCGCTGGACGGGCCGCGGGAACGGGGTCGTGCGGGCTTTACCATCGAGGGCCGCAACAGCCGCATCGTGACCCATGCCGAGGCCAGCCTTCAGGACGGCGAGATCAAGGGCTTCATCCTGGTCTGGCCCGCCGGAGACGACAGCCGCCGGGCGCGGGTGCTGGACGCGATCAAGAGCAGCTTCACCCGCCTGCCGGGCACGCTGGATCCGCTGATGGGCGCCGAGCAGGAACAGCGCATCGACCTGGTGTCGGGCCTTGAAGTCCGCAAGCCCTCGGCCACCGGGTCGGGCTTTTTCGTGGACGGCCAGGGCACCCTGGTGACCAGCGCGGCCACGGTCTCGGGCTGTGGGCGGGTCACGATCGACGACGATTACGAGGCCCGCGTGCTGGCCTCGGACAGCGCGCTGGGGGTGGCGGTGCTGCGCCCGGCGGACCGGTTGGCCCCGATGGAGGTCGCCCGCCTGTCCGATCTGCTGCCCCGCATCCAGTCGGAAATCGCCGTCGCGGGCTTTTCCTTCGGGGGGGCCCTGGGCGCGCCGACGCTGACCTTCGGGACCCTGTCGGACACCCGTGGTTTGCGGGGCGAGGCCGAGCTGACCCGGCTGGCCCTGGCCGCCCAGCCCGGCGATGCCGGCGGGCCGGTCTTCGATGCGGGCGGCTCGGTCGTGGGGATGCTGCTGCCCGAGCTGGGCGGCGCCCAGCAACTGCCCCCGGACGTCCGGTTCGCCGCCAAGTCCGAGGCGATCGCGGCGGTGCTGCGCCAGGCCGGCGTGGGGGGGCTTGCGGGCGGATCCAGCCAGGGTGTGGCCCCGCAGGACCTGATGCGGCTGGCCGAGGGGATGACCGTCCTGGTGAGCTGCTGGGACTGAGTCCGGCCCTTACCTGTGACAGGTGTCCCATGGGTGTCCCACGCGTGGGACACCCTTCGCCCGACGTAAAATCAATGGGTTACAGCGGCGTTTTTACCAATCGTTAGGAATTGGCTCGGGCCGGGCCGAGGGCTGATGTCCACGCCTGCCCACCCCCGTCATGCGCTGGTTGCATGGCGGCCTGGCGGAACCGGACAGGTTTCCGAGCGTTTCAATACGAATGCGTCAGGCCCTGTCCCTCGTCCGCCCCCTTGGGGCCGACACCCCCCTTGGTCCGGCGCGTTGACCGACAGACGACGACCGCACCGAGAGGAAGACCCTTGTCCACCCTGACCGACTCCCCCGCCCGCTATGGCCTGATCTCGCGCATCCTGCATTGGGGGATGGCCGCGCTGTTCCTGGCCCAGTTCCTCTCGGCTGCTGCCCATTGGGCCCTGCCCCGGGAAAACGGCCTGCGCGAGCTGCTGTGGAGCTATCACGTCAACCTGGGCCTGACGCTTTTTGCCCTGGTCCTGCTGCGCGGGATCTGGGGGCTGGTGAACATGCACAAGCGCCCGGCCGAGCCCGGCGTGATGGGCCAGGCCGCACAATGGGGGCATGCGCTGCTGTATGCGCTGATGATCGTCGTGCCCGGCGTGCGCATCCTGGCGGCTCTCGGCAGCACCCGCGGGCTGTCCTATTTCGGGATGGAGCTGATCCCCGCCCGGGCCACTGAAATCGCCTGGCTGCAGGCTCCGGCGGAATGGCATGGCGAGATGGGCTGGATCCTGGCCCTGGTGGTCCTGGGCCACATCGCCATGGCCGTGGGCTATCACCGGGTCATCCGCAACGATGGCACGCTGGAGCGCATGGCGGGCTAAGGCCTTTGCCCTGCCCTATTTTACGATGTTTTCACCGGACATGGCGGGCCGTCAGGCCCGCCAGAACTTGACGGTCAACATGACGTAGACGGCCATCAGCTCTAGCCGGCCGATCAGCATGGCGGCGATCAGCATCCATTTCGCGGCCGTGTTCAGCGGGGCGAAATTGCCCGCCGGCCCGATGGTGTCGCCCAGGCCCGGGCCGATATTGGCCAGCGCCGTGGCCGCCCCGGAAATGGCCGTGATATTGTCGAGCCCCGTCAGGCTGAGCCCGACCGACAGGATCCCCAGCGACACGATGAAGAAGACGAAGAAGGACATCACCGAGTTCAGCACTTCCTCGGACACCGGGCGGCCTTCGTAGCGGGGCACGAAGACCCCGTGCGGCGAGCGGATCTTGAGCAATTGCGCCTTCACCGAGGCGAACAGCAGCTGGTAGCGGAAGATCTTGATCGAACAGGCGGTGGAGCCGGCGCAGCCTCCGATCAGGCCGATGAAGAAGAACAGCCCGATCAGGAACGGCCCCCACGACATGTAGTCGACGCTGGCAAAGCCGGTGCCCGACAGGATCGAGACGATGTTGAAAAGCGCCTCGCGCACGGCCTGTTCCCAATGGTGGGGGAAGACTGACAGCAGCACGACCGAGGTCACGACGACCAGCACGGCGATCAGGCCAAGGAAAGAGCGGACCTGGCTGTCGCGCAGGATGGCGCCGCCGTCGCCGTGGATCAGCTGGACGTAGCGGACGAAGGGCAAGGCGGCGACGATCATGAAGACCGTGGCGGCATATTCGGGCGGGCCCGAGAAGGTGCCGAAGGAGGCGTCGTAATTGGCAAAGCCCCCGGTCGAAACGGTGGTCAGGGCGTGCACGATGGAATCGAAGACCGACATGTCGAGCGCGACATAGGTGATGATGCAGGCGATCGTGATGGCGATGTAGATCAACGAGATCTGGCGGGCGATCTGGGTGGCCCGGGGCAGGATCTTGCCCATGGTTTCAAAGCCTTCCGAGCGGAAGATCTGCATGCCCCCGACGCGGAGTTCGGGCAGGAAGACCATGGCCACGACGATGATGCCGATGCCGCCCAGCCATTGCAGGATGCCGCGCCACAACAGGATGCCGGCGGGCAGGTGATCGAGACCGGAAATGACGGTGGACCCGGTGGTGGTGAAACCGGACATCGATTCGAAGAGGGCGTCGGTGACACTCAGCTCGGTTTCGCCGATGATCAGGGGAAGGGCTCCGAACAGCGGCAGGGCCATCCAGACGCCGGTGGTCAGCATGAAGATCTGCTGCAGGCTCATGCGCTCGGGCACGGCGTTGGCGCAGCTGAGCGCGACGGTGCCGCCGGCCAGCACCGAGATGATGGCGCTTTCAAAGAAGGCGGGCCAGTGGCCGTTGCCGACGATGAGGTCGGCGAACATGGGAACGAGCATGGTCGCTCCCAGGACTGTGACAAGAAGGCCTATGACATAGGCGACGGGGCGCGGATCCAGCATGGGCCGAAGCGTTGGCGCGCCCCGTGTGCGGTGTCAAGCCACGGGCTGCGTTCAGCTGTCGTCGCTGGAGGACGACGGGGGCATCGACGGCGGGGTGGCCGGTTTGCGGGCGCGGCGGGTGGCCGGTTTGGCGGCCGGTTTCGTGTCCGCGCTTGCGGTCTTGGTGGCCGGCTTGCGGGCCGTGGTGGTCTTGGCTGCGGTCTTGGCGGCCGGTTTCGCGCGCGGCTTGCGGGTGGCAGGCGCCTTGGTCGCGGGGGCCGGGGTGGCGGTCTCGGTCTTGGCGGCCGGAGCGGCGCTGGCGGCCTTGGTCGCGGGCTTGGGAGCCGGAGCTTCGGTCTTTGCTTCCGCCTTGGGGGCGGGTGCGGGCGTTTCGGCCTTGGCTTCGGGGGCCTTTGCTTCGGGGGCCGGTGCCGGCTTTGCGGCCGGTTTGGGCGCAGCCTTCTTGGCGGCCGGTTTCGCGGCCGGCTTGGGCGCGGGTTTCACGACGGGCTTCACGGGCGCGGGAATCACCTCGGCGGCGGGGGCCGTGCTGCCCAGGCCGGCGGCGGTGAAGGGCACCGTGGCCAGGTCGGTCATCATCTTGAAATTCCGGTAGGGCAATTCGACCGCGGACAGGCTGATCGCCTGCAACATCTTGATCTGGTTTGCCACCGCATCGCCGGCCATCTGGATCATGGCAACGGACATCTGCATCTGGGAGGTCATCATCCTGGTGCTCCTCGCATCTCTGATCTGTTCTGAGCCCGGTTCCAGGCCGTCCCTGTCAGGGACAAGCCGGCAGGCACCGCGAACCCATTGGCGGCGCCCATCCGGCTACCAGTCAATCAGCAGTATAACGCAAGCTATCTCGCTTGTGCAGAGGGAAATGCTGCACCGCGGCATGAAGGCGCGGAACCGCTTAGACCTGTGGTCGTGGGATCACGGGGTGCAGGCCGGGTCAGCCCGCGTGGATCAGCGAGGCAAAGAGCTGCGGATCAAGGCTTTGGGCCTCGAAGGTGGGGCCCTCGGTCAGGACGGACACGGCATCGTGGCTGTGCAGGCTTTCCTGGTGGCTGGCGATGACGCGGAAGTCTCCGACCCGGGCATCCAGTTGCAATTGCTGGCAAAACAGGCGGGCCGCGTCTTCGACGAAGATCGGGTTGGCGGCGTTGAGCTCGGCAAAGGCCTGTTCGTCCTCGCGCTTGACCATGACCTGGGTTTCGGTGGGCACGGCGCGGCGGCAGGCGTCGATGAGGTCCTCGAACCACAGGCACTGGCCCTCGGTTTCCAGCGCGACCGAGATCCGGGCGACCGAGCGCTGGGAATGCGGGGTGGCCAGCTGGCCGCGCATGGAGCGGGCGTGTTCGGACAGTTCCAGCGAGCACGGGCAGGTCGAGGAATAGACGTAGTCCAGATGCATGATCTTGGTGCGCACGCCGGCGGTTTCGACCAGTTCCAGCGCGATGTCGTAATACTGGTAGCCCGCCAGGCCCGAGCGCAGGCTTTCGACCTTCATGGGGAAGGAAAAGCGCATCATGATCCGGGCGTCGAAGCTTTCCAGGTCGGCCTTGTAATCGTCGAGCGCCTTTTCGATCACCCCGAAACTAAAGGTCTTTTCGGCGTGGGCATAGAAGCTGCGCATGATGCGCGACATGTTGATGCCCTTCTTGTCGGCCTCCAGGCTGACGGTGCCGGTCACGCTGGTTTCCAGGGTCAGGTCGCCGTTGTCACGGGTGCGGAAACGGATCGGCAGGCGGAAGTTGGAAATGCCCACGTGCTGGATCTGCTGGCGCGCGCCGCGGATAAGGCTGGAGGGGCCGTTCTGCAGATCGGGCAGCGAGGCCTTGTAATTGGCGTCCACCGCGAAATCGCCCGGGTACTGGCGCGACAGCGTCGGATAGGCCGCCCCCTTGCCGGCGATCAGCCGGGCGATCGCGGGATCAAGCTGGGAAATCTCGGCGTCGGAGGCTCCGCGCGCCCAGCTGCGCAGCACGTCCAGGGCATCCTGCGCCTCGTCGGCATTGGGCGCCCGATCCAGGGTCGGTGTATGGATTGTCATGCGTAAACCTCCGTCTCGGCACCCAAGATAAGGCTCCGGCGCCCCATTTTAACCTGTCTTAAAGGATTACGCACAAACGCCGTGACCGGATCACAAAACCCGGTCACGACCTCGCGAGATCTCGCTTATCAAAGCGCGTCCAGCGCGCCTTTCACGTCGGCGATCAGGTCGTCGGGATCTTCAAGCCCGACCGACAGGCGCAGAAGGCCCGGCGTGATGCCCAATTCATCCTTCTGTTCCGGCGCCAGCCGCTGGTGGGTGGTCGTCGCGGGATGGGTCACGATCGACTTGGCATCGCCCAGGTTGTTGGAAATCTTGACGATTTCCAGGGCGTTGAGCACCTTGAACGCGGCCTCTTGCCCGCCCTTGACGTCGAAGGACAGCACCGTGCCCCCCTGCCCCATCTGAGACTGCATCAGCGCGTGTTGCGGATGCGCGGCCAGACCCGGGAAGATGACGTGGTTCAGCGCGGGATGGCCCTGCAGCGCCTCGGCCAGCTTGAGCGCCCCGTCGGCCTGGGCCCGCACGCGCAGATCCATGGTTTCCAGGCCCTTGAGCATGACCCAGGCGGTAAACGGGCTCATGGCCGCACCAGTGTGCTTGAGGAAGGGTTCGGCCGTCTTGCTGATGAATTCCGTGGTGCCCAGGATCACCCCGCCCAGCGTGCGACCCTGGCCGTCGATATGCTTGGTGGCGGAATAGACGATGACGTCGGCGCCAAGATCCACGGCCCGCGAAAACGTCGGCGTCGAGAACACGTTGTCGACGATGATCAGCGCGCCATGGGCATGGGCGATCTCGGCCACACCCTTGATGTCGACCAGTTCCAGCGTCGGGTTCGACACCGATTCGAAAAACACTGCCTTGGTGTCCGGGCGCACGGCCGCGCGCCACTGGTCCAGGTCGGCCCCGTCGACGAAGGTGACCTCGACGCCGTAGCGGGTCAGGATCTCTTCCAGGACATAGAGGCACGAGCCGAACAGCGCCTTGGCCGAGACCACGTGATCGCCGGCCTTCAGCAGCGACATCAGCGAGGCGGTGACGGCCGCCATGCCGGACGCGGTGGCAAAGGCGTCCTCGGTCCCTTCAAGGGCGGCGATGCGTTCTTCGAACATGGCCACGGTCGGGTTGCCGTAGCGGGCATAGATGAATTCGTCTTCCTCGGTCTTCAGGAACCGGGCCTCGGCCTGTTCGGCGCTGTCGTAGGCGAAACCCTGGGTCAGGTAGATCGCTTCGCTCAGCTCGCCGAACTGGCTGCGCTTGGTTCCACCGTGAACGGCCTTGGTGCGTTTTTTCCAGCTGTCGTTCATGTCATTCCTTCCGGCTCCCGGCGGGAGCGCATAAAAAAACCCCAGACGCGGTCAAGCGAAAGGGGTCTTCCGTCTGACCTCTTTAGCGGGATGTTTAGAGTGGCCCGCAATCAGGTAACAAATCGCCACTTATGATGTGTTGCGCATACGCCGCATGCGACATCAGGTCAAGCACCGTCACGGTCCTGTAACCAGAGTTTCACATCCCCGTCATACGCATAGGACATAGACCGGCCACCACATCTTGTGTGAGGCGCTGAAATGCCCATGATCAGGATCAATGCAGAGGGACCGCGGATGGTTCCCGGAAAGGGCGAGTTGCTGCCCTGTTTGATGACCGCCGCGCGGGGGCGCGGGCCGATCATCGTGATGATCCACGGCTACAAGTACCAGCCCGGCCATCCGCAGCATTGCCCGCACCGCAAGATCCTGTCCCTGCATCCGAATTCGTCCTGTGTCCGGGCCCAAAGCTGGCCCCGGCGGCTGGGTTTCGGGACCGGCCACGCGGCCGAGGGGCTGGGCGTGGCCTTTGGCTGGGACGCGCGGGGGGCCTTGTGGTCGGCGCAGGCGCGGGCCAAGGCGGCGGGGTCCGCCCTGGCCGAGCTGATCGGGCGGTTGCACCGGATCGCTCCGGGCCGGCCGCTGCATGTCATTGCCCATTCGATGGGCACCGAGGTGGCCTTGGAGGCGCTGTCGCAGGTGGCTCCGGGCAGTGTCGGGCGGGTCGTGTCGATGACCGGGGCGTGTTACCGGTCGCGGGCCGAGGGGGCTCTGGACACGGGCGCCGGGCGCAAGGTGGAGTTCTTCAATATCGTCAGCCGCGAGAACGATCCCTTCGATTTCCTGTTCGAGCGGCTGATCGCGCCGGGGGCGCGTGGGGACCGGTCGATCGGGCACGGGCTGGATGCGCCGAACGCGGTGACGATCCAGATCGATTGCCCGGACACGCTGGGCCACCTGGAGGCCCTGGGCCATCCCCTGCCCGGGCCCGCGCATCGGGTGTGTCATTGGTCAAGCTATACGCGGCCCGGAATATTGCGTCTTTACAACGACCTGTTGCGCCAGCCGTCGCGGTTTCCGCTGGCGTTGATGCGCCGGGGCGTGCCGCAAGAGACCGATCCGCGCTGGTCGCGCCTGCTGGTGCGGCCCGCCCTGCCGGTGACGCTGCCCTTCCTGCAGAACGCGTCGTAAGGCCTGGTTAAGACCGGGATAAGACCGGGATAAGACCGGGTTAACCAACCTGCCTCATTCCCCGCCCCCGTTTACGATCCATTCAGCCTGATCCCGCCATAAAAGATGCGCTTGGGTGAGGCGTGGGACATGGGAACTTCGGACGAAATCAATCCGCAGAACACGGATAATCTGCAGGACGACACGTCCAACACGATCTCGGACAACATTCAGGCCGTGGCGCTGGTTGAACTGTCGAATGGCATGCTTGTCATGGTCACGACAGAGCGGGATACCGGGCATGACGGGATCTCGACCTTCGAGATCGACAATGATCCGGCCTCGCCGACCTACGGACAGATCGTCAACGCGGGGGCAACCGACGCTGACGCGATCATCGATTCGCTGCAGACCTCGACCGAGGGGGCGGGCTATGACCAGATCCTGGCCATCGGCGCGATCACCCTGTCGAACGGCAAGACCTATGTCTACACGGCCGATCCGGTCAACGACACGATCGGCATTTCCGAGATCAACTCTGACGGCACGCTGACCGCCCTGCCCGGGCTGACCAGCACGGTGGACCTGGACCAGGTGGCCGGGCTGACGGTGATGGAGGTGGGCGGCAACGCCTTTGTCATCACCCGGTCGACCGACGACATCGTCAGCTATGCGATCGACCCGGCCACCGGCGGGCTGACCGAGGTGACCGAGTTCACCTCGGACGGCACGACCGAGTCGCTGACCGACCTTGCGGGCGAAAGCGGTGCGCCCACGATGATCGAGGGGTTCACCGACAGCGCGGGCCAGGGCTTTGTGGTCAGCAGCGATCCGAGCGGTGCGCTGTACCTTTTCACCATCGACAGTTCCGGCACCATGGCGTTCCAGAACGCGCGGGGCGACGACCAGGCCGGGGCCGGTGAAACCGACCTGTCGTCCAACGACCTGAGCGGCGACCTGATCGCGCCGGCCCAGACCGGGTTGTTGGGGATCGACACCGCCGCCTTTGCCGAGATCGATGGCGAGACCTATGTCTTTGTCGCCGGCACGGACGACGACGTCACGATCTTTCGCATAGATGACAATGCCTTCGGCGGGTCGAACTACGGGTTCACCCTGGTCGGACAGCAAGACAACATCACCACCGACATCAGCGCATTGCAGGTGATCACCACCTCGGCGGGCGACAACATCCTGGCCATCGGGGGGGAACAGCAGGGGCTGTTGTTCACCCAGATCACGGTCGATCCCGTCACCGGCGTGGTCACGCTGGACCTGGTCGATTCGGTCACCGTGGCCGACGAATCCGAGCCCGGGGCCGAGCTGTGGGATGTCGAGGACCTGGCGCTGCACGACAAGATCCTGGTCTCGGCCAGCGACCTTGACGACGGTGTCGCGGTGATGACGGTGATGATCTGCTTTGCCACCGGCACCCAGATGATGACCGAGTTCGGCGAATTGCCGGTGCAGGACCTGCGCGTGGGCGACCGGCTGCTGACCCATGACCACGGCTTCCAGCCGGTGCTGTGGATCGGCACCCGGCGGGTGAGCGGGGCCGAGCTGCGCGACCAGCCGGGCTGGCGGCCGGTACGGGTGGCCCGCAATGCCTTTGGCCCCAACGTGCCCTCGCGCCCGCTGCGCCTGTCGCGCCAGCATCGGGTGCTGGTGGTGCCCGACCCGCGCGATCCGGGGTCCGAGGTGCTGATGCCGGTCAAGGATTGCCTGGCCCTGCCCGGCGTCTCCGAGCGGACCGAGGGCGACGGGATCCGCTATTTCCACATCCTGATGCCGCGCCACGAAATCGTCTTTGCCAATGGCCAGCCCTGCGAAACCCTGTGGCCGGGCGAGCTGGTGCAGGGAGAGCTGACGGCCCAGAAGGGCTTTCCCGTGCTCGACATGGGTCGCTATACCCCCGGCCGGACCCTGGTCAAAGGCCAGGCGGCGCGCCAGCTGGTGGCCGGGATCGCCGCGGCCGGCCAGCCGATGGTACCGGCGCGGTTCATGCGGCTGGATGAACGGGCGCCCGTCGGGGCAAGGGGCAGCATCCGGCCCCTGCACCAATGGGGGTGAGCGCCGGGCTTATTGCTCTTCGGGGGGCAGGATCAGGTATTTCTGCAGGGCCACGATCTGCCACCACAGGAAGGCAAACAGCACGATCGGGAAGGCGAATGTTTCGATCTTGACCCAGGCATCGGTGGACATGGTGCGCCAGACGAATTCGTTGCCGACGCCCAGGGCGATGAACATGAAGAACAGGCGCTTGGTCAGGATCATCCAGCCTTCGTCCTTCATCGGCATCGTGTCGTTGAGGATATAGGCCAGGTAGGATTTGCCCTGCAGCAGGCCGATGCCCAGCAGGGTCGCGAAGACGCCGTAGACGATGGTGGTCTTCATCTTGAAGAAGCGTTCATCGTTGAAATACGCGGTCAGCCCGCCGAAGAAGATGACGATGACGGCGGTGAAGATCTGCAACCGGCTGAGGTGGCCGGTCAGCTTCCACAGGATGCCCATGGCCAGCAGCAGGATCGGCACGAACAGCACCGTGGCGACGATGAAGCCGGAATAGTCGTTGCCGCCCCATGTGAAGGTCTGTTCCTTGAGCTTCACGTAGATCAGGAAAAAGGCGATCGTGGGCCCGAGTTCCAGCACCTGCTTGAGGATCGGGTTGATGGGGCGTTCGAGCTGTTCGGCCATGCCTGCCTCTGTTTGTTATCCGCCGAGTTCAACTATCACGGCGCCCAGCGCGATCAAGCTCATCAGGGCGATGCGGCGGGGTCCGACCGTGTCTTTCAGCACCAGCCAGCCGATCAGGGCGGCAAAGACGGTGGAGGTTTCGCGCAGGACAGCGGCCTCGCCCACCTTGTCGAGCCGGGTGGCCAGCATGACGGTGCCGAAGCTGCCATAGGCGATGAAGGCGCCGATGAAGCCCCGGGTGAGCAGCGGGCGCAGGTCGGGCGGATTGGCCATGCGGCGCCAGCGGAGAGCGGCGATGACGGGGAAATCCATGGCGGTGATCAGGAAGAACCAGGCCAGGAAGGTGAAGGGCGAGGGCGTGAAGCGGATGCCGTAGGCGTCGTAGGTGGTGTAAAGGGCGACCAGCGCGCCGGTGCCGACGGCCAGCCAGAGCGCGGGGACGAGGGTGTCTCGGCCCAGGTCGATATGGACGAGGTTGTAGAGGGCCAGGCCGAAGATGCCGGCCAGCAGCACGGCCACGCCCAGCCATTGGGTGGCGGTGAAGGTTTCTCCAAAGAGGATCCAGGCGCCGAGGACGGTAAAGAGCGGGCCGGTGCCGCGCACGACCGGGTAGACCACGGTGAAGGCGCCGCGTTCATAGGCCAGGGCCATGCCGAGCTTGTAGGCGAAATGGATGGGCACGGTGCCCAGGATGATGGCCCAGGCCCAGCCCTGCGGCCAGGGCACGACGAAGAGGCAGATGGGCAGCGACAGGGCGAACAGCCAGCCGTCGATGGCACCCCGGCTGAGCCAGGGATCGTGGCGGCCCTTTTGCAGGGCGCCGAAGACGGCGTGCAGGAAGGCGGCGGTGAGGGCGAGGATCATGGCCAGGGTATGGCCGGCCTCGGTGCCTTCGAGGCTGAGCAGCCAGGCGGTCATGGGTGGCGCGTGCGGCGGGCCGCCGGGGGTTGTCCACCCCCGGACCCCCGGAGGGTATTTACCAAGAGAAAGAAGCGCATGGCGGGGGTCAGCGGCCGAGGCCCGTGAGGGCGGCGGCGAAGTCCTCGGGGTCGAAGGGGGCGAGATCGTCGATCTGTTCGCCGACGCCGATGGCGTGGATGGGCAGGCCGAACTTGTCGGCCAGGGCGACCAGGACGCCGCCGCGGGCGGTGCCGTCGAGCTTGGTCATGACGAGGCCGGTGACGTCGGCCATGGATTTGAAGGTCTCGACCTGCGAGAGGGCGTTCTGGCCGGTAGTGGCGTCGAGGACAAGGAGCGTGTTGTGGGGGGCCTCGGGGTCCTTCTTGCGGATGACGCGGACGATCTTGGCCAGTTCCTCCATCAGGTCGGCGCGGTTCTGCAGGCGACCGGCGGTGTCGATCATCAGCAGGTCGGCGCCGTCGGCTTCGGCCTTGGTCATGGCGTCGAAGGCCAAGCTGGCGGGGTCGGAGCCTTCGGGGGCGGTCAGGACGGGCACGCCGGCGCGGTCCCCCCAGACCTGCAGCTGTTCGACGGCGGCGGCGCGGAAGGTGTCCCCGGCGGCGATGACGACGGATTTGCCGGCGGCCTGGAACTGGCTGGCGAGCTTGCCGATAGTCGTGGTCTTGCCGGATCCGTTGACGCCGACCACCAGGACGACCTGGGGACGCTTGGGATATAGGGGCATGGGCCGGGCGACCGGATCCATGATGCGGGCGATTTCCTCGGCCAGGAGGCGCTTGATTTCCTCGGTCGAGACGCGCTTACCATAGCGGCCCTCGGCGATGTTGGCAGTCACGCGCACGGCGGTGTCGACGCCCATGTCGGCGGTGATCAGCAGCTCTTCGAGCTGTTCCAGCATGTCGTCGTCCAGAACCCGGCGGGGGGCGGCGCTGTCACCGGGCTTGAAGAGCCGGCCTAGCAAGCCGGGTCCGCCCGGGTCTTCGGTTGATGCAATCGGGGCCGGGTCCGAGACGGCCGCGGGGGCCTCGGTCGCACCTTCGTCAACGATGGCATCAAGGCCGTCCTCGATCCGTGACGAGGATTTGAACAGCCGGTCCTTCAGTTTCGAGAAAAATGCCATGGGGCGGCCTCCGCGCGTGGTTGCTTTCACCTAATGCGGAATGGCCCGGGATGGAAGTCCGCCCGGCCATGCCCCCCGTTGGAGAGATCCGCCCGCAAGACCGGCGGGTTGGCGCAGACACCGCCCTGCCCGCGCCTCAAGCTGTGGAAGCCGGGCGGCGCATCTGTCACTGTCCCCTCATGAAACGCGCTTTGATGATTCTGTCGCTGCTTGCGGCCGGCCCGGTGGCCGCCCAAAGCCCCCTCGGGGCCGAGGCCTTCGACCAGTACACCCGTGGCAAGACCCTTTACTACGGTGCCGACGGATCGGCCTATGGTGTCGAACGCTACCTGGACAACCGCCGGGTGGTCTGGTCCTTCCTGGACGGCAAATGCCAGGACGGCGTCTGGTACGAGGAAAACGACCAGATCTGCTTTCTCTACGAAGACCGCGCCGATCCCCAGTGCTGGACCTTCTACGAAGGCCCCAACGGCCTGATCGCCCGTTTCGAAAACGATCCCGAGGCCCGCGAATTGTACGAAGCGCAGGACATCGGCGAAGACATGCTGTGTTACGGGCCCGACGTCGGCGTCTGACCCCCATCCACCCAGCGCGCCCGTTCGATCGACAACCCGCCCTGCTGCTTCTTTCTCTTTGAAAATACCCCGGCGGAACGCCTCAGAACAGCGATCCCTGGTCGGATGGCGCCGCGGGCTTCGCTTTCCGGGCCGGTTTCGCCCCGCCGCCGATGGCAAAGCGCCCGTCCGCGAACTCGATCTCCAGGGCCATCGCATCTGCCGCCGCCGACCTCGAGGTCACGACCTGGTCGCCGGACCGCACCACGGCATAGCCCCGCTCCAGCGTGGCCCGGTAGCTGAGCGTTTCGCGCAGGCGGTCGGCGGTGTCGATGCGCCGGCGCCAGTCGGCCAGCTGGGCCTGGGCCGCGGCCGTGAACCGGGCCGACAGGCGGTCCAGCTCGCGCCGGGCGGTCTCGTGCTCGGCCTTCAGCCGGCGCGGCTGCAGCCGCGCAGCGCGGTGGTCCAGGTCGCGCCGCCGCTGGGCCGCGAAACGGGCCAGCGCCGGGCCCAGGCGGGCCGACAGGCGGCCGAGCGTGTCGCTCTGGCCGGCGATCAGCCGGCGCAGGGCCGCCGGGCGCAGGCTGCCGGCGGTGTCGCTCAGGGCCAGCCGGCGGCGTTGCACGCCGGTGCTCAGCGCCTGGGGCAGCTTGTCGGCCAGGATATCAAGCTTCTGGCGCGGGGTGTCCAGCAGCGTGTCGGCCCGCGGCAGGGCCCGCGACAGGTCGGCCAGCCGTTGCCCGCGCAGGGCGATCCCCTGCCCCAGCGCCCGGGTCAGCCGCGCGCCCTGGTCCTCGGTCCAGACCGCCAGTTCCAGCCGCACCGGCACCGCCAGTTCCGCCGCGGCCGTGGGCGTCGGCGCGCGCCTGTCCGACGCGAAATCGATCAGCGTGGTGTCGGTTTCATGCCCCACCGCCGAAATCAGCGGGATCTGCGAGGCCGCCGCCGCGCGCACGACGCTCTCTTCGTTGAACCCCCACAGGTCCTCGACCGAGCCCCCCCCGCGCGCCACGATCAGCAGGTCCGGCCGGGGAAGCGCCCCGCCGGGGGTCAGCCGGTTGAAGCCCTCGATCGCCCGGGTCACTTCGGGCGCGCAGCGGTCGCCCTGCACGGCCACCGGCCAGATCAGCACCTTGCGGGGAAAGCGGTCGCGCAGGCGGTGCAGGATGTCGCGGATCACCGCGCCCGAGGGCGAGGTCACCACCCCGATCACCTCGGGCAGGAAGGGCAGCGGCTGCTTGCGGGCGGGATCGAAAAGGCCCTCGGCCGTCAGCGCGGCCTTGCGCTTTTCCAGCATGGCCATCAGCGCGCCCAGGCCCGCCGGGCGGATGTCCTCGATGATCAGCTGGTACTTGGACTGGCCCGGGAAGGTGGTCAGCCGGCCGACGGCAATGACCTCCATGCCCTCTTCGGGCTTGGTCGCCACGCGCGCGGCCATGCCCTTCCACATGACCCCGGCGATCACCGCCCGGTCATCTTTGAGATCCATGTAGACGTGGCCTGATTGCGGGCGGCTGACCCGGCCGACCTCGCCGCGGACACGAACATGGCCGAATTCGCCCTCGATCGTGCGTTTCACCGCCCCCGACAATTCGGAAACGGTGAATTCCGGCGCGTTGCCTGCCTCTTGCCCGTCGTCGATCAGATCCATGGCCTGCCCTTTCGTCCTGGCGGCCAGAGTAATCGCTACACGCGCCAGAGGAAAGGATCGTGCCAGAGGAAAGGATCAGACCTCAGGAAAGGATCAGGCGGCCTCGTCGGCGATCTCGCGTCCGTCGGGGCAGCACAGGGCACAGGCCTGGACGGCCTCGAACCGGCGGTGGGCGACCTCGACGGCCGGAACGGACCCGCAGAACGCGCCCAGGGGGACCAGGGTGGTGTCGGGCAAAACCGGGCAGCCGGTATGGTGCACGAAGTGCATGTCGGCCAGGTCGGGCTTGGCGGTGACCACGTAGGATTTGGGCGGAAGGTCAGGTGTCTGGGTCATGGGCGGGGTCCGGTTTTGTGGCGGTGCGGGGTGGGTTCCGGCGGGAAACGTCCGTGCAGGGCGCTTGTTCCCGGGGGTGGGGCTGGGCTATGAGCGGCGCGGATCACCGGCATCACGCGCATTCTTGAAGGGGCAGCCCATGAACATCCTCATCCTCGGCAGCGGCGGGCGCGAACATGCGCTGGCCTGGGCGGTGTTGCAGAACCCCAAGTGCGACAAGCTGATCGTGGCGCCGGGCAATGCCGGGATCGCCCAGATCGCCACCTGCGCGAGCCTCGACACCGAGGATCCGGGGGCGGTGGCCACCTTTGCCTATGACCATGCGATCGACTTCGTGATCGTCGGGCCCGAGGCGCCGCTGGCGGCGGGCATTGCCGACCGGCTGCGCGAGGAAGGCATCCTGGTCTTCGGGCCCTCGGCCGAGGCGGCACAGCTGGAGGCGTCCAAGCGCTTCACCAAGGAAATCTGCGCGGCGGCCGGGGCGCCGACGGCGGCCTATGCCAGCTTTACCGAGGCCGAGCTGGCCAAGGCCTACGTGCGCGCACAGGGCGCGCCGATCGTGATCAAGGCCGACGGGCTGGCCGCGGGCAAGGGCGTGATCGTGGCCATGGACCTGGACACCGCGCTGGAGGCCATCGACGACATGTTCGGGGGCGCCTTCGGGGGCGCCGGGGCCGAGGTGGTGATCGAGGAATTCATGACCGGCGAAGAGGCGTCCTTCTTCGTGCTTTGCGATGGCGAGACGGTGCTGTCGGTGGGCACGGCACAGGACCACAAGCGGGTGGGCGAAGGCGACACCGGGCCGAACACCGGCGGGATGGGGGCGTATTCTCCGGCCCCGATCATGGATGACGTGGTGACGCGCAAGGCAATGGAGGAGATCGTCAAGCCCTGCGTGGCCGAGATGGCCAGGCGGGGCATGCCCTACCAGGGGGTGCTGTATGCCGGGCTGATGATCGAGAACGGCCAGCCCCGGCTGGTGGAATACAACGTGCGCTTCGGCGATCCGGAATGCCAGGTGCTGATGCTGCGGCTGGGCGCGCAGGCGCTGGACCTGATGCATGCGGCGGCCGAGGGCCGGCTGGCCGAGGCGCAGGTGAACTGGGCCGATGACCATGCGATGACGGTCGTCCTGGCCGCCAACGGGTATCCGGGCGCCTACGAGAAGGGCACGGTGATCGGGGGGCTGGACGATTTGCCCGAGACCTCGTTCGAGATGTGTTTCCACGCGGGCACCACGCGCAAGGACGGGCAGGTCCTGGCCTCGGGCGGGCGGGTGCTGAACGCCACCGCCCGGGGGGCGACCCTGGCCGAGGCCCGCGACCGGGCCTATGCGCTGGCCGATGCGGTCGACTGGCCCGAGGGCTTTTACCGGCGCGACATCGGATGGCGGGCCTTGTGAGCCGGTTTGCCTACCGCCCGGCCATTGCGCGCGGGCGGCAGGTCTATGAACTGGAGGGCGGCCTTTTGCACCTGGACGGCGGCTGGACGCTGGACCTGTCCCGGGTCGAGCGCGCGGTGTTCGTCCAGCATCGCTGGGGCGACGCGGTGATGCGGCGGCTGGACCTGGTGGCGGGTGGCGAGCTGCGCTCGCTGGCGCTGACGGTCGGGGCGGCCAGCCTGCCCGATGATGCGGATGCCCGGGTGCACCGGGCGCTGATGACGGCGGTGGCCGAGGCCCTGGCCGGCCTGCGGCCCGGCCTGGCGGTGACGATCGGAGAGCACGGGCTTGTGCGCCGGCTGATGTTCGGGATCGGCGCGGTGTCGATGGTGGCGGGGCTGGGCATTGCCGGGGCCCTGCTGGCCGGGGGCTCGGGCCGGATCGCGGAGGCGGCGATGCCGCTGGGCCTGCTGGTGCTGATGGGCGGCGGGACCAGCTGGTCGTCCCGGCCGAACCGCCCGCTGCCGCAGGTGGAGATGCGGGACTTCGGGGTGCTGGTGGCGTCTTTGGATACGGCGGGTTGAGGGGTTTCGCCGTGCCTGGCGCACGTCGAGGGGAATTCGGGGGGCCTGCAGCCCCCCGTACCCCCCAGCAGGGCCGGGCACCCGGCATGTCCCGGCACGGGGTCAGTTGGTACAGGACAGCGCGGTCTGCAGATCCTTCGGGCCGGAATAGGGGCCAAGGGCGCGGGTCGTGATCTGGCCGTTCTGAAGCCGGGCGGCCATGATGGTCTGCCAGCGGCCATCGGCCAGGATCATCTCTGGCCCCGCGCCGCAGTCCCGGATCCCGCCCGAAATGAAGCCCTGCCCGATCTGGTGGTTGGTCAGGCCCGGGGCCTCGGCCACTTGGGTCAGGTTCCCGGCCTCGTAACGCCAGATCCGCAGGGTTTTTGCCAGGTGGGGGCGGTCGACATAGGCCAGCTCGACCCGGCCGTCGCCGTCCAGGTCCGCCGCACCCACCGGGGCCAGCCAACGGTTCGACCGCCCGATATGCGGTGTTTCCGCCAGCTTGCCATCGGCCCCGTAAAGGGCCATCGCCGCCCCCCGGGCCATGTCGGTTTCCACCACCAGCACGGCATCGGACCGGCCGTCCAGGTCAAGGTCGACGAGCCGTGGGGCAATGTCTTCGAACACGTGGTCGGGGCCAAGGCGGAACAGCCGGTCCGGACCACCGCCAGAGACCGTCAGGCGCAGGGCGCGGTACTCGATCGCATCCCCCAGCACACCGTGGGCATAGGCCTCGGTCGGCTCCAGGTAGGCCGCCCCCAGGATCTCTGCGGTTTGCGCCCCACAGGCGCCCTGCCCGGCCAGCCACAGGCCGACCGCCAGGATCGCACGGCGGGCAAGACCGGGCCACGGGCACACCGGCAGGCGCCGTGCCGCCGAAGGCGACCCGGGCGCACCCGCCGGGCCGCACATGATCAGATCTGCTTTTCGGGCATCTGGACGACCAGGCCGTCCAGCTCGTCGGTCACCTTGATCTGGCAGGTCAGGCGCGACCGGGCCGGATCGGGCTCGTAGGCGAAATCCAGCATGTCCTCTTCCATGTCATCCTTCGCGGGCACCTTTTCGACCCAGTCGGGGTGCACGTAGACATGGCAGGTCGAGCAGGCACAGGCCCCGCCGCAATCGGCCTCGATGCCGGGAATGTTGTTGTCGCGGGCCCCTTCCATCACGGTCAGCCCGGTGGGTACGTCGACCACGTGCTCGGTGCCGTCATGCTCGATATAGGTGATCTTGGCCATGGGTCCTCGTCCTTGTCGTCCGTCCTTGTCGTCGGTCAGATCTTCTCTAGACAAGGCGGAAGTCCGGGACCAGCCCCAATTGCCATGACGCCCACGGGCGTCTTGCCGCAAAGGGTCAGGGGCCGTATTTCTGTCCATATGTTCGTCACTCCCGTCCCTGAAGGGCCCGACTGGCCCCGCCCGCCGGATTGCCTGCCCGCCGACCGGCTGGAGGACCCGCCCCAGGGCGCGCGGGTCACCGTGGCCGGGCTGGTCATCCTGCGCCAGCGGCCGGGCACGGCCAAGGGCGTCATCTTCGTCACGCTCGAGGACGAGACGGGCGTGGTCAATGTCATCGTCTGGCGCAAGATCTACGAGCGGTTCCGCCGGGCGGTGATCGCCGGGCGGCTGCTGCGGGTGACCGGGCGGCTGCAGCGGGCCCATTCGGTGACGCACGTCCTGGCCGAAGAGATCGAGGATCTGTCGGACATGCTCGACATGCTGGTCACGGGCGACCCGCTGCCGCCCGCGCCATAAATCTGCGCCCCGGGCCACGGGCGCGACCTGACTGCACGCAAGGGATGCCGCCATGGCTGGCCCCGGCCCCCGCTTGGCGCTACGGTGGCCGGCAAAAGCCCCGTTAAGGCCCGAGCACGTTCATGACCCCGCCCCGCCTGCCGTCCGCCCTTCTGGGCCTTTGGCTGCTGTCCGCCTGCGGATCGGCCCTTGACGGCGACGCCGGCCCGGCCACCACTCCAGCGTTGACACCGATCGCCCCGCCGGGCGCGCCGCCCGGCACCTGCTGGAACCGCACCGTCACCCCGGCGGTGATCGAAACGGTGACCGCCCAGGAGCTGTTGCAGCCGACCGAGGTCATGGCCGACGGCACCGTCACCCGCCCGGCGATCTACAAGACCGAAACCCGCCAGCAGATCGTGCGCGAGCGCGAGGAGACCTGGTTCGAAACCCCCTGCCCCGAGGCCATGACCGAGGAGTTCATCGCCTCGGTCCAGCGGGCCCTGTCCGCCCGGGGCTTCTATTCGGGCCCGATCACCGGGCGCATGGACAGTGCCACGCGCAATGCCGTGCGCCGGTTCCAGATGCGCGACGGGCTTGATTCGGGGGTCCTGTCGCTGAAGACCGCGCGCGACCTTGGGCTGGTGTCGGTCCTGCCGCAGGACTGACGGGGGACGGGACTAACCACGACCGCGCGCGGGCCCGTCCGGGCATTCCCCGAACCCCATGGACGCCCGGCCCGTGGGCAAGCAGGACCGTCCCGGGCCCTGACGCCATGGAAAGACCGCGACAAGTGCCGAGGCATTGGTTAATATTCGTGTGCGAACAACAACGATTGATCCCGGGTTCCCATTTCATGCGCACCGCCTATGGCTTCCTGTCCACCGCATCCGCGGCCCTGACCGACATGCTGGAAGGGCTGGCCACCGACATCAAGATGACCAAGGGCCAGGTCCTGTTCGAAGCCGGCGACCGGGGCGACGCGCTGTTCGGCGTGGTCGAGGGCGCGCTGGAAGTGTCGGTCTATTCCGAGGACGGGCGCAAGCTGGCCCTGGACATCATGCGGCCCGGGGCGGTGCTGGGTGAAATCACCCTGTTCGATCCCGGCCCGCGCACGGCCACGGCCACGGCTCTGGAACCTTCTGTGCTGCGCCGGGTGCGCCACAGCGACGTGCTGGCCGAGATCAGCAAGTCTCCGGAACTGGCCATCGACCTGATTCACCTGGCCGGCCAGCGCATGCGCTACATGAACCGCCAGCTGAATGAACAGGTCTTCCTGCCGGTGCCCCTGCGGCTGGCGCGCAAGATCCTGTACCTGACCCAAAGCGACGCCCCCCAGCCGCCCCAGGACGTGCGCCTGAAGCTGTCGCAGGCCGAGCTGGCCGAATTCGTGGGTGCTACGCGCGAGGCCGTGTCCAAGACCCTGTCGAGCTGGAAGAAGGACGGGGTCATCGAGGCCTCGCGCGGGGGGCTGAAGGTCATCGACCGGTCGGCCCTGGAGCTGATCGCCGATCCCGATTTCGTCTGAGGCTGACGGCCCCCGACGGAGCCTGACGCGCCGCCCCCCGGGGCGGCGTTTCGCGTTCTGAGGGGCCTCCGCGATTTTTTCTGCATCCGAAACGCATTTTTTCGCGGGGAGTGATGTCGTTCACAGACCGAGCCGCGCCCATGGGGCATGTTGGGATCACAGACCGGAACAGACGTTAGACAAAAACTGGGATGATCGACATGGATACCGACAAGAAACTAAACGCCGCCCACCGCGCACCCAAGGTCCCGGCCCCGCCCGAGACCGGCATGGTCCGCATCGTTCGCTGGGTCATCGATACCGAACGGCGTTTCCGCGCCACGCAGGATCACATCCACGGACGCAGCGACACCTTTTGACGACCGGCTGGCGGACCTTCCTCCGTCTCCTCCCTGACACCGCCAGCCGGACAAGACGTTTCCAATCACAAGGATTTTTTACCGAGTTCCCAATTTGACCCGCGACACCTGCCCACCCCGGAGCGACGATTTTGTCGATGACCGGACCGCGTGCAAAGCCGGACATTTTCCGCCCGGCGCTGCCCTGTCCCCGCGGTACGATTTCTTCGGGTCCCGGCCTGACTGACTATCCCCCCGGGCAGGTGTCGCACCCTGTTTCTCTCTTCTCCCCAACTGACAGAGCCATGCGCCTTGCGGCACATGGCTCTTTTTTCGTCTTGGCGTCGCTTGCGTCGCTTGGGGGCGGTCGCCCGGGCCGGAACCCGGGCGCGCTGGATCAGCCTTCGAGGCTGAGCGCCACGAAGCGCGGGTCTCCGCCGCGGCGGACCAGCAGCAGAAGCGACTTGCGCCCGGCCTCGGTGGCCTCGGCGATGCGCTCGTCCAGGGCCGACAGGGTGTCGACCTTCTGCTGGCCGGCCTCGGTGATCAGGTCACCGGCGCGCAGGCCCTTTTCATAGGCTTCCGAGGTCTCGTCCACGTCGACCACCACCAGGCCGGTCTGGCCTTCGGGAATGCCCAGCTCGCTGCGCATGTCTTCGGTCAGGACCGACAGGGTCAGGCCCAGAAGCTCGCGGTTGGCCTCTTCCTCTTCCATCTGCTCCATGGCGGCGGGAACGGCGCGTTCGGCTTCCTCGCGGCGGCCCAGGGTGACCAGGATGGTCTTGGTCGCGCCGTCACGGAAGACCACGACGCGGACCGCCTTGCCGACCTCGGTGTTGCCGACCTGGCGGACCAGGCCGCGGGTGTCGGCCACGTCGACGCCGTCGAAGGTCATGATCACGTCACCGGCCAGCAGGCCCGCTTCCATGGCCGGGCCTTCCGGCACATCGGTGATCAGCGCGCCCGACGCCTGTTCCAGGCCCATGGCCTCGGCGATTTCATCGGTGACGTCCTGGATGCGCACGCCCAGCCAGCCCCGGCGGGTTTCGCCGTATTCGCGCAGCTGGTCGACGACCTTGGTCACGACGTTCGACGCCATCGAGAACCCGATGCCGATCGAGCCGCCGTTGGGCGACAGGATCGCGGTGTTCACGCCGACAACCTCGCCGTCCATGTTGAACAGCGGCCCGCCCGAGTTGCCCCGGTTGATCGCCGCGTCGGTCTGGATGTAGTCGTCATAGCTGCCCGACAAAGCCCGGTTGCGGGCGGACACGATGCCCACCGACAGCGAAAAGCCCTGGCCCAGCGGGTTGCCCATGGCCAGCACCCAGTCGCCGACCAGCGCGTTGTCGCTGTCGCCGAAGGACACGAAAGGCAGCGGTTCGTCGGCCTCGACCTTCAGCAGGGCGATGTCGGTGTTGGGGTCGGTGCCCACGACCTTGGCTTCCAGCTCTTCCCCGTCGAAGAATTCGATCAGGATTTCATCGGCGCTTTCGATCACGTGGTTGTTGGTGACGACATAGCCGTCCTCGGAAATGACAAAGCCCGAGCCGAGCGCCGAGGACCGGCGCGGCCGGCGGTTTTCGTCGCCGTTGTTGCGATCCTGGAATTCACGGAAGAAATCCTCGAAGGGCGAGCCTTCGGGCACGATGCCCTGCGGGCCGGTGCGGCCTTCGACCACGGTCGAGGTGGTGATGTTGACCACCGCCGGGCTGATCTGCTGGGCCAGGGGCGCCAGGCTTTCGGGCTTGGCCTGCGCGGTGGCGGCCTGTCCGACGACCAGGGCGAGGGCCACGGCCAGGCTGACCGTCCAGGCCCCGATCAGGTTCTTTGCCCGCGACGGGGTCCAGCCTGCCAGAATCGATGTCTGTTGCTGCATCCTCATGTGTCTCCTGTGTGACTTGGTGGTCCGTGTCTGCTCCCTCGACGCGGCACCTTTCCGATGCTTCAGTATCGCGAGAGCCACGCCGGCCGAAAGAGCACGGCCGCGCGCAATTCTTCACTTGCACGTGACAGTTATGTCACATCGCCTCCTTCACGCCAAGAATTTGCGCGCCGAACTGGTGGGCGATCCACAAAAGGATCAGCCCCGATACAATGGCCAGCAACCCAAGCTGGCGCCGGGCCGCAAGCGGCAGGTCGCGCATCATCTCCAGCAGTCGTTCCACAAGCGAAGGGGCCAGCCACCAGGCCAGCCCCTCTGTCAAAAGCACCAATCCCATTGCAAGGAAAACGGTGGCAATCAATCGTTCACGCCTTCTTCGGCATCCTCGACCTCGTTGACCTCTTCGTTGTCAACGGCGGTGTCGGATTCCTCTTCGGTCTCGGTCGCCTGCTCGGTGGCCTCCAGCGCCTGCTGGGCGGCCTCCAGTTCGGCGGCCTCCTCGGCCTGGACCTCGGCCTCGGGCCGGGGGGCGCCGGGGGTCGGCGCGGGCCGGCCGCCGGTGGGCGAGCGCAGGTAGTCGAAGAATTCCCCGTTGGGCGAGATCACCATCGACGAGTTCTCGCCGCGCAGGGCCGCCCGGTAGGCATTCAGCGAGCGGTAGAATTCGAAGAATTCCTCGTCCTGGCCGAAGGCTTCGGCAAAGACGCCGTTCCGGGTGGCGTCCGCTTCACCGCGAATGATCTCGGCCTCGCGCTGCGCTTCCGAGGTCAGTTCGACCACGGTCCGGTCGGCCTGGGCGCGCACCCGCTGGGCGGCTTCGTTACCGCGGGCGCGTTCGTCGGTGGCCTCGCGTTCACGTTCCGCCCGCATCCGTTCGAAGGTGGCTTCCAGGTTCTGGGTCGGCAGGTCGGTGCGCTTGAGCCGCACGTCGATGACCTGAAGCCCCAGCGCCTGGGCCTGGCCCACGGCACCGTCGCGGATGCGCACCATCAGCGCCGCCCGGTCCGAGCTGAGGATGTCGTCGGAGGTGACCGAACCCAGAACCTCGCGGGTCTGGGCCCGCAGGATCGAATCAAGCCGGGCCGAGGCCATGCGGACCGAGGTATCGCCCGAGGCACCGGTCGCCTCGCGGAACCGGTTCACGTCGGCGATCCGGTAGCGGGCGAAGGCGTCGACCACCAGGCGGCGGTCATCCAGGGGGGTGACTTCCAGCGGGTCGACGTCCAGCGACAGGATGCGGTCGTCGTAGCGGGCGACCTCCTGGATCAGCGGGATCTTGAAGGCCAGACCGGGATCTTCCTTGACCGACACGACCCGGCCGAATTGCAGGACCAGGGCCTTTTCCCGTTCGTCGACGATGAACAGGGACGACAGGAAGATGGCGACCGCAATGACGATGGCGGGCAGGATATAGGTCGTCTTGCGCATCACTGGTCTCCCCCGCTCTGACGGCGCAGTTCATTCAGCGGCAGGTAGGGCACGACGCCCTGGCCGCCACCGGCGGCGTCGTCGATAATGATCTTGTCGACGTCACCCAGCACCGCTTCCATGGTTTCCAGGTACAGGCGCTTGCGCGTCACTTCCGGGGCCTTGAGGTATTCCTCCAGCACGGCCTTGAAGCGGCTGGCCTCACCCTGGGCCTCGTTGACGACCTGGGCGCGGTAGGCTTCGGCTTCTTCCAGCATCTGGGCCGCTTCACCGCGTGCCTCGGCCAGAACGCGGTTGGCGTAGGCATCGGCCACGTTCTGCAAGCGGTCGCGTTCCTGTTCGGCCGCCTGCACGTCGCGGAAGGCGTCGATCACGGGGGCCGGCGGGTCGGCCTTGTCGAGGTTGACCCGGATCACGTTCACGCCGCTTTCGTAGCTGTCGAGCGTCGACTGGATCAGTTCCTGCAGGCGGTCGGCGATGATGCCCCGGTCGCGGTTCAGGATCGGGGCCAGTTCCGACTGGGCGATGATTTCACGCATCGCCGATTCCGACACCGCGTCGATCGTCTGGTTCGGATCGCGCAGGTTGAACAGGAATTTCGCCGGGTCCGAGATGTTCCAGACCACCTGGTAATCGATGTCGACGATGTTGGCGTCGCCGGTCAGCATCAATCCGGCCTCGTTGCCCCGCTCGCCCGCGCCGATTTCCTCGGTGCGTTCGCGGGTGACCGAGATCACCTCGGCGGTGACGAAGGGCCAGGGCGCGAAGTTCAGGCCCGGATTGCCGATCTGGGTGAAGCGGCCAAGGAACAGTTCGACCGATTGTTCTTCGGGCCGCACCGTGTAGAAGCTGGCCAGCCCCCACAGGACCAGGGCCGCGACCCCACCCAGCAGGATGGTGCCACGGGTCAGGGCCGGACCACCGCCCCCGCCGCCGCCGCCCGAGCCGCCGTTGCCACCGCCGTTGCCGCGATTGCCCCGGCCGCCCATGAGCACGCGCAGCTGCTCCTGGCCCTTTTTCACAAGGTCATCGATTTCCGGAATCGGCGGGCTGCCGTCATTGCCCGGCCGGCGTGGACCGCCGCCCTGGCCGTTGTTTCCGTTGTTGCCGCGATTGCCGCCGCCTCCACCCGAAGAGCCGCCCCCGCCCCCCCAGGGGCCGCCGTTGTTTCCTGCCATGCGTCGCTTTCCCTCTCGCGCCCTGTGTGGACCTGACTTGAACCTGTGCAACCTTGCCGAAAGTTCAACCGGTCCGGGTCGGGCTTTTCATCGTCACGATCTCTTCCGACATCGTGGGGTGAACTGCGACCGTTCGGTCGAAATCTTCCTTCGTGGCTCCCATCTTTACGGCCACGCCGGCCAGCTGGATCATCTCGCCCGCATCGGGGGCGACGATATGACATCCCAGCACCTTCCGTGTCTCCCTGGACACGATCAGCTTCATCATCACACGATCCGGCCGTCCCGCAAAGGAGCTTTGCATCGGCTTGAAGGAGGTCGAGTAGACCTCGATCGGCTCCTGGTCGCGGGCCTGTTCTTCGGTCAGGCCGATGGTGCCCATCTCGGGCTGGGTGAAGACGGCGCTGGGGATCAGGTCGTGATCCACCGGCGTCGGGTTGCCCTTGAACACGGTTTCCACGAAGGCCATGCCCTCGCGGATGGCGACCGGGGTCAGGTTGACCCGGTCGGTCGCGTCGCCGATGGCGTAG
>PAQV01000047.1 GCA_002709405.1 Paracoccaceae bacterium
AATGGTGGGTGATAAGAGATTTGAACTCCTGACATCTTCGATGTGAACGAAGCGCTCTACCACTGAGCTAATCACCCGTGAGGCAGGCTTTTAGCCTGCCTCGTCGTCCTCTGCAAGAGGCTGATTTAGCTTTGCACCTACGTCACCCTGGCGGCGCACCTTGCAGACGATCACCTGCCCCTGCGCCTTGTCCTCGCGCCGATTGATCCGCACCTTGCCCAGCGGATTGAGGTTCATCGGCCGTTCGTCGGACAGCGCCTCTCCGAGCACCGCGAGCATGGCATCGACCACGGGCTTTGCGTCCCGCCGCTTGACCCCGCTGCGCGCGGCCACCAGGTCGTAAAGCTCCTTGCGCTTCAGTTCGACCGAGGCCGGTTCGTCATCGCCGTCCATGGCACTGTCCACGGCTTGAAGGATGACAGGCTCCGGCATGTCGCTGTCGGTGGGTTCGGTCATGTCCGTCTCATTCTCCGGGCCCATGGCATCCTGGCGTTCGGTCCGGCGTGTGTCAGTGGCGTCTGTCCCTGTCAGGAAGTTCGACAAGGCGCCAAATTTCGGGGAAGGCATCAAAAAACTCCGCTGGTTACGACATTTACTTGGAAAACCCTAACAAGCTTGGGCAATTCGCACCAGCGGCCCACCGGAAATAGAATGCACAGGCCTCCAATCCACCCCAAGATGCCGGGATCCGCGCCGACACGAAAAAGGCGCCCCCAAGGGGACGCCTTCCTGTGTCAGCCGGTAAAGACCGGATTAATCCGCGATCAATGTGCGGTGGCCGAGGACCCGGCATCGGCCGCAGCCTTGGCAGCCGCAGCGGCAGCCGCCGCCTCTTCTGCCGCCTCGTCCCATTCCACCGGTTCGGGCTTGCGCACCAGGGCGTGTTCCAGAACCTGCGACACGTGGCTGACGGGGATGATCTCCAGCCCCTCCTTCACGTTGTCCGGGATCTCCGGCAGGTCCTTTTCGTTCTCCTGCGGGATCAGCACCGTCTTGACGCCCCCGCGCAGGGCCGCCAGCAGCTTTTCCTTCAGCCCGCCGATGGCCAGCGCATTGCCCCGCAGCGTGACCTCGCCCGTCATGGCGATGTCCTTGCGCACCGGGATCTGCGTCAGCACCGACACGATCGAGGTCACCATGGCCAGGCCGGCCGACGGGCCGTCCTTGGGCGTGGCCCCTTCGGGCACGTGCACGTGGATGTCCCAGTGCTCGAACTGCGGCGGTTTGATGCCCAGCTGGGGCGAAATCGACCGCACGTAGCTGGAGGCCGCGTCGATGGATTCCTTCATCACGTCGCCCAGCTTGCCGGTGGTTTTCATCCGGCCCTTGCCCGGCAGGCGCAGCGCCTCGATGGACAGCAGCTCGCCGCCCACCGACGTATACGCCAGCCCCGTGACCACACCGATCTGGTCTTCCTTCTCGGCCAGGCCGAACCGGAACTTGGGCACGCCCAGGAACTCGTCGATGTTGTCCTCGGTGACGGTCACCGCCTCCGCTTCCTTCTTGATGATGCGGGTCAGCGACTTGCGGGCCACCTTGGCGATCTCGCGTTCCAGGTTCCGCACCCCCGCCTCGCGGGTATAGGTCCGGATGATCGAGGTCAGCGCGTCATCGGTCAGTTCGAATTCCTTGGCCTTCAGGCCATGGTTCTTGACCTGCTTCGGCGTCAGGTGCGCCTTGGCGATCTCGCGCTTTTCGTCCTCGGTGTAGCCGGCCAGCGAGATGATCTCCATCCGGTCCAGCAGCGGCCCGGGCATGTTGTACGAGTTCGCCGTGGTCAGGAACATCACGTCGGACAGGTCGTATTCGACCTCCAGGTAATGGTCCACGAAGGTGCCATTCTGTTCCGGATCAAGCACTTCCAGCATGGCCGAGGCCGGGTCGCCCCGAAAATCCTGGCCCATCTTGTCGATCTCGTCGAGCAGGATCAGCGGGTTCGTCGTCTTGGCCTTCTTCAGCGCCTGGATGATCTTGCCCGGCATCGACCCGATATAGGTCCGCCGGTGACCACGGATCTCGGATTCGTCACGCACGCCGCCCAGCGAGATGCGGATGAACTCGCGCCCCGTGGCCTTGGCCACCGATTTACCAAGCGAGGTCTTGCCCACGCCCGGAGGACCGACGAGGCACAGGATCGGCCCCTTCAGCTTCTTCGAGCGCTGCTGCACGGCGAGGTATTCGACGATGCGTTCCTTGACCTTGTCCAGCCCGTAGTGATCCGTGTCCAGGATCGCCTCGGCCCGGCCCAGGTCCTTCTTGACCCGGCTTTTCGTCCCCCAGGGGATCGACAGCATCCAGTCCAGGTAGTTGCGCACCACCGTCGCCTCGGCCGACATCGGAGACATGTTGCGCAGCTTCTTCAGCTCGGCATCGGCCTTTTCGCGCGCCTCTTTCGACAGCTTGGTTTCGGCGATTTTCGCTTCCAGTTCAGCGACTTCGTTCGATCCGTCCTCGCCGTCGCCCAGCTCCTTCTGAATGGCCTTCATCTGCTCATTCAGGTAGTACTCGCGCTGGGTCTTCTCCATCTGGGATTTGACGCGGGTCTTGATCTTCTTCTCGACCTGCAGGACCGACAATTCGCCCTGCATCAGCCCATAGACCTTTTCCAGCCGTTCCGAGACGGACAGCGTTTCCAGCAGGTCCTGCTTCTGGTCGACCTCGATGCCCAGGTGGCCGGCCACCAGGTCGGCCAGGCGCGCGGGTTCGGTCGTGTCGCCGACAGCGGCCAGGGCCTCTTCGGGGATGTTCTTGCGCACCTTGGCATAGCGTTCGAACTCGTCGCCCACGGTGCGCAGCAGCGCGGCCGTCGCGGCGGGATCGCCCGGCATCTCGGTCAGGTACTCGGCCTTGGCCTCGAAATAATCGTCGTTGTCCAGGAAATCGGTGATGCGCACCCGCGCCTGCCCTTCGACCAGCACCTTGACGGTGCCATCGGGCAATTTCAGCAGTTGCAACACATTCGCCAGCACACCGGCCCGGTAGATGCCATCATGCGTCGGCTCGTCGATCGACGGGTCGATCTGGCTCGACAGCAGGATCTGCTTGTCATCGGCCATCACCTCTTCGAGGGCACGCACGGATTTCTCGCGCCCGACAAAGAGCGGCACGATCATGTGGGGGAAGACCACGATGTCGCGCAGCGGAAGGACCGGATAGGAAGCGTTGATGGGCTCTTTCATGCTCTGTCCTTATCATTGGCAAGATGGCACCGGTCCCGTCAAGGCAACCCTCGGCCATCTCCTGTCATGGAAGCTGAAGGTGGGGCTTTGCCGATCCGCTTTCAACTGCAAAAGGCCTTTGGGGGTGGAGTTTGCCCGCCTCGCGCGCCGGGCGCAAGGGCGCAATATGTGGATGGTTTCCATAGCAGTAAGGCCTTTGGCGTCCATATGTTGGCCGGCGCAAAGGCCCGGGTGCACGCCAGGTCACGGATCCGTGCGTCTGCCTCGCTGATCGGGGAATCGGCAGAATCGGTGTGGGGCGTGCAATTGCGACGGAAACCGGATCATCGGCCCCAACCTTGCCACAATCCCGGGACAATCGCCCGCCTGCGCCGCGATGCGATGCCGTTACGGAAACGTAAAGCCGGGAAATTTGCGCCGGGGCCTGCCTGCGCCTAACCGTGGAGGGGTTCATGAGGAGATCCGTCCATGCCCATAGCCGAAATCGCAACCGCCGTGCTGCTTGTGGGATGGACGCTGCGCATGACCTGGATCCTCACGTCGGGCACCCAGCCTGTGCCGGTTGCGGCTGCCCCGTCCGGGCGGCTTGCCGATCCGTCCAGGCTCAGCTGATCAGGCGGCGGGCCCTGCTGGGGTGATGCACCATGCACCGGTTCATCGACCGGTGCGCGCCCAGGGCGATGATGTCGGCCCCGGCCCCCGTCAGCTCACTCGCCAGCTGCGGCATGACGTCGATGTCGGTTTCGGTGCACTGACAGATATCTCCGAACGCACCGGCCTTCGCCATGTCACGGCCCGTATCGGCGCGGTCGGAACAGTCGGTATCAGCGGCCTGGGCCGCGAACACGTCGTCTCCGGCCCCGCCTGGCACCGCGACCGGCCCGTCGGACGGTAACATTCGCAGGGTGTCGGCCAACCCGTGATAGGCCCCTTCGGACACCTTTCGAAGGTTCTGGGCCAAGCGCATGTCCTGGAACAGGGTCACGTCGAATTGTATGAGGTCGCCGGTTTCCAGAAGCTCGTCGTCCTCGTTCAGGACTTCGTTGCAGAACGCCAGGTCGCCATGGTCTTCACACCAGATCACGGCCTTCCGTTCGATATGATCGCTCCAGAGTACTACGCCAAACATGGTAAAGTCCCGCTATCGTGTGGTTCATACTGCGACAACTTCAAGCGTCCATGAACCGTAATAACTGTCCAACCCATTTGCATTTTGTGTCGCTTTTGTTAGCGTTGTGACGCGCTACTGCGCCAACTCTGACGCTCACTCGCGTCAGGTAGGGGAGGAACTGGCACAAGTCCGGACGAAAAAACGAAGCCGGATGCCAAAAAAGAACCAGGTGAAGACAATGCCATCAGACAAACGGTCGCCATCCGAATTGCGCGACATGTTCGGCGCCAATTTGCGCTTGCTTTCAAAGAACTACCCATCTGTAGCAGAACTTTCGCGTCAATTGGGAATTAACCGGACGCAGTTCAACCGCTACTTGTCCGGAGAGAGTTTTCCAAGGCCCGATATCCTGGCCCGGATCTGTGCCTTCTTCGACCTCGACGCGCGAATCCTTCTTGAACCCGTAGGCGCCCTGCGCCGCCCGTCGGACATCCTGACGGGCTCTGAACTGGGCGAATTCGTCGGCGCGGGCGCGCTCAACGTGCCCGAAGACATCTTTCCCAGCGGCTTTTACCGCTTCACCCGACGGTCCTTCGTCAACGACACCCAGTTCGTCATCGGGCTGGTCTATGTTTACCGCCGCGACGGGGCGACTTACGTGCGCGGCTACGAGGCCAAGGACGCGCTGCGCCAGCAGGGCATCCCGGTCGACCAATACTCGCGCGAGTTCCGCGGCTTCGTCACCCTGCAGGAAGACGGCATCGCCTCGGTCATGTCGCGCCGGCAGGCGATGACCTGTTCGTTCAACTACCTGTCGCGCATCGCCTCGTTCGAGAACAACTTCTGGGTCGGCTACGTCACCCGCACCGTCCGCGAAAGCGTCAACGGCCGCCGCGCCGTGCGCATGGTCTACGAACACATCGCCTCGAACGCCGGCGAGGTGCTGTCGGCCGCCCGCTCCACCGGCTATATCGCCGAAGCGGACGTGCTGCCCTTTCACCTGCGCCTGCTGCAACCCGACGCCGAGTTCCGCTGACCCGGTCCAGCCGGTCCCCGGCCCGCCATTTGGTCGCACAGCGACATGTCAGGTCGCTGCAAGACGCGCGCGGTGCCGGGGGACGGGACCACTCTGGGCGGGTAACAGCCCAGGGGACAGCGCCTCATGCCGCAGATCACCGACCTTTCCACTGTGCGCGGCCCGATCGACCGGGCCATGGGCCTGCCCAACGCCCATTACACCGATGCCTCCGTCCATGCCGAGGAAACCCGCGTCCTGCTGACCGAGCAATGGGCCGGCCTGGCCGTGGCCGCCGATGTGCCCGAGCCCGGAGACGCCAAGCCCATCGACTTTCTCGGCATGCCCCTGCTGCTGCTGCGCGACAAGGCCGGCACGGTCCGGGTCTTTGAAAACATCTGCCGCCATCGCGGCATGATCCTGGTCGACGCCCCCCGCCGCATCCAGGGCGCCATTCGCTGCCCCTACCATTCCTGGTGCTATGGCACCGACGGCCGGCTGGTCTCGACCCCGCATGTGGGCGGGCCGGGCCAGAACAGCCACGAAGGCCTGGACCGGGCCACGCTGGGCCTGAACGAAGTGCGCAGCCATGTCTGGCGTGACGTGGTCTGGGTCAACCTCTCGGGCACCGCCGCCCCGTTCGAAGACGCCATGGCCCAGGCCATCGCCCGCTGGTCCGATTTCGACCAGCCCGTGCATCACGGCGGCCCCGACAGCCGCTTTACCCTGACCGTGCAGGCCAACTGGAAGCTGGCCGTCGAAAACTACTGCGAAAGCTACCACCTGCCCTGGGTCCATCCCGGCCTGAACAGCTATTCCCGGCTGGAAGACCATTACAACATCGAAGCCCCCGACCTGTTCTCGGGCCAGGGCACCCGCGTCTACCGCCAGATCCGGGGCGAAACCGGCAACGTCTTCCCCGATTTCGCCGGGCTGGGCCCCGCCTGGGACGAGGCCGCCGAATACCTGGCCATCTATCCCAACGTCCTGCTGGGCGTGCACCGCGACCATGCCTTCGCCATCGTGCTGGTGCCCGAAGCCCAGGACCGCACCCGCGAAGAGATCCACCTGTATTATGCCACCACCGACACCGACCCCGCCCTGCGCGCGCGCAACGCGGCCCAGTGGAAAGAGGTTTTCGAGGAAGACATCTTCGTGGTCGAGGGCATGCAGCGCGGCCGGTCCGCCCCCCGGTTCGACGGCGGGCGGTTCTCGCCGGTGATGGACGGGCCGACCCACATGTTCCACGCCTGGGTGGCGGGTCGCCTGCAGGCCGACCGAACCCGCGACCGCGCCGCCGAATGAGTGACCTGAACGCCCGCCTACTGCAGGCCCATGCCGCGGGCGATCACGCAGCCCTGGTTGGGCTTTACCGCGAAGCGGCCGGTTTTGAGCCCGACGAGGGCGCGCGCGGCTTCTTCCTGACCCAGGCCTATGTCTTTGCCCTGGATTGCGGTGACGGCTGCGCCGCCGACCTGCGGGCCAGCCTGGTCGCTATGGGCCGCGAAAGCGCCCCTTAATCCAAACGCCGCGAAACGGCCCTGTAATTCATACGCCGCGAAACGGCCCCCTAGCTCAGACCGGCATCGCGCCTTCGGGCAGGGCCGCCTCGCGCAGGGCCAGCTGGTCATACAGGTGCCACGAGGCATGGCCCAGCAGCGGCAGCACCACGACCAGCCCCAGGAACCCCGGCAGCAGGGCCACGAAGGTCAGCCCCGCCAGCAACCCGCCCCAGGCCAGCATCGGCACCGGATGGGCGATGACGTAGCCGATGCTTGCCACCATGGCGGTCATGAAATCGACCTCGCGGTCCAGCAGCATCGGCAGGGACAGCACGGCCATGGTGAACAGCAGCACGGCAAACCCGCCGCCCACGATCGACCCGAAGACCAGCATCTTCAGCCCCGAGGGCGTCAGGAAGACATCCAGCGACGACGACACGTTGGTCATCGGCGACAGGCCCAGGAACAGGGCAAAGATCATGTGGCCCAGGAAGAACCAGAACAGGAAGACCACCACGATCAGGGCGCAGAGCCAGGGCAATTGCCGCCCCGCCTCGCCCCAGATCACGCCCAGGACGGGCGGCCAGGCCAGGGGCTCGCCCGCCTCGATCCGGCGGGACACCTCGTAAAGGCCCACCGCCGCGAAGGGCCCGACCAGCGGAAACCCAATGGCCGCCAGGATCAGCCAATAGCTGGTGCCCGTGGCCCCCGTCACCCAGGCCATGGCCCAGCCGATCAGGATGTAGATGACCGCGAAGACCAGCCCGAAGATTGGGGCGGCGCGGAAATCCGACCATCCGCGCAGCAACGATCTGCGCAGGATGTCAGGCGTGACCGCCTGCAATCCCGGTGCGCCCAGGTCCTTTTCGTGCGCTTTTTCGTGGGCCTTTTCATGCACCTGTTGATCGGCCTTTTGATCGGCCATTGCCTCCTCCCCCATTGCGTCCTCCTTACGCCAGAGCGGGGCGCTGTCCCGGCCAGTCGGTCATCTCGTGCCAGGCCGCGCCCAGCGACAGGATATCCGCATCCGCCCCGCGCCGTCCAATGATCTGAAGCCCCATGGGCAGACCGGCCTCGCCGAAGCCCGCCGGCATCGCCAGGGCGGGCAGACCCAGCAGGCTGGCCGGCACCACGACCTCCATCCAGCGGTGGTAGGTGTCCATCGGCTGGCCGTCGATCTCGGCCTTCCAGGGCTCGTCCACCGGGAAGGGCCAGGCCTGGGCGGCGGGCAGCACCAGCGCGTCGTAATCGTCGAACAGGGCCGCGGCCCGCAAGAACCACTCCGACCGGATGACAGAGGCCCGGTGGACCTCCATCGCCGACAGGGCCAGGCCGCGTTCAAGCTCCCAGATGGCGCTGTCCTTCAGGTCGGCCCGGCGCGCGGCCAGGGGCGCAAGCCCGGTCGACACCGACCACGAGCGCAGGGAGATCCAGCTCTCCCAGATCTTTTCCAGGGGGAACGGCGGGGCCATGTCCTCGACGATGGCGCCGGCCTCTTCCATCTGTGCCAGCGCCGCGCGGGACAGATCGAGGATCCCCGGTTCAAACGGCAAAGCCCCGCCCCAATCGCCCAGCCAGCCGATCTTCTTGCCGCGCAGATCGGCAGGGGTCAGCGGACAGACCGGCTTGGCCACGGCCCCGTGCGGCTGGCGCGGATCGGGGCCGGACATGACATCCAGCAGCAGGGCGATGTCGGCAGGGGTACGGGCCATGGGGCCAAGGGTGGACAGCTGGTGCAGGAAATTGTCGCCGATCGCTTCCGAGGGCACGCGGCTCCAGGATGGGCGGAAGCCGTAGACGTTGTTCCAGGCGGCGGGGTTGCGCAGGCTGCCCATCATGTCCGACCCGTCGGCAATGGCCAGCATGCCGGTGGCCAGGGCGACCGCCGCCCCGCCCGAGGACCCCCCGCAGGACCGGGACTGGTCATAGGGGTTTTTCGTGGCCCCGTGCACCGGGTTGAACGTGTGACTGCCCAGGCCGAACTCCGGGGTGTTGGTCTTGCCGATCACGATGGCCCCGGCGGCGCGCAGGCGGGCCACCATGATGTCGTCCTTTTCGGCGACACTGCCCGCGAAAATGGGCGAGCCCTGCGAGGTGGGGAAGCCCTTTGCATTGGCCAGGTCCTTGATCGCGATGGGCAATCCGGCCAGCGGCCCCTGCAGGCCCGCCGCATCGGCGGCCCGGGCCTCGGCCATCAGGGCATCGGGATCGGCCATCGAGACGATGGCATTCACGGTCGGGTTGACCTTGGCAATGCGCTCCAGCGTGGCCTGCATCAGGGTCTCGGCGGTCAGCCGGCCGGTGTGAAGGTCCTGGGCCAGGTCGGTCGCGGATCGGAAGGTGAGGGTCATGTCGGGGTCTTTCGTGCTTGAGTCCCGAAGCTCTAGCCGATTGGCGCGCCCGGGCAAACGCGAAGCGCCCGCGCCCATGCAAGACGCAGGGCGAAGATCCGGGGCAGCAGGTTTTTTGGGCCGGTCGGGACAGGGCTGTTTCGCCCTGACGATGGGACGGTGCGGCGTGGCGGGCGGACGGCCGGGGTATTTGGAAAGAGAAAGAAGCAGTAGGCTGGGCGCTGACCCGGGTGTGGCGGGGCCCGTGCGACCCGTGGCGCTGGTGCAGGGTGGGTGGGTGGGTGCGCCAGCGGTGCGGGGCGCGCGGGCCCCTTAGTCCGCCTGGGCTTCGGCGCGGCTTTTGCCGGCCACGTCCATGGCCAGAGTGGCGGCCATGAACCCGTCGAGGTCGCCGTCGAGCACACCCTTGGTGTCCGAGGTTTCGTGTTCGGTGCGCAGGTCCTTCACCATCTGGTAGGGCTGCAGCACGTAGGACCGGATCTGGTTGCCCCAGCCGGCCGAGCCCTTGCTTTCATGGGCCTCGTTGATGGCCGCGTTGCGGCGGTCAAGTTCCAGCTGGTACAGCCGCGATTTCAGGGCCTTCATGGCGATGTCGCGGTTCTGGTGCTGGGATTTCTCGGACGAGGTCACCACGATGCCCGTGGGATGGTGGGTGATCCGCACGGCCGAATCCGTCGTGTTGACGTGCTGGCCGCCGGCCCCGGACGACCGGAAGGTGTCGATGCGGATGTCGGCCGGATTGACCTCGATCTCGATGTTGTCGTCGACCACCGGGTAGACCCAGACGCTGGCAAAGGAGGTCTCGCGCGTGCCCTTGCCGAAGGGCGAGATCCGCACCAGTCGGTGCACGCCGCTTTCCGATTTCAGCCAACCATAGGCGTTGTGACCCGAAATCTTGTAGGCACAGGACTTGATCCCCGCCTCTGCCCCCGCTTCTTCGGATTGCAGTTCCACCTTGTAGCCGCGCTTTTCCGCCCAGCGGACATACATCCGCTGCAACATCTGCGCCCAGTCGCAGGCCTCGGTCCCGCCGGCCCCGGCGTTGATTTCCAGGAAGGTGTCGTTGCTGTCCGCCTCGCCGTCCAGCAGCGCCTCAAGCTCTTTCTGGGCGGCCTTCTCGGCCAGCAGCTTCAGCGCGTCCTCGGCCTCCGAGACGACCTCGTCGTCCTCTTCCATCTCGCCCAGTTCGATCAGCTCGACATGGTCGGTCAGCTCCTGGCGGATGCCATCATGCACGGCCATGGAATCGACCAGAGACTGACGGTCGCGCATCAGTTTCTGGGCCTTGTCGGGATCGTTCCACAGATCGGGATCCTCGACACGTGCGTTGAATTCCTCCAGCCGGTGCGGCGCGGTGTCGTAATCCATCCGCTGGGCCAGAAGCTCCAGCGACTTCTCGATCTCGGCTACGGTGTTCTGGATCTCGGCGCGCATCTCAATCGGTCCTCATGCTCAGACATGCGTGATAGACCATGACCCGCACCCGGGCAAGTCGCTGCGATCGCAGGGCCGGGCCCGGATTTTCACCCCCTGGCAACCCATTGAAATATATCAGTTTCCAAAATTTATCGACGCAAAGGTTAAAAAATTCCGGCCCCGGGGAACTTTCGCGATCCCGCCATCGTCAACCTGTCGAGATCCAAGGACGGATCCATCGTAACAAAGGCTGAAGACCCGGCATGGCCGTGACCCTGTCCACTCCTTGCACAAACCTCTCACTCAGAGGTCAGCTGTCCGCGTATCGCGGTCGCGTTCGCCACGCATCCCAGGCGGGCGTGACCCCGGCCCGGGCGGCGGGAGTCGCGCACCGGAAACCGCACTCTCCCTCGCGGTCCGGTGACGTGGTTTCGCCCCTGTTCAGCCTGACAGCCGGACCCGGACCTGCCCCTCGGCTGCGTCCTGTCCGTCCCTGTACGGGGTCCCCTGTCGCTGGCGGTAAACCCGCCGGAGCAGATCACGATCCCACCTCGCCCCACCGGTTGCCGGGTCTTCCGGTGGCGGCACTGTCCGGTCCACTGTCCGGACAGGTTTCCCATCTTTGGAGGAGGTCGGAAACACACGTAACCGGATGATCCCCGAATGGGCCAACCCCATCTTGGGTCATCCCTGACCGCCATTTCGCGGTCCAACTTGTCCTCGTGCGCCCCATCCCTGCATCCCTGCGCCGGCGCACGGGGACACCTTTCATTCAGGAACGTCCCTCCCCAGCAGGACGTAGGGTCCGATCAGCCTGTCTCTCCCAGGACTATACGGCTGGTCGGGCCTGCCATCTGGCCGGGCCGCCCAGTGGCGATGTCCAGCACGCTGCCCGCCTTCAGTCCTGACGAAATCCACACGCCCTCGGCGCCCAGGTAAAGCGGGCCGTCCGGGCCTTCTGTCCAGATGTGCAATTCCTCGGGCCCGGCGTGATCCAGCCGGATGCGGCCCTGGCGGCTGTGCCAGGTCAGCTCGGCCGGGCCATGGGGCGTGACCAGCTGCACCCGCTCGGTCCAGTAGGCGTTCCAGCCCAGGACGGTCGCGGCCAGGGTGATCTTGACCGCCAGGATGCCCCCGATGATCCGCCCCCAGGGCAGCCCGGCAGAGGCCGCCCGTTCCGGCGGACGCCCGAACAGGGTGATCCTGACCGCGTTCAGCACATGGGCGGGTGCCACGTGATCGGGAGCGGCCGCAAAGGCGGGGGCAAAGTCGTCTTCCCAGTCCTGGACCATGCGCGCGAAGGCCGGATCGGCAGAGATACGCCGTTCGACACGGGCCGCCTCGGGGCCATCCAGCAGGCCCAGGGCGAATTCGGCAGACAGGATGTCATCCTTGACCGTCATGAGTGTCCCCCTTCATGTCCGGCGTGCGGTTCGGCTGATCCCCTTCAGGGTCGCCTCCGCCCATTGTTTCGTCCGTTGTTTCTTCCGTCTCGCCGTCGGATCTCAGGCAGTGGCGCAACAGCCTGAGGCCGCGATGCAATCGTGTGCGCACCGTATTCTCCGGGACATCGGCCCTCAGGGCCATTTCCTTGTAGGAATATCCCAGTTGATAGACACATAGTATGGCATCGGCTTGCGGGTAGGATAATTTTCCGAGGCAATCCATGATTTTTTGCCGGATCATGAACCGGGTTTCGGTGCCGGCCAGGGTATCTACCAGGTCGTCGGGCATCTCTTCGCCCTCGCCCTGGCGGCGACGGCGGGCGCGCAGCATGTCGACGGCCTCGTTGCGGGCGATGGTCAGCAGCCAGGCCATGCCGCTGCGGCCGGGCCGGAATTGCGGCGCCCCCCGCCAGGCCTTGACGAAGACGTTCTGCAGGGCGTCCTCGGCATCGGACCGATCCCGCAGGATACGCATCAACGCGCTGAAGATCCGGTTCGAACTTGCCTTGTAAAGGGCATCCAGCGCGCCCCGATTGCCCGCCGCCATGGCCACGATCAGTTCGGCAACTTGTTCGTCGGATGGCTTGCTGTCATACATGAATTACGTAATTTTCGAAGAAAGGCCGGGAGTGCATGTCCGATAGCTTACACGAACGCAAGCGGGTGGTGATCAACGTCATGGTTGCTGCTTTCGTCGGCCTTCACGTCCCCCTGACCTGCCTGCTGGTCTATGCGCTGCTGCGCGGGTTCACCGGCCTGGGCCCCGTGCTGTGGCTGGCCCTGGCCGCCACGCTTGTGGCCACCGCGGGCACCCTGCTGTATATCCACGCCCGGCTGTGGCCCGGCAAGGATGCGCTGACCGCCTGAGCCTGCCCGATCTGCGCCGGGCCTCACCCGGTCCCGAGCGGGGCATCCCTGCCCGCGCCCATCTCACATGGCCCGGGCACCCCTGCCCGCACCAAAGTCCCCAGTCCGGACCTTAATACAGCCCGCCCGAGCTCACCGTCCCGAAGTTGGCCTTCGGCCCCACGTAGGCCGTGCCCCCGGTGGAGGTCGTCACGGTCCGACCGGTCTCGCGGCTGACCTCCTCGACCAGCGGCAGGTTCGACCCCATCGCGAAGCCACCGTCATAGGCCACGCCAAAGATCGGCTCTTCGCCGTCGCGGAAGTACTCGGCCACCACGTAATCGCCGGTGGCATCGTCGGGCAGCCGCGCGCCGGTCAGCCGGTGGATCTTGATGAAATGCCCACCCGGAGGCACGTCGAACGGACCGCCCCCGTACTTGGCCACGGCCTGTTCCATGAACCGCTGGAAGACCGGGCCGCACATCGACCCGCCATAGGCGCCCCGGCCCATCGGGCGCGGGTTGTCGTAGCCGATGTAGCAGCCCGCCGCGATGTTCGAGGTGAAGCCCACGAACCATACGTCCCGCGCATCGTTGGTCGTTCCGGTCTTGCCCGCCGTCGGCACCGGCAGGTTGATCACCCCCGAGGCCGTGCCCCGTTCCACCACGCCCCGCATCATCGAGGTCAGCTGGTAGGCGGTGATCGCGTTCATCACCCGGCCCCGGTTCGACACGATGGTCGGCGCCTTGCCCGGGCTCAGGTAGGGCGCCGTGCAATCCACGCAATCGCGCTGGTCATGGCGATAGATCGTGCGGCCATAACGGTCCTGGATCCGGTCGACCAGCGTCGGTTCCACCCGCTCGCCCCCGTTGGCGAACATCGCGTAGGCCGACACCATGCGGTACAGCGTCGTCTCTTCCGACCCCAGCGCATTGGCCAGGTAGCGGCCCATGTCGTCATAGACCCCGAAGCGTTCCGCATAATCCGCCACGATCCCCATGCCGACCTCTTGCGCCAGGCGGATCGTCATCAGGTTCCGCGACCGCTCGATCCCCGTGCGCAGGGGCGTCGGCCCATAGTACTGGTTCGACGCGTTCTTCGGCCGCCACAGACCCTGGGGCGTGTTGATCTCGATCGGGGCGTCGACCACGATCGTCGCCGGGGAATAGCCCGAATCCAAGGCCGCCGCATAGACGAAGGGCTTGAAGCTCGACCCCGGCTGGCGCATCGCCTGCGTCGCCCGGTTGAACACCGACGACTGGTAGGAAAAGCCCCCCTGCATGGCGATCACGCGCCCGGTGTTGACGTCCATCGCCACGAAACCGCCCTGCACCTTGGGCACCTGGCGCAGGGTCCAGCGGATGAACGACCCGTCCGAATCCGCCGTCATCCGGCGCACGTGCACCACGTCGCCGACCTCGACCAGGTCGCCCACGCCCTGGGCCTTCGACGCCAGCGACCCGTTGGCCAGCCGCTTGCGCGCCCATTGCGCGTCCTTGGCCGGCACCCAGTGACCGCCCTCGACCTCGTCGACGCCCTCGATCCCGATCCGTGCGTCGCCGCCCCGGATCTCCAGCACCACCGCCGGGTACCACTGGTTTTCCAGCGTGATGTCCCGCGCGATGCGCAGATCCGACAGCGCCGCCCGCCACTCGGCCTCGGACCCAAGCTGCTCGGCCGGGATCGTCTCGCCCGAGCCGTTCCAGATCCCCAGCTGGCGGTCGTATTTCTCCAAGGCGATGCGCAGCGATTCCGCCGCCTCGATCTGCATGTCCTCGTCGATCGTCGCCCGGACCGTGTAGCCCCCGGTAAAGAATTCCTCTTCGTCGCGCGTGCCGATATAGGCGTCCGACAGGCTTAGCTGGCGGCGGATCTCGTCGGTGAAATAATCCCGTGGCGGCAGCGCCGTGCGGAAGCTTTCGAAATCGCCGTTCTGCACCGAGCGCAGCGGCTCGTTGACCTCGTGCGTGTACACCGCCGCCGTCAGGTAGCCGTTCTCGAACATCTCCTTCAGCACGAAATCGCGCCGCGCCAGCAGCCGTTCCGCCCGGCGCACCGGATGGTAATCGGACGGCGCCTTCGGCAAGGACGCCAGGAAAGCCGCCTCGTGCGGGGCCAGTTCCGACAGGGTCTTGTTGAAATAGGTCTGCGCCGCGGCCGTCACCCCGTAGGAATTCTGGCCCAGGTAGATCTCGTTCAGGTACAGCTCCAGGATGTCTTCCTTGGACAGCGCCCGTTCCACCCGCGAGGCCAGGATGATCTCCTTGATCTTGCGCTCGGCCTGCCGGTCGCCCGACAGCAGGAAGTTCTTCATCACCTGCTGGGTGATGGTCGAGGCCCCGCGCACGTTCTGGCCGCGCGACTGGATCGCCTCGACCCCGGCGGCGGCGATGCCGCGCATGTCATAGCCCTGGTGGGTGTAGAAATTCTTATCCTCGGCCGAGATGAACGCCTGTTTCACCAGGTCGGGAATTTCCTCGGCCGGGGTGAACAGGCGCCGCTCGCGGGCAAACTCGTCGATCAGCTGGCCTTCGCCGGAATAGATCCGGCTGATCGTCGGCGGCTGGTACTGGGCCAGCGATTCATAGCTGGGCAGGTCGCGGCCGTACATGTACAGCACGCCCCCCACGGTCAGCGCCGCCATGGCGATGCCCAGCGTCACGAAGCTGAAGATCGCTCCGAAGAACGAGAAGATGATCCGGATCACGCGCGCCTGCCTTCTGGATTACAAGGGTCGCATTATAAGGAAGGGTGTCCCGAGGGTCAAAGCACGACGCAGCGAGCGCCGCCCTGCCCGCCCCCGGAAAACCAGCGGGTTATTGCCGCACAAGATCGCGCCGCGCCGTGTCGGCCACGTCCCAGGCCTGCAGCCCCGCCCGGATCGCCTCGGCCATGCGCCCGCGCCATTCCGCGTCCTGCAGGTTCTCCAGGTCGCGCGGGCTGGACAGGAAGCCGATCTCGATCAGGACCGACGGAATATCGGCCGCTTTCAGCACCGAAAACCCCGCAAGCCGCAGCGGCCGGCGATTCATCGGCCCACCGGTCTGGGTGATCTGGTTGACGATCTCGCGGGCCAGCGCCCGGGTGCGCGGGCGGGTTTCCTGCCGGGCCAGGTCCAGCAGGATGTCGGTCACCTCGTCATCGGCATCGCTCAGGTCGACGCCCGACAGGATCTCGTCGCGCTCGTGGCGCTGCGCCAACAGGGCCGAGGCCTTGTCCGACGCCTCTTCGTCCAGCACGTAGACCGTCGCCCCGTGGGCCAACCCCTCGGCCAGGGAATCGGCGTGCAACGAAATGAACACATCCGCCTGCACCTCGTGGGCCAGGGCCACCCGGCGTTCCAGCGACACGAAGTAATCGTCGTCGCGCGTCAGAACGACCTCGAAGCCGCCCGCCCGCAGCAGGCTTTCGCGGATCTCGCGGGCGAAGGTCAGCATCAGGTCCTTTTCGGCCAGCTCCCCCTGTTCGGCGCCCGGATCGATGCCCCCGTGGCCGGGGTCCACCACAACCAGCATCGGGGCATCGGGCCCGCGATCGGCGCGCGGAGTGATCTCGGTCGCCGGCGGCAGGTCCCAGCGCGGATCCTGCGGAGCGCCCGCCGTCGCATTGAAGAACTCGGCGCTGGTGGGCAGCAATTGCAGGTCCAGCACCGCCCGCCCGGTGGTGTCCGACACGGCCAGCCCGGCGCTGCGCACCTCCAGCGGTTCGGCCAGCCCCAGCACCATGCGCGTCAGCCCGGGCCGGTAGGTGCCCACCCGGACGGTGCTCACCCGGTCCGAGGCCACCAGCGCCTCCGCGTCCAGTCCCGACCAGTCGATTTCGCGGAAATCCAGCACCAGCCGGCGCGGGTTGTCCAGGGTGAACAGGCGCCAGGGCACCCCCTGGCTCAGGTCCAGCACGATCTCCATCCGCCCCTTGGGCAGATCGGCGATGCGGCTGGCCGCGGGATCGACCCGCGCCAGGCCCGAAAAGTCACCCGATACCTCCTGCGCCAGGGTCATCGCCCCGGCACCGGCCCATAGCCCAATCGCCGCCACCGCGGCCCAGATCCTGCGCATCTCTGCCTGCCTGTTCCTGCCCTCTTCGCCCGCCGCGCCGCGAGGTCGTCTCCGGACGCGGGTGGGCGGGTGGGGCGTTCGGAGGCGACCTCGCGGCGCCCCCGGTCTCAGGCCCTTCTAGCGTAACTCCGCCCGTCTATGAAACCCTTCAGACGCCGCAAACCCTCTTCCATGTCCTCGGTCGCGCCCGCATAGGAAAACCGCAGCGTCGTCGCCCCGCGCACGGGGTCGAAATCCAGCCCCGGCGTCACCGCCACCCCGGCCTCGTGCAGGATCTCGGACGCCAGCGCCCGGCTGTCCGTCGTCAGGTCCGCCACGTCGGCATAAACGTAAAACGCCCCGTCCGGCGGCGCGATCTTCGGAAAGCCGGCCCCCGGCAGGCCCTCCATCAGAAGCTTGCGGTTCGCAGTGTAGATGTCGACATTGCCCTGCAACTCGTCATCGCAACTCATCGAGGCCAGCGCCGCCAGCTGCGACACGTGCGGCGGGCAGATGAACAGGTTCTGCGCCAGCCGCTCGACCACCCGCACCTGGTCCTCGGGCACCACCATCCAGCCGATCCGCCAGCCCGTCATCGAGAAATACTTGGAAAACGAGTTGATTACGTAGACATCGTCCGACACTTCCAGCGCACAGACGGCCTTTTTCTCGTATTCCAGCCCGTGGTAGATCTCGTCGCTGATGAACGAAATCCCCTCGCCCTGCGCCCCGTGGATCAGCTTGGCCAGCGCCGGCTTGTCCAGCATCGTGCCCGTCGGATTGCCCGGAGACGCCACCATCAGCCCGGCCAGGTCCTTGCCCGCGAAATCCTCCACCACCGGCTGAAACCGGTTCTCGGGCCGGGTCACCAGGTCCACCGGCTCCATGCCCAGGGCCGTCAGGATCTGCCGGTAGGACGGATAGCCCGGCGCCCCGATCCCCACCCGGTCGCCACTGTCGAACAGCGCATTGAACGCCAGGATGAACCCGCCGGTGGACCCGTTGGTCACCACCACCCGCTCGGGGTTCAGGTCGATGTCGTACCATTTGCCATAAAGGTCCGCGATTTTCTCGCGCAGCTCGGGCAACCCCAAAGCCACCGTGTAGCCCATCGGATCATCCGAGCCCAACGCCTCGCGCACCGCCCGGACCGCGCCCACCGGCGCCCCGGTCGACGGCTGGCCGACCTCCATGTGGACGATGTGGCGCCCCTCTTCCTCCAGTTGGCGGGCAGCTTCCATCACGTCCATCACAATGAAGGGATCGACATTGGACCGGCTTGAGTTTCGCATAAGGCTCTCCCATGGTGCGGTCATGGGTTTTCAGCGCGTTGTCCGGGCCAGGTCAATCCCGGCCACCTGCCTATCCGTCCTATTGACCTGCTGGTTGGCCCTGCCTGCCGCAGCAATAGGCTTATTGCGCGATCCCGACATAGAAATGTCGCTAACGAGGTTGTCCGCCCCGATTCTGCAGGCCGCCGGGCTGAACCCGAATCGCGTGCGCGTGCTGATCGTCGACGACAGCTCACTCAATGCCTTCGTCGTCGACAACCAGACGATCTTCATCCACTACGGGCTGATCAACCGCGTCGACAGTGCGCGCGCCCTGCAGGCCGTCATCGCCCACGAGGCCGCGCATATCTCCAACGGGCACATCGCCCGGCGCATGGCCAACCTGAAATCGGCCCGCACCACCGCCGGCCTGGGCATCGCCCTGGCCGTGGCCGCCGCCGCCGCCGGCGCGGGCGGAGACGCCGCCGCGGGCCTCGCCTTCGGCACCTCGTCCTCGGCCATGCGCGCCTTTCTCGCCCATACCCGGGCCGAGGAAGCCTCGGCCGACCAATCCGCCGGGCGCTACCTGCGCTCGGCCGGGGTGAACCCCGAAGGCCTTGTCGAGCTGCACGAGATCTTTCGCGGCCAGGAGGTGCTCAGCCAGGGGCGGCAGGATCCCTACATGCGCACCCACCCGCTGACCAGCGACCGGATCCGCGCCGCCAAGGCCTATGTCTCGGCCTATGGAAACGGCGCCCTGCCCTCGGCCTCGGACGCCTATTGGTACGCCCGGATGCGCGGGAAGCTCTCGGCCTTCACCCGCTCGCCCTCATGGACCCTGCGCCGGGCCGCGTCCGAGCCTTATGCCGATGTCCGCCATATGCGCGAGGCGATTGCCCATCACCTCAACTCCAACCTGCCGGCGGCCGTAGCGGCCATCGACCGGGCCCTGGCTGCGCGCCCGAAGGACCCTTACTACTATGACCTGAAAGGCCAAATCCTGCTGGAAGGCCGCCAGACAGGCGCCGCCGTGGCGGCCTATGCCCTGGCCGCGCAAGGGGCCCCGTCCGAACCCTTGATCCTGGGGGCCTATGGCCGGGCCCTGCTGGCCAACGGCCAACCCAAGGCCGCCCTGAAACAGCTGGAGGCCGCCCGGGCCCGGGATTTCCGCGATGCGCGCATCCTGCGCGACCTCGGCCAGGCCTATGCCCAGACCGGTCAGCCCGGCATGGCCTCGCTGTCGGTGGCCGAACGCTATGCCCTGCAGGGGCGGCTGAAGGATGCCGGCTATCACGCTCAACGCGCCTCGGGGCTGCTGCCCCGCGGCTCCCCCGCATGGCAACGGGCCGAGGACATCCTCGCCGCCGCCGAACGTTATAACAAACGGAGTAACTGATGATCCGCCCCACGGCTTTCCTGGCCCCCCTTGGCTTTGCGGCTGCGCTGGCCGCCACGCCCACCCTGGCCTTTGACATCAACGCCATGAGCGAGTCTGAAAAGGCCGCCTTCGGCGAAGCGGTCCGGGCCTACCTGCTGGACAACCCCGAGGCCATTGTCGACGCCATCAACGTGCTTGAAGAGCGTCAGGCCCAGGCCCAGGCCCAAGCCGATTTCGACCTGGTCGACCAATATGCCGACGCGCTGTTCGACGACGGGTTTTCCTATGTCGGAGGCAACCCGGACGGGGACATCACCCTGGTCGAGTTCCTCGATTACCGCTGCGGCTATTGCCGGCGCGCGCATCCCGAGGTCGCCGAACTGCTGGCCGAGGACGGCAATATCCGGGTGATCATCAAGGAGTTCCCGATCCTGGGAGAGGCCTCGCTGATCTCGTCGCGCTTCGCCATCGCGGTCAAGCACGTGGCCGGAGACGAGGCCTACAAGCAGGCCCACGACGTGCTGATGGAGTTTTCGGGCGATCCGACGGACGTGGCCCTGCGGCGCATTGCCGAAGGCCTGGGGCTGGAGCCGGACCCGATCCTGGAGGCGATGGACAGCGACGCGGTGACCCAGGAAATCGCGACGACGCGGTCGCTGGCGCAGGCGCTGCAGATCAACGGCACGCCGACCTTCGTGCTGCACGACGAGCTTCTGCGCGGCTTCGTGCCGGCCGACCAGATGGCGGTCATGGTCGCCGACAAGCGCGGTTGATCTTGTGATGTAAGATGGGTGCTCAGCACCCATCCTACGCCCTGCACTGGTCATCGCGGCGACCCAAGACTTTGCCCGGCCTGGCCGGTGCCGGGAATGCCGGGAGAAAACCAGGGGCGCACACCATCGGGTGCGGCGCCCTCCCGCGTGTCCCGGTGGATCGACGAGAACGCCCAGTCCTGAGGCCTCCGCGCTAAGCCATGGCGCACCGGATCCGTCCAGCATCGCTGTCGATGCAGATCAAGGTCCGCCCGGTCCCGGATGGCATGTTCCCAGAACCGTCGTTGCCACAACCCGCATTCCCTTTTCGCGGCCTGCGACGCGCCCTTTGGCGCACGCCGCCCGACCGCCCGCGTGAACCGCGTCTTGATCAGTCGCCAGCGATTGGAAAAGTCGTCGTCGCCCTCGGGCAAGGTCCAGACCGCATGCAGGTGATCGGGCAGGATCACGATCGCATCGGTGCGAAATGGCCGCTCCAGCAAGGTTACCGCATAGGCCGAGCGCAAGTGGCCGATATGGTCGACAAGCTCGCTGCCACCGCGGCGGGCCAGTCGAACAGTGAAGAAATAGGTGCCTCCGGGGATGCGAAGGCGTCGATAGGCTGTCATGCGCCCAACCTGGGGCGAAGCTGTAAAAATCAGGTTCACGGCCCCCGATTTTTTCGCCTCGCGCGTAGGATGGGCGTTCCACACCCATCTTCCCAAATCCTAACGCCTGGTTAAAACGCCGCTGCAACCCCTTGATTTATAAGGGGCAGGCACATGTCCCACGCGTGGGACAGGCCGCCTGGCCTACTCTGCCGCTTCCTGCGCGGCATCCAGTTCGGCCGCCTTTTTCTCGACCTCTTCCACGATGTGGTCGATCATCCGATCGTTCCCCATCTTGTGGCTGGCCTTGCCCGCCAGGTACACCATCCCGGCCCCGGCCCCGCCCCCGGTAAAGCCCACATCGGTCATCAGGGCCTCTCCCGGGCCGTTCACGACGCAGCCAATGATCGACAGGCTCATCGGCGTCTTGATGTGCTCCAGCCGCTTCTCCAGGGCCTCCACCGTCTTGATCACGTCGAACCCCTGGCGCGCGCAGGACGGGCAGGAAATGATGTTGACCCCCCGGTGCCGCAGACCCAACGACTTCAGGATCTCGTAACCCACCTTGACCTCTTCGACCGGATCGGCCGACAGCGACACCCGCAGCGTATCTCCGATGCCCATCCACAGCAGGTTACCCAGCCCGATCGCCGACTTGATCGTCCCGCTCGTCAACCCGCCAGCCTCGGTGATGCCCAGATGGATCGGCTTGTCCGTCGCCTCGGCAATGCCCTGGTAGGCCGCCGCCGACAGGAACACGTCCGACGCTTTCACCGAGATCTTAAACTCGTGGAAATCGTTGTCCTCAAGGATCCGGATATGCTCAAGACCCGATTCGACCATCGCCTCCGGACAAGGCTCGCCGTATTTCTCCAGAAGATGCCGCTCCAGGGAGCCCGCGTTCACCCCGATCCGCATCGAACAGCCGTGATCCCGCGCCGCGGCGATCACCTCGCGCACACGCTTTTCGTCGCCGATATTGCCCGGATTGATCCGCAGACAAGCCGCCCCGGCCTCGGCCGATTCAATGCCCCGCCGGTAGTGGAAATGGATGTCGGCCACGATCGGAACGGGACTTTCCCGCACGATCTCTTTCAGGGCCTTCGACGACGCTTCGTCCGGGACCGACACCCGGACAATATCCGCCCCGGCCTCGGCCGCGGCCTGAACCTGTGCCACGGTCGCCGCGACATCCGTCGTGGGCGTGTTGGTCATCGTCTGGACCGAGATCGGCGCATCGCCCCCGACGGGCACGGAACCGACCATGATCTGGCGAGATTTGCGGCGGTAGATGTTGCGCCACGGGCGGACGTGGTTCAGCGACATGGGCGCCTCCTCGTTGTTCGTACCCGCTAGATAGGCCCCATGGGACCGGCTGGCAATGCGCCCTTATTCGACGGGGACAATCCCTTGCGCCTCGGCCACCACACGGGCCAGGTCGCGGTCGTCATCCAGGTCGGCCAGGGCGAACCGTTCAGACACGGCCGAGATCGACAGCGGCACGTTCGACGTCACCGTACCGCTGGGCCCGACCGGGCCATAATGCTGACCGTTCATCGAAAAATAGACCGCCCCGGATTCGCCGGCCCGCAAGGTCGGCGGCTCTTCGGTCGCGGGCACTTCGTAGGTCGAGCCCGAGTCCATGATCCCCTCGAAGATCACCGAACCGTCGGCGCTGCGCACGCGCACCCAGGACGGGCGGACCGCCACCATCACCAGGGTCGGTGCCGCGTCTTCGACGACCTGCGGGGTCACCGGGCCACCGGCCTCTGCGGGCGCGGCAAGCGGCGCCTCGGCCAGGTCGATCTCGGGCAGGCTGCCCGGCATCAACGTGCCGACCTTGCTGGGATCCAGCGTCGAGATCGGGGCATCGCGCGCCACCAGCACCGGCAGATCCAGCGCGGCGGGACGATACAACCGGTCCAGAGCCTCGGTCGACGGTTGCGCGGCAGCCGGGTCTTCGGCCTGGCCCAGGGCCGAGGTCGCGGCGTCCAGCGGGTCCAGGTCAGACAGAACCACCGGCGTCTGTTCAACCGGCGACAATTGCACCTGCTGCACCTGTTTCAGAACCATCCAGCCGCCGTAGCCGATGCCCCCGATCAGCGCCAGCAGGACCAGTGTCGACCCGATGGCCCGCGGCTCGAAATCGGCCCAGAAACTGGTGCCGGACGGCGCGAAGGGCAGTTTGGGCGACAGGAAGGGATCGTTTTCCACCGGCGCCTTGCGCTTGACGCGCAGCGGCACGGCCGTCTTGCGCACGCTGGACGCTTCGGCCGACATGCCGTGGGCCACGGAAAACCCGCTTTCCTCGCAGAAGGCGGCGAAACACTTCTCGGGATCCATGTTCAGGTAGCGGGCGTAGGACCGCACGTAACCCGCGATGAAGCCGGGCGTGTCGAAAGCGGAAGGGTCCGAGTTCTCGATCGCGGCGATGTAGGTGGCCTTGATCCGCAACTCGCGCTGAACATCCAGCAGCGACTTGCCCATGGTGGCCCGCTCGCCGCGCATGACGTCGCCAAGTTTCAGCTCGAAATCGTCGAAGCTTTTGATCCGGTCGGTGGCATCACCGCCCGGGTGCCCGGTATTACTGCGTGGATCACGCCGCCCGATCATTCCACTGTGCCCCATGTCCGTTGACGCCTCGAATCACATCCCGATTCGATACCGCCTTATTTTAAAGGGACGTTAACACAGGCCATTCTTCCTGCGAAGATCGCGTGGCGTCAGCCCGCCAATTCGGCGCGATTGAGCGCACAATGCGACCACAGCACGTCAAGCGCATGCACCAGCTTGTCCATCTCGTCGGGGCCATGCACCGGCGACGGGGTAAAGCGCAGACGTTCGGTGCCGCGGGGCACGGTGGGGAAGTTGATCGGCTGGACATAGATGCCGAAATCGTAAAGCAACATGTCCGACAGGGTCTTGGTGTGCACCGGGTTGCCCACGATCACGGGCACGATGTGCGAGCCATGGTCGATGAACGGCAGCCCCATGCCTTTCAGGCGCGTTTTCAGGATGTTGGCCTGGGTCTGGTGCTGCTCGCGCAGCTCTGGCGCGCGCTTGAGAAAGGCCACCGAGGCCGCCGCACCGGCCGCCACGGCCGGCGGCAGCGACGTCGTAAAGATGAAGCCCGGAGCATATGACCGGATCGCGTCGCACATCTTGTGAGACGCCGCCACATAGCCGCCCATCACGCCATAGGCCTTCGCAAGCGTGCCGTTGATCATGTCGATCCGGTGCATCAGCCGGTCCTGTTCGGCGATCCCGGCCCCGCGCGGGCCGTACATTCCGACCGCGTGAACCTCGTCGATATAGGTCAGCGCGCCGAATTCGTCGGCCAGGTCACAAATTGCTTCAATCGGCCCAAAGTCGCCATCCATCGAGTAGACGGATTCGAAGGCGATCAGCTTCGGCGCCTTGGGATCGTCGGCTTCCAGCAGCTCGCGCAGGTGGGCCAGGTCGTTGTGGCGGAAGATCCGCTTGGCCCCGCCATTGCGCCGGATGCCCTCGATCATCGAGGCATGGTTCAGCGCGTCGGAATAGATGATCAGCCCCGGGAACAGCTTGGGCAGGGTCGACAGCGTGGCATCATTGGCGATGTAGGCCGAGGTGAACAGCAGCGCCGCTTCCTTGCCGTGCAGATCGGCCAGCTCGGCCTCCAGCCGCTTGTGATACACCGTCGTGCCCGAGATATTGCGCGTGCCGCCAGAGCCCGCGCCGGATGCGTCGATGGCTTCGTGCATCGCCTCCAGCACCACCGGATGCTGGCCCATCCCCAAGTAATCGTTGCCACACCATACGGTCACGTCCTGCACGGTGCCGTCGGGGCGTGTCCAGGTTGCATGGGGAAAGCTGCCGCGGTGGCGCTCGATGTCGATGAACGTGCGATACCGGCCTTCTTCGTGCAGGCGATCAATGGCGCTGTCCAGCTGAGCGGCGTAATTCACCTTCGTCTCTCCTTCTCCGGGCCCGTGCCCATCCCCTTGTGCGGAAAAAACCGCCCCATCCCGGGCTGCCACAGCCGGGTCCACCACGCATACAGTTTCTGGAATGATTAAAGATCCGGCACTGCGATAGCAAGTCAGTAGAACCTGCACCTATGTCGCATCCTTGACATGAATCAAACTCGACAGGCGACGAAAGTCGCCCCGAAGGCCTGCTCAAGAAACCGTGACGTCGCATCGGAAACACCTGCCTCCCCAAACACCTGCCTCCCCCTTGCATACCCGCCGCGCACTGGACGCGGCCCATGGGGCTGGTAGGGTCGCGCCAAATTCCAACCGAAAGGGTTCCCATGTCCCTCGACGCAGTCCTGTCGCGCATCGACACCGATCTCGACGCCTCTCTCGACCGGCTCCTGACGCTTCTGCGCATTCCCTCGATCTCCACCGATCCCGCCTTCAAGGCCCATTGCGCCGAAGCCGCCGACTGGCTGGTCGCCGACCTGCAGTCCATGGGCATCGCCGCAGAAACCCGCCCCACACCCGGCCACCCGATGGTGGTGGGCCATGTGGACGGAGACGGGCCCCATCTGCTCTTTTACGGCCATTATGATGTACAACCGGTTGACCCGCGCGCGCTTTGGGACCGCGACCCGTTCGACCCGCAGATCCAGGACACCCCCAGGGGCAAGGTCATCCGGGGCCGCGGCGCGGCCGACGACAAGGGCCAGCTGATGACCTTCGTCGAAGCCTGCCGGGCCTGGAAGGCGGTCCACGGGCAATTCCCCTGCAAGATCACCTTCTTCTTCGAAGGCGAAGAGGAAAGCGGCTCGCCCTCGCTGGTGCCCTTCATGAAGGAGAACGCCGCCGAGCTGACCGCCGATTTCGCCCTGATCTGCGACACCGGCCTCTTTGACAGCCGCGTCCCGGCGATCACCACCATGCTGCGCGGCCTGCTGGGCGAGGAACTGACGATCACCGCCGCCGACAAGGACCTGCACTCGGGCATGTACGGCGGCGCGGCGATCAACCCGATCCGCGTCCTGTCGCGCATCATCGCCGCCCTGCACGACGATCGCGGCCGCATCACGGTGCCCCATTTCTACGATGGCGTCCCCGAGATCTCCGACGATCTCAAGGCCCAATGGTCCGAACTCGGCTTTGACGCCCGCCACTTCCTGGGTGGCGTCGACCTCAGCGAACCGGCCGGAGAATCCACCTTTTCCGCCCTCGAGCAGATCTGGTCCCGCCCGACCTGCGACGTCAACGGCATCTGGGGCGGCTACACCGGAGACGGCTTCAAGACCGTTCTGCCCGCCCAGGCCTCGGCCAAGATCAGCTTCCGGCTGGTGGGCGACCAGGACCCGCTGGTCATCCGCGAGAACTTCCGTGCTATGGTCCGCTCCATGCTGCCCCCCGACTGCACGGTCGAGTTCAAGGCCCACGGAGCGTCCAAAGCCGGTGCCTTCGACACCTCCGATCCCGCCTTCGAAGCCGCGCGCCAGGCGCTTTCCGACGAATGGCCCGACGCGGCCGCCTTCATCGGCTGCGGCGGCTCGATCCCCATTGCCGGCCATTTCGCCAACATGCTGGGCGTCACCCCGATGCTGATCGGCTTCGGCAAGGACGACGACCAGATCCACTCGCCGAACGAAAAATACGACATGGAAAGCTTCCACAAGGGTATCCGCTCCTGGGCCCGCGTGCTCTCTGCCCTGGCCCAGAAATAACACACCGGGGGCGCGCCCAACCCGCGCGCCCCTGCTTCTTTCTCTTTCCAAGTACCCCGGGAGTGAATTGGCCGCAGGCCAAGAGAGGGCAGCGCCCTCTGATAGTCCCGAAAACCCGACCGCCTAAACCAGCCCGGAGAACCGCTCTGGCAGCACGTACTGGGTCTCGTAATCGGGCCGCGCGAAATTATAATACCCGGTGTCACCCCGCGGCTTGAAACTGCGCTGCATCTTCCGCCGCAAGGGCGCCATGTCAAAGCCCTCCTGCATCTCAAGCCCCTGGAACGCCTCGAAAACCGCCCGGTCCTCGCCCCGCGCCTCGGCAAACCAATGGCGCCCGATCGACACGTCCTTGACCGTCCCGCCGGTGTCGGCCGTCGTCTGGTTGCGCCGGTCCATGACCTCGCAATAGGCGTCGAAATCGCAGTATTTCAGGTGCAACAGGTACAGGTGCTCGGGCGCATGCAGCTTGGGATGCTGGGTGTAATGCCCGCCCCGCGCGATCTTGGTCGGCTCGGAAATCACACAAGGTTTCGAATAATGCGGCGCCGGGCGCACATGGCGCCGAGGCCCCAGGATCTTGCCCGTGACCGGCTCCGGCTCAACATCGATCCGGTGGATGACCTCCAGTCCCAAGGGCGTCAGCACCCGCTTTTCCGGCACCGTGTCCAGCCAGCTTTTCAGGTCCATCCCGGCCTCCGGGTCCAGCACCACCAGCTCGTCCACGTCCCCCACGATCACGTGGCGGTAATAATTGCGCAGCCCCTGCACCTGCCCGTTCAACAACCGCCAGCGCTTGATGTCGAAATTCTTGTGCGGATCGCCCGGAATGCCGATGACATTGCACCCCTTTGCCATCTCGGCCACCGTCTCGCCCCGGCCATGGTTGATGACATAGCAATTCTCGCGCCCGAACAGCGTGCCGTAATGATCCAGCCAAGCCCTCAGGAAGAAGGCATCGTCGCGCACCATCGTCAGTGCCGCCGCGCTCTGCATCGAAAAAGGCTCCTGCTCTGCCTCTTGTTTGCCATGTTGTAACGTAGCATGGCACAGATTGTGAAACGGTAATTGCCCAAGGACCCCGCAGATGAGCGCCATCCCCGACAGCTTCGCCAGCACCGGCGTCTTCGCGCATCGGGTCACGTCCGAGCCGCCCGAGATGTTCCAGGTCATCGGCGAACGGGGGTCGGGCACCAACGTGGTGCGCAAGCTCATCGACAAGAACATCGCCTCGTTCCGGACCGAGGCCCTGGGCTGGAAACATGGCTTTCCGCGCATGCTGGCGGTGCCCGACAACCTGTTGACCATCGTCTGTATCCGCAATGCCGAAAGCTGGGCCCTGTCCATGCACAAACGGCCCTGGCATGCCGATCCCAGTATGCAAACCCTTGAATTTTCGGACTTCATCCGCGCGCCCTGGCTGGGGCTGGTGGACCGGATCGAGGATTTCGAAACCATCCACCCGGAACTGAAGGCCCTGGGCCGCGAGCTGCAATTCGACCGCCACCCCCTGACCGGCGCGCCGTTTCCCTCTCTGTTCGCCCTGCGCCGGGCCAAGCTGCAGGGCCACCTGTCGATGCTGCACCGGGGCGGAGACGTGCTGTTGGTGCGCATGGAAAGCTTTCTGGCCGACCCCGAAACCGCCCTGAACGCGATGGTCGACCGCTTCGGGATGCGCCGCAAGCATGACTTCGTGAAGCCGGTCAACCGGCGGCTGGGCACGCGCCACAGCGCCTCGGTCGATGCGCGCCCCGTCACGCCGGACCGGATGTCGGAGGCGGACATGGACTTCCTGCGCGCCGAACTGGACCTGGGGCTGGAAGCGCAGCTGGGCTACACCTACTGACAGTCCGGACCAAACGCCTTTGGGATCAAGGGATTACGGCTTGAACCTAAAGCATCACATCAACTTTGGACCCTTCGGCCCGTCTTGGTGCTCAGCTGATATTTTCGAAGGATCTTCGACAAGCCCGCCCAGCCCTGATCGGGGCCTAGGGGGAAATGGCGCGGTTGACGGGGCTCGAACCCGCGACCCCCGGCGTGACAGGCCGGTACTCTAACCAACTGAGCTACAACCGCGCGTAGGAGGTGGAAATAGGCAAAGCGGCGCGAAGCGTCAAGCGGCTTTTACCGCCTTTTTCACGATTGACCAAAGGTCAGCCCACACAGCCTGTCGCCCGTTCCTGCGTCACCGCCTGGCCCAATGTGGCACCCGGGTCCCGCACCGGGGCAAAATTCCTGCGGTGCCGGGGCAATTCCCCTTGCCGATCGGGGCTGCGGGCTCATCATAAGGGGCATGGATCCCGCCCTGCCGGCCAGAAAATCCTGCCTGCCGGTCAGGGCCTTAGCGGAGATCGCGACATGAAAGTCCTGCTGCCCCTTCCCGTACTGCTTGCCCTGGCCGCCTGCGCGCCTCCTCCGATCGAGCAGATCCCGGCCACCACCGCCAGCCCGGAGACCCTGGCGATGTACGGCGCCGTCCAGGACGGAGACTTCATCGTGCCCGCGATTTCCCCGACCTACGTGACCGAGGACCGCAAGCGCCAGCGCGTGCCCTATTACGCGCCCTATCCGCCGGGCACTCTGGTCGTCGATACCGGGGCGCACCGGCTGTACCTGGTCGAAGAGGGCAACATGGCCACCCGCTTCGCCATCGGCGTCGGAGAGGCCGGCCTGGTCTTCCAGGGCGAGGCCACGGTGGCCTACCAGCGCGACTGGCCGGGCTGGACGCCCACGGCCAACATGCTGCGGCGCGACCCCGAGACCTATGGCCCCTGGCGCGCGGGCATGGAAGGCGGGCTGGAAAACCCTCTGGGGGCTCGGGCGCTCTACCTATATCGCAACGGGCGTGACACTCTCTATCGCATCCACGGCACGCCCTACCCCTGGACGGTGGGCGAGGACGCGTCTTCGGGCTGCATTCGCCTGTTCAACCAAGACGCCATCTACCTGGCCGAGCAGGTCCAGAACGGGGCCCGTGTGATCGTGCTGGACCGGTCCGAGGCCGGCAGCTGGACCTACAGTTAGACCGCGCCACCACGCGGTGCCGGTCAAGGGCGCTCCGGGGGGATCCCGGGGCGTTTCAACATTGGAACGGGCGATGTACAAAACGCGCAAAACGCCACGATCTTCTGATTTTGTTTTGTACAAAAAGGAAGAAAGTGGCGCGGTTGACGGGGCTCGAACCCGCGACCCCCGGCGTGACAGGCCGGTACTCTAACCAACTGAGCTACAACCGCGCTGGCCACCCGCATCCGCTGGTGGTGGAGCGCGGGATAAGCCCGCCAGCCGCCCCCGTCAAGCGCTTTCGGCAGAGTTTTCGCGCATTTCTTGGATCACGGCAGGGGAATGAACTCGTCCTTGTCCGTGGGCGGCAGTTGAAAGCGGCCGTGCTCCCAGTCGCCCTCGCGCCAGGCCTCTTTTGCGGCCTCGATCTTTTCCTTCGACGAGGCCACGAAATTCCACCAGATATGGCGCGGTCCTTCCAGCGTCGCGCCGCCCAGCAGCAGCAGCCGGGCGCCCTCGGGTCCCGCTTTCAGGGACACGCTGTCGCCCGGCCGAAAGACCATCATCTGCCCGGAATCATACGTCTTTCCAGCCACTTCCACGGATCCGCCGACAACGTAGGCCCCCCTGTCCTCGTGGTTGTCGGGCAGTGGAATCGCCGCGCCGGGCTGCAAGGCGGCATCGGCATAGAACATCTCGGACGGGGTCGCGGCCGGGGCCGTTTCGCCATAGGCATCGCCCAGGATCAAGCGCACCTCCTTGCCCTCGGCCTGCAGGAACGGCAGCTCGGCCTTGGGCACATGCAGGAAGTCGGCGTCCATGTCCTCCTTGTCCTCGGGCAGCGCGATCCAGGTCTGGATGCCGAACAGATCGTATGGGGCCTTCAGCATGTCGCCGTCGACCCGTTCGGAATGCGTCACCCCGTGCCCCGCGGTCATCAAGTTCACCGCCCCCGGTTCGATCCACTGATCGGTGCCCAGGGAATCGCGGTGGTGGAACTTGCCCTGGTAGAGGTAAGTCACTGTTGCCAAACCAATATGTGGGTGAGGCCGGATGTCGATCCCCTGCCCTGTCACGAACTCTGCCGGCCCCATCTGGTCGAAGAAGATGAACGGCCCAACCATCTGCCGTTTCGGCGCCGGCAGGGCGCGCCGGACCTCGAAATCCCCCAGATCCCGCGCGCGCGGAACGATCAGGGTTTCAATGGAATCGACTGATGTGCCAGTCGGAATTGCGGGGTCGAGCACAGGGTTCCAGCTCATGACATCCTCCGGTCTCTGATGTGCCCAAGGTAACCTACCCGGCGGTTTTCTCAATTTTCCTTTCCGAGCACGCGCTGTGCTGGACTGCACAAACCCTACAACCAGCTGAATTTTAAATGATAAAACGCGTCAATTGGCACCTAGCCACCGCTTCGACACCGTCAAGCAAGCGGCGATTAACGGCAAGTTAGGGAGAATAGGCGAAGGTCCGGCAACGCCATGACCGACATCGGAGGATTTGATGACGTCATCTGCATCACGTGGGGTGCTCCTTGCCGGGGACACTACCGCGAAACCGCTCCAGTCCTGACCCTGCGTAGGACATGGTCACGTACATCGCTCCTGTTGGCCTCGCCTTGCCCGCCCGATGCGGCCTGGTTCGGTCAAATAAATGACGCGCCTGGGAAAATTCACCGGGCGCAATGGGTCCCGCGCTCTTTCACGACAACCGGAGGTGACGATGCAGGTCTCTCAGCCCCAGTCCGATCTCGATGGCCTGCTGGCCAACCTGACCCAGCAGATCAATGCCTTTCTCATCGACGAAACCGATCGCCCCCTGTCGCTAAGCGGCGCGGATGGCCCCCTGTCGGACCTGGTGGATATCGTCGAACGGCTGCGCAAGACGCATTTCAAACTGGTTGGCCAGAATGAAACGCAAACCATCGGCGAAGGCCAGCTAGAGCTGAAGCGCCGCAGTGAAATGCGCAATGTGGGCAAGCGGTTCGACGCCACCGTCGGCAATGTCATCAAGTCGCTGATCGCCAGCGGAGACGATGGCAACCGGGCAACCGAAAACGCGGTCGACAGTTTCTCGACGGTCGTTCAGGCGGCGGCCGATATCCGGACGACCATCTCCGAGGTGACGCAGCGGGTGAATGCCTCGGAGGAAAGCGTCAAGCGCGCCTCCGATCGCGCTGACGAGGCGCTCACCATCACCAAGGATGTGGCCAACGCCGCGCAAGAAATCGTCAAGCTCGTCGATCTGATCGAAGAAATTGCGTTCAAAACCAACATGCTGGCCATCAACGCCAGCATCGAGGCCGCGCGTGCAGGCCCGGCCGGCCGCGGCTTTGCCGTCGTTGCGCAAGAGGTCAAGGGCCTGTCAAAGAACACCTCCGAAGCGGCCTTCCGCGTCAAGCAGACCGCTCTGGAAATGAACCGGGCCGCCGACAACATGACCTTTGCGGTCGAAAGCAACAAATCGGCCAATTCCGAGGTATCCAAACTGGCCACCGACGTGGTGGAAGCCATCGACGCCCAGGTCGCCGCGACCGAGCGGATCAACGAATGCGCGCAAGCCACCAACGCCGAAATGGAACGCGTGCGCCAGGGGATCCTGTCCATCCAGGAACAGGCCCGACGTCTGACCGAAGAAACCTCGGATTTCGTCCGCTACATTTCGGCCGAACCCGGGGTTACCAACGACACCGTCGTTTTCGGGCAGTCCGCCGATTTCAGCGGTCCGCTCAAGGGTTACGGCAGCAACTTGCGGAAGGGCATCGAATTGGCCTTTGCCCAGGTCAACGCAACCGGAGGCGTCCATGGCCGCAAACCGGTGCTACGGGCCATGGACGACGGCTATGACCCGGATCGCGCTCTGGAAAACGTTCGCAACCTCGTCCGCGGAGGAGAGGTCTTTGCCCTGGTCGGCGCCGTCGGGACACCAACATCCAAGTTGAGCGAACGGATTGCCCGGGGTGGCCAAGTCCCCTTCGTCGGGCCCGCAACCGGCACCGGCTTCCTGCGCGAATCCACACGGACTCATGTGATGAACATTCGTGGATCCTATGGCAACGAAGCCCAGGCGCTGGTCGACCACTTCGCCCGCAGCGGGCTTATCAAGAACTGCGCCTTGTTCTTCCAGGCCGATGCCTATGGCCAGGCCATGCGAGACGCACTCGGCGCAGCCCTGGCCCGCCATTCCGCCTCCATCCAGACCTTCGCCTCCTACGAGAGGACGACCGGCGACGTGTCCGAAGCGATCCGCGTCATTTCCGATGCGCAGCCATCGCTCGTGTTCATGGCCGGGACCCCCAAGGCGACGGCAGACTTCCTGAAAGGGGTGCGGGCCGTTGGTCTGGACTCGCAATTCGCCACCATTTCCTTCGTCAATGGAAACGAGTTTGCGTCCCACGCAGGCAAGGACGGCGCAGGCGTGGTCATCAGCCAGATTGTCCCGATCCCCACAAGCCAAGGCTCTGAACTGGTCAGAACCTACCGAGCCACGCTGAATCGGTTTGACCCGGACACCAAACCCGATTTCTCCCACTTGGAAGGCTACATCATCGGGATGACGGTTTGCAAAGTTCTCGCCGAAGCCGGCCGTTACCCAACACGGGAGACATTCCTGGCCGCCGTGTTCGGGCGCCCGACTACTCTGACAATTGGTGATCTGACTTTGAAATTTGGACCAGGAAACAACACGGGAACATCGTCAGTCTACCTGTCACAATTGTCTGCCGACGGACGCTTCGTTCCGGTTTCAAGTTCCGTACGTGCGGTCGCATAGGTTTTGGGCTCGGTTGCCCACTGCATCGAACGGCTGCGAAGAGTAGATCCTTCGTTTCCCATACGGCTTCGTTTCTAAAGTCTTGCCGCCGCCGGGGGTCGAAGGACGTCAAGCTGAATTCTCTAGATGTTGTGTCGCGGTTCGGCGCGAGATGTTGTACTTGAAAACTCTCGCACCGCCTTGAAGCCAAGGCACCCGGCAATTGGTCGTGAATTGAAAACTATCTGTTCATGCCGCCTTCTGAGCGTTCCGCGCGGCGAGGAAAGCCGTGATTTCAGCTTGACGCCGAATTTCGTCCGTTTCGACTTCCCCAGGTGTCCAGTCGGCACGGAGGCGGTTGGCACGGTCCCAACGAAGGCGCTTTGCATGACGTCGCGCGGCCGGTTCCTTTTGTTTGCGCGTCGGTCCTGTGCGCCCATCACGCCACCCCTAACTGCCCATGCTCAGACGCAATTGTGCCTTGTTGTGCGACAGCACAACCATATCTGAGCGCTGCCTGCGGCCGGCAGGGCCGCTACAGAAAACCCGCAACCCGCGCGCGCTGACGTTCATGAGCTGACATATCCGGTTGATCGGGAAGACTCCTTGCTGTTCTTTCCCTGGCCCCCTTGGACCGCATTCTTATTTGCGCGACCCGTCAGATACCTCCGATGCAAGTCCGGAATCCCCAAGTCATCCGCCGCGTCCTGCAATCGGTGCCGGAAGCTATGGAAGGCGACGTGTCCACCCCTAATCTTTTGGGTCTCTTCAGGCAGAGGCGGAGGAGCATAGTGTGATACTTGGCAAGCGTCTCCCTGCCGTGCTTCTTGGCCCACTTCACCGCCTCACAGATCGCGGACGAACCGACCGTCACTCAGCTTGCCGGAGGTAATCTTTGACAGCCCCTTAACCTACTTCAAGACGTCGCGCAGGCTGAGCACATATTGAACAATGCTCAACGTCCTGCCCAACTGGCGTAAGATGCGGCCATCAGCATTGACCTGCGCACGAAGAGCATTCGATTGACCCGCGCGCCCAGGCCGCGCAATCATCACCTCGCCTGCGGTTGAAAGGTCAGCAACGTGAATCTTCAGGGGTGCGCCATCAGGCCCGATTTCGACATCTCAAGTCACCGGCGTCAGCAGGCATACCGGCTTGCATGAACGCCAACGCAACCTTGTCTCGCTCAAATTCGCTTAGCAGCCCCCTGCAAGCCCCCGGAGCGGTCCAGAAGCGCCCGCTGATCCCCTGTCAATTCTGAGTGAAGGCCTGTATCCACTCATCCGCCGTTGCCTAGGCTAATCGCATGTCCATAAACGCTCGAACCGAGCGGCTCCCCCGCGTTGCTTCCGCCGGGCCGGAGGTCTTGAGGTTGCGCTGGTATATTTCCTTGCCGTCGTATTCATCGCGAACACGGGCATCCAGGCGGATTTTCACGTGTCACGTCCCGCGTAGCTGGATCGTATCGGGAACTTATGGAAAAGCCGCGGCGGCACCCAAACCTCAAACGTCACAGAAGGTCGCGTGACGTTCTGGAATGCCCCACCAGAGATCAAGTCGTTGAATCTATTCAACTTCTTGATTCGAATAGCAAAATCTCAATGGGAAATTTGGTGCGGTCGAGAAGACTCGAACTTCCACGGGAGTTACCCCACAGCGACCTCAACGCTGCGCGTCTACCAATTCCGCCACGACCGCACTGCCAAGGCTTGGTTTTCGCCGTATAGACGACCACCTTTCCGACCTCAAGAGACAAAAGGCCAACTTCGCCTGGGCCAGAAACAAAAAAGGCCGACCCGGAAGGTCGGCCCTCGTAATTCATAGATTGACGATCAATCCAGGCTGAAGCTGGGCAGCCCGCCGGTGGTCGCTGATGCCGCGATCGGCGCGTTCGATGCGGCAGGCGCACCCAGAGCCGCAGCCTGAATGACCTCGATACGCTCGGGCTGACCGGGCGCAAACACCGGCTCGGACCCAGAATTCAGCGCCGAGATCGCCATTTCATACCAGCCGCGCGCCATGTCCGGCGATTGTGCCACTCCAAAGCCCTGCGACAGGTGGTGACCGACAAGCTCGGCATAGGGCGCCTCTCCGACACCGACCAGCACCAGGGCCGAGCCAAGCGCGACCTTCATGTTGTCCCGGCGATAGCCCGAGAACAGGCAGATCTGAGCCGTCGAAGTCAGCTGCTCCAGCGACATGTTCGACTGCAGGGCAAACTTCTGAACGCTGCTGCGCACCGCCAGGCTGTTCTGTTCCGGCAGAGTCGCGATGACCGGGTCAAGCACCGCGCCGAACCCGTCGCATTGCGAATCGATCTGCTGTTGCGTCGCGCCGTTGACCTTGGTCACCAGCTGCTCGCCAACACCGATGGCATAGGTCCGGGTCAGGCAGAACTGCTCGCCCAGGGCAAGCTCGGGGTCGACCATGTTGGCCGCCGTGATGTAGCCGCCATTGGAATTCGTCAGCAGGGAGACCTTGCTGCACATGCTGGCCAGCGAAACCTCGGCCGGGGCGCTGCCGAAATCGAACGAGGGGAGCCCGGGAGCCGCGGCCGAAGCCATCGTCGTGCCTGGCAGGGTCTGCTGGCCACTGCCCTGCTGGTTCGGGGCGACGGCCATCTGGGTCTGCGGCGTGTCGTGGATCCGGCACACGCTTTGGTGACACGAGAAGCTGGCCGTGGTGACACCGCGCGCCTGGAAGTCGTTGCGCACGTAACCGCTTGGCGTCGAGGCGAAAACCATCACCGAACAATGCGACGGACCACACCAGAACGAGCTGCCCGACACCGAGGTGTCGATCACGTAGTCATTGCGGCCGTCGTTGTTGAGATCGGCCAGCAGCAGGAAGCCGGAGCGCTGCAGCAGTTGTTCCGCGCTGGGTTCCGAGCTTTCGGCGACCTCGTCGATGGCCTGGCTGACCTCGTCCGGCAGGCCACCATAGCTGTTGCGCGCGGTGGTCACGCCGGCCGCTTCGTCACGCCATGTGTGCAGCAGGCCGCGCACGCCGGCAGGGCCCTGCATGGCCTTGATGACCTCGGGCCCGCCGATCTGCGCGCGGTTGTGCGAGGCGACCAGGAAATCGCGTTCGTATTGCGTCAGGGTGCCCGTCGCGGGATAACCCATGAAGATCTGGAACTGGGACGCCGCCGTGCGGGTCTTGCTGCCGATCACACCGTCGGGCGTTCCGGCGGGAAACCCGAAGTAATTCAGCGCGGCCTGCATTTCGCGATTGGCCTGGCGCTGCGGCGAAGGAGCGTAGGTCTTGCGCGACGACGAAGACGACTTGGGCTTGGTTGCCGCGCCCAGCAGCGTGCCTGCAACGGCGCCGGCGATGAACGCCTCGGCACTGCCGGCATGTACAGTGGACGCCGCGAAATTCATGGCAATGGCGGCCGAGCAGGCCAATTTTATGGATTTGGCTGTCATAATTAAATTCCCCATACGAGTCACCGATAATAGGCAAAGGCTAGCCGAGACCGACGAACCGGGCCAGAAGAATTGTGATGCCGATGCCATTTTTATCGCGACAGCCGGAACAATTTGGGGAAATTCGGAAAGGTGTTATCCAAATGGTTGAATGGGTGACGCGAGATGGGCTTTTGCCCTATTCCGAGGCTATTTCCATCATGGAACGCCGCGCCGCCGAAATCGCGGCGGGCACCGCGCCCGAATGCATCTGGCTGGTGGAACATCCGCCGCTTTATACTGCGGGGACCTCGGCCCGGGTCGAGGACCTGGTGCAGCCGGACCGGTTCCCGGTCTACGAAACACGCCGGGGCGGCCAGTACACCTATCACGGGCCGGGCCAGCGGGTTGTGTATGTCATGCTTGATGTCGGGCGGCGCGGGCGCGACGTGCGCCGGTTCGTGGCCGACCTGGAGGCCTGGGTCATCGCGGCCCTGGAGGAATTCAACATCACCGGCCATATCCGCGAGGGGCGCGTGGGGGTCTGGGTCGAACGGCCCGACAAGCCGCGCAGCGCCACCGGGGCCGTGGTCGAGGACAAGATTGCCGCGATCGGTATCCGGCTGCGCAAATGGGTCAGTTTTCACGGTATTTCCATCAACGTGGATCCCGAACTGGAGCATTTCACCGGTATCGTGCCCTGCGGCATCACCGAACACGGGGTGACCAGCCTTGTCGACCTTGGGCTGCCGGTGACGATGAACGACCTCGACGTGGCCCTGCGCCGCACATTCGAACCGGTGTTCGGGGACGTGCCGACCTCGGCCGAGGACGTCGGACACCACGCGCCTTCATAGCCCCGTGGCAGCGCGAACACAGTCCCGGCCCCCGACCTTCTTCGGATTGACCGCGTCCATCTTGCTGCAATAGCAATGGCTTGAACGGCGGATCCAACCGCCGACAGGCATCGGAGCAGACAACATGAAGACACTGGGGACCGCCGCGGCCATTGCCGCGGTGTGCGCAGCGCCAGTTATGGCCGCGGATTTCAATGGCGGCTCGATCGAGCTTGAATACTCGGCATTCACCGAAGACAGCGATGTCAATCGCACGACCCTTCGCGGTCAGGCGGAACTCGGATTCACCCGCAATTTCGCAACCCAGCTGGATGGAGGCTTTTATGACTACGGCTATTCCGGCGACGGAACCAATGTGGTCCTGCACGGGATTTACCATGGCAGCGAATCCGCGTCTTTTGGCGCCTATGTCGGGCGGGATGAGCTGGAAGGACTGGACGGCACGCTTTACGGCGTCGAGGGCGGCTTGGTCCTGACCAACACCATCATCGCCGAAGCCTATGCCGGGGGCATGAATTCGGACGGAGAGAATGTCCTGATGCTGGGCGTCGACCTTGCCAATTCCTTCGGCAACGGGTTCAGCGCGCGGGCGGGGTTCGACTATGCCAGCTCGGAGTTCGTCGACGTGACCAAGCTGGACATCGGCGTGAATTACAGCATCGCCAACCAGACCAATTTCTATGCCGAGCTTGGCAGCGTCAGCGCCAGCGGATTTGGCCTGTCGGACAACCAGACCTATGTCGGCGCGGGCATCAAGATCGACTTTGGCGCACGGCCGGGCGCAACTTTCGGGTATCGGTCGCTGTTCGACATCTTGCCGGGCGGCTGACGATCCCACGGGCATGGCGACCCATTGTGGGCAGGCACGAACTTCGCGCCTGCCCGTTTTCGGTTCAGCCTTAGCCAGCGGCCTCGATGGCCGCGCGGATGCGTTCGGATTCGGCCTTGATGACCTCCATGTCGCCCTGCTGGCGGGGCGGGCGCAGGCTGTCGCCCTCGCGCCTGGGCAGAATATGGAAATGCAGGTGATAGACTTCTTGCCCGCCTTCCGGCTCGTTGAACTGCTGCAGCGTGATCCCGTCGGCCCCGTAAGGCGCGCCCAGCAGGGCCAGCGAGACCTTCTGCACCGTCTTCAGGCAGGCCGCCAGTTGATCGGCCGAGGCGTCCAGCATGTTGCGGCAGGGCGTCTTGGGAATGACCAGCATGTGCCCGTCGACCCGGGGCATGATGTCCATGAAGACCAACGTGTCGGCATCCTCGAAGACGCGGAACGAGGGGATCTCCTCGCGCAGGATCTTCGCGAAGATGTTGTCGGTGTCATAGGGTTCGGGGCTGTAGTCCATCGCGAAAGCTCTCCTGGGGCTGGGGACGCGCAGCGTTTGTGTGATGCCCATGGGGCGAGGTCAAGAAAGCATGGGCCCCAGAGGACGTCGCGGACCCGGCGCGCGGCGAGAATCGATTTACCATCCTGGCCGCCCACCTGCCCCCCGCACGGGGTCAAAGCCCCTGCCCCACCGCCAAAGCACCGGGTCAACGCGGACCAAGGTCTGAAACCGGCCCTGCCCGCGACGATTTTTCTTGATCTGGATCAACCTGCGGCATTGATGCACAGGGTCTGGCATTCTAGAACCTGAATGAATATCGAGGCCGCCCCGGGGGCTGCCCCGTGACGCAACAGGAGGCACCTTTATGGCAGATGCAGCCATTCACGGTCACGAGCATGAAGACGAGCGGGGCTTCTTCACCCGCTGGTTCATGTCGACCAACCACAAGGACATCGGGATTCTCTACCTGATCACCTCGGCGATCGTCGGGCTGATCTCGGTCTGTTTCACCGTGTACATGCGGCTTGAACTGATGGAACCCGGCGTCCAGCTGATGTGCCTTGAAGGCGCGCGGCTGTTCCCCGGATCGGCGGAATGTACGCCCAACGGACATCTTTGGAACGTGCTGATCACCGGCCACGGCATCCTTATGATGTTCTTCGTGGTCATTCCCGCGCTGTTCGGCGGCTTCGGCAACTACTTCATGCCGCTGCAGATCGGTGCGCCGGACATGGCCTTCCCGCGGATGAACAACCTCAGCTACTGGCTGTACGTTGCGGGCACCACCCTGGCCGTCTGTTCGGTCCTGGCCCCGGGCGGCAACGACCAGGCCGGCTCGGGCGTGGGCTGGGTGCTTTACCCGCCGCTGTCGGTCAACGAGGCCGGCATGTCGATGGATTTCGCCATCTTCGCCGTGCACCTGTCGGGTGCCTCGTCGATCCTGGGCGCGATCAATATGATCACCACCTTCCTGAACATGCGCGCGCCGGGCATGACGCTGTTCAAGGTGCCGCTGTTTGCCTGGTCGATCTTCGTCACCTCCTGGCTGATCCTCCTGGCCCTGCCCGTGCTGGCCGGCGCGATCACCATGCTGCTGATGGACCGCAACTTCGGCTTCACCTTCTTCGACCCTGCGGGGGGCGGTGACCCGGTGCTCTACCAGCACATCCTGTGGTTCTTCGGCCATCCGGAAGTGTATATCGTGGTTCTGCCGGGCTTCGGCCTGATCTCCCACGTGATCGCCACCTTCGCCAAGAAGCCGGTCTTCGGTTACCTGCCGATGGTCTGGGCGCTGATCGCGATCGGCGGCATCGGCTTCGTCGTCTGGGCGCACCACATGTACACGGTCGGCCTGACGCTGAACCAGCAGGCCTACTTCATGCTGGCGACCATGGTCATCGCCTTGCCCACGGGCATCAAGATCTTCTCGTGGAT
>PAQV01000048.1 GCA_002709405.1 Paracoccaceae bacterium
CCCATCGCCCCGTCCTCGGAGGCCGAGACATTCAGCGGCAGGGTAAAGCCCCAGACCTGCTCGCGCTCCTCCTTGCCGAGGATGTCGTAATATTCGGCAAATCCCGCGTTCAGGTCGGCCTTGGTGAAGAGCACATAGACCGGGAACCGCACGCCCAGCTGCTCGCGCAGCTCGTGCAGACGGCGGCGGACGGCCTGCGCATGGGCCTTCTGCGTCAGCTCGTCCTGCATGTAGAGATCGCTGAGCGAGATCGCCACGATGGCGCCGTTGACCGGCTGGCGGGGGCGGTATTTCTTGAGAAGGCCAAGGAAGCCCAGCCAGGCCTTGTTGTCGGCCTCGGCATCGGCTTCATGGGTGGTGTAGCGCCCGGCGGTATCGATCAGCACGGCCTCGTTGGTGAACCACCAGTCGCAGTTGCGCGTGCCCCCGACCCCGCCGATGGCCCCCTTGCCCAGGGCTTCGGCCAGCGGGAACTGCAGGCCGGAATTGACGATCGCCGTGGTCTTGCCCGCGCCCGGAGGCCCGATGATCACGTACCAGGGCAATTCGTTCAGCGTCTTGCGCCCGCCCTTGGACTTGCGCAGGGCCGTCATCGCCGTCTTGAACTTGGCCTTCAGCTCGTCCATCTCGGCCGAGATCAGCGCCGCCCCGGGATCGACCGCCTCGACCATGTCCTCGGCCATGTCGTCGTCATGCTTGCGCCGGGTCAGGGCGACGATCAGCATGGCCGTCCCGAACAGCAGGGCGATCACGCAGATCACCACGACCCGGGGCACCACCGCCGCGAAGGGGCGCCATTCGTCGTTGCCGATCAGCGGGCCAAAGTACCAGAACGCCCCGCCCAGCACGGCGGCCACGAAGAACAGCACGAAATAGATCGACCGGAACAGCCGGAAGAAGGTGCGCAGGATCATCCCTTGGTCTCCTGAACCAGCACGACCTCGATCCGCCGGTTGGCGGCCCGGCCGTCGCGGGTGCCGTTGTCGGCGATGGGCTCCTTGTCGGCCCGGCCCTCGGCGGACAGGCGCGCGGGGTCATCCATCCGCGCTTCCATGCCAGCCATGACCGACTTGGCCCGCGCAAGCGACAGGGCCATGTTCGACGGAAAGCGCGAGGACCGGATCGGCACGTTGTCGGAATGGCCCGTCACGATCACCGGGCCGGGTTCGTCGTTCAGCGCGCTGGCCACCCGGTTGACCGGCTCGCGGAACCGGTCCTGCAACTGGTCCGACCCGGACGCGAACATGCCCGAGCCCTTGATCCGGATGATTAGCGTGTTGCCCTTCTGGAAGACCTCGACGATGCCCTCTTCGATTTCCTCGGTCAGGAAACCTTCGACCTTGGCGATCTGTTCGGCAATGGTGGACGCGGGGGGCAAGGGCGGCGGCGGCGGCGCGCGCCGTTCCAGCCGTGCGGGCGGGCCCGCGTCGATGATGGCCAGCTGGCCGATCACCCGTTCGGTCTGCACCGACAGCGCATAGGACAGCCCGCCGAATTCCATCAGCATCAACAAGGCCGTGACCCCCACGGCGATCCAGACCACGCGCCAGGCCGACAACACACGGAAGGGCTTCTTGACCCCTTTCCAGTTCGGAGACAGGTCCCGTTCGACCTGGCCCCGCTGGCCGCGGATGATGCGTGACAGGCCCTGCCGGATGCGCAGGTGTTTTTCGGATCCGTTCTGCTCGATGCGCAGCCGGCCCTCGAAACCCAGCGACATGCACATGTAGAGGAATTCGAGCATGTCGATGTTGTTGGACGGGTCCTTTTCCAGCCGGGCCAACAGGTCGTAGAAGCGGTCTCCGCCCACGGTTTCGCGGTGGAACGTGCCCACCATGGATTGCAGTCCCCAGTCCGACTGGCCGCCCCAGGGCGTGTTCAGCACCACGTCGTCGATGGTCGCGCACATGGCATAGCGGGCGACCTTGACGGTCTGGGCCTGGATACCCGCCTGCAGGGCCCGGTTTTCGAAGGCCCGAACCTCGGCCACGACCGACTGGCGCAGCTTGTCGGGGTCCATGTGCTGGGCCCGGTTGCGGATGCGGCTGATCAGGGAAAACAGGGTCGAGGCGCAGGCCACAAGCTGGTTCATGCCCGTCATCGCCTGGGCGGCGCTGGCATCGCCCGTTGTCCGCCGGGGCGCGGCATGGGGCACGCCGTAGGCCCCGCCCTGCCCTGCCGACATGCCGGGCGCGGCCCCTGGCGCGGCCGGAGCAACAGGCGCAAAGGGATCGGCCGGCTGGGCCGCAGGACGCCGGCCGCCGGGATTGGGGCGGATCACCGTCTTGTCGGTGTCCCCCGGTTCGGCAAATGGATCCTCGTCCGCCATCGCGGCCCCCTCACGTGTTGCGGATCGCCCAAAGTTCCATTTTCAGCCCCGGATACTGCCCCGAGACATGCACCGCGATCCCGCCCGAGGTGGTCATCTTGCGCCAGTACGGGCTGTCGCCGTCCAGTTCGAAATAGACCACCCCGGCATGGTAGGGGATCTGGCGCGGGGCCACCGGCAACGGGCGCAGGGTGATCCCCGGCAGGGCCGAGTTGACCAGCTGGCGGATTTCCTCCACCGGGCCGATCTTGGCCTGGCCGGCGAAGTGGCGGCGCACGTCCTCGGCCGGGATCTCGGCATCGACGGCCAGCACGAAGCCCGCGTTGCCCAGCAGCTTGCGGTCCGCGATCACGCCAACCGAAATGCCGTACTTGCGCAGTTCCAGCGGGATCGGGATCGCCGTCTGTTCCAGCACCGAGCTGAGGTATTGCCGCAGGATTCGCATCACCGGCAGGAAACAATTGGTCAGGTTATCATGGGTATAAGGCGGCAGCTCGGGCGCCACTTTTTCCGTGGTCATGAAGACCGACAGCTCGCCCGCCACGCCCGCCAGGAAGCGGAAGGCATCCTCGGGGTGGACGTTTTCGATCTGGCCCATGTGGCGGACCTGCGGGATCAGCCGGTTGATGATCGTCAGCAGCAGGAAATCCGACACCTCGGCCACGCCCCGCGCGGCCCCGCCCTCGGACAGGCGGCCCGCCAGGGCGGTCATCCGGTGCGACAGCAGCCCGTCGAGCTCGCGGAAGAACCCCGACAGGGTCTGGCTGGCCCGGATATCCAGGCATGACGGGATAAAGCTTTGGTCCAGGACGATTTCCCGGTCCGAGCGCACCTCGATGATCTTGGCCACCGGGATCGCCAGCCGGTCGGCCATGTCGTCGACCTCCAGCGCGAATTGCAGGCGCATCTTGCCGACCCCGATGGTCACCGGCTTGCGCTCCTGGCTCATGGTGTCGGTGACCTCGATCTCGCCGGGGCGCAACCGGCTGGCCGAGCTTTCCGCCCCGCTCAGGTCGACCTCGGCGGCGCCCTGGCGGCGCTGCGGCACGGTCAGGTAGACGATGCAGTCCTTCACCGTTTCGGGCACTTCCAGGGCGGGCGGGTGGTCGTCGGCCATCGGAATGCGGAAGACGGTGCCGTCCTGGGTCAGGCCGGTCGCGGTCTTCAGCGCGAACTGGCCCACCTTCAGCACGTCAAAGTCGATGTCCAGCGTCGACACGCCCCAGGCATAGGGGCGCAGACGACGGGCCAGCCCGCCCACCAGCGCCTCGGCATAGCGGTCGGCCTGCTGGAAATGATGGGGCTGGACGAAGAGACCTTCGGTCCAAAGCACCTTGCTGTCCCAGGACATGGGCGTTGTTCTCCTTGGCGGCCCGCTTGGCGCGGGTCCTTCTATTTGTCGTCCCGGTCCTTCAACCGGTTCAATTGATCTTGATAGGCCCGCGCGAATTCGCGGCTGAAGAAGTGGTGGAAGTCATGTTCGGCCTGGTCGGAAATCTCGGCGAACATCTTTTCGTAGACATCCCAGTACTGCGCCTTGCGGCCCCGGAACAGGTTGCCAAGCCGGCCCGAGGTTTCGATCCGCTCGGCCAGCACCTCGGGGCTGAGCTTGGCCAGCACCGACTTGATCGCGGTTTCCATGCCGGCGACCATGGCCACCTCGTGCGCGGCGATGTCGTCCAGCGCCTGGCGGGCCGCCTCGTCGGGGGTCATGTAGCCGCGCCGGCGCGGGCGCAGCAGCGCCTCGATCGCCTGTTCGGGGCTGACCGAGAATTTCAGCGGGTTGTTGCCCCCGGCCGCGATCATCGTCTGTTCGATGCGGAATTCCGACTTGATCGAGCTGCGCGTCATCAGGATCTCGCGGATCCCGCTGACCAGTTCGCGCATGATCGCCCCGGCCCGGGCCATGGTGTCGGCCAGGTCCTCGTCGCGGATGTCCATGTCGTCAGCGCCCAGGGCATCCAGGAACGCCCGGGCCGCGTCCTGGCTGGCCGGCCTGGCGGGCACCGCGGTATCGCTTGCCGCGGTCGGCGCCGGTTCGGCGGGCGTCAGCGGGCCGGGTTGAAACGTTGGCTCTGGTGGGGCCTGGTAGGGCGCGGGCTTTGGCGGCACCAGATCGGGCTGGGGCGGTTCCAGCCCGGCAAAGGGGTCGTCGGGATCGGGCGCCGGCGCGGTGGTCTTTGGCGGGGACGGCTCGCCCGGGTCCGGGGCCAGCAAGTCGTCCCAATCGTCGGGAATGATCGACCGGGCCGGCGTCGGCGGATCGAAACTGTCGCTGGCCGAGGGATGATGGGCGGCGAAACTCGCCCCCTGCCCTTCGCGCCCGTCCGGGGCCGGCTGGAAGAACGGATCGTCGTCATCGGCCCCGTCGGGCGGCAGCAGCTCGTCGATGGGATCAACCGGCGTGATCTGGGACGGTCCCGTTGGCACCGACTGGCCGCCCAGCAACTCGTCCAGCACGTCGCCGCCCTGCCCCGGGCTGTCGAGGAAATCCAGCGGGTCCGGCGACAGGTCCGCCTGTCCCGGCGACACCGGCAGATCGGCCAGCGGATCGGGCGGCAGGTCCAGTGCCGAGGGCGCGCCGGGGGTGATCGACACCACCAGTTCAAAGAGCCCAAGGGTCAGCACATCGCCGTTCGACAGGGGCGTCGGCACCGGGCCAAGGGGCACCTTGGCATAGTTCAGGTAGGTGCCATTGGTCGACAGGTCGATGACCACGACATTGCCGCCCTGGTCCTCGATCACGCAATGGCTCTTGGACAGCATCCGGTCGGGGTCGGGCAACACCAGGTCGTTGGCGGGCCCACGCCCGATGGACAGGCTGCCGCCCGACATGGTGATGGGTCCGGCATTGCCGGGCACCGGGCCGGTCGGCTGAAACGAGACGGTCACGGACATAAATACCTCAGCCGCCGACCGGGCCGGCGAATGCTGCGTTGCGGATATGCCGAGACGTCGTGATCATGCCTGCCTTACGCGCTCCCCATGTCTTCGATCCGGCCATTGCCTCCTCGGGCGATATTGACGGCGCGGTCGACCAGAAGACTGCCATGTTCCTCAAACCTATCAGACATTTCACCAAGTGCTACCATATTCATCCCGAACGCCGCGGCCTCGGCGACCCCGGCCGGGGCGGGATACTTGGCCAGGTCTCCCGGCCCCAGCGTCCCGTCGCAATAAAGCGCCGCCATGGCGCAATGCACCGTGTCGTCGTCGACATAAGCCGCGTCGATGGCCGAGCTGGCCGCCGTGCGGTTGTCGTCGGTGGGCTCGAACACCCAGGCCTCGGCCGCCTTCAGCGGCATCGGGTCCTTGTCGGATTTCGGCCCGATGAAATCGCGGGCCGCCATGCAGGCCCACCACACCCGTTCGCGCGGCGGCAGGGCCACGGCCAGAAGGTGCAGCATGTCGAAGATCTCGCCCTTCTCGGCCAGCTCGGCCAGCACCTCGTCGACCGGCGCGCTGGCGGGCGCGGTGACATCGGCGGTCAGCCGGGCACTCGCCCGCGCCAGCAGCTTCGCCGCCGGCTCCTGCGGGACCTTGATCATTCCTGTGAATCGTTCCGTCGTCATGGCCCGTCCTAGTTGATCATCGTGACGCCGCCCTTCAGGGTCAGCATCGCCGCCCCCTTGACGGTGGTCATCTTGCTGTCGACCGTGGCCATTCCCTTGGCCTTCACATCCACCATGGGCGCATCGATCGTCACCCCCATCATGTCCAGCGTGATGGTCGATTTCCCGACCTTCAGAACGATCTTCTGCTTGGCCTCGATCTCGATCTTGCCCATCGAGGCGGTGACCGAGATATTGCCCTTGTCGACCTTGGTCGTCTGGTTGCCCGTCTCGACGGTTATCGTCTGGTTGCCCGTCTCCACGGTCGTCTCGTGGTTGTCCTTGATGGTTTCCAGAAGCTTGCCCTTGACCACGTCCAGGAAGGTATCGCCGGTTTCCACCGTCGTCTTGAAGTCCTTGTGGATGGTCTTTTCCTGGCTGCCCTTGGTCACGAAGAAGAAGGCATCGCCTTCCTGCACCTCTTCTTCCTTGTTGGTCTTGATCACCTGCAACAGAGACCCGTCTTCGGAGTTCTTGAAACTGTAGTCCTTCAGCGTGTCGGCATCCTTCAGCCCGACCCCGATACGCGAGATGTTCTTGGTCAGGAACTGGTGGTTCTTCTGGGCCTGCATCCGCAGCAATTCCGACCCGGCCTTGTCCTCGAACATCATCTCGTTGAAGGCCTGGGCATCGTTCACGCCCTTGGTGCTGTCGGACCGGATGCCCACCTGCGACGACGTCTCCTTCTTGGAATAGAAGGTCGGGTTGTTCTCGTTGTACAGCATGCCCACGCAGATCGGCCGGCTGGGGTCGCCTTCCTCGAACTGGATGATGACCTCCTGGCCGATGCGCGGCACGGCGGCAAAGCCCCAGTTCTTGCCGGCCCAGGGGCTGGCCACGCGCACCCAGCAGGATGAGGTTTCGTCCTTCTTGCCCTCACGGTCCCAGTGGAACTGGACCCGGATGCGCCCGTAATCGTCGGTGTGGATCTCTTCGCCCGAAGGCCCCACGACCAACGCCGTCTGCAGCCCGCCGATCACCGGCCAGGGTGTGGTCAGGGGCGCACGGAAGGACTCGGCCAGGTCGATGGCCTCGATCGTCGCGGCATAGGCGTAGTTGGCGATGCCCTCGGGGATCTCGAGGTTCAGCGCCTTCAGATCGTATTCGGTGGGGTCGTCGGCCACGTCCATGTCTGACTGGACGTAATGAGTGGCCCCGATGACCAGGTAGTCCTTCTTGGCCTCGGCATCCGGGTGGTCGGTCAGCGAAAAGCTGTGGCCCACACCCATGGCGCGCACGCTGGATGCGCCGCGCCAGGTCTTGTGGCGGACGGTCTCAGCATCCAGCCGCACCCGGGCCCGGCGCATCGCGCGGTCGCTTTCCTTGGTGATGGGATCGTCCGCGGGCTTGGTGCCCTCGCCCCGGAACCGGCCGGGATAGTCGTACAATTCCAGGTTGTCGCGCGAGAACTTGCGCGAGCCGGCCTCTTCGCTCGTTTCCATCGAGGTCGCGGGCTTGAACAGGTCGTAATCGTTGATCGTGACCATGCCGGATGTGAAATTGCGCGCCGCCGCCCATTCGGTGATATGTTCATCGCGCCGCTTGTCGACATTGGTCCGGGCCATGAACGGCACCTTGGCCAATTCGGGCACCGGGTTATGAGAGCTCTTGCTGTCGCAAAACGTCAACTGGTCCGGGACTTCCGATCCCGATTTGGTGTCGAAGAAATAATAGATCCCCTCTTGCTCCAGCAGCCGCGAGATAAAGGCAAAATCGGTTTCGCGGTATTGCACGCAATATTGCCGTTCATCATAGCTGTCGGACAGTTTGAAACTGTAATCGGTAAAGCCGTATTCGCCCAGGATCTGTTCGATGATCTTCTGGGTGGTGAGATTCTGGAATACCCGGCAATCCGTGGTCCGGGTCAGGAAAAAGAACCACGGGCGGACCTCGGCCACGTATTGGCGCACCCCGGCCCGCAGGCCAAGGTTTTCGACCGACACGCAAATGCCGCCGAAATCGCGCACCCCCTTGCTGGCGGTGGTCAGATGCACGGCCAATTTCTGGCCGATGAATTGGGTCAGGTCCAGATCCTTGGTCTTGGACTGAAACGACACCGTCATCTCGGTCAGGCGGCTCATGCCCTCGCGGATGATCGCCTTGCGGAATTGCAGGTCCGAGGCCTTGTAATCGCCCGACATCCAAGCGATCGCATCGTCATGAGGCTTGCTGACCGTCATCGCCGGCCCGCCCAAGCGGTCCCGCTATCGGTCGCGCCCTTGGTCAAATTGTCAAATCCCTGCATCACAGGTCCTCCAAAAGGGCGGCAAGTTCGGCGTCAATATCGCCGTCACCGCCGGATGCCGGCGGCGCCGCCATGGCATCGTCTGAAAATCCAGATAGAAGGTCGTCCAATTCGTCGAGGCTGTCTGTGGTCTTGGTCACAGAGGCCCCGGTTTTTTCCGCGCCCGCCGGGCGCGCAGGAACGGCCGGCCGGGGCGGAGACGGGGGCGGTACCGGGGTGCCCGTCCAGGGTCCGCGCAGGGTCTCTCCGCCCAGGGCGTTGAACGAGCCCAGCCGGATCTCGTCGCGCCCCTTGATCCACAGCACCGGCATGACGCCCCGGGCCATGACCGCTTCGACGCGGGCCAGGGTCAGGTTACGCTCTGTGCAAGGCAAGGCCACCTGGTCGCCGTACCGGTCGGTCACGTGGTGGAACGGAATATCGCCCAGCGCCATCACGCTGCCCAGGTCCAGCCCGGGCCCGTTCTTGCGAAAGCTCTGGGCCAGAAGGATCGTCACCAGCACCACCGGGTTGGCCCACAAAAGGCCCCTGAGCCCCTCGGCCATGGTGAATTCCTCGAAGTCGAACTCGTAGATCGGCTCGGACCTGGCCCCGTAGGGACGGCGCAGCATGAAGCGGGGCGCGGCCAGGCCCAGATGCGCGGCCTCGGGCATGGCGCGCAGGGTATCCCAGGCCTCGGCGACCAGCGGATGGCGGTCGACCCTGGCCGTGTCGAAGGTCGACGCCGACAGGGCCGCCACGAACGGCGCATCCACATGCGCGGCCACCCGGGCGATCCGGCCCAGGATCTGGGCGTGAGGCGGCGTTTCCTCGAAGGTATAAAGCCCGATCAGGGCGGAATAGCCGCCGCGCCCGGTCTCTTCGTCCAGAGGCGCTTCGGTCAGCAGGCGGACAAGGCCGGTTTCGGCCAGATCCTCGGTCGCGGCCAGGTCGGCGGCGATTTCCTCGGCCGAGACATCGTAGAGCATGACGTCCAGCTGGTCGTCAGCGGCAATCGAGCGGGCCAGCAGATCCAGGCTGCGCCACTGGCTTTCCAGCGCCTGGAAATCCGGATGGTGCAGGATCAGCCGCATCGCCGACGAGATCGCCGCATCCACCGCGGCCACCGCATCGGCATCGGGGGCAGAGGCCACGTGCGGCCCGACGATCCGGGCCAGCATCTCGTCCAGCGGACCCGGTTGGCTCAACTGGCCCCCGTGGTCTCCGATCAGCATCTGGAAATCGCTCAGCTTGCGGTCGGCCGGAACCGAGGTCGCAGCCGACCGGGCGCGCGTCGGGGTCAGCGCCATGTCATGGATCGCGGCCCATGTCTTCAGCCGCTCCATCGCCCCGGCCGAGGTCGCCCCGGCCTGCAGCTGAGCCCGCAACCCCGTGAGTTCGGCAAACAGGTCGACCTTCTCGAAGAGCTCGTCGGGATGCAGGTCGTCCAGCCCCTTCAGAGGCACCTTTACCCCGGCCCCATCCTTGCCCACGGGCAGGACCAGATCGCCGGCAAACCCCGCGATGATGTCCTCGACCGTATCGGGATCAAGCAGGACCGGTTCGCGCGCCGCCAGGGCCGCGCCGGTTTCCAGGGCCCCCCTGGCCGCCCGGCCGGAGAAATCACCGAAAAGGGCTATCCGGAACCGCTTGCGGTTCAGCCGCTCAGGCGCAGGGCGCGCGGCCGACAGGGTGCCGAACGCCATCTGAGGCTCGACCTTTTGCTGGGCCCCGCCGGTCGCCGCGCCTTCGTCCAGGTCCGCCAGCAGATCATCGAGATCCGCCAGCCCCCCTTCGGCCTCTACTGCCCCTGCGGGCGTCGGATCGGTGTCCAACTCTGGCGGGAGGTCAGGTTCCAGGCCATCCAGCAAGGCGTCCAGATCATCCAGAGCGCCCTCTGCCCCGGCCCCCGGCATGTCATCGAGGCCACCGAGGGGATCCGCTTCGGATGCGTGTCCATCCTCACCCGTTGCACTCTGCACAGAAGCATCCGCCAACTCGGCCGCAGAGGTGGCACCGGCCGACGCGTCCTCCACCGCGTGCGGCGCGGACATGTCATCCCCCCCGTCACTCGGCGTTGCAGCCGGGCCCGCCAACAGATCGTCAAGACCATCCGCTTGCCCCGGGCCATCCGCCGCCACTTCCGCCGCGGGCTCATCAGTGGGAGCAGCCTCCAACCCGCCCAGCAGGTCGTCCAGAGCGTCCGCTGCAGCATTTTGCCCGGACGGGGGCTCTGAAGGCGGCGCAACCATCCCGCTTGCCAGGTCATCCAGAGTGACCGGCGCCTTTGTTACGGGGCCCGCCGACGCGGCCACGTCTTGCGACCCGGCCAGGTCTTGCAGAAGGTTATCCAAACCGGGATCCGTCGGGGCATCGTCCTCAGGCGGGCCGGCGTCCGCCAGCCCCGAAAGCACATTCCCGACACCCTCGTCACGGTCGTCCGCCCCGGCCGGGTCAGAGCCCAGCTCAGCCAGACCGGCCAGCACATCATCCGACGGATCCTCCTCCCCGCCCGCATCGTCCGGGTCCCCCACGAGACCGGACAACAGATCATCCAGGTCATCGGCCGGTGTGACCTCCTCCGGCGCGCTCGTCGACAGCCCCGACAGGATATCCCCCGTGGGGTCCCGGTCTTCGACGGCTTTAGGCGCCGCCGCCGACAGGCTGGCCAGGGCCGAAACGGACGGATCTTCTGACGGCACCGCTTGCGGCGCGTCTACCGACAGGCCGGAGAGGATGTCTTCAGCGGTATCTACCTCTGCGGGGGCGTCGGGCATAAATTCGGACAAGTCAGCGAGGATGTCTCCTGCCGGGTCATCCTCCTTCGTTGCCTGCGGTTTCTGCACGGAAAGGCTCGCGAGAGCCGAGGCAGAGAGATCCTCGCTCGGACGGACCTCGAGGGCGTCATCGGACAGACCAGAAAGGATGTCCGCAGTCGGGTCTTCCTCAACAGGGGCCTCAGGAGCCTGCGCGGAGAGGCTGGCGAGGGCCGAGGCGGAGGGGTCTTCGCCTGGGGTATCCTCGGGCATGTTTGCCGACAGACCAGAGAGGATGCCCGCAGTCGGGTCTTCCTCGACTGGAGCATCTGGTGCCTGTGCGGAGAGGCTGGCCAGGGCCCAGGCGGAGGGGTCTTCGCTTGGGGTATCCTCCGGCGCGTTTGCCGACAGGCTGGAGAGGATGTCTGTGGTGGGGTCGGTCGGCGTGACTTCGGGAGGGGCCTGGGTGGCGAGGTCGGACAGGATGCTGGCGGACGGGTCGGTCCGGGGGGCGTCGGGCTGATGTTGGGCCCGCAGGCTGGACAGGGCGGCGGAGAGGTCGGCAGAGCCCGCCCCTTCGTCCGAACCCGATGCGCCGAGGGCCGACAGCAGGGCGGGATCGGCGAGGATGGTCTCTATCAGGGCCTCGGCCCCGGCCTTGCCGTCCATGTAGGCCATCAGGTTCGACAACTGGGTCCGCGCCTCCAGCAGGGCCCGGAGCGGAGCGATCTTGCCGGCGATGGCCGCCGGTTCGAAATCGGACATGGCTTCAAAGGTCAGGTCGACATTCAGGTTGCCCGCGCCCGTCAGCGTATCGGGCACCGTGAAGGCCACGCGCGGGGCCATGGCCTTCATCCGCTTGTCGAAGTTGTCGACGTCGATCTCCAGGAAATCCCGCTCGGCGATCGGGGGCTGGGCGATGGTCGACTTGCCCGACAGGTCCGACATCACCCCCATCACGAAGGGCAATTGTACGGTCTTTTCCGAGCCATACAGCTCGACGTCATATTCGATCTGGACCCGGGGCGCGCGGTTGCGCGAGATGAATTTCTGGCTGTCGGTCATGGGGTCTCTCCGCGAAGGGCGGCAATATCCTGGCGCAGAGCGCGGATTTCCTCGCGCAGGGACAGGACGTGTTCATCGACGATGTCTGTTTCGGCCCGCACCAGCGCGCGCAGGCGCTCGAACTCGGCCTCGGTTTCCGCCTCGACGGCCGACTGCATGGTGTTGACCAGAAGGCCGATGAAGAGGTTCAGCACCGAAAAGGCCGTGGCCACGATGAAGGGCACGAAGAAGGCCCAGGCCGTTGGGTATACCTCCATCACCGGCCGGACGATGCCCATGGACCAGCTTTCCAGCGTCATGATCTGGAACAGCGAATAGATCGACAGGCCCAGCGTGCCGAACCAATCGGGGAAGGCCTCGCCATACATCAGCGTCGCCATCACCCCGAAGACGTAATAGACGATCGACAGCATGACCACGACGGCCCCCATGCCCGGCAGGGCATCGAACAGCGCCTGCACCACGGCCCGCATCTGGGGCACGGCGGACAGCACGCGCATGGCCCGGATGACGCGCAAGCCGCGCAGGGCCGACAATTGCTTGCCGTCGGGCAGCAGGCCCAGCCCCACGACCACCAGGTCGAAGATGTTCCAGGCATTGCGGAAGAACCCGAGGCCATAGGCATAAAGCTTCAGCAGCATCTCGGCCACGAAGATGGCCAGGATCAGCCGGTCGAGCGTGCGCAACAGCCCGCCGATCGCATCGGTGACGTTCTGCGACGTCTGCAGCCCCAGGATGACCGCGTTGATCACGATCACCACAAGGATCGCGTTCGCCACGTCCGAGCGCTCGACGAAGGTGCGAACCTTGTCGCGCAGGCCGGACGGCTGAGCCTCGTCCACCATCTTCGGTCTTCCTTCCCTGTTGTGCCGGCCGCGGTCTTGCGCGGGGTCGCTTCGGCCGGTCTGGTGCCGTCTGTTGCCGTCTGTCTGAGCCGCGCTGACCACCAGGTCGGCGGCGCCGTAGGTAGATCTTGTCCCGGCGGTTCGCCCTTCGTCCAAAGCGCCCCCCGGGTCCGTCCGGGCCTAGTCGAACGTGTAGGCGAACTCTCCCTCGCTGGTGTCGACAGAGACCTTGCGGATCTCGCCGCCCTCCATCATCCGGCGCAGGAATTCGGCGGAAATGTCGGGCAGCATCGTGTTGGTCACGATGGCATCGATCATGCGCCCGCCGCTTTCCAGCTCCTGGCACCGCTCGACGATCATGTCGACGACCGCATCCGAGTACTCGAACGGCACCCCATGGCTTTCGGACACGCGTTTCTGGATGCGGCCCAGCTGCAGGCGGGTGATGGCCGCGATCATCTCGGGCGACAGCGGGTAATAGGGGATCGTCACCAGCCGGCCCAGCAGGGCGGCAGGAAAGACCTTGAGCAGCGGATCGCGCAGGGCCTTCGCGATGCCTTCGGGTTCGGGCATCAGGTCGGGATCGGCGCACAGGTCCATGATCAGGTCCGAGCCCACGTTCGAGGTCAGCAGGATCAGGGTATTCTTGAAGTCGATGATCCGGCCTTCGCCATCTTCCATCACCCCCTTGTCGAAGACCTGGAAGAAGATCTCGTGCACGTCTGGGTGGGCCTTTTCGACCTCGTCCAGAAGGACCACCGAATAGGGCTTGCGCCGCACCGCTTCGGTCAGCACCCCGCCTTCGCCATAGCCCACGTATCCCGGAGGCGCGCCCTTCAACGAGCTGACGGTATGGGCTTCCTGGTATTCGGACATGTTGATGGTGATGACGTTCTGCTCGCCGCCATAGAGGATCTCGGCCAGGGCCAGGGCGGTTTCGGTCTTGCCGACCCCGCTGGTGCCCGCCAGCAGGAAGACCCCGATGGGCTTCGATGGGTTGTCGAGCCCCGCGCGCGAGGTCTGGATCCGCTTGGCGATCATCTTCATCGCGTGGTCCTGGCCGATGACGCGCTTGGCCAGGTGGTCTTCCAGACTCAGCACGGTCTGGATCTCGTCCTTGACCATGCGGCCCACGGGGATGCCCGTCCAGTCGCCGACCACGCTGGCCACCGCCTGGGCGTCGACAATGGGCAGGATCAGCGGGCTGTCGCCCTGGGCCTCTGCCAGGCGCTCCTTCGCGTGCAGCAGCTTGTTCATCAGCGCATCGCGCGAGAAGGACTCGTCGTCCCCGGGGACCTCGGGCGCGGGATCCGCCGCGTCAACAGGCTCCCCCTTGGCCCGCAGCTGGGCGCGCAGATCCAGGATGGTCTCGACGATCTCCTTTTCGGTGTCCCAACGGGCAGTCAGGCCGGCCAGGCGCTCTTCCTCGGCCGTTTTGGCAGCCGTCACGGCCTCGCGCCGGTCGGCCACGTCGTAGCCGGCTGTCTCGTCCCGGTCGATGATCTCCAGCTCGGTGCTCAGCGCCTCGATGCGGCGCTGGCTGTCGTCGACCTCGGCTGGAACCGCATGTTGAGACACCGCCACCCGGGCGCAGGCCGTATCCAGCAGGCTGACCGACTTGTCGGGCAGCTGGCGGGCGGGAATGTAGCGGGCCGAAAGCGTCACGGCCGCCTCGATCCCTTCATCCAGCACCTGCACCCGGTGGTGCTTTTCCAGCATCGAGGCAATGCCCCGCATCATCAGGATGGCCTTGGGAATGCCCGGCTCGTCCACTTGCACCACCTGGAAACGGCGGGTCAGCGCGGGGTCCTTTTCGATGTATTTCTTGTACTCGGCCCAGGTCGTGGCCCCGATGGTCCGCAATGTCCCGCGCGCCAGAGCCGGCTTCAGCAGGTTGGCCGCATCGCCCGTACCGGCCGCGCCCCCGGCCCCCACCAGTGTATGGGTTTCATCGACGAACATGACGATGGGCACCGGGCTGGCCTGCACCTCGTCGATGACCTGGCGCAGGCGGTTTTCGAATTCGCCCTTCATCGAGGCCCCGGCCTGCAACAGCCCCACGTCCAGCACCAGAAGCTTGACGTCCTTCAGCGCCGGCGGCACGTCGCCGCGCGCGATGCGCAGGGCAAAGCCCTCGACCACGGCCGTCTTGCCCACGCCGGCCTCGCCGGTCAGGATCGGGTTGTTCTGGCGCCGGCGCATCAGCACGTCGACGATCTGGCGGATTTCCTCGTCGCGGCCCACGATCGGGTCGATCTCGCCGTTGCGGGCCTGTTCGGTCAGGTCGGTGCAGAATTGCTCCAGCGCCTCGCCCTGCCCCATCTGCGGCGCGTGCATGGCATCCGAGGCCTCGCCCGGATGCGCCCCGCCCCCGGTCTGCGACCCGTCCTGAGGCCGCATCTGCCCCTCGGGCGACCCATCGGTGGCCGCCATGAAATGATCCGCCAGGTCGTCGGGGCCGATCTTGCCCAGTTCAGGCGACATGGATTGCAGGATGTTGCGCAGGGGCGGTGTCTTCAGCATGCCCAGCAGCAGGTGGCCCGTGCGCACCTGGTTCGACGAATACAGCAACGAGCCCCAGACCCAGCCCCGTTCCATCGCGTCCATCAGGTGTTCGGACAGGTCGGATATGGTCGTGGCCCCGCGCGGCAGCATATCCAGCGCCCGGGTGATCTGGCTGGCAATCGCGCCGGGATCCAGGTCGTAATGCTGGATGATCCGGTGCAGGTCGCTGTCCTGCGCATTCAGGATCTGGTGCATCCAGTGCACGACTTCGACATAGGGATTGCCCCGCATCTTGCAGAAGACCGTGGCGCTTTCGACCGCCTGGTAGCCCAGCTTGTTGAGCTTTCCGAACAAGGCGACGCGGCTGATTTCGGTCATGTCAAACTCCCCCGTGATACGAGCATGTCATTGTCCCGGCTGCGTCCGGGGGTAGATGAAAAGGTCCTCGGCATCGGGCCTTTCGACGTCCGGATCGGGTCGCACGCCCGTCCAGCTGAGCAGGCCCAGCCGGGTCGCCCCGCCAAGCGAGGCGCGGGGCACATCGTCGCCCTTCAGCACCAGGTTGATGTCCCAGTCCAGCGCATCGCCCACGTAGCCCCGGACGATGGCCGTCATCCGGTCCAGCGCCGGCCCGCCGGGCAGAAGCCGTTCGTAATCCTTGCGCGCCAGCGGCCCGATTCGGATGCGGAACTTGGCCGAGCGCGACCAGACGCGGCTGCCGATCGACGTGCCCTGCCCCAGCGGTGTCGGCCTGCCCAGCTGCCATTGGTCGTCCGGCTCCAGCGTCAGCCAGGACCCGATGAACTGTTGCACGGTGACCGGCACCTCGAAATAGGCCGACAGGATCGCCACCAGCCCCTCGGCATTGCGCGGGCCCTGGCTCATGTGGCCGGTAAAGGCCAGCCGTCCCAGGCCGGGGATGGCGTCGCGGTCGTGAAGGTTGTCGCCGTGATAGCCCGCCAGGGCCGACACCTTCTGCGCCACCCCGTCGTCGTAATCGGTGCGGTCGTAGTTGGGCGCCGGCTGGCCCGTCGCCCAGGCCCGGTAGAACAGGCACATCATGCGGTGGGTCAGCATGTCGCCGAAGGCCTGCAGGGTTCCGTCGCGATGGTTGCGCCGCCGGTCGCGGGTGTATTCGGTGATATGCAGCGGCAGCGGCCCGTGCGGCCCGAAAAGCCCGAAGAACCGGTTGGTCAGCTTGTCGGGCTTGCCGTCCTTGCCCTTGGTATAGGCCGCGATGGTCGAGGTCGGGAACGCCAGCTCGGCCTCCTGGCCCAGGCGCACCCGGTCCTCACGCGGGCGGCGGCTTTCACCCAGGCGGGGGGCGTCGGAATAATGCGCCTCGATCACCCGCAGGGCCTGGAACAGGTGGTGCTGGTCCGGTGCCGCGACCAGCGCGTCGAACAGGCTTGGCTGATCCGCGCCCGTCCGCTCCCGTTCTGACCGATCCCCGCTCATATGATCCGCGCCAGTCCGCTGACTGGTCGCCATCGGGTGATCTCGCCCCGCTCCCGGGTTTTCAGGACCGTTTCGGTGAAACTGTTGATCGACGAGTACTTGCGGAAGAACCGTTCCAGCACGGCGCCCAGCACGTAGACGCTGGATCCCTCGAAGAAGCTGTCGTCGAAATGCAGTGAAATCTCGATCCCGCGCACGGCGGTGGACAGGACCTCGTCGGTCATGCGGCGCACGATCGGGCGGCTGGAGACGCCGGTGATGCCCTCTAGCTGCTTTTCGGTGACCTTGTCGCCCAGGGGCGCGTAAAGGCCGATGATCTCGCGCAGGGCCTCGGCCCCGTCGCCATGATCGGTGTCGGCGATGGACAGGTAGTTCAGGCTGAGATGCGAGATCAGCCGCCAGGCGGTATCGCCCTGGGCCAGCGTCGGCGAGGGCCGCGTCGGCGTGACCGGCAGGCGCACCTGCGTGACAGGTCCGCCGTCGGGCAGATGAAAGACGTCATCGCCCCCCGTGCCCAGCAGCAGCGGCAGATCGCGGTTCGAACACAGGGCCTGCACCGCCACCTGGTCCAGCGAGGCGCCGTAGGGCGCCTGGGCGCGGTCCAGCAGGGTCAGGTAGACCTCGGAGCCGAGGTAATTCGTGCGCACGCCCCGCAGCCGTTCCTTTTCCGAGCGCTGCCGCATCTTGCGGCTGACCGTGTAATAGGCGGGATGGGTCTCGCCGGCGGCGGTGAAATCGTCCGAGGAATAGAACGGGCGGAACTGCACATCGTCCGAGGTGCCCGTGGTCACGCCCTTGACCGACTGGATCGTGTGAATTTCGTAATCCAGCGCGGCCGTGCGCGACGGCACCACGTGGTGTTCGGTGTCGCGGGTCGACAGGTGCACCCGGTCGCAGCGCTTGGGAAACAGGTTCACCGCCGGCACGGCGTTCAGCACGAAGGCCCCGGGCACCACCATCGGGGCCAGTTCGCGCCGGCCCTCGCGCAGCAGGATATAGATATCGACCGCATCGCCCTGGGCCCGCTGCACCGCCGGGCGCAGGCCCTGAAGCTCGACGAACAGGAAGCGTTCAGGCATGGCGAAATATTCCTGCAACAGCCGGTAGCCGTCGAAAGAGCGGCGCGGACAGGGCAGCAGCGCCTCGTCGGGGTCGAACCCGCGCTGTTCCACCGCGCCATTGGCCAGCGGCAGGCGCCAGTCGTCACGCCGGTCGGCCGCCCGGCCGGTCAGCCCGGTGACCTGCGAGCACAACAGTTCCAGCAGCAGCCAGGCATTGCCCGCCTTCGGGCTCAGATGCAGGGTCAGCCGGTCCATCGGCAGGTCCGACATCGGCTCTCCGTCCAGCCGGCGCAGGCGCAGGCGGATGGCCGCGCGGGCCTCGCGCCCGCCGGTGACACCTGCCGCGACAAGCTCTCCGCGCCCGTCGATGTATTCGGCCTGCGCCACCTCGATCGGCCACAGCGTCACGTCGGCCGCCGTGCGGAACTCGCAGGGCGTCGTTTCGCCTTCCAGCGGGCGGCTGCGCAAGGCCGTCTGGCGCCGCAGCGTGTAGCCGTCCTTCAGCGCGGTGTTGGTCACATCCGCCCCGAAGGCCGCGATCATCATCGAGGGCGTCGGAGACAGGTAATGCGGATAGACGATTTCCAGCAGGTGCTGGGTGATGTTGGGATATTGCAGCTCCAGCTCCAGCTGGACGCGGGCCGACAGGAAGGCCACGCCCTGCAACAGGCGTTCCACGTAAGGGTCAAGGACCTCGACCCCTTCCATCCCCAGCCGCGAGGCGATCTTGGGGAAGGCCTCGGCGAATTCCGCGCCCATGTCGCGCAGGTACAGAAGCTCGGTTTCGTAATGGCGCAGCAGACGGGTATCCATGGCTACAACCGCCGCTCGACAGAGACTTCGCCGGTCGTCACGTCGACCACGCTGCGCAGGTACAGCTCCAGCGGCATCGGCTGGGCCCACATGTCGGCATGAATATCCAGCGCGACCATCATCTGGCCCTTCTTTTCGTCCGGAGCCAGGCTTACGGCGACCGACCCGGGAATGATCCGCGGTTCATGCAGCTCGATGGCCCGCTCGATCGAGGCTCGGATCCGTTCCGCACGGCGGGCCGTGGAAAACTCGCCCGAGACCTCGGACAGGCCATAGTTCAGCACCGACCGCGCGACGTTGGGCAACAGGTCGGCATCGAAGGTGCTTTCCAGGTTGGTCGTGTTCAGCAGCCACGACAGGTCGCGCTGGATGATCTCGCGCAGGCGGGCGACGTCGATCACCCGGTCCTCGCGCCGTTCCTTCATGTTCCCGGGCTCGTGGTCGGTCAGCCGGTCCAGAAGCGAGGGTTGCAGGCGGTCGGTCAGAGTCTTGTCAGCCATCGGCGGTGCTTGCCGCCCCTTCCACGGCCGGTTGCAGGGACAGGGCGCGCAGGTCCCACAGCGGCAGATCGGCCGCCGCCGTGGCCAGCAGGCGCTGGCCCAGGCCCACGAAGGTATCGGCGCCGGCATCGACCCAGGCCGTGCTGCGCGCCAGCTTGGCGGCATCGTCCCCGGCGGTTGTCGTGCCCGGATAGCGCGTGGGGATCAGGGCGGGCACTTCGCCGCCCGACACCAGCGTCAGGGTGGCCGCCGTCCAGACCGCATCGCGCAGGTCGGCGGGGTCTTCCATCGACAGCGCCGCCACCTGGTCGAAGGGCAGCCAGAAATACCGCCCGTTGACAATGACTTCCAGAACCGGACCAAGCCGCATGTCGGCATCGGCAATCCAGTCGAAGGGCTGGCCATCGGCCATGCCCGGCGTGGCGGGGGCTGCGTCAAAGGCCCGGGCGCGCAGCTCGGCCGCCTTTGCGGGTTCACCCACGGCCAGCACCTTCTGCGCCTCGATCAACAGGGCCAGCCATTCGCGCGGCTCGCCCATGATCATCGGGTCCTTTTCGCCCGCGAACACCTTGTCGCGGTAAACCTCGCAGATGATCGCCTCGCGGTAGGTGCGGGCCATCATCTCGGCAGAGGGATCCAGCTCGGCCGACACCTTCAGCTGGGTGATCGCGCGTTTCCAGTCGCCCAGAACGCACAACAGTTGAAACAGGAAAATCCGTAACCGGGCATCAGAGGGATCCTTGCGGACCTTGTCCTGCAACGCGGCCAGCGTGGCGCCCAGGTCGCCGGCTTTCAGATGCTCTTCGGGCGTCATGGTCTTGCGCTCCCGGGTCTTTCGGCCGGCCGGAACCGGACCGCCTTCTGCGGCACGACCCGGCCCGCGCCGCCCCGTTGCCGGGGGTGGGTCGCGGGCCGGGCCAGGATCGATGGATGATCAGCCGGCTTCGCCGCTCAGCAGATCCCAGACGAAGCTGTTGCCGTTCTTGAGCTTGCCGGTCTTCGGATCCGAGACCTTGTACAGGATGTCGATATGCCGGTAGGCCACGGTCCAGCTTTCCTCGGGGATCTGTTCCTCACCACCGTTGACGGAATAGCTGTCGAGGATGGCGTGCTTCAGCGTGAAGATCAGGTAGGGGTCCATCCCCTGGGAGGCATTGTCGCCGGCCCGGCACAGGTGGATCAGGATGTCGTCGCGCACCGTGCCGTTGGCGACCGACGTCATGATCGGGGCGGACGCGATGCTGAGTTCGGTGGTGACGTTGATCTTGTTGAACTTGGCGTTGGCATAGCCGCGCTGGGTGGTCGACAGGTCGTCCATGTCCAGCGAGCGTTCCAGCCCCCAGTCCAGGGATTTCAGGGGGATCCACTTCTTGTGGTTCTTTTCGGTACCTTCACCTTCGATGTCGCCGATGTGCATGAATGCGTTTTCAGCCATTTCTAGACCTTTCTCAGGATTATGCGCCGGTCAATAAATCCGGCAGATGAATAAGTTTATGAAGTTAACGGAAGGCCACCATCAGGCGCCCTTCTCGGACGGCAGCTTTGAAACAAGCCGCAGAGAGACCGAAAGTCCTTCCAGCTGGTAATGTGGGCGCAGGAAGAATTTCGAGGAATAAAATCCAGGGTTCCCCTCCACTTCCTCTACCAGGACCTCTGCCGCAGCAAGCGGCTTACGGGCCTTTTCGGCTTCCGAGGAAATTTCGGAGTTTAAATCAACGTATTTACTAATCCAGTCTTGGAGCCATGCCTCCATTTCGCTTCGGCTTTTAAAAGATCCGATCTTGTCTCGAACCATGCACTTTAGATAGTGAGCGAAGCGGCAGGTTGCAAACAAATATGGGAGTCTTGCTGCAAGATTCGCATTCGCGGTCGCATCCGGATCGTCGTATTCAGCCGGTTTGTGCAGGGACTGAGCCCCGATAAATGCCGCCAGGTCCGAGTTTTTTCTGTGAATGAGCGGCATCATTCCATTCTTAGCCAATTCGGCTTCCCGCCGGTCGGAAATCGCGATTTCGGTCGGGCATTTCTGGTCCACCCCGCCGTCGTCGGTGGGGAATGTATGGCTGGGCAGATTTTCAAGGGCCCCACCGCTTTCGATCCCGCGGATGCGCGAGCACCAGCCGTAGTTCTTGAACGACCGGTTGATGTTGACCGCCATGCCGTAGGCGGCGTTCACCCAGCCGTATTTCGAGCTGTCGGCCCCCTCGGTGTCTTCCTCGAAGTCGAAGGCCTCGACCGGGGCGGTCTTGGACCCATAGGGCAGACGGCCCAGGAAGCGGGGCATCGCCAGGCCCACGTACTTGGCGTCCTCGCTTTCGCGCAGGGACCGCCAGGACGCGTATTCCGGCGTCTGGAAGATCTTGGTCAGGTCACGCGGGTTGGCCAGCTCGCCCCAGGTGTCCATCTGGAACAGCGAGGGCTTGGCCCCGGTGATCAGCGGCGCATGGGCGGCAGCGGCGATCTTGGACATCTCGCCCAGCAGTTCCACGTCAGGCGGGCTGTGGTCGAAATGGTAATCGGCCACCAGTGATCCGTAGGGCTCTCCGCCGAACTGGCCGAATTCCTCTTCGTAGACCTTCTTGAAGATCGGCGACTGGTCCCAGGCGGTGCCTTTGAACTTGCGCAGGGTCTTGTGCATGTCCTTCTTCGAGATGTTCATGACCCGGATCTTCAGCATCTCGTCGGTTTCGGTGTTGTTGACGAGGTAATGAAGCCCGCGCCAGGCGCTCTCCATCTGCTGGAATTCCTCGTTGTGCAGGATCAGGTTGATCTGCTCGGTCAGCTTCTTGTCGATCTCGGCCACGATGCTTTCGATCGACCGCAGCGCGTCGTCCGAGATCAGGGCCGTGTTGGCCAGGGCCTGTTCCGCCAGCGTCTTGACCGCGGTTTCCACCGCCGACTTGGCCTGGTCGGACTTGGGCCGGAACTCTTTCTGCAGCAGGGCCTCGAATTCCGAGGACCCAAAGGCCGCGGCTCCGGTGCCTGCTTCGGACTGAAGTTGTTCTTCCGCCATGACCCTCTCCTTACTCTTCGGTCGATGTCGGCGCGGGTTGCGCGGCGAGTGTTTTCAGCAAGGCGGGGTCCTGGATGATCTTGGCGATCAGGTCCTCGGCGCCGGTCTTGCCGTCCATGTAGGTCATGAGGTTGCTCAACTGGGTGCGCGCATCCAGCAGCTCTTTCAGCGGCTCCACCTTGGCCGCGATGGCAGCGGGGGTGAAATCGTCCATGCTTTCGAAGGTGATGTCGACGGCCAGGTTGCCCTCGCCCGTCAGCGTGTTGGGCACCGTGAAGGCCACCCGCGGCGCCATCGACTTCATCCGGTCATCGAAGTTGTCGACGTCGATTTCCAGGAATTTGCGATCAGCAACCGGGGGTTGTTCGACCTCGGATTTACCGGCCAGATCCGACATGACACCCATCACGAAGGGCAGCTGCACCTTCTTCTCGGCGCCGTAAAGCTCCACGTCGTACTCGATCTGCACTCTGGGCGCGCGATTGCGCGCAATGAACTTCTGTGAACTTTCGGCCATCTTATCGCTCCTGAATTACCCTTGGTCGTGTCGCGCCAGGGCGCGGTTCAATCTTTTTGTAAAAAAGTCGGGGGATACCCCCCCATTTGTCAATCGTCGTCATCGTCATCTTCCAGCCCTCCCACCGTCTGCACATTGTCCAGCCCGTGTGGGGCCATGTCCTTGATGATCGTCAGGAAATCGGCATTCACCAGCCGCTTGGCCCGCTCCAGCAGCAGCGGGATCGGGCTGGAGGGTTCCTGCCGCCGGTAATACCCGATGATCCGGTCCAGCGCGGCCGACACATCGGTGGGAGAGTTGATCGCGCCCGGTGCCGAGGCGATCGCCGGGCCCGGGGACGGCATGTCGCCCCCGGCCGGGGTTAGCTCGTCGTCGTCCGCCTCGGCGGTGTCCTGGCCGACATCGGCATAGGCCTTCAGCCGCCGTTCCATGTTGCCCAGCAACTTGATCAGCTCGTCCAGCTCGGGCCCGTCGCCCGGCGTCTGGTCGTCGAAGACCCCGCCTATCGCCTTGATGTCGTCGCGCGCACTGGTCACGGCGGTCATGATCTCGGCCAGGGTGTCGGCGTCGGTGTCCTTGAAGGCCGCTCCAATGGTCGCCGTGTCGGGCAGGTGATCCATGCCCTGCGGCGGCGCCACCACGCCCTCGGCGATTTCGATGTCGCGCAGGGAAAACCGCCCGAACCCCCGGCTGTCGGTCAGGGCTGACCGCCGCAGCGAGGTATAAAGCGGCGACGGGCCTGCCAGCCCGCCCGGCTGACCACACAGCCCCTGCATCGCGTTGATCCGCATGGTCGGGTCGCCGTCATCCTCGTCAAGCTGCGGGTGGCAGGTGTCCCAGTAGTCCTCGAGGCAGCCGCGCAGGTAGGACGTGACCTGTGCGAATCCGGCCAACCCGTCCAGACGCAGAGCGGCATCGCCCAGGAAAATCGCCGCGCGCAGGTCGTGGCTGCGTTCAAGAACGTCCAGCGCCGTGCGCTTCACCTCGCGGTAATCGGGGTCCGTGGCCGCCGTGACTTCATCGCCGATCTGGCGTTCCTCGCCCGGCTGGGCGGCCAGTTCCATTTCGGTGAAAACCGGGTCGTATTCCAGGTTGTCACCGCTCGGCGGTTCGCTCTCGCGTGGCTGGAGAAGCGCGCGCAAATCCATCATCCCTCCCCCGGCAATTCATGCGAGACGCAGGCGCCGCGTCCGGATCTTGCGTCCGGATGAAACTCAAAATAACTAAACAAAAACATTCGTCGAACAAACATAAAAACAAAACCTTGACCGGAAGTCAGCCTTATCGTTTGGTCAAAGTCAATTGATTTCGTAGGATTTCCAGAAGAGGACACGGGTTCCATGCCTGTCCGGTCACCGTACCGTCGCACACCTGTGCACGCGCTCGCCAGACACGCGTCCCGCCACGCCTCTTTCGCCTTGCAGGAGAATTCCATGGCCAATCCGTTTCGTTTTGCAGCCACTATAACGGCGGCATTGTTAACTGCCGCCCCGGCACTGGCCCAATCGGACACCCCCGGCACGATGACGGTTGAACTGAACAAGTTCGAGGACATCGACACCGGCGGCTGCCGCGCCTTCTTCCTGTTCCGCAACGGCTCGGGCAAAAGCTTTGACGGGTTCGAAATGTCGCTGGCCATCCTGGACGGAGACGGGGTGATCGACCGCCTGCTGGCCATCGATGCCGCGCCCCTGCCGGTGGCGCGCACCACGCTGAAGCTGTTCGAGATCCCCGACCTGTCGTGTTCAGACATCTCCGAGGTGCTGTTTCACGAACTGACCTCGTGCCGGCCCCAGAACGAGGCCGAGATGGATTGCTTCCCGATCCTGGAGCTTGACAGCAAGACCGCCGCGCCGCTGGTGAAATAACCGATGTCGGCGATCTTCCAGACCCTCGGGACCGGTGGGCCGGTCATTGTCGTGCTGGCCCTGCTGTCGGTGCTGTCGCTGACCCTGATCGTCGTCAAGATCATCGACCTGTTGCCGGCCACATCCGGAACGGCCCGGCGAGACCAGGCCCTGCGGCAATGGGAAAGCGGCGACCGGACCCAGGCCCTGAGTACCGCGAAACAGGGCCGCGCCCCGGCGGACCGGATGCTGGCCACCGCGATGGAGGACCTGGCCCGCGGCCGAACCGGCCCCCGCCTGGAAGCCGATCTGCAACGCCGGGGCAACCAGGAGGTCGCCCGGCTCAACCGCATGATCCGCCTTTTAGAGATCATTGCCATGATCGCCCCGTTGCTGGGCCTTCTGGGCACGGTGCTGGGCATGATCCAGTCGTTCCAGGAACTGGAAATGGCCGAGGGCGCGGCCAATGCCTCGGTCCTGGCTGGCGGCATCTGGCAGGCCCTGCTGACCACCGCTGCGGGTCTGCTGGTGGCGATCCCGGCCGCCGTGGCCTCGGGCCTCTTCGCGGCCTGGATCGACCGGGCGGCCCTGGCCATCGAAAGCGCCGTCGGCGCGTTGCTGAGCCTCGACCAGACCGGGACCTGAGGGACCCCGCCCATGGACATGGACCAGACCATCCCCGCCCGCCCACCGGCCGCCGCCCCGGCTGCCGTCGCGGTGCCGGTCCTCTCCCGGCCGGCGCGACCCCGGGCGCTGATCTCGCTGGTGCCGATGATCGACGTGATGCTGATCCTGCTGGTCTTCTTCATGGTGACCTCCACCTACCTAGACCTGGACATGATCCCCGCCGCCCGGCGCGGTGACACGCCCTCGGACGCGCCCACCGCCACCTCCGGAGACGGCGCCGGCGCCGGCACCCTGCTGATCCGCATCGGGGCCGACGGTCTGCCCGTCCTGCGCGGCCAGCGGCTGGACGGGCCCGCCCTGGCCGACCGGCTGGCCCGCCAGATGGCCGACGCGCCCCTGACCCAGGTGCTGCTGCTGCCCTCGCCCGGGGCCCGCACACAGGCGCTGATCTCGGTGATGGAAACGGCCACGCAGGCCGGTGTCACCCGCCTGCGCATCATCCGGCTGGAGGCCAGCCCGTGAAACTTGCCCGCCCTCCGCGCCCGGCCCATGGGGAGACCATCATCGCGCTGATCGACGTGGTCTTCTTCCTGCTGGTCTTCTTCATGCTGATCGGGCGCATGGACGCGACCGCGCCCTTCGACGTGCTGCCCCCCGTGGCCACCACCGGCCAGGACCTGCCCGCGGGCGGCGTCACCCTGTCGGTTGCAGCCGACGGCGCGCTGGCCTGGGACGGCACCGCGCTGGAAAGGCCCGACTTGCCCGCCCGCATCGCCACCGCCCTGGCCGACAAGCCCGAGCTGCTGCTGCGCATCAACGCCCACCGCGATGCCGAACTGCGCTTCGTCCTGCCCCTGGTGGGCCTGGCCGAAGAGGCCGGCGTGACCGAAACGGTGCTGGTCGTCACCCCCACGCCGCCCGCAGGCACGCCGTGACCGCCCGGATCCTGGCCTGGCCCGCGGGGCTGATCGCCTCGGCCCTGGTCAATGCCGGGGCGCTGGCCGGGCTGGGCCTGTACCTGGCCCCGCAGCCCATCGTCGACCAACCGCGCCCCGAGACCCACCTGGATGTCGCGGCCTACCGGCTGGACCGGACCCGCGCGTCCCAGGCCGCGCCTCAGCCCAACCGCGTGCCCGAGGGCCAGGCGAGCTCTGACCCCACCGCCGCCGGTGCCCTGGCGGACGCGATCCCCGTGACCTCGGCCACCGCGCGCCCGCCCGACGTCCAGCCCCTGGCCGCCACGCCCAGCGACCTGGCGCCCGCCGATCCGGCCGACCCGCCCGCGCAGGCGCTGCCCTCGGCCGACACGGCCGGGGCCCAGATCCTGGCGACGGCCCCCAGCTTTTCGGGCCTGTCTGCGGCCGCCCCCCAGAACGCGCGACTGCCCGACACGGCCCCCACCGTCAGCCCGGTGTCTGACCTGCCGCCCCCCGCCCTGCCCGCGCGCAGCCATATCCCGGCGCCCTCGGTGATCGACCCGGCCCGGCCTTCCTTTGCCGTGGCCTCCACCGCCGAGGCCCCGGCCACCGGCCTGCCGCCCACGCGCCCTTCGCCCGAGGGGATCGACCCCACCAAGGCCGCCGCCTTCACCGCCGACGCCGCCCTGCCCGAGGCCCTGCCCGTCGACACCGCCCGCCCGGCCTCGACCACGGCGATCGCGGCGGCGGTCGACCCGGACCCCGCCAGTTCCGCCCAACCCGCCCGGGCCGAGGCGCAATCCGCCACGCCGTCGGTCAACCGCGCCTTTCCCGCCCGGGGCCAGGCCAGCCGGGTGACCTTCGGCACCGCCCGCCTGGACAGCGCGCCTGCCATCGCCGTCACCGCGCGCCCCGCCGCACCCGAGGACCCGCGCGCTCAGCGTCTGAGCCCCGGCACTGCCCCCGCCCGGCCCCTGCCCCAGGCGGAACCGCAGGCCGTGCACATGCAGGCGTCGCTGGCCTTCGCCGGCGGAGACGGAGACATCGACCCGGTCTCGCTCGCCGCCTTCCAAAGCTTTGTCGCTCCGGGCGCGACACAGACCCAGGACACCCTGCGCGACGGGCTGCAGGGCCTATTGGCCTCGGTCCAGTGCTCGCGCCTGCAGGTCGCCTTCGACCCGGACACCGCCAGCCTGCGCCTGGATGGCCACATCCCCGAGGACGGGCTGCGCGCGGGCATCCTCGGCGCCCTGCAGGCCGAGATGGGCGACGACATCACCGTGTCCGACAACATGGCCCTTCTGCCCCGGCCCCAGTGCGGCGCGCTGTCCGGGATCAGCCAGGTGGGCCTGCCGCAATCGACCGACCAGGCGACGAATCCCTTGCTCATCGGTGAAACGCTGCATGCCCGCGTGCTCGACTTCACCGACGGCGAGCTGATGTATTTCGACCTGACCGCGCCGGATTACGATGCCTATGTCTATGTCGATTACTACGATGCGGACGGCAACGTTCTGCACCTGTCGCCCAATGCGGACGTGCCGCTGATCTTCGCCCGGGCCGAGACCACGTTTCGCGTCGGGGCGGCCAGCCAGTCGGACCCGGGGCTGAAGCTGTTCGTGGGGCCGCCCTTCGGCCAGGAAATCGCCGTGGCCTTCGCGGCCTCGACCCCGCTGGCCGACCAGCCCCGCCCGATTGCCGAGCCGGCAGGTCCCTATCTCGACTGGCTCAAGACCCGCGTCGCCGAGGCCCGCGCGACCGATCCGGACTTCAAGGGCGAATGGGTCTACTTCTTCGTCACCACCTCGGCGGGCTAAGCGCCTGGTACCGGCCAAATCGAACGGGATGCTTTACGGTTGGGGACACCTGTGAGCAGCCGATGTCTTTTCCCCGCCCGATCGCCTCCGAAGCGGGGTGGGCGGGCGGGAGCTTCGGAGGCGATCGGGCGCGTCACCGGCCAAAAGCACACCGTATCCAACGTCAGCGGCACCCCCCCGACGCCCAATCCCGCAACGCCTGCTTGAAGGCCCCGCCGAAGGGATGCGGCTTGTCCAGCGACCGTTCGGCCTGCGCCACCAGGTAGCGGCTGGCCTGTTCGCACAAGGCAGCTTCTGTCCATTGATGGCAATTGGAACAAGACTTGTTCTGCCACACCGCCTCTGGCAGCCCGGCAATCGGCGGATAGACCGGAGACCCCCGGATCACCTGCGAAATCGACCGCCCCGACAGCTGGCTGACATCCGACACCAACGGATCGCCAAAGGCAATGACCCGAGGCTCTGCCCCTGCCGCATCCCCCAGCCGGGCCGCCTCCTGCCGAGCCATCTCGGCAAATCGGCCCGTGGGATAGCGGCCAAGGTAGGCCAGGAACGCCGCCACGGATCCGTCGGCCCGGGCCGCCGCGAACATCTGCTCCTCGGCCGTCAGGCCCGCAGATTCCGTGGCTGTCAGGCCGGCAGGACTTCCGTCCGTCGGGCCGGCAGTCCCCTCCGGCTCCACCACCTTGGCCACCGGCTGGCCATCCGGGCCCTCGCGCGCGCCGGGCGCGCGGTCGCGCATGCGTTCGGTCAGCAGCGCTTGCGCTTCGTCCGCGAAGGGACTGTTGGGATAGCTGCGCAGGAACAGGATCAGATCGACCACGTCGCCCGAGGCCTGCGCCGCCTCCCAGGCCGTCACGGCGCCAACCTCCGCCATCGCATCCACCCCGCTGCCCCCGTTGAAAATGAACTCGGACGTCAGCGAGGATGCGTCCCAGGGCGTCTGCCGCCCGCCGGTCTGTTCCAGCACAGAAATCCGCACCTCGCGGAACATCCGTTCCACCGACAGCCCGGGCCGGTTCATCTGGTCCACCATCGCCCGGGTAAAGGGGCTGTTGCCGCTGTCCCCGTCATAGGCCACCGCGCCCGGCGCCGTGGCATAGGCCAGGAACGTGCCCCTAGGCGCCTGCATCTCGGCCAGGCCCGGATCGTCGAAATCGGGGATATCCACGAAGGGATTGTTCCGGCAGGCATCCAGGATGAAGATATTGGTCCGGTTCGCGGCCGAGTACATCTGCCGCAACACCGTCTGCGCATCGACCCCCGCCAAGTCCAGGTCGGCCGCATCGTTCAGCGCCACGTCCACCGGCAACAGGTAATTCGCCCCGAAGGACTGCACCCCGTGGCCGGCGTAATAGAAGAGCCCCGTCGCATCCGCCCCTGCGCCGCGCAAGGCCCGGCCGAACTGGGCGATCGCCCGCTTCATCTCGACCTGGGAGGCATCGACCAGCAGGGTCACGTCAAAGCCCAGCCGGGTCAGGGTCGCGCCCATCAGCTGCGCATCGCTGGCCGGGTTGTCCAGCGACGACACCGAGGCATAGGCCCCGTTGCCCACCACCAGCGCGATGCGCTCCTGCGCGCGCGCCGCAAGCGACAGGCAGGACAGACACACAACAAGCAGACCTAGTAACCGCATCCGAACCCTCCCGTCCCACGGATCATGCAAGCGACGCCGGACAGGGGCAAAGCCCGGCCAAAAGCAGGCCTGTCAAACCCGCCACCAGACGCCACGATCGCGCACCTATCCCGGGACGAGGCCTCTCTACCACACAGGTCCTTCACGACCCCCTAACCCGATCCGGATCCCGAGGCGCTCCCTTTTATTACGCTATTCGTTATAAACTATATCTAAAAGGCCCAGATCTGATAGCCCTGACGAACGCGCACGACAGCGACGCCACCCGATCCCGGATCGCCCATGCACTCGTCACATCCCATGTCACATTCCATACGCAGCGTTACCCTTCGCAAGCTCTGCACCTGGGCCCGCCTGATCCTGATGGCATTGATCACGGCCCTGGCCGCCCCGCTGGTCGCCCAGAGCCCGCGCACCACGCAGGCCATCGACCCGTTCGAACATGGCTGGACCCTGAACGCCGGGTCCTCTCGCCTTGGGTTTGCCACCGTCAAGAACGACCGCATCGCCGAGAACAACAGGTTCGCAACCCTGTCCGGCCGGATCGAGCCGGACGGTCAGGTCCGGCTGGCCGCAGACCTGGAAAGCGTCGACACCGGGATCGATATCCGCAACGTCCGGCTGCGCTTCATCTTTTTCGAGACGTACCTCTACCGCGAGGCCGTCATAACCGCCCGCCTGGACCCGACGACCTTGTCGGCGCTGGCCCGCGATCCCAGGCTGGAGCTGACCCAGGAGATCACCCTCTCCCTGCATGGGGTCTCGCAGACGTTCCGCGTGCCGATGACCATCACCCTGCTGGACTTCGACCGGGTGGCCATCCATGCCCTGCACCCTGTACCTGTCCCGATGGACCCCTTCGGCCTGGATCCCGGGCGGCAGCAGCTGGAAAGCACGGCCAACGTCAAGATCCTGCCCCTGGTCTTCGTGACCTTCGACCTGGTGTTCCAGCGCGACCGGCCCGGCAGCCGCCCGCCCTCGGCCAGTGCCTCCCGGCAGACCGCCACCGCCGGCCCGATGAGCCGGCCCGAATGCCTCGCCCGGATCAGCGCCCTGTCGCGCCTGGGCGACATCGGGTTCGACGACACCGGATTCGACGATGCGGGCACCACCCTGGCCCCGCGCAGCGCGCGGACCTTGGACAAGCTGCATGACATCGCAACCCGCTGCGCAGCCTACCGGATCGAGATCGCCGGACACGTGGCCGACGACGGGTCGACCGCCCGGCAACGCGACATCAGCACGGCCCGGGCCCAGGCCGTGGCCGATGCGCTGATCGCCCGGGGCATCGCCTCTGACCGGCTGGTGGTCGCGGGCTACGGCGGCGCGCGCCCGATCGTTCCGAATACAAGCGATGAAAACCGCGCCCAGAACCGGCGGATCGAGTTCCGCTTGCTCAATTGATCAGCCGATGGCCACCCTTCGCCCGCTGGCTATTCCGCCCGGCCCTGTCACCTGAAACCAATCAAACGGCAAAATCACGGGCCAGCACGGCATTGCGCAATTTTTTGAACATCCCCTCTGGCAATTTCCGCCGATGCTGCTGATATAAAGCCTATTGTAGCAAGATCATTATTTTGGAAGGTGCATGATGCACTTGGTATTGAGTTTCCTGCCGCGGTCCACGCCGCGCCCCGTCCGTGCATCGATGGGCCGGACAATCTGCTGGCTGATCTGCGCGCTTCTGCTTTTGCCGGCGGTCAGCGCCCAGGCCGCGTCCGACAAGCAGGCCTTGGTGATCGGCATGTCCGATTACACGACCATCGGGCAGCTTGAAAACACCGTCAACGACGCGCGCGGTCTGGCCACGACACTGGGGGCCATCGGGTTCGACGTGACCCTGTCGCTGGATGCCGGCGGAGAGGAACTGCGCCAGCAGCTTGACGACTTTGCCTTCCGCTCGGAAACCGCCGACCTGGCACTGATCTACTTCGCCGGGCATGGGGTCGAGGTCGCGGGCGAGAACTTCATGATCCCCGTCGATGCCGATGTCCAATCGAACCTGGACGTGCAGCGCCAGTCGGTGTCGCTGAAGCAGATGCTGGCGGCGGTCGACAAGGCCCGCAAGATGCGCATCGTGATCCTCGACAGCTGCCGTGACAATCCCCTGGGCGGGGCGATCGACCTGGCCGCGGCCAGTGCCGGCGGAACGGCTGCGACCGACCAGGCCCGCGCGCCCGGCGGCTCTGGCGGGCTGGCCCCGGCCGACCCGGACCGGGGCACGCTGGTGGCCTTTGCCGCCCGTGACGGCCAGGTGGCCCTGGATGGCGCGGGCGTGCACAGCCCCTATGCCACGGCCCTGATGGACAAGATCGTCGAACCGGGGCTGGAAATCAGCCTGATGTTCCGCCAGGTCCGGGACGAGGTGCTGGCCATGACCGGCAACCTGCAGGAACCCCACACCTATGGCTCGCTGACCGGCGTGCCCTTCTACCTGGCGGGGCCCGGCCAGGGGCAGATCCAGGGCACCGACGGCTCCGCCCTGGACGCCTGGGCGGGCATCCGCCCCGACCAGGAGGAACAGCTTCTGGCCCTGGCCGAACAGGGCGACACGCGCTCGATGCTGGGGCTGGCCTACATGCGGCTGAACCCCAACGAAGACCGCTTCGACCCCGATGCGGCGGTCGAATTCCTGACCCGCGCGGCAGAGGCGGGGTCACCCGAAGCCCAGTTCGAGCTGGCCAAGCTTTATGAACGCGGCCTGTCGGTGGTTGTCGATTTCGACCGTGCGCTGGAGCTGTACAACGCCGCGGCCGAGGCCGATTACGCCGATGCGATCAACGACCTGGGGTTCCTCTACTACCAAGGCGGGCTGGGCCTGCCGGCCAATCCGCCCAAGGCCATCGAGTATTTCGAACGCGCCGCCGACCTGCGCCACCCGCAGGCCCAGTTCAACTACGCCGCGCTGATCGACGACGGTCTAGTGGCCGACAAGGGGCCTGCTGACTCCGCCCAGTACCTGTATGCCGCCCTGCGCTCGGGCAGCCCGGACGTTCTGAAGATCCTGCAGGAACGGCCCACCATGTTCAGCGCCGAAACCCGCCGGTCCCTGCAAGAGCAGCTGTCCGATTTCGGCTTCTACCAGGGCGCGATCGACGGCGACATCGGCCCGGGCACCAAGCGCGGCATCCGGCGGGCTTACGGCCTTGAGGACTAGGGGGCATATCCCCTGCCCGGCGCATCCTGCCGGCCGGACCGGGTCACAACAGCCCGGCGTTCAGCCATTCGTCCAGCTGGCGGCGGCTGATCTCGAAATGCATGCTGTCCTCGCGCCCGAACCCGGCGCCCCAGACCCAGCCTTCCTCGTGGAAGAAATCGGCCAGGATGGTCAGGCCCAGCTGGGTGCGCCCGTCGCCCAGCGTGTCCAGCCGCCCGTCGATGTTCAGGTCGACCGCCAGCCCATAGGAATGGGTCGACAACCGGTTCTGGGTGCCCCGGATACGCCGCACGCACAGCGCCCCGGCGGTGTTGATGCGGGCGTAAAGATCCGGGTCGGCGCCTTCGACATTGGCAAAGACCCGGCGCAGGGAATCGATCGCGGGCTGCAACATGCGCACGCGGATCGGCCCGACCTGTTCGGTCACGAGTTTCGAGGCCAGGCTGACATTGGTCATCGCCTCGCAGGAATCGCTGAGCACCTCGCGCGGCCGGCCCAGCCGGGCCTCCAGGTAATCCGGTCCGGCGACCTGCAGGCCCTTGTTCACCTGGCGCCGGTTGGCGATCAGCACGACCTGGGCATAGGCGTCCAGGATGTCATTGTCGGCCCCGGTATCGGGGCGGAACCCGTCGTCCCCGGGGATGGGTGCTGCGGGCCGCGACAGGTTCGCCACGGCCGAGGACAATTCCTGCTCCAGCCGTTCCATGCGCGACTGGACGTCCTCCAGCTGCTGGCGCAGGCGTTCCATTTCGATCCGCGCCCCGGAATCGACGGCCGAGGATCCGAACCCGCCGCCCGTGCTACCCTGGCCCGCGGACATCAGGTAGTTCATGCCGACCCAGATCACCGGCGCCAATATCAGCGCGACCGCAATGATGATTGCCGGCACAAGTCGCATGGTCGCCCGATCCCGATCCATTCAGTCCAATTCCTCCCTTGCCTTGCCGCCCGGGAAGCGCGGCGAGTTAAGCAGGTTTGCCGCCGCCTTGCCAATCACCTTTTGGCCCCTGTTATGGAACAGCGGCAGGCACCCGCCCCCCGACCGGAATTGACCGGCCGGGTCCCTACCCCCGAAGCGCGCCAATTCGCGCACCGCCCCGACACTGCAATCGGGGATACAATCGGGGCCAATACCACACCATTTCTGCCGGCAAGAACCGCCATAAAACCCCGGGCAAAATCATTGAGATGGCGCCCGCTTTCCGCTACGTTCGGGTTGCTTCGATTACAGTCCATTTCTTTTGTTTATAGGAGGGTTCCTTTATGAACCGTATTACCAAGTCCGCGACGATCCCGCTCATGGCAGCCCTGGCTGCCCTGTCCCTGCCTGTCCTGTCCCTGCCCGCCCTTGCCCAGTCGGCCAGCGGCGAAATGACGGCCGAGGAAATCTCGGAGGCGTTCAACAAGCAGAAGACCCGCGGCCTGGTCATCGTGCCGGCCACCGGCGGGGCGACCGATGACGGGGTCGAGGAAACCGCCGTCAACGCCACATCGGTCAGCGAATACAACGCCGTCGCGCGCGAAGACCAGGTCAACATCAACATCGCCTTCGACTATGACAGCGCGGCCATCCGGCCCGATCAGCAGCCCAAGCTGGACCAGCTGTGCTCGGCGATGCAGGCGGTCGACGTGGCCGTCTTCCAGATCATCGGCCACACCGACAGCGCCGGCAAGGCGTCCTACAACGAACGCCTGTCGCTCTTGCGCGCCGAAGAGGTCCAGCGCCACCTGGTCAACGATTGCGGGATCGAAGCCGCCCGCCTGAAGGCCATCGGCATGGGAGAAACCGCCCCCTTCAACACCGCCGACCCGCGCGCCGACGAAAACCGCCGCGTGGAAATCCAGGCCCTGGGCTAAGTCCCGGAAGAAGCCCCGGCACCGCCGCCCACGCGGCACCAGAGCTGCCAACCAGGGCGGATCGAAAGAGACCATGAACCATCCCCGGCCCACCGATGCCTTTCAGCCCGGTGACGTAATCAACCATACCTACCGGATCGAGGCCCTGCTGGGCCGGGGCGGCACCTCTGACGTCTACCGGGCGCGCAACGTCGTGAACGATCGGGCGATGGCCATCAAGGTGCTCAAGGCCGAGTTCTCGGCCAACGACGATTATCTCATCCTGCTCAAGCGCGAGGAAGAGATCCGCGAGGTCCGCCACGACGCGGTGGTGCGCTACTCGGAAAACCACCGGATGGAAGACGGCCGCGTCTACCTGCTGATGGATTACGTCGACGGGCCGGGGCTGGATGCGCGGATGCGCGAGGGTCCGATGTCGGCGGACGACCTGCTGGTGATCTGCCGGCGCGTGGCCAAGGGCCTTCAGGCCGCCCATGACCGCAACATCGTCCACCGCGATCTTAGCCCCGATAACATCATTCTGCGGGGGGGCGACCCGTCTCAGGCGGTGATCATCGACTTTGGCATCGCCAAGGACACCAACCCCGGCGCCCAGACCATCGTGGGCAACGAATTCGCCGGCAAATACGCCTATGCCGCGCCCGAACAGCTGCACGGGCGCACCGATTCCCGGACCGACCTTTACTCGCTGGGCGCCCTGCTGCTGGCCAACTTCCGCGGCGCGCCGCCCGACCTGGGCAACAACCCGATGGAGGTCATCCAGTCCAAGACCCTGCCGCTGGACACCTCCGGCGTGCCAGAGCCGCTGAAGACGCTGATCGACCGCATGACCGCGCCCGAGCCCGATGACCGCTTCGGCTCGGCCCGGGCGGTGCTGGATTTTCTCGATGCGCCCGAGGATGACCTGCTGGACGAGGCCACGATCATCCCCATGGGCGCGCCCTCGGCCCTGGTGGCCCCGCCCGTGGCCGAACCCGAAGTGGCCCTTGCCGAACCCGCCCCGTCCGCCTCGGCGACGGCGGATATCCTGGGCGTGCCCTCATCCGACACCGGCCCCGCCCCGGCGCCCCAAAGCCGCAGCCGGGCCGGGCTGTTCGCCGCCTCGGGCCTCGTGGTATTGTCGGTCGCCGCGGCCGGGGCCTACGTGTCCGGCGCGCTCGACCCGCTGCTGGGGCCGGGCCTGCCGACGGCCGATCCCTATGCGCTGATCCTCACCCATCCCGCCGATGGTGCCCCAAGCGCCGTGGGCCACGTGCCCGACGAGGCCCTGCGCGACCGCCTCACCGCCGACCTGACGGCCCAGGGCGGCACGGCCGAGCTGACGCTGGCCACGGGCGACATCCCCGACAGCTGGGGCGCCGACATCGAGGATGCCGTGGCGCATCTCGCCCCGCTCGACGCCTGGCGCCTGGCGGCCAACGGGGCCCAGCTGGACATCACCGGAGAGACCACCGACCCCGATATCCAGGCCCGGGTCGAGGCCGCCTTTTCCGAGGGCATGCCCGGCGCGCTGACCGGCGGGCCGGTGGACATCGCCCTTACCCAAGTCTTCCTGGACACGACCGAGCTGCGCACCATCCTGGCCGAACATGCAGATTGCGGGCCGCTGTCCCTCTCGGGCAACGGCCCGGCGGGCTTTGGCCCGTCCGATCCGGTGACGGTGCGCGGGCGGGTGGCCAACATGACCACCCGGCTGGACCTCTTCGACGCGCTCCGGGCGATTGCCGGCGACCGCTCGGTGGTGCTGGACCTGGACGTGATGAACCACACCCTGTGCCTGCTGGACGACCATCTGCCCGACGCGCCTTCGGGCGGGGTGCAGATCGACTACGCCATCGGCGATACCGGCCAGGCCAACCCCTCGGGCAATTTCCTTGTCGGCGAGAACCCGGTGATCGACGTGGTGATCCCGGCCGACATGACCGAGGGCTTCCTGTCGGTGTCGATCATGGACGTGTCGGGCAATGTCTATCACCTGCTGCCCAACCTGATGCTGCCCGAAAACGACATCGCCACCCTGCGCGACGGCCGCTCCGGCCCGGTGCCCATCCGCGTGGCCTTCCCCGAGGATCCCGAAAGCACCGAACAGCGCCTTGTGTTCCGGGTCGACGACAGCGCGCTCGGCAAGTCCGAGGTCGTGGCCATCCACTCCGCCGAACCCCTTTTCGACGGCATGCGCCCGATGACGGAATCCGCCGAAGGCTATGCCGAGGCCCTGCAGCGCCATGCCGAAACCAACGATGCCCTCATCCAGTCGATGGACCGCCGTCTGCTGGTGACGCAATCGAATTAGGCCCGCGATGTCGATACATGTGGATCTCTGGATATGGCATCTCGACCGCGGCAAGGACGCGCTGGCCGAGCTGACCTGGCCCCTGTCCGACCACGAACGGCTGCGCGCGCAAAGCTTCATCAAGGCCTCCGACCGCACCCGCTTTGCGGTGGCCCGTGGCCGGATGCGGCAGATCCTGTCGGGCTATACCGGCCAGGCCCCGGGCCTGCTGGAATTCCACACCGTGTCGCGCGGCAAGCCGGTGCTGCGCGACGGGCCGGCGTTCAACCTCAGCCATGCGGGGGGCTGGGCCGCGCTGGCGGTGGCTCCGCAAATGGAAGACCTGGAGCTGGGCGTCGATATCGAGGCGATCCGCCCGATCAACCCCGCGGTGGCCACCAAGGCGTTTTCACCCCTGGAACAGGCCGAGATGCGCCGCCTGCTGCCCGCCGGCTGGATGCGCGGATTCTTCAACGGCTGGACCCGCAAGGAAGCGGTCATCAAGGCCACCGGCGTGGGCCTTGGCGTCGACCTGCAAAGCTTCGACGTGTCGCTGCTGCCCGACATGCCCGCCCGCGTCCTGCACAGCCGCGGACCGCTGCCGCCCGCCTCTGACTGGACGCTGGTGAACCTGGATACCGGGCCCGGATTCTGCGGCGCGGTGGCCGCCGTGACCCATGGCACGGCCCTTGGCCCGATCTCGCTGCGCGAAGGCCGCCTGCCCCTGCTTGGCACGCCGTTGAACCAGGCCCACCCTGTCGTGACTTGACAGCCGCACCCGCAATGGTCTTTCTGCCTCCGCGGTACTTTACCAAAACGATAAGGTAAGACCGCACCAAGGAAGGAAGGCCCGCCAGAAAGGCCGGGCCAGCAAACGGGAGAGACCCATGCCGACATCCCCCCTCAAGGCGGCGACCGCCGCGATTGCGCTTGCCGTGACGGCTGCTCCGGCCGTGCTGTGGGCCGAAGGTGAAGTAAACCTGTATTCGTCGCGCCACTACGACACCGACGAGGCGCTTTATTCCGAGTTCGAAGAGGCCACCGGCATCCGCGTCAACCGCATCGAAGGCAATGCCGACGAGCTGGTCGCCCGGATGCAGGCCGAGGGCCGCAACTCTCCGGCCGACGTGCTGATCACCGTCGACACCTCGCGCCTGACCCGCGCCAAAGAGGCCGGCGTCCTGCAATCCATCGACAGCGAGGTGCTGGAACGGCGCATCCCGGGCTACCTGCAGGATGACGAAAACCAGTGGTTTGGCTTTTCGCAGCGCGCGCGGATCATCTTCTATGACAAGGAAGACGTGACCAACCCGCCCGCCACCTATGCCGACCTGGCCAAGCCCGAATATGAAGGCATGATCTGCATCCGGTCCTCGACCAACGTCTACATGCAGACCCTGCTGGCCTCGGTCATCGCCCATGAAGGCGAAGAGGCGGCCAAGGACTGGGCGGCGGCCGTGCTGGCCAACTTCGCCCGCGACCCGCAGGGCGGCGACACCGACCAGTTGCGGGGCATCGTGTCGGGGGAATGCGACATCGTGCTGTCCAACACCTATTACTTCGCCCGGGCCATCCGCACCGAGGTGAAGGGCGTGACCGAGGACATGGACCGAATCGGCTGGATCTTCCCCGACCAGGGCGGCAACGGGGCCCACATGAACCTGTCGGGGGCCGGCGTCGCCCTGCACGCGCCCAACAAGGACAACGCCATCCGCTTCCTGGAATACCTGTCCAGCGAACAGGCGCAAAAGTACTTCTCGGCCGGCAACGACGAATACCCGGCGGTGCCCGGCGTGGGGCTCAGCCCGTCGGTCGCAGCACTCGGCTTCTTCAAGCCCGACGGGGTCGACCTGTCCGAGGTCGCCGGCCACCTGCCCGCCGCCCTGCGGATCTACAACGAAATCGGCTGGAAGTGACCTGACGGCCGGATCTCAAGGCGCGCCCCCGCGGCGCGCCTTTTTCGTGCTGACGTTGGGTTTCTGGCTTGGCACGGATATCCGACACAAATTATCGGGATTGACTTGCCCGAGCTTTTCACTCAACATTTTACCCATGTTTTACCGCCCCGCGATCAACCTGTTCCGGGGCGGTTCCCATGACAGATGCCACGACAGGGAAAGCCAACAATGAACCTCAAGACCCTTGCCATCCTGGGCACCACCGCCCTGACGGCCATGCCGGCCGCGGCCCAAGTGTCCAAGTCGGACGTGCTGACGACCTATGCCGATATCGCCCATGCCGGCTACGAAGACAGCCTGATCACCGCCAAGGCCCTGCAGGCGGCCGTCGACGCGCTGATCGCCGATCCCTCGGCCGAGGCCCTGCAGGCGGCCAAGCAAGCCTGGCTGGAAGCCCGCGTGCCCTACCAACAGACCGAGGTCTACCGGTTTGGCAATGCCATCGTCGACGACTGGGAAGGCAAGGTGAATGCCTGGCCGCTGGATGAAGGCCTGATCGACTATGTCGACGCGTCCTATGGCGGGGCGACCGAAGAGAACGAATATGCCGCGCTGAACGTCATCGCCAACCCGACCTTCACCCTGTCGGGCGAAGAGATCGACGCGACCGACATCACGCCCGAGCTGCTGGAAACCGCCCTGCACGAGGCCGACGAGGTCGAATCGAACGTGGCCACGGGCTATCACGCGGTGGAATTCCTGCTGTGGGGCCAGGACCTGAACGGCACCGAGTACGGCGCGGGCGCCCGGCCCTGGACGGATTATGCCTCGGGCGACGCCTGCACGGGCGGCAATTGCGACCGGCGCGGAGCCTACCTGAAGGCCGCGACCGACCTGCTGGTGTCGGACCTGGAATGGATCACCGGCCAGTGGGCCGAGGGCGGCGAGGCCCGGGCCAGCGTGATGGCCGACGACAACGCCGGGATTTCGGCGATGCTGACCGGCATGGGGTCGCTGTCCTATGGCGAACAGGCCGGCGAGCGGATGAAGCTGGGCGTCATGCTGAACGATCCCGAGGAAGAGCACGATTGCTTCTCGGACAACACCTACAACAGCCATTTCTACGACGCCCTGGGCGTCCGGAATGTCTACCTGGGCGCCTATACGCGGGTTGACGGGACGGTGGTGTCGGGGACGTCCCTGTCGTCGCTGGTGGCCGAAACCGATGCGGGCATCGACACCGAGCTGAAGGCCAAGCTGGATGCGACGATGATGGAGATGTCGGAAATGAAGACGGCGGCCGAGGCCGGGTTTTCCTATGACATGATGCTGGAACGCGGCAACGAGAAGGGCGAGGCCCTTATCATGGGTGCGGTTGACGCGCTGGTCGACCAGACCGCGTCGATCGAACGGGCCGTGGCCGCCCTCGGCGTCGATCAGATCGACTTCGAAGGCTCCGACAGCCTCGACAATCCCGAAGCGGTCTTCCAGTAAGTGATCCGCGGCAGGCGGCCCTCGGGCGGCCTGCCGTTCCCCTTTCGGGGAATGATGGGTTGGAACAACCCATCCTACATCCACGGGGATCCTGGCACCGCCCGGCGCCATCGGGCGTAGGATGGGTTGTTTCAACCCATCGTCCCGGGGCTGTCGCCCGGCGACCCGATCAATCAAGCTGACATGAAGGGAAGTAAGTGGAATGGCTTCCGGGCTGGCTGTGCGCTGGCGACTTGGTGGCTATCCACTGATCTCTTCATATCACCTTTACCGGCCCAGCCAAGACCTTTTTTAGAATAATCCTAACCTTTAGAGAAACGCTCGGATTTCCCCCCGGTCACGCCCCCGCGACAGGACGCGCCTTTCTCATATCCGACAAGAATGATAAGAATACCCGGCAAACAGCAACAAGAAGCTCTGTAGCCTTGAAACAGCTCCTCCTGACCGCCGCGCTCTGGGCCATCGCTGCCCCGGCCCAGTCTCAGACCCTTGACGATCCGCACCTGGCCATCGTGCCCCGAACCCCGGCCGAACGGGAACGGATCGCCGCGGTCATCCGCCCCACGACCGATTTCTCGGCCCCCGAAACCTACGAGACCAAGCCGGGCGGCGCGGCCTCCGTCCGCCGCCGCACCACGTCCGAGGCGTTCTCCCAGCCCTCGGCCAACATGTCCTTTGAACGGGAGCTGGATTTCCGCGTCGGCAACGGGCTCTTCAAGAAGCTCTGGGTGTCGTCGCCCTCGTCCACCCGGGCCTCGGACGGGCTTGGCCCGCTTTACAACGCCCGCTCCTGCCAGCGCTGTCACCTGAAGGACGGGCGCGGCCATCCCCCTGAAACCCCGGACGATTCCACCGTCTCGATGCTGGTCCGCCTGTCGGTGCCCGGCGATGACACGACCACCCTGCCCGCCATCGAAGGCTATCTGTCCGACCGGCCCGATCCGGTCTATGGCACCCAGTTGCAGGACCTGGGCATCGCCGGCCACGCGGCCGAGGCCCGTATCCGCATCACCTATGACGAAACGATCGTCCCCCTGTCGGGCGGCGAGACCGCCGCGCTGCGCAGACCCACGCTGACCCTCGAGGACCCGGCCTATGGCCCCCTGCGCGACGACCTGCGGCTAAGCGCCCGGATCGCCCCGCAGATGATCGGGCTGGGCCTGCTGGACGCGATCCCGGCCGAGGACATCCTGGCCCTCGCCGATCCCGACGACACCGACGGCGACGGCATCTCGGGCCGGCCCAACATCGTCTGGTCGCGCGCGCATGACCGCCCCATGCTGGGCCGCTTCGGCCTGAAGGCCGGAGAGGCCTCGATCCTCGAACAATCGGCCGCGGCCTTTTCCAGCGACATCGGCATATCGACGACCCTGCACCCCTCGGGCGCGGGCGACTGCACCGCCGCCCAGGCCGCCTGCCGCGCGGCCCCCGACGGCAACGACCCCGACAGCGACAACGTCGAAATCGGCACCCAGGGGCTGGACCTGGTGGCCTTCTACTCGCGCAACCTGGCGGTGCCCGAGCGCACCGGCCTGGACGACCCGGACGTGCTGCGCGGCAAGCAGGTCTTCTACGACACCGGCTGCACCTCGTGTCATACACCGAAATTCGTCACCCACCGGCTGGACGACCAGCCCGAACAAAGCTTTCAGCTGATCTGGCCCTATTCCGACCTGTTGCTGCACGACATGGGCGACGGGCTGGCGGACAACCGCCCCGAAGCCCGTGCAACAGGCCGCGAGTGGCGCACCCCCCCGCTTTGGGGCATCGGACTGACCGAAACGGTTTCCGGCCATACATATTTCCTGCATGACGGACGGGCGCGGTCGCTGCTGGAAGCGGTGCTGTGGCACGGTGGCGAAGCCGAACCGGCGAAACAGGCCGTGATCTCGATGCCCCCGGCCGACCGCGCCGCCCTGATCCGCTTTCTGGAGAGCCTCTGAATGCGCAAGACCCCGACACCGCTGGCCCCGCTGATTGCCGCGGGCGCAACCGCCCTGATGATGGCCACCGGGCCTGCCCTGGGGGCGGGCCTGGACGATGTGGTCACCGGCCATATCCTGCCCGGCCATGCCGCCTTTGCCGAACGCACCGCGGCCCTGGCCGACACCGCCGCGGCCGAGTGCACCGGCCCGGCCACGCAAGAGGCCTACCACGCCGCCTTCGATGCCTGGATGGGCATCAGCCATATCCAGTTCGGCCCGATCGAGGACCTGAACCTGTCGCTCAGCATCGCCTATTGGCCCGACCCTAAGAACCGCACGGGCAAGGCGCTTGCCCGCCTGGTTGCCGATGAAGACCCCATCGCCCAGGACCGCACGGCCTATTCCGAGGTCTCGATCGCCGCGCAGGGGCTCTTTGCCCTGGAACGGCTGCTGTATGATCCGGCTTTCAGTTCAGGGCCTTACGTCTGCGCCCTGACCGCCACCGTGGCCGGGGCGCTGGCCGACACGGCGGGGGAACTGGCCGACGCCTGGCCCGACTACGCCGAGCTTCTGACCAATCCCGGCCCCGACAACCCGGTCTACCCGACCGAGGCGGATGCCGCGCGCAAGGTCTACACGGCGCTTTATACCGGGCTGGAATTCGACCGCGACACGCGGCTGGGCCGGCCGCTGGGCACCTATGACCGGCCCCGGCCAAACCGGGCCGAGGCGCGGCTGTCCGAGCGCAGCCAGCGCAATGTCGAACTGTCGCTGGCCGCGCTGAACCAGCTGGCCGACCTGCTGGCCACCGACCCGGCGCCCCGCACCAGCGCCGCCTTTGCCGCCGCCCGCCGCCGGGTCTCGGAACTGGACGATCCGGTCTTCGCCGGCGTCGCCGACCCGATGTCGCGCTTCCGGATCGAGGCCCTGCAGCAAGAGGTCCGCGACATCCAGACCGAGATGGCCACGGAAATCGGCACCGCCCTGGGGGTCACCGCCGGGTTCAACGCAATGGACGGAGACTGACCCATGCCCGATCGCCGCAGCTTCCTGGGCGGACTTCTGGCCGCCACCAGCCTGGCCACCACCAGCTGGGCCGCCGCCGGGGGCCCAGCCTACCTGGCCGCCGCCCGGGGCTCGGATGGCAGCCATGCGCTGATCGGGCTGGACGGGGCCGGAGAGATTGCCTTCGACATCCCCCTGCCCGCGCGCGGCCATGCCGCCGCGGCCCACCCGAGCGTGGCCGAGGCCGTGGCCATCGCCCGCCGGCCCGGCACCTACGGGATCGTGCTGGATTGCCGGACGGGGGCCGTGAAGACCCGGATCGAGGCACCTCGGGGCCGTCATTTCTATGGCCATGGGGCGTTTTCGCAGGATGGCACCCGGCTTTACACGCCCGAGAACGTGATCGACACCGGCGAGGGCCGGATCGGCATCTGGTCGCGCGAGGCGGGATATGCGCGGCTGGGCGACGTGGCCTCGGGCGGGATCGGCCCGCACGAGATCCTGCGCATCCCCGGATCCACCCGGCTGGTCATCGCCAACGGGGGCATCCGCACCCATCCCGACAGCGGCCGCGAGAAGCTGAACCTGGACACCATGGCCCCCAACCTGACGGTGATGTCCGAGGCGGGAGAGATCCTTGACCAGGCCGCGCTGGAGGAGGACTGGCACCAGAACTCGCTGCGGCATATCTCGGCCGCGCCGGACGGGCGCGTGGCCTGTGCCTTCCAGTGGCAGGGCGACCTTTATGACCCGGCCCCGCTGGTGGCCGTCTATCACCCGGGGCGCGGGCTGGACGTGCTGGACGTGCCCGAGGGACGGCTGATGGCGATGAACGGCTATGCCGGGTCGGTGGCCTTTTTCGACGGGGACCGGCGGATCGCGGTGACGTCTCCCCGCGGGTCGGTGTTGCAGGTCTATGATGCTGTGACCGGGTTTGTTTCGCAGATGCCGCAGGAGGATGTCTGCGGAGTGGCCCCCGGGGCCGCCGGGGCCATGTGCACGGATGGGCTGGGCCGGGTCGGGCGGATCGGGGTGACGGGCGTCGAGCCTCTTGCGCGGCACCCGCTTGCCTTTGACAACCACCTGGTGGCCTTGCCAGTCTGAGGGACGCCTCCGGCGGGCGTATTTGGGCAAAGATGAAGACCCGGGACGCGCGGATCAGTCCGGGTGCTTGAACAGGGCCTTGTAGGCGGTTTCGACCTTGTCCGGATCCAGCCTCTCGGCGCGGGACAGCGGGGATGGCCGGTCGCGGACAAGGGTGGCGGGGCTGCCGCCGATTTCGAGGATACGGTCCGCCAGGGCCAGGGCCTCGCGCCGGTCATGGGTTGTCATCAGGGCGGTGGCCCCGGTCACGTCGAGGGTGCGGCGCAGCAATTGGCGCATCTGTTCGGCGGTCGCGGGATCGAGCGAGACCAGCGGTTCGTCCAGCAGGATCAGGGCCGGATCGACGGCCAGGGCGCGGCACAGGGCGGCCCGGCGCTGCATGCCCAGCGAGACCTTTTCGGGATATTGATCGGCGGCCTCGGCCAGGCCGGCCTCGGCCAGCAGGGTCCGGGCGGCGGCCAGGTCCGGGGCACCGGGGATCAGGGCGATGTTCTGGGCCAGGGTGCGCCAGGGCAGCAGGCGGGGCGACTGGAAGACCATGGCCAGGCGGCCGTGGGGCGGCGTGATGGTGCCCTGGTAGTCGGTGTCGAAGCCGGCCACCAGGTTCAGCAGGGTCGATTTGCCGATGCCCGACGGGCCCAGCAGGCAGGCGCGTTCTCCGGCGTCCAGCGTGAAGGAGATATGGCCCAGAACCGCCTGTCCGGCAAAGGATTTCCCGGCCAGGGAGACCATGAGCCCGGTCATCGGCGCCACCGGCGGGCGGCCCGTTCCCAGGGCGCCAGGATCAGCCATTCGATGGCCTGCACGATGGCGATGAAGCCCAGGGCATAGGCGAAGATGCCGGCCACGTCGAAAAGCTGGAACTGCGAATGGATTTCGAAGCCCACGCCATTCGGTCGGCCCAGCAATTCCACCACCAGCACGATCTTCCAGACCAGGGCCAGCCCGTTGCGGGCGGCGGCGGCGAAGAAGGGCGCAAGCTGGGGCAGGACCACGTGGCGCAGGAGGGCGATGGCGGGCATGCGATACAGCCGGGCCATCTCGGCCAGGTCGGTCGACAGCGCCCGGGCGCCCTCGCGCAGGGTGGCGGCCACGTTGGGGATCTTGTTGATGGCCACGGCCAGGACGGCCGCCGTTTCGGTCAGGCCGAACCAGACGTAGCACAGCACGATCGTCACCAGGGCCGGCACGTTGAGAAAGAAGATCACCCAGGACCACAGCAGCCGGTCCGCCGCCGGGGTCATGCCCAGCCAGATGCCAAGGGCAGCGCCGATCGACATGGCCAGGGCAAAGGCCGCCCCGACCCGGGCGAGCGTGGCCAGCATGTCCTCCAGGTAGCCTAGCTGCCATTCCCGCTGGAAGGCCTGCCAGACCGCCCCCGGCCCGGGCAGCAGGTCCGACTGCAGCCAGGCCGCCGCCCCGGTCCAGAGCACCAGCAGGAGGGCAAGCGAAAAGAGGGGCCACAGGGCCCCCCTTGCGCCGGATCCGGAGGTGTCAGCCCGCATCCGCGCTGGCTGCCGTGGGATCGTTGAAGATGGCCGGCGTGAAGGGCCCGGCCTCGGCCTTGAACCCGGCCCCGCCCAGGTCGGTCAGCAGGTTATAGAGCTTTTCGGCCGCATCGGTGTTGGCCTGGGTCCAGGGGCCGGGCCGGCCGGCCTGGAAGGCATCGCGCAGGGCGGCGAACTCGGCATCCGACTTGACCCGCATCATCGGGCGCAGGGGCTCCCAGGCGGCGTCGTCGGACAGGGTCTCGCGCCCGGCCTCGGCCGCACGCAGCATCGCCCCGGCCAGGTCGGCATCCAGCCGGTCGGCGTCCCAGACAAAGCCGATCATCGGCGGCGCGGGGTCGATGCCCAGCTGGGTCATGGCCTCGCCCACGCCCATCACCTCGGGCATGCCGGCCGCCCGCAGCTTGGCCGCGAAATGCCAATAGGTCGACACCGCCTGGACCGCCCCGGTTTCCAGCTGTTGCGACATCAGCGGCGGCGCGCCGGTCAGCACCTTTGTTTCCTCACTCAGGTCGAAGCCGCAGTCCTTGGTGGCCAGCGCCTGCAGGATCAGCCAGCTCTTGTCGGTCTCGCCCCCCACGACGCCCACGCTTTGGCCCTTGAGATCGCAGATCGTTTCCACCCCCTCGCGCGCCATCAGCGCCCCCAGGGTATTGGAATAGGGCACGAATTCGATCGGCACCCCCTTGTCGCGCTGGTACAGGGCCCAGACCCAATCCTTGACGATCATGTCCACGTCGCCCGACTGGAACGCCACCGAGGTCGCCGCTCCGCCCGCCAGGGGCACCGTTTCCAGCGTGAAGCCGTTGGCCGTGTCGAACCCGTTGGCCGTGATCGTTTCCATCAGCCAGTTGACCGTGCCGAACTTCAGCACCGCGATCTTCAGGACCGGCAGGTCCTCGGCCGCGACCGGAAGGGCAAGGCCCAGGGCGGCGCAGGCGGACAGCAAAAGGCGTTTCATTTCAGGATCCTGTTTCTGAGGATGTAGCTGACCCCACGCTGCCAACTGTCATCCGTGTTGCCACGTATATCGGCCGAACCGCCACCGACAAGTGCGCCTGTCTGCGCATCGCGCAGGTACAGTGTGAAGGACAGGATAAGGTTCGAGGTCTTCTGGAATTCCCCCGTCATGGCCAGGTCGGCGCCAAGCTCTTTGGCAAAGGTCGTATCACAGCCGTTGCATTGGGCAAGGTTGGCATAAAGATCGGCCTTTTCGGCAATGGAGGCCGTGTCGACAAAGGTGAACCGGCCGCTGGCGGTCATCATGTCGACGATCTGGGCCTCGGCCGCGGCCTTGCGCGCGCGCTCGGTGTCGGTGATCGCCTCGACCCCGGTGTTGATCAGCGTGACGCCGAAGAAGGCCACCGATTTCGGCGATGTCTCTTGCGCCAGTGCCGGACCGGACACGACCCCGGCCACGATCATCCAAAGGCAGACTGCCCGCAACACACGCATGATGTCCTCCCCGATCAACCTGCGACATGGCTTTCCTAAAGATGTCCTAAGATCCTGTATCGTCAAACAACTTCGACTTTGGTCGCAGCGGGTTTCTCATAGTGTGAGAGGCCCCGGGCGCCCGCAGGGGGACGCCTTGACGCAGGCCGGAACCTTGGGCTTGCTCGGCCCGACCAATCGACGTGCGCAAGGGGGGAGGACCATGCGAGCTACGATCAAGGGGCTTGTGGGCGCCGCCCTGGCCGCCGTGATGCTGTCCGCCGTCCCGGCCCGGGCCCAGGTCGACACGACCATCGGGCTGGTTCTGGTGCAGGAAGACGACCCGCTGCCCCTGTCGCGGCTGGAGGATCCGGCCGACGACGATGCCGTGGCCGGGGCCGAGGTCGGCATCGCAGACAATTCCACGACCGGCCGTTTCCTGGGCCACACTTATGACCTGACCGTGCTGCGCCCGTCGCCAGAGGACGCCGTGGCCGCAGCACGGGCCGCCGTGGCCAACGGCGCGGGCTTCCTGGCCGTGGCCGCCGGGGCCGACACGCTTCAGGCCATCGCCGCGGCGGTGCCGGACGCGCTGGTTCTGAACCTCAAGGCCGAGGACGACACCCTGCGCACCAGCCAGTGCCACGACAACATCTTCCACGTGATCCCCAGCCGGGCGATGAAGGCCGACGCCCTGGCCCAGTACCTGGTCTGGAAGAAATGGGACCGCTGGGTGCTGATCCACGGCTCGCACCCCGAAGACAACGCCATGGCCGAGGCCTACCGCCGGGCGGCCCGCAAGTTCGGGGCCAATATCGTCGAGGAACGGGTCTACGAGGACACCGGCGGCGCCCGGCGCAGCGACAGCGGCCATGTCCAGGTGCAGCGTCAGATGCCGGTCTTCACCCAGAACGCCAAGCGCCATGACGTGGTGATCGCGGCCGACGAAAACGAGGTCTTCGCCGCCTACCTGCCCTACCGCACCTGGGATGCGCGGCCGGTGGCGGGCGATGCCGGGCTGCGCGTGCGCGACTGGCATCCCGGGTCCGAAGGCTGGGGCGGCACGCAGATGCAGACCCGGTTCGAAAAGCACGCCAAGCGCTACATGTCGGGCAACGATTACCTGGCCTGGCTGGCCGTGCGCATCATCGGCGAGGCCGTCACCCGCACCGACACCGCCGATCCGGACGCCATCCGCGGCTACCTGCGCTCGGACGCCTTCGAGATCCCCGGCTTCAAGGGCCTGCCCCTGTCCTTCCGCCCGTGGAACCAGCAATTGCGCCAGGGCATCCTGCTGGCCGACGGACCGCTGGTGGTCACGGTCTCTCCGCAGGCGGAATTCCTGCACAAAACCTCGCAGCTCGACACGCTGGGCTATGACCATCCGGAATCGGAGTGCTCTCTTGCTGATTAAGCTACTGTCCGCCACCGCCACCGCCGCCCTGCTGGCCGGCCCGTCCCTGGCTTACACCGCCTATGTCACCAACGAACGGGGCAACACGATCACCCTGATCGACACCGACACGATGGAGGTCATCAAGGAGGTTCCCTCGGGCCAGCGCCCGCGCGGCATCACCATTTCGCCCTCGGGCCATGAACTGTATGTCTGCGCCAGCGACGACGACACGGTCGAGGTCTACGACCCCAAGACGATGGAATTGTTGCACACCCTGCCCTCCGGCCCCGACCCGGAACTCTTCGTGCTGCACCCGTCGGGCAACCCGCTTTACATCGCCAACGAAGACGACAACATCGTCACCGTGGTCGACGTGGACGAGCACACCGTGCTGGCCGAAATCCCGGTGGGCGTCGAACCCGAGGGCATGGGCGTCAGCCCCGATGGCAAATACGTGGTCAACACGTCGGAAACGACGAACATGGCCCATTTCATCAACACCGAAACCTACGAGCTGGACATCAACACCCTGGTCGACAGCCGCCCGCGCTTTGCCCAGTTCACCGACGACGGGTCCAGGCTGTATGTCTCGGCCGAAATCGGCGGCACGGTCAGCGTGATCGACCCGGCCTCGGGCGACATCCTGAAGAAGATCACCTTCGAGGTGCCCGGCATCGTGCCCGAAGCCCTGCAGCCGGTGGGCGTGCGCGTGACCTCGGACGGCAAGACCGTCTTCGTGGCCCTGGGGCCCTCGAACCGGGTCGCGGTGATCGACGGCGACACCCACGAGGTGATCGACTACCTGCTGGTCGGCCAGCGGGTCTGGCAGCTCGCCTTCACCCCTGACGAGAAATACATCATCTCGACCAACGGCAATTCCAACGACGTGTCCTTCATCGATGTCGCGGCACGCAAGGTCGTCAAATCGCTTCAGGTCGGCGAATTGCCCTGGGGCGTCGTCGTCTCGCCCGAGTAACGATTGAAATGGGAGGATCCATGAAACACCTGATCACCGCAGCGGCCCTGAGCCTCTTCGCCGGCCCCCTCGCCGCCGCTCCCCTGTGCGACAACCTGGGCTTTGCCGGGCTGCTGGCCAAGTGTAACCGCGAGGAACTGCCCCGCGTGACCCTGTCGGCCGGCAAGCCCCTGGCCGAGGCGCCCATGGCCCTGAAATCCGGGGTCTATTACACCATGTACATCGAGGCCGACGGCAGCCAGGAACTGGCCCTTGTCGGGCCTGAATTCTTCCGGGCCATCTGGATCAACGAGGTGGTCATCAACGATCTCGAAATCCGCCCCATGGCGCTGGACAGTTTCGAGTTCGATGACGAAGGTGAGATCCGGTTCACCTTCATCGCCATCAAGCCCGGCCGGTACGAGCTGAAGATCCCGGGCTCGACAGGCGACAGTCAAAAAGTGGAGATCTCGATCCAATGACCCGCATCCTTGCCCTGGCCCTGGCCGCGCCCCTCGCCCTCCCCCTGGCCCTGTCTGCCCCCGCCTTCGCTGACGAGGCCCCGACCGGGGCCGAGCTGGAAAAGATCACCGCCCTGCTGGCCGAACTGCAGTGCGAAATGGATCCCGACGACATCGAAATGGAAGACGAGGGCTACGAGCTGGACGATGTCTTCTGCGCCGACGGGCAATACGACATCGAGCTGTCCAAGGACTTCGAGGTCGTCGAGAAACGCAAGGAGTGACCCGGCCCGACCCCCAAGCCGCGCCCGCGCTGGATGTCGCGGGCATCAGCCATTCCTACGGCGCGCGCCAGGCCCTGGATGACGTGTCGCTGACGGTGCCCCGTGGCCGCTTCGTGGCCCTGCTGGGCATCAACGGGGCGGGCAAGTCGACGCTGTTCAACCTGATCACCCGGCTCTTCGTGACCCGCTCAGGGAACATTTCCATCTGCGGCCACCCGGTCCGCACCGAGGCCCGGGCCGCGCTGGCCCGCACCGGTGTCGTGTTCCAAAGCCGCGCGCTGGACCTGTCGCTGACCGTGGCCCAGAACTTCCGTTACCAGGGCGCACTGCACGGCATGGCCTGGCGCGACGTGCAGCCCCGCATGACCACCCTGCTGGCCCGCATCGGCCTGGACGACCGGGCCGGCGACAAGGTCGGCCGGCTCTCGGGCGGCCAGCTGCGCCGGGTGGAAATCGCCCGCGCCCTGCTGCACGACCCGCACCTGCTGCTGTGCGACGAGGCCACCGTCGGGCTTGATGTCAAATCCCGCGCCGACATCGTGGCCGACGTGCACCGCCTGGCCGCCGAAGACGGCGTGGGCGTGTTGTGGACGACCCACCTGATCGACGAGATCTGGCCCGATGACCCCGTCATCGTGCTGCACAAGGGCTGCATCCTGGCCCGCGGCCCGGCCCGAGACCTGGCCCGCGACATCGCCGGCGACGGCACCTTGCAGGACGCCTTCCTGAAGCTCACCGGTGCAGACGCAGATATCGGGGTCGGCGCATGACCGGCTGGTGGATCTGCGCGCGCGGCATCTTCTGGCGCGAAATGCTGCGGTTCTTCCAGCAAAAGGAACGCTTCTTCGCCGCCCTCGTGCGCCCCCTGGTCTGGCTCTTCATCTTCGCCGCCGGGTTCCGCGCCGTCCTCGGCCTGTCGATCACGCCGCCTTACGTCACCTACGTGCATTACGAGGTCTACGTGGTCCCCGGCCTCTGCGGCATGATCCAGCTGTTCAACGGCATGCAATCGTCCCTCTCGATGGTCTACGACCGCGAAACCGGGGCCATGCGCACCCTCCTGGTCAGCCCCTTTCCGCGCAGCTTCGTGCTGTCGGCCAAGCTGGTCGCCTCGGTGCTGGTGTCCTTGCTGCAGGTCTACACCTTCCTGCTGATCGCCCGCATCTGGGGCGTCGATCCGCCCTGGCTGGGCTACCTGGCCGCCGCCCCCGCCCTTGTCCTGTCAGGCATCGTGCTGGGGGCCATCGGGCTCTTTATCTCCTCGGCCGTCAAGCAACTGGAAAACTTCGCCGGAGTGATGAACTTCGTCATCTTCCCGATGTTCTTCGCCTCCTCGGCGCTCTATCCCCTGTGGCGCGTCCGCGAAGGCTCGGTGCTGCTCTACCAGATCGGCCAGATCAACCCCTTCACCCATTGCGTCGAACTCATCCGCTTCGCGCTCTACCTTCAGATCAACTGGCTGGCCCTGGCCGTGGTGATCGGATCCGGAGCCCTGTTCCTGGGCGCCGCCCTCTGGGCCTACAATCCCTCGCGCGGGCTGGTGGGCCGGCGCGGATGACCACCTTCATGATACCGGGAAGGAAGGATTTCATGACCCGTTTCGCCCCAACCCTGACCGCCCCAACCCTGACTCTCGCCGCCCTGACCCTGGCTGTCCTGAGCCCGATCGCGGCCCCCAAACCGGCCCTGGCCTTCGGAGACGAAAACTGGCCCTGCGTCCAGCGCAAGGTCGAACACATGTCCTGGGGCCAGATGTGGACCGGCCCCGCCCTGCCCGACACCCCCGGCTGGCGCCAGGACCCGCAACTGGCCGAACTGGTCCCCCTGCTCACCGCCCGCGGCGTCCCGCTGGACGACATCGCCCCCCTGGTCGCCGCCCTGCAGGGCACCGACACCGAATCCCGCGACGCCCGCCTCACCCGACTGTTCGCCGGAGCCTTCGAGGAAATCGACACGGAACGCTACCGCATCATCGGCGGCATCAGCCGGTTTGCCGAAAAACACCGGGGCCTGTCGGAACAGATCGACATCAAGCGCGAGGAAGCCCGGAAACTGCAGGCGGTCGCCGAAGAGACCAACGACAACGACGCATGGGACGCCTTCGAGGCCCTCGAAGACCAGATCTACTGGGACACCCGCATCTACCAGGACCGCCAGCGCTCCATCACCTATGTCTGCGAAAGCCCCGTGCTGCTTGAAAAACGCGCCTTCGCCATCGCCCGCATGATCCTTGCAGAGATGGGTCAATGACCCATCCTACGCAAACGGCAAGGGCGCGCCTGCTGCTTCTTTCTCTTCAAAAATACCCATGTCGGGCCCTACCCGCCCGCAGACCCTCAGGTCAGGGTGCCCATGGCTGGATCTTCTCCAGCGGCAGCTCCTCGAAGGCCCAACCATCCAGCCCGTCCGGATACCAGTAGACCGCCTCGTACCCCAGTTCGGTCATCGCCCGTTTCGCCGCATTCCACGACATCCAGCAATTGATCTGGCAGAAGAACAGCACCGGCGCGCCCGTATCGCCCCCCGTCGCCGCCTCCAGCCCCGCGGCCAGGTAAGCGTCCATCCCCAGCGGAGACACCCCATACCCCGTGTTCGGCAACCACACCGCCCCGGGGATCGTCGCCCGGGCCTTGTCGATCCACAAGGTGCCCTCGGGCAGGTTCGCCGGTTTCGGCGCCCGCGGAAACACGTCGACCAGGACGGTCTCGCCGGCTTCCCACAGGGCCTTCGCCCGGGCCGTGTCGACAACCGCGGCCCCCGCCAGCGTGTCCGGCACCGCCGAGCGGTAATCGTCCAGCTTGTAGCCCGCGGGCTCTGGCACGCCCTCGGCCCCGGCCGGGGCAACACCCCAGGCCAGGGCCCAGATCAACAGGGCCGTCTCAATCCGCACGGCCGAAATCGTCGACCAGCGGCACCCCGTACTCGGTCAGGATCGCGTTGATCTCGTCCTGGTTCCGCCGGATCAGCGAGTTCAGCTCGCGCTTCCACGACAGCTCGCCCTGGCGCACGCCCATGGTGATCCGGTAGAACAGCCGCGGCGCGCCCTCTTCCTTCAGCAGCGGCGTGACCACCACGTCGGCCCCGGTCTCGCGCGCGTAATATCCCGCCAGCGGCCCCCACAGCACGGCCGCGTCGATCGCGCCCGCCTTCAGGTCGGCCAACATCTGCTCGGCCGGGCTTTCCGCCCGCCGGTCCACCATCAGCTTGTAGCCCTTGGCATCGCCGATCAGCCCGTAACGCGCCATGTGCGTGGCCGGAGGACTGCCCGCCGTCACCCCGATCACCTTGCCCTGCAGACGCGGATCCCCAAGGTGGTCGACATCCCTAAACCCGCTGTCCGCAGGCACCACGATGGCATAGGCCGAGGTGTAATAATGGTTGGTGTTCAGGACCAGCTCATGGCCCTGGGCGAACCCGATGACCACGTCGCACTGGCCGATCGCCAGCGTCCGCCGGATGAACCCCACCGCCTGCGGAAACCAGGTGTATTGCACCGGCCGCTCCAGCTTTTCTGCAAACAGGGACGCGATGCGGTTCTCGAACCCCTCTTCCTGCTCGTTGGAAAAGGGCATGTTGGCCGGGTCGGCGCAGACCCGGAAATAATCGCGGCTGACCAGGTTCGAGGTGTCGGTCTCGGCCACGGCCTGGGCCGCGAGGGTCATCCCCGCGGCCCAGATCCCCAGAATTGCGCCCCGGATCAGCCCATGCACGCGTTCTCGTCCTCGACAAAGCGGTCGGACTTGGCCTCTTTCTTGGCCGGCCGGCCGCGCGGGATGGCCTCGCTTCCGCGGGCCTTCAGGTAGACGTAGATGTCATCCAGGTAGCACATGACGTTCTTGTTCAGCCCGAAGGCCGGCATCACCTGGTTGTCCGCGGATTCGCTCTTGCGGCCCTCGACGGCCACGTAGACGAAATCGTAGTAATCCATGTCCACCGCGCTGTCCTTCAGCGCCGGCGCATAGGTCGACCCTTCGCCATCCGGCCCGTGGCACACGTGGCACTCGGCGTGGTAGCGCCGGAAGCCCGAGAAGGTGTACCAGTCCACCGTGCCGTCCTCGGCCACGTTGAAGGTGGGCACATCGTCCTCGGTGAAATACTTGCCGCCCTCTTCGTATGCGGCGGTGATGTTGTCGATCTCGTCATCCTGGGCAAAGGCCGGAGCCGCGGCCATGGCGACAACAAGTCCGGCGGACAAGAGAGTGTGGATAGGTTTCATCAGAGTCCTTTCTGAGTGGCTCCCGGGCGCTAAAATCGCGTGTCTTTTCAGACCCATCCTGCCCGATACCCCAGATATTCGAAGTAAGACTTTTGTCGATTTTCTCAGGTTCTGAGACGTGTGCGGGCGCCCGCATCCGGACGCCCGCCTGGTCTCAGTGGGCCGCGCCTCAGTCAGGCAGGGCGAAGACCGTCATCTGGCCACCCAGCGCGGTGTAGCTGGAAAGGCCGGCATAACCGCCCACGGCACCCAGACCGTCGTTCGGGTTCACCAGGCCAGCCGCAAGACCGATCCCGGCCCAGCCACCGATGCCCGAGAAGATCGCGACATACTGCTTGCCCTTGTGGGAATAGGTCATCACGTTGCCGATGATGCCCGAGGGCGTCTTGAAGCGGTACAGCTCCTCGCCCGTGGCCGCATCGACCGCCTTCAGGTAGCCTTCCAGCGTGCCGTAGAAGACAACGTCACCCGCGGTGGCCAGGGCCCCCGACCAGACCGAGAATTCTTCCGGCAGCGACCAGACGATTTCCCCGTTGATGTTGTCCCAGGCGATGAAGTTGCCCATGCCGCCATGGCTGTTGGGCGCCGGGTACATCGCCAGCGTCGCACCCACGTAAGGTTGCCCAGCGGTGTAGGACACGCGGAACGGTTCATAGTCCATGCAGACGTGGTTCGTCGGCACGTAGAACAGTTCGGTCTTGGGCGAATACGCGGCCGGCTGCTGGTCCTTGGTGCCCAGGGCCGCCGGGCAGATACCGGTCGAGTTCACGTCTTCGCCGTTCTGCTCGGTCGAGTACTGCGCGACCACTTCCGGCCGGCCGTAGTTTTCCGAGTTCGGGTCCATGTCGACGCCCGTGGTCCAGTTGACGACCGGGTCGAACTTCTCGGCCACCAGCAGTTCGCCGGTTGCACGATCCAGCGTGTAGGCCAGGCCGTTGCGGTCGAAGTGCGTCAGCAGCGGGCGCATTTCGCCATCAACTTCCTGATCCGTCAGGATCATTTCGTTGATGCCGTCATAATCCCACTCGTCGTGCGGGGTCATCTGGTAGACCCACTTGGCCACGCCGGTGTCCGGGTCGCGGGCCATGATGGTCATCGACCACTTGTTGTCGCCCGGGCGCTGCGCCGGGTTCCAGGTCGACGGGTTGCCGGTGCCGTAATAGACCAGGTTCAGATCCGGGTCATAGGAATACCAGCCCCAGGTCGCCCCGCCGCCGATCTTCCACTGATCGCCTTCCCAGGTCTTCAGCGAGCTGTCGGCGCC
>PAQV01000049.1 GCA_002709405.1 Paracoccaceae bacterium
GCGACATGAACCTCTCCAAGAAGCCCATCGACGGCATCGTCGAGGAGCTCACGCAGCTCGTCAGCCGCGTCAACCGAGCCGAGCGCGACCTCAACGAGTGTGAGCGCCGGGCCGGCATGGACCTCAAAGAGCTCCGCGGCCTCTTCAAGGACGTCCGCCTGTCCGAAGAAGAAGAGTTCAAGCTCTGCCGCCGCCTGGGCCTGCACCCCTCCGAGCTGCACGAAATCGAAGCCCGGATGCGCCTGGCCACCAAGCGCATCCGCCAGGTCGAGCAGGAAACCCACATGGGCGCCGCCGGCCTGCAAGAGCTTCACGAAGACCTGATGACGGCCCGCCGCAAGGCCGAAAAGGCCAAGGCCGAGCTGGTCGAAGCCAACCTTCGCCTCGTCGTCTCGATCGCCAAGAAGTACACCAACCGCGGTCTGCAGTTCCTGGACCTGATCCAGGAGGGCAACATCGGCCTGATGAAGGCGGTCGACAAGTTCGAATACCGCCGCGGCTACAAGTTCTCGACCTATGCGACGTGGTGGATCCGCCAGGCGATCACCCGGTCCATTGCCGACCAGGCCCGGACCATCCGGATCCCGGTCCACATGATCGAGACGATCAACAAGCTGGTGCGTACGGGCCGCCAGATGCTGCACGAAATCGGGCGCGAGCCGACCCCGGAAGAGCTGGCCGAAAAGCTGCAGATGCCGCTGGAAAAGGTTCGCAAGGTGATGAAGATCGCCAAGGAACCGATCAGCCTCGAAACGCCGATCGGCGACGAGGAAGACAGCCAGCTGGGCGATTTCATCGAGGACAAGAATGCCGTGCTGCCGCTCGACAGCGCCATTCAGGAAAACCTCAAGGAAACGACGACCCGGGTTCTGGCCTCTCTCACCCCGCGCGAGGAACGGGTTCTGCGGATGCGTTTTGGCATCGGCATGAACACCGACCACACGCTGGAAGAGGTCGGCCAGCAGTTCAGCGTGACCCGCGAACGGATCCGCCAGATCGAGGCGAAGGCGCTGCGCAAGCTCAAGCACCCCAGCCGAAGCCGCAAGCTGCGGTCGTTCCTCGACCAGTAACCCAATCGGTCATCTGACCGGACAGCCCCGCAGATCACTCTGCGGGGCTTTTTCGTTTCGGGCCGGCAACGGGCACGACTTTCTGCAGGCGCGCCCGGTCAATTGGATGTGATCGCATTGGGAAATCGGCCGTCCTCGGCTAACCTGTTGGCAACGCGTTCAGAATGAGTGAGTCGATGTCCCCAACACGCATGACCGTTCCAGCCCTCGCCCTGACCATCGCCGGCGCACTGGCGGGATCGTTACCCGCGCCGGCGCAGGCTCAGAATTTCCTGGCCACCCCGGGGGGCGCCCGGGTCTACCCGATCAACGAAAACGTCTTTGAAGTGGTGGGCAATTCCGGCCGTGGCTGGGACATGTGGTGGTGCGGAGCGGCGACTTATGCGCGCCGCGTTCTGGGCGCAAGCTGGCAGGCCCCGATGTCGATCGCGCGCGGCCTTGGCACCAGCCAGGCCACGGGGCGGAAATCGGCGGTGCAATTCACCCTGAACCCCGGGGCGCTGGGGATCGAGACCCTCAAAAGCACCAGCCCGAATTCCCTGGTCGTGGGCGACACCAAGACCGTGCAGACCGGCAACGTCAGTTGCAGCCGTCTGCAATTCCCCTTTTGATCACGTCTGAAAGTGAATGACATGAAGCACCTGGCGTTGCTGATCGCGCTGGTCCTGGCAAGCCCGGCGGCCGCGCAAAAGATCTATGGCCCTGGCGGCACGACGATCTACACGGTGGACCAGGCCGTGTTCGAGGTCGTGGGCCCGGCCAGCGACAAGTCCATGTGGTGCGGGGCGGCGAAATATGCGCGCAGCGTGGCCAAGGTGGGGTGGAAGACGCCCATCGTCGTTGTGCGCGGGCCGGAACCCAGCGCCTTCGAGGACGGCCGCCGCCAGGGCACCCGGTTCACGGTCGACCCGGCCAGCGCCGGGGTGTCGCCCGGCGGGCAGGGCCGATCCGTGACGCCCGGGGCCTGGCAGACCGTGACCGTTGCCAACAAGAACTGCGCGCGGCTGGACAACGGGTCGAACCGGTGACCGCCGCGCATCTGCGTTTGTCCGGGGCCGGGGGGCGAGGCCCGCGCCGTGCGCGGCCCCAATCCCCAACAAGAGTATCGTCATGAGTGGTCGTTTTTTCCCCCGCCTGGCCTGTCGCCTGACCTGCGGCCTGGCCCTGATCGCATCCGCCCTTCCGGCCCTGGCCCAGCAAGAGGTTCTGCGCGGCCCCGGCGGATCGGACATCTACCAGGTCGACGCCAACGTGATCGAGGTGGTTTCGAACCTCGGCCAGCCCAAGGGCTTCTGGTGCGGCGCGGTCCATTACGCGCGCCATCACCACACGCCGTGGGACACGCAGATCGTGGTGGTCTCGGCGCCGGCGGCCACGCAATTCACCGAAAGCGGCGAGGGCGTGAAATTCACCATGGATCCCGCCGCTGCGGGCGTGTCGGCCGGCGCCCAGGGCGAGGCTTTGGAGCCCGGCACATGGCAGACCGTGACCGAGGCCAACCGCGGCTGCGACGAAATCGACAACCCGCGCGGCGACAACTGAGCGGGGCGGGACCACGGGGTCATGATAGAGCAGATCGAAATCGACACCTCCGGCCCTGGGTTCTATGAATTCACCGGGCCGGTGCAGTCTTGGCTTTCCGGCCGGGGCGACGGGCTGGTGACGGTCTTCGTGCGCCATACTTCGTGTTCGCTGCTGATCCAGGAAAATGCCGACCCGGATGTGCAGACCGACCTGGCCGCCTTCTTTGCCCGGCTGGTCCCGCGCGCCGACGATCCCGAGATGTCCTACCTGCGGCACCGGGCCGAGGGACCGGACGACATGCCCGCTCATATCAAGGCCGCCGTCCTGCCGGTCAGCCTGCAGATCCCGGTGATCGACGGGCGCGCCGCCCTGGGTACCTGGCAGGGGCTGTACCTTGTCGAACACCGCGACCGGCCTCATCGGCGGCGGGTGGTGCTGGCCTTCACGGCGCTCTGACGGACCGGTCCGGCAAAGGCGGCCGGACACGCCCCTTCAGACTTTATCTGGGGGGATGCCAATTCCTCTACCCAATCAGTAGAGGCTCCCCTATACTTGTGGATAAACGCGCAGTGGCGCCCACAAAGGGTGACCCGGACGCGGACAGGCAGTGGCGGGACGACAGAAAAGGGGGCGGCGGATGCGGTGTCCGTTTTGCGGCAACATTGACACGCAGGTGAAGGATTCGCGGCCCGCGGAGGATCACGTGGCGATCCGGCGGCGGCGCTTCTGTCCGGCCTGTGGCGGGCGGTTCACGACCTACGAGCGGGTGCAGCTGCGCGACCTGGTGGTGATCAAGTCCAGCGGCAAGCGCGAGGATTTCGACCGCGACAAGCTGGAACGGTCGATCCGGATTTCCATGCAGAAGCGACCGATCGAGCCGGAGCGGATCGACCAGATGATCTCGGGCATCGTGCGGCGACTGGAGAGCATGGGCGAGACCGACATTCCCTCGAAGACGATCGGCGAGATTGTCATGGAAGCGTTGGCCCGGATTGATACGGTGGCCTATGTCCGCTTTGCCAGCGTCTACAAGAATTTCCAGGCGGCCGATGATTTCGAGGATTTCGTCCACGAGCTGCGGCCCAAGACCCCGCCCGAGGAGTGACCCCGATGGATGACCGCTGGATGGCGCTGGCCCTGTCTCTGGGTCGGCGGGGTCAGGGCAATGCCTGGCCCAATCCGGCGGTGGGCTGCGTGATCGTGAAAGACGGCGTGGTGGTCGGCCGGGGCTGGACCCAGCCAGGCGGACGGCCCCATGCCGAGGCCCTGGCGCTGGCGCGGGCCGGCGACCTGGCACGGGGGGCCACGGCCTATGTCTCGCTCGAACCCTGTTCCCATCACGGCCAGACCCCGCCCTGCGCCGAGGCGCTGGTCCACGCGGGCGTGGCCCGGGTGGTGGCGGCGGTGGGCGACACCGACAGCCGCGTGTCCGGGCGCGGGTTCGAGATGCTGCGCAAGGCCGGCATTACGGTCGAGACGGGGCTGCGGGCGGCCGAAGCGGCGCGGGACCTTGCGGGTTTCCTGCGGGTCGCGGGGGGCGGACGGCCTTTCGTGACGCTGAAGCTGGCCTCCAGCTTTGACGGGCGGATCGCGACGGCGACGGGGCAAAGCCAGTGGATCACCGGGCCCGAGGCGCGGCGGCTGGTCCATGGCATGCGGGCCCGGCATGACGCGGTGATGGTGGGCGCGGGGACGGCGCGCAAGGATGACCCCTCGCTGACGGTGCGGGGGCTGGGCGTGGCAAGGCAGCCGGCGCGGGTGGTGGTCTCGCGCAGGCTGGACCTGCCGCTGCTGGGGCAGCTGGCCCGGACGGCCGAAAAGGTGCCTCTGTGGATCTGTCACGGGCGGGATGCCGACCCCGAGCGGCTGCGGGCCTGGGAGGGGCTCGGCGCGCGGCTGGTGGCCTGCGGGATCGCCCAGGCTCAGATCGATCCGGCGGACATGCTGGTCCAGCTGGGCAAAGCGGGGCTGACCCGGATTTTCTGCGAGGGCGGCTCGGCCCTGGCGGCCTCGCTTCTGGGGGCCGAGGCGGTGGACGAATTGATCGGCTTTTCGGCCGGATTTTCCATCGGGGCCGAGGGCCTGCCGGCGATCGGGGCGATGGGCCTGTCGAACCTGGCCGAGGCCGAGCGGTTCGAGCTGGTCGAGGCCCGGCCGGTGGGCGCGGACCTGATGCAGCGCTGGCGGAAATCCGGCGGGTGAGGACTGTCCCACGCGTGGGACATTTCCGGGATCAATGAAATCAATGGTTTACAGAGGCGAATTTACCGTTCGTCAACACTCTCGGCCGTTTTGGAAGCCGGTTGTCCGCGGAATGGGTGCGGCCCTTGTCGCGTCGTGGCCCTGGTCCGCCCAGGCAGGCGGCCCGGCCCGCAGCCGTGAGATCGGGCACGATGCTCGCCAGAGCGCCGGTGACGTGACGGTCCGGCCGAAAAGGCGACTCTGGCCGTGCCAGAGACGCCCATGTCGCCCTTCCATCAGGGGATGGCAGGCATCGCCTTGAGGGGCGGAAAACACGTTTAACGGGAGACGTGGGGCTTTGGTCTGACCGCTTCGCGCGCCCGGCTTCGGCATGAAACCGAGCATGACGTGGCTGTCGATTGAGAAAAACCCAATTTTCTGCTAGCCTTCGATCGCATGGAGTGGGAGGGCGACATGCGGGAGTTCACGTTTTCCGACCTTGACTGGTTCGGCGGACCGAAGACCGATTTATTTCCAAAAGAGTACAATTTAGGCGGCGACCAGGTCATTTCCCTTGCCCCGGACGATGACGCGCCCTTTGGCAGCGGGGGGCATGTACTGCCCCTGGGCAATGACCACGATGACATTCCGATGGCTGGTTGGGTGATGTCCAGTTGGGCCGCGACCGGGGCGGTCGCGGGGGTGACGGTGACGGGCGGACTCTTTGGGGCGGGATCGGCTCCATCCGCCAAGGACGATCAACCACCGCCAAAACCGATCGAGGTCCTGTCCTACAGTTTCGGCGGTCTTTACCCCGCCCCAGATGAGCCAATGGTGTTCGACGTCGACCTGGTCGCGGTGACGGATGGCGGGGTAGGCCTGGAGATCATCTACAAGGACACGTCCAATCCGGGCGAGGCCATGGCGCTGTTGCAGACGTCGTTTCGTGACAACGATCCGGATACCTTCCTGTTCGCCACAAGTGGTTCGGGCGGGGGAAAGTCGCAATTCCAGGATCTGACGGTGACGGTCTACATCGACAAGAGCACCGTCCCCCCGGCAAGCATCACGGATGAGGCAGCCGGAAGCGCGCCGCCAGCCGAGGCCACCGTGGTCGAAATCGACGGGCTTTTGGTCACAGGCGACCAGGTGAGCGTTGCGGTGATCGCGTTCGCGGGGGATCCGAATTTCGCCGAACTGAGCACGGCGATCGACGACGTCCTGGCGTCGCTGATCCCGCCGCCCGAGGGGGATCAGATCTTCTGAGGCGATCGTCCGGGGCAGGGATCGGGCCCTTGGGCCCGTGATCTGCGTGCCGGGATGTCGGCCTTTTGCCTGACCGGGACCCCGGGGGGATCCTTGTCAGAGCGGGCCGGTCAGGCGGTCTTGCTGCGGCGCTTGGCGGATGCAGAGGCCTTGCCCGATTTCGGCGCGGCCGGTGTCGCGGCTTCGCGTTCCTTCCGCGCCTGGCGCAGGCGCGCGGTCTTCGTGGCCCGTTTCTCGGCCTCGTCGTCGAGGATTTCCCGGGCCGCGCGGGTGGTCTTGTCCAACAGGGTCTCTGCCTTGGTGGCGGTCTTCTTGAACATATTGTCCTTGGTCAGTTTCGCCATTCGTCCGTCTCCTGCGTTTTGGGGCTTGGGCACCCGTCGCCTTGGGTTATCGGGACCGCCGTGGGGCGATCAGGCCGTCATGGCCTGTCCGGTTTCCCCGTCCGCGGGGCGGAACCCGGCCGAGCGCGCGGCCCGGATGAAGGCGAGGCGCGCGGCATCGACCGGGGTCAGGCAATCCATGGCCGCGTCGACCTGGGCAATCGCCTGGTCCCGGTGCTGGTTTGCGACCGGCCATCTTGCATGAAGCCAGTAGCGGGCCTGCTCGATCGTGGTGAATTTCTTGGTGTCGCCGTCCCGCGAGACGACGTAGGTCAGGGGTTTCCCCCAGTTCAGTTCCATCATGTTCGTTACTTTCCAGGTGTTCGGGGACCATCCCAATGCGGGTGTTCCGGGAACATCTTTGTTCTCGTGGCGCGGTTGGTCCGGCGGTTTGGTCCGACGGAATGTGCCAACTGGCCCGAGGTGCCCGCGTGGCGCCCCTGAGGCGCTGATGTGACACCCGGGGTCCGGGTGTCACGCGGCGATCACTCCGGCGGTCGGCGGCGACCACTGGCCGCGCCGTCCATCCGGGCGTTTCGGTGTGGCTTATGCCAGTGCGAGGTTGCTCGCGGATTCGCGTCCGTCACGGCCGCTTTCGATGTCGAAAGTCACGGCCTGGCCGTCATCCAGATGCTGGATGCCCGAGCGTTCGAGAGCGGAAATATGGACGAAGATGTCCTTCGAGCCATGCTCGGGTGCGATAAAGCCGAAGCCTTTGGTGGCGTTGAACCATTTCACGGTGCCATTGGCCATCGTGTGTCTCCTGGATAGATTGCCACCCACACAACGCGGTGGCCCGGCTCAGTTTCGTCATTAGAACAACTGAAGCCGCGAAGAGACAGAAGGTCGAAGGAAGATGCTTTGCAGCCTTCTAGATAGGGGATCGCGGGGGATTTCACAAGGGAATTCGGGGGAGCGGCGAAAATAGCCGGGCCGAGGGGCGCTTGGGGGGCTGGTTTGGGGGCCGTGGTCTTTGTGGGTCAGCGCCAGAGGTGGGCGTAGGTGGCGAAGGCGCCCTGCAGCTTGGCCAGCCCCCGGTTGGCGAGGCCGGGGCGGGGGAGGGGGCCGTTCCTGAGGCGGTCGACGATGACTTCGACCGGGCAGGGGTGGCCGGTGATCGGGTCGAAATACCGGGGGTAGTCGATGAGGACCGCGTGGACGAGTTCGCCGAGGTCGGGGCGGGCGCCGCGGCGGGCGGGGATGCGGCCGAGGTCGGTGGTCAGGCCCCAGCCGGCGTAAAAAGGCGCCCCGAGCGTGGTGACGGGGCGGCCCCGCAGGAGGGCCTCGAACCCCAGGAGGGAGGTCATCGTCCAGACCTCGTCGACGTGGTCCAGCAGGGCGATGGGATCGGCGCGGGTGGCGGTGACGTCGGCGAGGGCGGTGGCGTCGATGCCCCCGGGGCGCAGGCCGGCTTCGACATCGGGGTGGGGCTTGTAGATCAGCACGGCCTGGGGATTGGCGGCGCGGACGGTGTTCAGCAGGCCCAGGTTGGTCGAGACCTGGTCGGTGCCCAGGCGGATGGAGGCGTCGTCCTCGACCTGGCCGGGGACCAGGATGCGGTGGCCGTCGGGCAGGGGGGGCATATCGCCGGGCAGGTTGTATTTCGACAGGCGCGCGTTGGTGACGGAGGCGATCAGGCGGTCCGCGCGCAGGCGCTGGTCGGTGCGCAGGCGACCGGTGGCGGCGAGGATCAGATCCTCGAGCCGCGAGGGGCGGGTGGGGTCGTAGTAGATGCCGAGGTCGTCGGTGACCAGCGACAGGGGCGGGATGAGGTCTGCGCCTAGCCCGCGCGAGCGCAGGAAGCCGTCTTCGACATGGGTGGCGCCGCGGGTGTCGTCGCTGGCCTTGCCGGCCCAGACCATCCGGGCGCGGCCCGTCTGGTCGGCGGTGGCGCGCGCGCGGGCGGGATTGTCGTCGAAGATCATGCGTGTGTGCTGGCCGAAGACCTTTTGCAGGGGCGCGCGTTTCCACAGGCGCATGCCGGTGGCGACCCAGCCGTGGCGGTCGGCGCGCCAGGCCTGGGTGCGGGTTTCCAGCGTGGCGAGCACGTCTTCGATCTGGCACAGGCGGTCGTGATAGGGGTCGTACCAGGTGGGGTACAGCATCATCGCTCCGGCGAACAGCTGGGCGCGGGTCAGGCGGCGCTGGCGGCGGGGGAGGGGTGTTTCCTCGTCCGTGAGGCCCCAGCCGGCATAGAAGGGCTGGCCGAAGACGCGGGGGCGGTGACCGGCGAGGATGGCCTCGAAGCCTAGTTGCGAGGACAGGGTATAGACGGCGATGGCCCCGTCGAGCAGGTGCCAGGGGCTGACGGGGGTGGTCAGCAGGGTGATGCGGTCGTTGGTGTCCTCGGGGCCGTAATGGCCGGGGCGGAAGCCATGGGCGGTTTCGGGGTGGGTCTTGATGACGATGCGGGCGCGGGGGTGTTCCTCTTGCGCGACGAAGAGCATTTCGAGGAAGCGGTTGCGGTCGCCCTTTGACGCGGTGACGGAAGCATCGCCCCGGGTCTGGTCGACGACCAGCACGTAGCCGGGGTCCGGGGCCGGGTCGGCGGGGTCGATGGCGGCGTACTTGGTGAGGTGGCCGGCCTTGATGCGGGCGATGGCGTCGCGGGCGCGGTCGAGGATGGCGGTGTCGTCCAGCGGGTGGGTGGCCAGCAGGGTGTCCAGATCCGAGGGTTTGGACGGATCGAAATGCAGGCCCGCGTGGTCGATCATCAGGCCGAGGGGCGGCTCTCCGCCACGGCCGGGATGGAGCGAGCGCAGGAAGGCGTCTTCGACGGTGATGACGGGCACATTCCGGCGGGCGGCGATGGCCTGGCCGCGATGGGCGGTGGGCGAAGCGCCCCAGGTGACGACGGCGTCGCCCTCGCGGGGCAGGCCGAGGGGCAGGGCGTAGCCGGCCAGCGTCAGGATGCGGCGGATCCTTCGGTTGGTGAAGAACCCGCCGTTATAGGCGTAAAGGCGTGTGGGCGGGCTGTCGCCCATGGGGTTAGCCGCCCGCGATGGTCTGGACGTTGGCGATGGGCGTCAGCGAGCCGGAGATCAGGCTGATGGTCTTGGTCCACTGGGCGTAGGGGGCCTCGGTCACGTAGAGGGTGTCGTCGTCGCGGATGACGAAATCGCGGGCTTCGAACATGCCGTTGGGTTCCGTGAGGTTGAGCACGTAGACCATGCGCTGGGCGCCGATCAGGTCGGTGCGGCCCAGCACGACATTGGCGATTTCGGCCGGTTCGTTGCGGAAGATGAAGACGCCGGTCGGGTCCGAGGCGGTGGCGACAAGGCCGCCGACCTGGGCGATGGCTTCGAGCGCCGAGAGGTCCTTGGTTTCGAACTGGACGCGGGCCTGGCTGCGGGTGGCCCCCAGCACGGAAAAGGCGCGGGTGTCCGGTTCGACCAGGATCTGGTCGCCGCCGCGCAGGGCAATGTCGAGCTCGGGGTAATCGTAGAGATCCTGGAACCAGATCTGGCCGGTCTGGCTGCCGCGCTTGACGGTGATCTGGGCGATCTCGGGTTCGATGCTGACGCCGCCGGCCTGGGCCAGCATGGTGGCCAGCGTCCGGGTGGGCCGTTCGATCGGGTAGATGCCCTGGGCCCCGACAGAGCCCACCAGCGACACGGTCGATCCGTCCCCGGCCAGGCGGCGCACCTGGACCTGCGGATCGGGCGTCTGGTCCTGCAGCTTGTCAGTGATCATCTGGCGCAGCCGTTCAGGCGTGTTGCCCGAGGCCTTCAGCCGCCCGGCATAGGGCACGAAGATGAAGCCCGAGCCATCCACCTGCACCTCTTCCAGGGCGGTGGCGTTCAGCCCGTCGCTGGCCAGCAGCCCGTCATCGACGTTTTCCCAGATCGTCAGGCCCAGCGTATCGCCCGGCTGGATCGTGTCGGATCCCAGCACGCCCGCGTTCTGGAAGCCCGAGGCAAAGCCGAGCGCGGGGGACACGGCGGTTGCCCGGGTCACCCGTTCGTTCACGTCGACGATAAAGGCATCCCCTTCGCGCTGCACCGAGCCCTTGAAGATCTGGGTCTTGTTCGGGCCAACCTGAGGCAGGCCGCAGGACGACAGAAGGGCGCCTGCTGCCAGAACGGCAGCCGTCAGCGCCCGGCGGACGATAGGGGTTGTCACTGCTCGGTCTCCTCGACCTTGTCTTTATGCCTCAGCTTCTGGCGGCAGCTTTTTTGTTATCCTGCCTGAGCTTTTGCCGACAAATTATCGAAAACGGTGTGAAAAATCCAGTCCCGAGGCGGTTTGCCTTCAGGTAACCAGCCGCAACTGTTGCCGCGGGGCCGCTGTTCCGGATTTCAGGGCATCGTAGGGATCCTGCGGAAACAGCATCATGTCGACAACCTGGCGCAGCAACTGGCGGCGTCCACGGGCGGAATAATAGCCCCCCGGCAGCTGGCTGGTTTCCAGCAGGAAGCGCCGGTAATCCTTGAAGGCGCGGTTGTCGGGCCGCTCGGCGGCGGCGAAGAAGGCGGGCAGGGGCTGGGTCGAGACGAACTCGGGCTTGGCATAGACGGCCTTGCCGAAGACCTTCAGGGGGATGCCGCGCCACAGCACCTGCTGGCCGGCGGTGGAATTCACCGTGACGGCGGTGCGCGCGTCGTTCAGCAACTGGGCCAGCTTGCCGCCGCGCACGTAGTGGACGCGGTCCTCGATCCCGTGGCGCTTGGCCAGGTCGCGCACGACTTTGCGGACGGGCACGCGGCCGTCTTCCAGCGGGTGGGCCTTGACCACCAGGTGGTGATGGCGGGGCGCGCCGGCGACAAAGCCGGAGATGACCTCTTCGAGGAATTCCGACAGGGTGGTGAAGGGCGAGTGGTCCTGGAAGGCGCTGTCATGTTCCAGCTGCAGCAGGGCCAGGTGATAGGGAAAGCCTCCGCGCCGGATGCGGGCGGTGGCGGCCCGGCGGTCGGCGGCATGGGCGGGGATCATCAGGAAGCGCTTGAGATACAACTGGAATTCGCGGGTCACGGGCAGCGCGCGATGGGGCCGGAAACTGCTGTACTCGCCGTTCCGGAACATCACGAACCAGTGGTACAGCGCGCCGTAGAACATGTGCTGGCGCATGTCGCCCCAATGGCCCGGGGGCAGGGGCGGTTCCATGTCCGAGCGGGCGAGGGCCTCTTGCATCTCGGTGACGGACATGTCGATCAGGCGCGAATTGCCGTTCGAGCCGCCGCGTTCGTAGGTCACCCAGTAGGGCCGCATGTAGCCCTCTTCGAAGACATGCACGGTCAGGCCCTTGTCGCGGGCGATCTGCACGGCCTGGGCGTGGATCGGGCGGGTGTCGCCGTATAGCACGATGTCGGTGATGCCGCGGCTGTCGACGAGGGCGGTGAAGCTGTCGGCCCATTCCTCGGGCGCGCCGCGATAGGCGATGTAGCTGGGCTTGTCGTGCCAGAAGGCGGCGTCGCCGGCGTTGAAGCCCACCCGCCAGACCGCGCTGCCGGCCGCTCTCAGCATCCGGGCGAGCTGATGGAAGAACGGTCCGTGGGGTCCCTGCAGGAACAGGAAGACCCGCGAGGTGGGGCTCGGGTCGAGCATGGATCTCTCCCAGGTGGTGGAGCGGCGTCTTGCGACCCCTACAGGGCACCTGTGGACAAAGTAAGGCGGAAAGGAGGCGCTGGCGCAAGCTGGCCTCTTGCCGCGCCGGGTTTGCAGGGCTAGGCCGGAGACAATCTAACTGCCGGGGGTAGAAATGTTTACGGGTATCGTCACCGATATCGGCACCGTGACCGAACTGGAACAGCGCGGCGACCTGACCGTGCGGATTGCCACAAGCTATGACGTGGCGGGGATCGACCTGGGGGCGTCGATCGCGTCCGACGGGGTGTGCCTGACGGTCGTCGACCTGGGGCCCGACTGGTACGAGGTGCAGGTCAGCGCCGAGACGGTGTCGAAGACCAACCTGGGGGCCTGGGCCGTGGGCAAGCGGGTCAACCTGGAGCGGGCGCTGAAGGTGGGCGACGAGCTGGGCGGGCATATCGTGTCCGGTCATGTGGATGGCGTGGCCGAGGTGATTTCCATCGAGGACGAGGGCGACAGCACGCGGCTGGGCTTTCGCGCGCCCGAGGCTCTGGCCAAGTACATCGCGCCGAAGGGGTCGGTTGCGCTGAACGGGACGTCGCTGACGGTGAACGACGTGCAGGGGGCGGTGTTCGGCATCAACGTGATCCCGCACACCAAGGAGGTGACGACCTGGGGCGACGTGGCCGTGGGCGACAAGGTCAACCTGGAGATCGACACACTGGCGCGCTACGTGGCGCGGCTGGCCGAGGCCGGGGCGGCGTGATGGGCGACATCGCGGGGATCGGGCACAACAGGGGGCCGGCGATGGACCGGGGCGTGAGCTACCGGACCTACCAGTGGAAGAAGGCGCGCCAGGCGCTGATGCCGAAGACGATCCCGCTGTTCGTGGTGAAGATGCGGGTGCGGCGGGCGGCCGAGCTGGGGATGGATTACGCGACCTATGCGCGCTGCCGCCAGGCGACGGGGCACGACATCCTGGCGCTGCTGTTTTCGTCCAATGCGCTGCGGGTGATCGGGCCGGGATCCGAGATGCCGGATGCCGAGGCGCGGGCCCTGGACAAGGTGCGGGCGGCGAAGAAGCTGACGCTGGTGCACGGGCCGAAGGCTCCGGGGGCGGTGTTGCAGGCCAACCCGGTGCTGGACGCGGCCGGGGCGGCGCCGCGGTTCACCGACAGCTGGTCGGACATGCGCGACCGGGTGCGGGGGTTCATCCGCGACCAGGGCATGCCCGCGCGGCAGGTGCTGATCATCGGGGATGCGCCGCTGGAAGAGGATTGGAGCACGGCGGCGCAGGCCTGCGGGTACCTGCGGTCGGCGGAGTATTTCGCGCACCAGTGAGTCGGGGGTGCGATCAGGACCCGGCGTGGTGCGGCGTGGCGTGTGTCGGGCCGGGGTATTTTTGAAGAGAAAGAAGCAGGGGCGCGGTGCTTTTCCCGGGGCTGGTGTGCGGTTTGGCTGTTCGGGGATGCGCACGCCGCCGCGTCGCCTTGCGCCGGGTGCACTGGTCAAGCCGGGCGCGAGCGGTTATCTGCTCTTTGACTGGTGAAAGGCGTAATCCATGAGTTTTGAGACCCCGGGCCCCGTGGAGCTGGACTGGCGTGATGCGATTTCCTCGATCGAGGAAATCATCGAGGATGCCCGGAACGGCCGGATGTTCATCCTGGTCGATCACGAGGACCGCGAGAACGAGGGCGACCTGGTGATCCCGGCGCAGATGGCGACGCCGGAAGCGATCAATTTCATGGCGACCCATGGGCGCGGGCTGATCTGCCTGTCGCTGCCCGGCAAGCGGATCGACGCGCTGGGGCTGGGGCTGATGTCGACGAACAATTCATCGCGCCATGAAACGGCCTTTACCGTGTCGATCGAGGCGCGCGAGGGGGTGTCTACGGGGATTTCCGCCCATGACCGGGCGCGCACCGTGGCGGTGGCCATCGATGCGGGCAAGGGGCCGGGCGATATTGCCACGCCGGGCCACGTGTTTCCGTTGCGCGCGCGCGACGGGGGCGTGCTGGTGCGGGCCGGGCACACGGAAGCGGCGGTGGATATCTCCCGTCTGGCCGGGCTGAACCCCTCGGGGGTGATCTGCGAGATCATGAACGAGGACGGCACCATGGCCCGTCTGCCCGACCTGATCGCCTTTGCCCAGAAGCACGGGCTGAAGATCGGCACGATTTCCGACCTGATCGGCTATCGGCGCAAGAACGACAACCTGGTGCGCCTGTCCGAGCGCAAGACGATCCAGTCGGCCCATGGCGGCCAGTGGGATCTGCGGATCTTCACCGACCAGACCAAGGGGGCGGAACATATCGCCCTGATCATGGGCGACATCACCACCGAGGAGCCCGTCCTGGTGCGCATGCACGTGCTGGACCCGATGCGCGATATCGTGGGCGTCTGCGGGGCCGAGCGGGCCAGCGAGTTTTCCGATGCCATGGCGACCATTGCCGAGGAAGGCCGGGGCGTGGTCGTGCTGCTGCGCGACCTGTCGATGAAGCTTGCCGACCAGGATGACGTGTCCCCCCAGACCCTGCGCCAATACGGGCTGGGCGCGCAGATCCTGACCTCGCTTGGCCTGTCCAAGCTGGAGCTGGTCACCAACTCGCCCAAGCCCAACGTGGTGGGCCTGGAGGCCTACGGGCTGGAAATCACGGGCACGCGCCCGATCGCAAAGGACTGAGATCATGGCCGGATCCGAAAGCCACTACACCCTGCCGCGGGCCAGTTTCGACGACGCGCCCAAGGTGCTGATCGTCGTCGCGCCCTATTACAAGGACATTGCCGACAACCTGATCGCGGGGGCCAAGGCCGAGATCGAGGCCGCCGGCGGGACCGCCGAGGTGGCCGAGGTGCCCGGCGCGCTGGAAGTGCCCACGGCCATCGGCATGGCGGCGCGGCTGTGCGACTATGACGCCTATGTCGCGCTGGGCTGCGTGATCCGGGGCGAGACGACCCATTACGACACGGTCTGCAACGACAGCAGCCGGGCGATCCAGCTGATGGGCCTGCAGGGCCTGTGCATCGGCAACGGCATCCTGACGGTCGAAAACCGCGACCAGGCTGTCGTCCGGGCCGATCCGGCGGATCAGAACAAGGGCGGTGGTGCGGCCGCTGCGGCCTTGCATTTGCTGGCGCTCAGCCGTAAGTGGGGCGATCGCTCCAAGGGTGTCGGGTTCAAGATGTCCGCGGGCGATTTCCTTTCTTCCGACCGCTGAGATCCGATCCGCCCGATGACCGAAGACAAGCCTGCCTTTGACCCCGCCGCCGCCGAACAGCCCAAGCTGTCCGGCAACCAGAAGCGCAAGATGAAGTCCGCGGCCCGGCTGTATGCCGTTCAGGCCCTGTTCCAGATGGAGCACTCGGGCCAGGGGACCAAGCAGGTGGTGAAGGAATTCCTCGATCACCGGTTCGGGGCGACCTATGACGGCGACGAGTTCATCGAGGGCGACGCCGGCCATTTCCGCAAGGTCATTGAGGACGCGGTCAACTACCAGGGCCGGATCGACCAGATGACCGACCGGGCGCTGGTGGCCAAGTGGCCGATCGCGCGCATCGACCCGACGTTGCGGGGCCTGTTCCGGGCCGCGGGGGCCGAGCTGACCCAGTCCGACACGCCGCCAAAGGTGGTCATCAGCGAATATGTCGACATCGCGCGGGCGTTCTTTCCGGAGGGCAAGGAAGCCAATTTCGTCAACGCCGTGCTGGACCACATGGCGCGCGAGGCCCGGCCCGAGTCGTTCTGAGGCGTCTCCCCGATATGAAAAACCCGGCAGATCAGCGCCATATGGCCGCGATCTGCCGTTTTGGCTGGACCCGGCGCTCAGGCGTGCTACCCTTCGCGGAACAGAGGGGAAAGCTCATGCCTGAACTGCTTAAGCTCTATCTGCGCCAATGTGCCATCGGTTTCGCCATCGCGGCGGTCTTCGTGGTCCTGCTGCTGTCCTTCAACGTGGCCAACCTGTGGTCGCTGGTGTCGGGATCCGACATCGGCCTGCTGGCCGTCTTCATGCTGTGGTTCTTCAATGGGATCGTCTTCGCCGGGGTGCAGTTCAGCATCTACGTGATGTCGATGGCCGAGAAGGAAGACACCGGGGGAAGCCGGGGCATCGGGGCCATGGTGCATGATGTCGTGGCGGTGCGGGTGCCGGTCGACAAGGCGCGCACGCCGCTGGATCGCAGCCTGCGCGGCCGCCGCTAGGCGACAGGGCCGGGCGACGGTCCGGTGATACGAGATGAACGGATGCCCGAGCCGATGGCTGCGGGCATTTTTCATGGGCCGAAGGTAGGCGGGCCTGTGCAGCGCCTGATCGTGACCGGGGCCAACGGGGCGGGCAAAAGCCACGTGGCCGCGCGGCTGAGCGCGCTGCGGCCGGATGTGCCCCTGGTCTCCTTCGATGCGATCAAGTTGCTGGAGGGCTGGCAACAGAGGCCCCGGGTCGAGATCGAGCAGGACTTGGAGGCCGCGGTCGCGGGCCCGGCCTGGATCATCGAGGGTGGGCCCAGCCTGTTGCCGGTTGCCTTGCCCCGGGCCGAGGCGGTGCTGTGGCTGGACCCTCCGGGCGCGGTGCGGGCCGGGCGGCTGTTGCTGAGGCCATGGCGCAACCTCGGCCGGACCCGGCCGGAACTGCCCAAGGGCAACCGGGACTGGCCGATCCACCAGTACCGCTTTGCCCTGCGCAGCCTGCGCAAGGGGGCGGTCTTTCGACAGTCGATCGCGGCGGCGGTGGCCGGGGCGGGGCACGTGGCGGTCTGGCGCTGCCGGACAGCGGCCGATACGCGCGCGGCCCTGGACGCCTGGGCGCGCGATAACGATCTGTGACGGAAGGGAAAAGTGCGACGGGGGACCACCACAACCGTGCGGTTCTCTCATTCCCGAGGACCTGTATATACAGGTGGGCGCCAGGTAACTAGACCAGGGCCTAGACAGAGCCAGCTCCCTCGGAATTGCTTAAGGCCACCGGAATGTACCCGTCCACAAGAAGGGCAGACCCCGTCGCTGGATGAACCTAGGTGTCCGCAGGGCCCGGGACAAGCCCCCCTTTGCGGTTGATTTTGTTCTCGTTTCGTTCATAATTCCCGTCATGGACATGACATTGGTTCCCCAGATGCAGCCCGGCCAGCTTCTGGCCCGTGGCGTCAGCCGCCACCTGGCCAGCCTTGGCCTGGTCACGGTCGAGGAATTCGTGCCCACGCGGGGGCTGCGGGTGGATGTGCTGGCCCTGGGGCCGAAGGGCGAGCTGTGGGTCGTGGAATGCAAGTCCTCGCGCGCCGATTTCATGAGCGACGGCAAGTGGCAGGGCTACCTGGAGTGGTGCGACCGGTTCTTCTGGGCGGTGGACACCGATTTTCCGACAGACCTGCTGCCCGAGGGCACCGGGCTGATCATTGCCGATGCCTATGACGGCGAAATCATCCGCATGGGGCCCGAAGACAAGCTGGCCCCGGCCCGGCGCAAGGTCATGATCCAGAAATTCGCCACCCATGCGGCGCGGCGGCTGCACGCCTTCCGCGACCCCGAGGCCGGGCTGAGCGGGGTCTGACCCGGGTCAGCGCTTGACGGTTTCCGCGGCCTTGACGGCGGCAAGGATCTCTTCGGCGATCTCGCGCGCTTCGTCGGGTTCGAAATCCATCGGGATCTCGACGCCGGGGGCTTCGATGAAAAGCCGGACCATGCCCTGGTCGGTCGGGCCGATCTGCAGGTTGGCTTCGATGTCGCGTTCGGTATTGATGCCCATTCTGGCCTCCGTCGGATGACGGGCTTGGCTAGCGGTATCCTGCTTGAAAAGCAAGGCGAACTGCGCTTGGCTGGGGCCATGGACACAGCTGACGTGCGCGAGTTCCGGGCCGAGGATGCCCCCTGGCTGGTGGACCGGCACCAGGCGCTTTATGCGCAGGACGAAGGCTTCGACGACAGTTTCGGCCCGCTGGTGGCCGGAATCCTGGCCGATTTCGTGGCGGAACACGATCCGGTGCGCGAGCGGGGCTGGATCGCCGAGGCCGGGGGCCAGCGGCTGGGCAGCATCTTTTGCGTGCGGGTCGATGACCAGGTGGCCAAGCTGCGCCTGTTCCTGCTGGTGCCCGAGGCGCGGGGCAGGGGGCTGGGGCGGCGTCTGCTGAGCACCTGCATGGGGTTCGCCCGGGACGCGGGCTATTCCGAGATGCGGCTGTGGACCCATGAAAGCCACCGGGCGGCCTGTGCCCTCTATCGCGCGGCAGGGTGGGAGCTGGTCGACAGCACGCCGGTGCACAGCTTCGGCGTGGATCTTGTCGAACAGAGCTGGCAGGTCACGCTTTAATCGCGTGATCTTCTCGGGGAATCGGCTTGCAAAGGCCGGACGCCTTGGGTACACGACCCGCCAGTGCCGCCTTAGCTCAGTTGGTTAGAGCGCTGGATTGTGGATCCAGAGGTCCCCCGTTCAAGCCGGGGAGGCGGTACCATCTTCCGAAAGTTGGACATCCCTTACATTTGCGTAAACGCGGATGGATCTTGCGGGTCTTCGGGTGCGTTCGTGAGGCCGTCGGGCCGTCCAACCTGTCCATATCACAGTCTTTCTTTACGATTGCCGACCATACTGGCGGAATGAAGACCGTCCGTGCGGGGCGAGTCGGAGTGTCGTCCCCTGGGTGCCGGCCCGGGGCGGGCAATGGCGGAGGGCGCTCATGATGTGCGGTCTGGCGGTTCTGGTTGCGGGCGTGCTGCTTCTGATGGGGTCCACGGGCGCGTTTGCGGACCCCGACCAGCCCATGCGCACCCCGGCCGATGAGGCGTTGGCCTGGGACGAAGACGTGGCGGCAGGCGCGGGCGTCGGCGGTGGCGCGGGCCCGACCGGACGGATCGGCTGGCGCGGATCGGGCTGGTTGCTGACGAATGACGCCCTCGGGGACCGCAAGGACCGCTGGCGCAGCGGCGGGTTCAGCCTTTCGGGGGCGTTCACCGGCATGGCTGACCCCGCGCGCGTCGATTCTGTCGAGATTGAGGGGCCGGGTGACGGGCGCCCGCCCGGCGCGTCCGGCCCGATGGCCTGGGATGCCGGGCTGACTGGTCCGATTGCTGCAGGGCCTGATAGTTCTGGGCCCGTGACGGCTGTGCCCGACGATTTCTGGGAGATCCGCTTTCAGGCCCAGGTCATCCAGCCCGACAACCTGTCGCGCGCGGACCCCAGCGATCGCCCCTATGCCGGTGTGCTGGCCCTGGGCCTGCACCGCCATGTCGGGGTCGGCCCCCATGAGTTCGCCCTGGGCGGTGACCTGGTGCTGGCCGGCCCGCAGACCGGGGTGGATGATCTGCAGGCGGCTGTGCACGACGTGGTGGGCGGCCCGGATCCCGCGGACGAGATCCTGAGCGCCCAGATCGGCAACAGCCTGCGTCCGACGGCCGTGTTCGAATATGGCCATACCCTGGGGCTGTCGCCTGCCGTGACCCTGCGCCCTTTCGTCGAGGCTCGGTTCGGAGATGAAACCCTGGCCCGGCTGGGCGCGGATCTGTCGCTCGGGCTGACGGGGGAGCCCGGGATCTGGATCCGCGACAGCGTCACGGGCCAGCGCTACCGGGTCGGCGCGGCCGAGGGCTCGGGGATGTCGCTGGTGATCGGCGCGGACACCGCCCGCGTGGCGGACAGCCTGTATCTGCCCGGGGCCGGCGATGGGCCAGAGCTGTCAGAGCGGCGCGACAGGCTCAGGGCCGGGGTGCGCTATGACCAGGACGGGCTGTCGGTCTTTTACGGGATGACCTGGCTGGGCCGCGAATTCTCGGGCCAGCCCGAACCGCAGGTGCTGGGCTCGCTTCAGGTTCGACTGCGGTTTTAATGTCGCAATGCAACCCGTTGAACAATAATTCCTTAACAGCCCAAGCCGAGTGAGCTAACCTTGCGGCAAAACATAATAAACTTGGCAGGCATACGGGCATGGGAACGGGCTATCGAGGCACGTTTGTCATCTCATGGTCGCAGACAGAAGTGGATGGTCTCGGGGTTGCGCCGCGCGATGCGCTTGGCGTGGGCGCGCGCTGGACCTGGCACGGCGATGCCGTGCGGGTGGATGGCCCTTCGGACAAGCTGCGGCCGGACAAGACGGGTGAGGCGGCCGCGATCAAGCGGTCCGCCGCGCGTCGTGTGCGCCAGCTTGTCGGGGCCGCGCAGCAGAACCGCCGGGACGTGTCCGGGATCGAGGTCGACGAGCCCCTGTTCGAAGCCGGCTTCGTGGTCTCCGACGGTACCCGCACATTCGCGATCACCCTAATCGAGACCGGGCCGGATGCGCCTCCGCTGCTGATGTTCATCGACACGCCGCCGCCCCAGGAGTGTGCCCTGTGGGTGGTGCATTGCAATGCCCGGGCGCAAGGGCAGCGGTCGCGGCGGTCGGCGGCCTCGGGGGTGATCTGTTTCACCCCGGGCAGCCGGATCGACACGCCCGACGGGCCGCGCCCGGTCGAGCTGTTGCGCGAAGGCGACCGGGTGCTGACGCGCGACAACGGCCCGCAAGAGATCCTGTGGATCGGGGGCCGGCGCATCACCGGCGCGCGGATGTTCGTCATGCCCGAGCTGCGGCCGATCCGTATCGGGCCCGGGGCGCTTGGCATCGACCGGCCGGATGCGTCGTTGCTGGTGTCGCCCGAACACCGCCTGCTGATCCGCAGCCATGCGGCGCGGGCGCTGTTCAACACGCCCGAAGTGCTGGTGCCGGCCTGCGAGCTGGTCAACGGCGAAACGGTGACGGTGGATCTGTCGGTGCGCGAGGTCACCTATATTCACCTGCTGCTGCCCAGCCACCAGATCGTCTGGGCCAACGGGGTGGAGACCGAGAGCTTTCACCCGGCCTCGGCCGATTTCGGGGCCCTGACCGATGGCGACCGGGCGCGGCTGCGGGCGCTGGACCCGTCCCTGGCGGCGGATCCGGTGAGCTATGGAGATTTCGCCCGGCGCGCCCTGACCGCGCCGGAGGTTGCGATCCTGAAACACGACGCGGCCTGAACGACGGGGGAGTTTCCGGACGCCCTGGGCACGTCTGCGCAAGATAGGCATTGACACGGCGCGGGCATCGGGTAAGGACGCGGCTTCATTGGTGTTGGTGGGCCCCGCAAGGGGATTCCTGTCATGGGTTCACGCCCAAGAGGATAACGCCCTTCATGGCCGCCCCCGGGCGGCGCTCTGACGAAGGAGATCAGCCGTGACCAAACGCACGTCTGCCAAGTACAAAATTGACCGCCGCATGGGCGAAAACATCTGGGGCCGCGCCAAGTCCCCGGTCAACCGCCGCGAATACGGCCCCGGCCA
>PAQV01000050.1 GCA_002709405.1 Paracoccaceae bacterium
CGCGTTTCTTGGACGTGCTGTGACGACGGTGCTTCTTGGTCATGCGGTTCTCCTTATCAGAACCACGACCCGGTCAAAATCTTCAGCTCAAGCTGTCCAGCCCGAGGGGCGCACTCCAAATCAATGGCAAGCGGCATTACCTGTGGCGGGCCGTCGACCATGAAGGCGAGGTGCTGGAAAGCTTCGTGACGAAGACGCGGGACAAGAAAGCTGCGTTGAAATTTCTCAATAAAACCATCAAGAAACATGGTCCGGCAGATGTTTTCGTGACCGACAAGCTTCGGTCCTACGGCGCTGCATTGAGGGAGATCGGAGCGGCCGCTCGCCAGGAAACCGGCCGTTGGCTGAACAATCGGGGTGAGAATTCGCACCAGCCATTTCGACGACGGGAACGGGCCATGCTCCGCTTCAGGCGGATGCAAAGTTTGCAGAAATTCGCCTCCGTCCACAACCATTTCAATCTGGAGCGCAGCCTCACCTCACGTGCCCATTTCAAGAAGAACCGCGCCGCCGCTCTCGCCGAGTGGCGCGACCTCTGCGCGGCATAAGAGGCAGCCATCCTGTCCTTGGTGAGACTGGTTCGAATTAGTCTGCCAGCACCCGCCCGAGGCCTGAACCCGCATACCAAGGCCGGCCCCGACCGGTGCCGGTCCCATCAAGTCCCGCCTATCCTGCCGGCCTATCCTTTCTGGGAGCTAGACCTTGTCCCTATGGACCCTGATCCTGCAGCGCATCCTGCTGATGATCGCGACGCTGTTCTGCGTTGCCGTGCTGACCTTTCTCATCGTCAATGTCCTGCCCGGCGACGTGGCCGTTGCCATCCTGGGCGATCAATCCACGCCCGACCAGGTGGAGGCGCTGCGCCAGTCGATGGGGTTGGATCAGCCGATCCTTTTGCGGTTCGGTGACTGGTTTGGCGGCGTGATGCGCGGCGATTTCGGAACCTCGCTGACCTTCGGGCGGCCGGTCGGTCCGATGATCTGGGGGCGGCTGTTGAACTCGGCGACGCTGGGGGTGATCTGCCTGCTGGTGATGATCCCGGTGTCGATCCTGCTGGGGGCGGTGGCGGCCGTGACCCAGGGCTCGGTCCTGGACCGGGCGATCACCGCGATCACCACGTTCCTGTTCGGCATGCCGGAATACGTGCTGGCGCTGGGGGCGATGCTGATCTTCGCGATCTGGCTGCAATGGCTGCCCGGCGCGGCCATGGTCTCGCCCGGAGAGAACCTGTTCACCCAGCTTGACGTGATCGTCCTGCCGGTCCTCGTGATCTCGCTGGGAGGCGCCACCTATATCATCCAGATGACCCGGGCGAGCATGATCGACGCGCTGGGGACGGCCTATGTGCGTACCGCGCTGCTGAAGGGCGTGCCGCGCTGGCAGGTGATCCTGAAACACGCGCTGCCCAATGCCATGCTGCCCACTCTGGTCGAGATCGGGCTGAGCTTCGGGGCCCTGCTGGGCGGGCTGGTGATCATCGAGACCATTTTCAACTTTGCCGGGGTCGGGCAGCTGATGGTGATGTCCGTGCAGTCGCGCGACGTGCCGGTGCTGCAGGCCTGCGTGCTGGTCATCGCGGCGGCCTATTCGGTGGGCAGCCTGCTGGCCGACATCGCGTCGATGCTGCTGAACCCGCGCCTGCGGACCTGAGGATTTCCCATGACAACCCTTGCCACCGACCCTCAGGCCGCCCGGTCCTCGCGCATCCTGACCTACCTTCGCCCGGCCGAGATCTATGTCGTCTTCCTGCTGCTGCTGATCGCCATCGGGCCCTACATCGCGCCCTATTCCGCGTACGATTTCGACCCGGCCAGTTCGCTGCTGAAACCCAGCTGGGCGCATCCCTTCGGCACCGATGAATTCGGCCGCGACGTGTTTTCCCGCATCCTGGCCGGCGCGCGGCCGACCCTGCTGCCGGCCTTTGCCTCGGCCGTGCTGGGCATCATCGCGGGCACCACGACCGGGCTGATCTGCGGCCTGATGGGCGGGCGCACCGACCAGTGGATCATGCGGGGGATGGACGTGCTGCTGTCCTTCCCGGCGTTGATCCTGGCGATGCTTGTCGTGACCATGCTGGGCGGATCCACCACGATCCTTGTCTTTGCCATCGCGCTGATCTTCTGGCCGCGCTCGGCCCGGCTGATCCGGTCCGCCGCGCTGGACATTGGCAAGCGGGAATTCATCGAGGCCTGCCGCGCGCGGGGCGAGGGCATGGGCTATATCCTCTTCCGCGAGATGCTGCCCAACCTGCGGTCGGTCGTCATTGTCGACCTCGCGCTGCGCTGTTCCTATGCCATCCTGCTGTCCGCCTCGCTGGCCTACCTGGGGATGGGGGCGCAGGCGCCGACCCCGGCCTGGGGCCTGATGGTCAAGGAAGGCCAGCAATTCATCCAGTTCGCCCCGTGGCTGACGATCTTTCCCTGCCTGACCGTGGCGCTTGTGGCCACCGGGACCGTGCTGCTTGGGGAAAACGTCCGCCGCCGCTTCGCCATTTCGCAAAGGCTCGCCCGATGATCCCTCAACGCCAGGACCTCCACATGTCCGGGGCCGAAAACGCCGTCTTGCGCGTCAACGACCTGTCGATCACCTACGGCCACGGCGACCATGCCGTGCACGCCGTGCGTAACGTGACCCTGTCGATCGCACCGGGGGAGGCCTATGGCCTGATCGGCGAGAGCGGGTCGGGCAAGAGTACGGTAGCCTTTTCCATCATGGGCCATGTGGTTGGCGGCAGGGTAAGTTCCGGGTCGATCCAGCTGGACCGGCGCGAGCTGCTGACCATGTCACCCAGGGAGTGGCAGGATGTGCGCGGCAATCGCATCGCCATGGTCTACCAGGATCCGATGAATGCGCTGAACCCGGCCTTCCGGCTGGGCGCACAGGTGGCCGAGACGCTAATCCGCCACCGGGGCATGTCCCGCGAAGACGCATGGGCCAAGGCCGTTGACCTCTTCCGCCAGGTGCGCCTGCCGGATCCGGAGCAGCTGGTGAATCGCTACCCGCACCAGATCTCGGGCGGCCAGCAACAGCGGGTGGTCATCGCCATGGCCATTGCCTGCGAGGCGCAACTGCTGATCATGGACGAACCGACAACGGGTCTGGACATTACGACCGAGGCGCACATTCTCGAACTGATTGCCGACCTGCGCCAGCGGCTTGGCATCGCGATCCTGTTCATCAGTCACAACCTGCGCGTTGTGGCCCAGGTTTGTGACCGGGTCGGCGTGCTCTATGCCGGTCAGATGGTCGAGGAGGGGCCCGCCGATGCGGTGCTACAGAAGGCACGCCACCCCTATACGATGGGCCTGAACGGATCGCTGCTGCCGATCAGCGGAGAGGTCCGCCGTCTCAAGCCCATCGCTGGCCGGCTGCCCGACCTGCGCCAGGTGCCCCAAGGCTGCATCTTTGCCCCACGCTGCGCCTATGCGACCGATCAGTGTCGGACGATGGATCCGCAGATCCAGGTGGTCGGCAAACGTCATGTCTCGCGCTGCATGTTTTCCGAACTGGTTCCCCCGGCCGACCGGTTCATCGAAATGGGGAGCCGGCATGCCCCTGGCGACAGCGTCGCGCCGCAGCTTTCGGTGGTCGATCTGGATTACAGCTATGCCCGGCGCGGCATGCCCCTGCCGTTCCTGGCACGCAAGGCGCGGGCCAAGGCGCTGGACCGGGTGACGCTGGCGATCCGCCCGGGCGAGACACTGGGGATCGTGGGCGAAAGCGGATCGGGCAAGTCAACGCTGGCCCGCTGCATCGCGGGGCTCCGGTCGCCGGATCGGGGCGCGGTGCGTCTGGAGGGCCGCCGCCTGGAACCGCTGGCCGGGCAGCGCAGCCGTGAGGCGCGACAGCGGGTGCAGATCGTCTTTCAGAACCCCGACAGTTCGCTGAACCCTTTGCGCACGGTAGGTGACATCGTTGGCCGCCCGCTGGGTCTTTACAACGTCGTCCCGGAAGAAGAGCGTCGCAAGCGGACCATCGAGCTGCTTGAAATGGTCAATCTCGAAGAGCGCTACATGACCCGCTACCCCCGCGAATTGTCGGGCGGTGAGAAACAGCGGGTGAACATCGCCCGCGCGCTGGGTGCGGATCCCGAGATCATCATCTGTGACGAGCCGACTTCGGCGCTCGACATCTCGGTGCAGGCCTCGGTGCTGAACACGCTGATCGACCTGCGGACGCAGAAGGACATGGCCTATGTCTTCATTACCCATGACCTGGGTGTGGTGCGGTACATCGCCGACCGGGTCGCGGTGATGTACGGAGGCTCGGTGGTAGAGACAGGTCGCACCGATCAGGTGTTTTCGTCACCCGGCCACCCCTATACCGAGATGCTGCTGAACGCGATTCCGGATGGAACGCGGGGCCGCAAGGCGCTGCTCGAGGTCGAGGACAGCCGTCCGAAGCCGATCCAGGGCGTGGGCTGCGTCTTTGCCGATCGCTGCCTGCAATACCGGGGCCGGGAATGCGACGAGGTGCTGCCGCCGGTCCGCCTGGGCCAGGACGGACATATGGTCAACTGCCACAGGGCGCTGGCGTCGGCCTGAGGTCCAGGCGGCGTCTTCGTCAGGCGAGCCATGTCATGGTACAGGCAAGGGCAATGAATGCTCGAAAGGACGACGTGGTCTTTTCGCAGCGCAGGGATGTGCGACGGATCCGTCTGATACGATCGAAGACACGCTCAAGCAGGTGACGCTCCTTGTAGAGTGCCCGGTCGATCCCCTGGCCGCAGCCGGGCGATGGGGTCTGCTTGATCCGCGCGGTCGCCTGTCTTGCCCGGAACGAGAGTTTCGATACACGCCCGTCGCGCGTCTGTCAGGGTTCGTCTGCTCAAGACCGCCTCCGTTTTCGATGTTGAATCAGGAACCTGGCGGCAGGTTAATCCCTCGAATGAAGACGCCGCCTAAAGGTCGTTCCAGTCGGCTTTGCGAAAGTGGCCTGCCATGAAATCAGAAAAGGCGCGCACTTTCGGCGGCACGTGCTTGGAATTCGCGAAGGCGATGTAGATGCCGGCCGTGGGATGCAGCTGCCAGTCTGACAAGATCTCGATCAGTTCGCCCCGGCGCAGTTGTTTGTGGCAGATATAGGCCGCCACCACGCCGATGCCGAAGCCGTTCATGACAGCGTCGAAGATGGCCTCGGAATTGTCCGAACGGAACCGCCCACCAACGCGAACCGACAGCGCCTCATCGCCACGCGCCATCTTCCAGACGCAGCCCGAGGACTCATAGCGTTCGAAGATCAGGCATTCGTGGTCTGCCAGATCCTTCGGGGTCTTTGGCGCCCCGTTCTCGGCGACATAGCTGGGCGAGGCGACGATCATCCGCTTGTTCAGCGCCACCTTGCGCGCGACCAGGCTGGAATCGGCCAGCGCCCCGGTGCGCACGACCAGGTCATAACCGCCCTCGATCACGTCGACGTAATCGTCCGAGAAATGTGCATCGACCTCGATATTGGGGTATTCGTGCATGAAGTCCCGGATGGCACCCGCCAGGTGCAGCCGCCCCAGCGCCACCGGCATCGAAATTCGCAATATTCCGCTGGGCGCCGCACTGAGGGATTCGATCATCGCGTCGCCTTTCGAGAGGCTGTCCAACGCGACGCGGCAATGATCCAGATAAACCCGCCCTGCCTCCGTCAGCGACACGCGCCGGGTGGTGCGGTCGAAAAGCCGCGTGCCCAGCTGGTTTTCCAACCTCGAGATCTTTCGGCTGATCGTCGAAGCGGTTTGGCCAGTTTCGCCGGCAGCATCGGCAAAGCTAAGGTGATCCGCGACCGAGACGAAGGACAGGATCAGGCCAAGCCGGCCGACGTCATTGGCCAGGGTATCCCTGACAGTCCTGTTTATGGTCGAAATCGCCCTGAGCGGGGTTTCTGGCATTCGGATGCTTTTTCCTTGTAGCCCGAACGGACGGTACAAACTCGGGAAAATTTGCAGATCCGGCACGGTTCCGGGCGATGGGGCAGAAAGGATCAGTCGCTTTAAGAATGCGCTCGTGCATGCGTCACACCAAGTACAATCACCCGCAATATCAGAAGGGTACGGCCGATGAGCAGTTATTGAGCTTTGGGTTCGCAAAGTCGATGAAGCTTGAGGCAGGCAGGTCGGCAGTGTCGGGGGAACTTGGCTTGCGGCAGGGCAAGGGCCTCGGATAGCGTCCCGGGACGACGAAACGCGACCCGTTGAATTATTTCAAGACCAGCCCGGAGGTCATCCGATCGGGGGTCATGATGTACGTCCGCTTCCCGCTGTCGCTCCGAAATGTCGAAGATCTGCTGCATGAACGCGGCATCGACATCAGCCACGAAACGGTGCGGTTCTGGAGGCACAGGTTCGGTCCGCTATTCGCGTCCGAGATCCGGAAGCGGCGGATCGAGGACATGCGATCCAGCCACTGGCGGTGGCATTTGGATGAGGTTTTCGTGAAGATCAACGGCGAGACCCATTATTTGTGGCGCGCCGTCGACCACGAAGGCGAGGTGCTGGAAAGCTACGTCACGAAGACTCGGGACAAGAAGGCCGCGTTAAAATTTCTCAAGAAAACCATCAAGAAACAGGGTCCGGCAGATGTCTTCGTGACCGACAAGCTTCGGTCCTGCGGCGCTGCATTGAGGGAGATCGGAGCGGCTGATCGCCAGGAAACCGGCCGTTGGCTGAACAATCGGGGTGAAAATTCGCACCAGCCATTTCGACGACGGGAGCGGGCCATGCTCCGGTTCAGACGGATGCGAAGTTTGCAGAAATTCGCCTCCGTCCATGCCTCGGTCTACATCCATTTTACTCTGGAGCGCAGCCTGACCTCACGCGCACAATTCAGGAAGAACCGCGCCGCTGCCCTCGCCGAGTGGCGGGGTCCTTGCGTTGCATAAGGGACAGCCATCCTGTCCTTGTGGAGACTGGTTCGAATTCGTCTGGCAGAACCGCCACCACACCAGCGCTGCAAGAATGTCATGAATATCAAGCGCTTAAGGTCTGATGTCTGGGGCTGGCCGACCACTTTTCTCACATAGATCTGTTCTTGATATTGCTTGAAACGTACCAGGCCTCGATCCATTCGCTTGGCTTGGTCATCTGGCCGAAAAGAAGCGAGGGAGCGAGGGCTTCAGGCTGTTATTGAGGTCGTCGTGCATCATGTGGGCCAAACAGCATTGAGCAGCCAGAGCGGTCTTTCGGGCTCATCTCGAGGCACCTAGCGGGCCCTCAAAGGCTCGGGCGCAGGCGGGCGACGTCCAGTTCGGCCTCTAGCGCCTGTCCGAGGGTCAGGATCGTGCCCTCGTCAAAGAGGCGGCCCCAGATCGATATCCCTTGTGGCACGCGGTGGGTCTCGCCGTCTCCGGCGGTGCCGGTCGTGAGTTTGCCGGCCCCAAGCGAGGAGGCGCCGCGGGTTGCCATCTGTATGAAGCCCGCCCTCAGGTGCAGGCAGGGGTGCCCGGTGAAGTTGGACGCGACCAGCATCGGGCCGGTCATGAACGGGCCGATCAGGGCGTCGATGCCGCGGAACATGTCGTCGAGCGCCTGCATCGTCAGATAGCGCAGCCGGTCAAGCTGGACCTGGTCGACCGCCGAAAGGAACCGCGCCTTGCGAAAGGTGTTGGGCCAGGCGCCGTCGGCCTGCCAGGACAATGTATCGTCCAGGTCATCGAGCGTCAGAGGCTCGAAGGTGGCGGCGGCTTCGGCGTAAAGGCTGTTCATCAGCGACCCGTAGGGCAGGTCGGGCAGAGAGACCGGAACCACGTCGATGCCAAGCCGCCTGGCGGCGTCGAGGGCTGCGTGATCGACGTCCGTGGCGCTGTCGCCGAAGGCCTCGGGCAGGTAACCCAGTTTCAATCCGTCGATGCCTTTCCCGGCGTCAAAGGCGAAGGGCGCGGCAATGGTGCAGCGGTCGTTGATGTCCGGGCCGTTGATCGCATCAAGGACCAGCGCGCAATCCTCGACGGCCCTGCAAATGGGGCCGACCTTGTCAAGCGACCAGCAGAGCGCCATGCCGCCTGCGCGGCTGACCCGGCCGAATGTCGGGCGCAGGCCGGTCGTGCCATTTCGCTGGCATGGCGAGGTGATGGAGCCGAGTGTTTCGGTGCCGATGGAAAACCCGCAGAGCCCGGCGGCGGTGGCAGAGCCGGAGCCGGCGGACGAGCCCGACGATCCTTCCTCGGGGTTCCAGGGATTGTTGGTGCGCCCGCCGTACCAGGTGTCGCTGTAGGCCAGCGCGCCGAGGGTGGTCTTGCCCAGCAAGACGGCCCCGGCGGCGCGCAGCAAGGTGACGATCCGCGCGTCCGTGTCGGGGACGCGGTCCTGGTAGGGTTCCGCGCCCCAGCCGGTCGTGATGCCCGCGGTGTCGAAAAGATCCTTTAGCCCGTAGGGGATACCATGGAGCGGGCCGAGGTTTTGGCCTTGGGCTGTGAGCGCGTCCATCGCATCGGCCTCGGCGCGGGCGAGGTCGGGGGTGATGGTGGCATAGCATTTTAGCAGCGGGTTCAGGGTCTCGATCCGGGCCAGGTAGATCTCGGTCAGGCGGCGGCTGGTCAGTGCCCCGGACCGGATCCAGGCGCCGAGTTCGGGGAGAGTGGCAAAGGCGATATCCTCGTCGGTCGAGGGCAGGGGGGTGTCGGGGGCGGACCCGGTGACGCCCGAGGCCGTGGGCATTTCGAAGCCGGGCAGACGCGGGTCGAAGCGAAGGGCCATGGGGACGGAGTTCGGGATCTGGAGTGCGCGACGGGCCACGGCGCTGTCGATCTGGGCGTCCAGATTGCCGACCATCTGCGCCCGTTCGCGCGCGGTATAGGCGATGCCCAGCAGTTTCTCGGCGCTGGCGATGTCGTCCTCGGTGATCTCCCGGTTGGTCATTGCGTCGGTCTCCCCCTGCCGCCTTGTCGTGTTTGTCTGCCGTGGATGGGCTCTCTGGACGGTCAGACCTGTTGACGGACGTCGAGCGCGTCGCGCAGCCAGTCGCCGATGAAGTTGATGGACAGGACCACCAGCATGATGGCCAGGCCGGGGAACACGCCCAGCCACCAGGCCCGGGTGATGAAGCCGCGCCCGTCGGCCAGGATCAGGCCCCAGGTCGGCGTGTTGGCGTCCACGCCAAGGCCGAGGAAGGAGAGGCTCGCCTCGCCCAGGATGGCGTAGGAGACGCTGACCGTGGCCTGCACGATGATCGGGGCGACGGCGTTGGGCATGACGTGGATCAGCAGGGTGCGGGCCTTGGAAAAGCCCAGGACGCGGGCGGCGTCGATGTATTGTTCTTCGCGCAATGTCAGGGTCATGGACCGGGCGATGCGGGCGAAATCGTCGACGAAGGCCAGCGATATGGCGACGATGACGTTCAGCAGGCCGGTGCCGAAGACGGCGACCAGGTAGACCGCGATGATGAAGTTCGGGAAGGCCCATTGCAGGTCGATGTAGCGCATGATCACCATGTCGACCCAGCCCCCGAAATACCCCGCGACAAGGCCGAGCGTCACGCCGATCACCAGGGCCAGGGCCACGGTGGCGAAGCCGATGAACAGCGACACGCGGGTGCCGTAGAGGATCCGGCTGAGCAGGTCCCGGCCCAGGTCATCGGTGCCCAGCGGATGCTGCCAGCTGAGGCCGCCCATCATGTCGAGCGTCATTTCGTTCGGATCGAACTGCGCGAGCAGGGGCGCAAATATCCCGGCGAGGAGGAACAGGACCAGGACCGCCAGTCCCGCCTGTGCCTTGCGGTCGGCGGCCAGGGTCGACATCAGGCGGGACCGGCGTTTCGGCGGGGCGGCGGTGTCGTGAGGGGTGGAGATGTCGGTCATCAGTGCAGCCGGATCCTGGGGTCGATCACGCCATAAAGCAGATCGACGAGGAGGTTTGAGAAGACGAAGATCGCCGAGACGACAAGAACGGCGCCCTGCACGACGGGGTAGTCGCGGTTTAGGATGCCCTCGATCAGGACACGGCCGAGACCCTTGATGGCAAAGACGTTTTCCACGACCACCGCGCCCGAGATCAGCAGGGCGAAGGCGATGCCCATGACGGTGATCACCGGGATCATCGCGTTGGGCAGGGCATGCCCCCACATCAGCATCCACGGCGTCAGCCCCTTGGACCGCGCGGTGCGCATGTAATCGGAACTGAGCACTTCCAGCAGCGACGAGCGGATCATGCGGGCGATGATGGCGGAAAAGGCGGTGCCGATGGCGATGGCGGGCAGGATCAGGTGGCGGAACCACTCCCACAGGCCTTCGTCGATGGGGGTGTAGCCGATGGCGGGCAGCCATTGCAGGTTGGCGGCAAAGACGATGATCAGCAGGATGGCCAGCCAGAAATCGGGCATCGACAGCCCGAGAAAGGCGAAGAAGGACACCGTGTTGTCGGTCAGCGTGTTGCGCCGCGTGGCCGACAAGATCCCGGCGGGCACGGCGATGACCATGGCGATGACAAAGGCCAGCAGCGACAGCGACAGGGTGCGGGGGATGGCCTCGACGATGATCTGGGTGACGGGGATGCGGCTGCCGTAGATCGAACTGCCCAGGTCGCCCTGCAGCATGTTCCAGAACCAGATCCCGTATTGCACGACCAGCGCGCGGTCGAGCCCGAGCCGGCGGTGCATGGCCTCCATTTCCTCGGGGCCGCCGGCGTCGGCCAGCATGGCGGCAATCGGGTCGCCCGGAACCAGCCGGAGCATGAAGAAGACCAGCGTCGCCACGGCCCACATCACGACGACCGAGCCGATGAAGCGTCTGAGGATATAGCTCGCCAAGGCGGTGTTCTTTCGAATGACAGGGATGGACCGGGGCGGGTGGGCCGCCCCGGCAGAGGGGTCAGCCCAGGGTGACCCGGTCGAAGTCGTGCAGGCCCGGGATGCGGCTTTCGGCCGGGAAATTCACCGAACTGTGCCGCACCTGGACGTCGACGGGGTGATAGAGGAAGCCGCAGGCCACCCGGTCCGAGGTGATCTGGTTGGCGGTCTGGACCATCTCCTTGCGGGTCTCGAGATCGGCGGTCACCGATTGTTCGGAAATCAGCGCGTCAGCCTCGGCGTTGGAGAAATAGCCGAAGGGGTATTTCTCCTTGTCGCGGGTGCGGCCGTTGAACTTGCTGTCGGTGATCATCCAGTCGACGATGCCGTCGTCCGGATCGTAGTCACCGCCCGACCCGCCAAGGCGCATGTCGAATTCCATCTTGTTGAAATCCTCGATGCCGACCGAGAATTCCTTGGGCGTGACATTGACTGTGATGCCAAGCACCTGCTTGTAGATGTTGGCCAGCACCAGCCCGTTGCGCTTGCCGGCGGGCGTGGTGATCAGTTCCAGCTCGGGGAAGCCTTCGCCGCCCGGGAACCCCGCATCGGCCAGCAGCTTTTGCGCGCCTTCGGGATCGAAGGCCTGTTGCGATTTGTCGGCGATGCCCTCGTCATAATAAAAGGCCATGGCCGGGTTGATCGACCCGTAACCGGGCACGGCATAGCCGAAATGGGCCTGCTGGACATAGGTGTCGCGGTCAAGCGCCTTGGCGAGCGCCAGGCGGACCTTGAAGCCCTTGTCCTCCATCAGCTCGTCCATCGGCCGGTCGAAATCGGTCACCTTCATCGGGTCGCGCCAGGGGTTCATCCAGACCGACTGGAAGCCCGGGGCGGGCTTGATGTCGACGACCAGGTCGGGGTTTTCCTTGAAGCGGTCGATCAGCTGCGAGGCGATCGGGTTGCCGCCGATATACTGGATGTCCCCGGCTTCAAGGGCGGCGGCAATGGGTTCGACGCCGTCGATGGGCTTGATGACGATCTTGTCGAGCTTGGGCCGCTCGGGATCGTAGTAGTCGGCGAATTTCTCCAGCGTCACGCCCTGGCCAAGCACATGGTCGGTGATCTTGAAGGGGCCGGTGCCGACGGGCATCAGGCCGTAGTTCGCCTCGCCCATCTCTTCGATGGCGCGCTTGGACACGATGGTCATGGCCCGCCCCGAGGCGCGTTCCAGTGTCTTGGCAAGGAACGAGGCCTGCGGTGCCTTGAGCGTGAATTTCACCTCGTAATCGCCCAGCTTTTCCAGGCTGGCGACGTTCTTGAGGTTGCCCGCGTGGATCGAGATCTCGGGGTTCGAGGACCGCTCGTAGGTATAAAGCACGTCATCGGCGGTGAACGGGTCGCCGTTGTGGAAGGTCACGCCTTCGCGCAGTTTGAAGGTGTATTCCAGCCCGTCATCCGAGACGGTCCAGCTTTCGGCCAGGTCGCCCTGGGCCACGAGCGAGCTGTCGATATGCATCAGCCCCGACAACACGTTCGAGGTGACCTGGAATTGCAGCACCTGGTCGATCTTCGCAGGATCCAGCGTGACGATCTCGGCCACGCCGGCCCAGCCGCAGGTCAGCGTGCCGCCCGCCGCACCGGCCGCCTGGGCCGGGCCGGCCAGCCCGCCTGGCATCAGGTGCGCGGTGGTCAGCGCTCCGCTGGCCGCCAGCAGGCGCAGGGTGGCCCGGCGCGACAGCTTGGGGCCGGACATTTCTTTGGCCGTCAGACCGAACAACGGGTCCTTGGGGTCGAAATCATGGGCCTCGTCCCAGAGCGCCCGCAGGCGCTTGCGCAGTTTCGGATCTTCCGTGGTCATGTCAGGTTCCTTTGAGCGGTGGTTGGGGTGGCTTTGGCCTGTGGGCTGTTCCAGCAGGCGACGTCATGGTTTGGCTCGATGGTCTGGAGGTCGGGAGACTGGGTCCGGCAGCGATCGGTCGCCAGCGGACACCGGGGGTGAAAGACGCAACCCGACGGCGGGTTCGCGGGGCTTGGCACCTCGCCGGCCAATGGTTCGACATGGCGGCCGGCCTCGACCGCGGGGTCGGGGTTGGGAACGGCATCGATCAGCGCGCGGGTGTAGGGGTGGGTCGGGTTCGAAAACAGCTCTTCGGAGGGCGCGCTTTCGACGATCCGCCCAAGGTACATGACCGCGACGTGATCGCAGATGTGGCGGACCACCGACAGGTCGTGGCCGATGAACAGGTAGGTCAGGCCCAATTCGCGCTGCAGGTCTTCCAGCAGGGTAATGATCTGGGCCTGGATGGACACATCGAGGGCCGAGACGGCTTCGTCCGCGACGATCAGCTCGGGGTTCATGGCAAGCGCGCGGGCAATGCCGATGCGCTGGCGCTGGCCGCCGGACATCTCGTGCGGATAGAGGCCCTCGAACCGGGTGGGCAGCCCGCAAAGGTCGAGCAGGCGGTGCACCTCGGCCTTGATCTGACTGGGCGGTTTCAGGCCATGCACGCGGATCGGTTCCGCGATGATCTGGCCAGCCTTCTGGCGCGGGTTGAGCGACGAAAACGGATCCTGGAAGACCGCCTGCATCTTGCGGCGGTACTTGACCATCGCGGGGCCCACAAGCAGCGAGACATGTTCGCCCGCGTAGCGAATGCTGCCCGAGGTGGGCTCTTCCAGCTTCAGCGCGGCGCGGGCGACGGTGGATTTGCCGCATCCGCTTTCGCCCACCAGCCCAAAGGCCTGACCCCGCTTGATGTCGAAGCTGACGCCATTGACGGCCCGGATCCGGCCGACCTCGCGCTTGAACAGCCCCTGGCGGATCGGGAAGTGGACGTGAACGTCGTTGAATTCGAGAAGCGAAGCTGTGGCGGTCATGCCTGCACCATTGCGTGTTCGGGCCTTTCGATGACCGGGTGCCAGCAGGCGACCTGGTGCCCGCCATGATGATGGGGGGCCGGAACCTCTTGTCCGCAGCGCTCGGTGGCGGCGGCGCAGCGGGGGTGAAAGCGGCATCCGGGCACCACTTGAAGCGGGTCGGGCGGTGCTCCGGCAATCGGGCTCAGCGGCACGTTGCGCGGGATGTCGAGGCGGGGAACCGAGCTGAGCAGGCCGCGCGTGTAATGGTGCATCGGCGCGCGGTAAAGCTCGGCCGCCGTGGCCTGTTCCACGATCCGCCCGCCGTACATCACCGCCACGTTCTGGGCGTAGCGTGCGACGATGCCGAGGTTATGGGTGATCAGGACCAGCCCGACCCCGTGATCGCGGCAGATCCGTGAGGTCAGCGACAGGATCTGCGCCTGGATCGTGACGTCCAGCGCGGTCGTCGGTTCGTCGGCAAGGATCAGGCTGGGCTTGCAGGCCAGGGCGATGGCGATCATGACCCGCTGGCGCATGCCGCCGGACAATTGGTGGGGATATTGCTTCAACCGCTGGGCTGGATCCGAAATGCCGACCTCCTCCAGCAGGTCGATGGCCCGTGCCTTGGCCGCGCGCCGGGACAGGCCCAGCTTCAGGCGCATGCCTTCGGTGATCTGGTGGCCGATGGACCGGACCGGGTTCAGCGAGGTCATGGGTTCCTGGAAGATCATCGAGATCTCGCTGCCGCGCAGGGCGTTGTGGGCCTGTTCGTCCAGCTTTGTGATGTCGCGCCCGTCAAAGGTGATCGACCCTCCCGCGATGCCAAGCCCCTCGCTCAGCAGGCCGATCACCGCCAGCGCGCTAAGGGACTTGCCCGACCCCGATTCGCCGACAATGGCCAGCGTCTCGCCGCGCTCCACGGAAAAGCTGGCGTCATGGACAAGGCGATGGGTCTGCCCGTCGCGCTCGACATCTATGGCCAGGTTTTCAACCGCCAGAAGGGGCATTCCGGTCCTCTCTGTTGCGTGCCGGCGATGCTAGGTCGTGCTGGACACCGGCGTGCATTTCGCATTATCGTTATCAATATCGATATTAATGGCGGGCGAAACGGATCTGTCAATGACTACCGGAATTGGTCTCAGGGATTTGCTGGCAACGACGCCCACGTTAGGCGGGAAGAAGTCCGATGTTGCATACGCCGTAATCAAACGGGCCATCATCCTGAGGACCGTCGCCCCCGGGACATTGCTGCGCGAACAGGAACTGGCCCGCGAGTTCCAGTGCAGCCAGGGCACGGTGCGCGAAGCGCTGATGCGGCTGGACGAGGACGGCCTGGTGGAACGTTCCGGCTATCGCGGAACGCAGGTAACGGACATCAGCCATGCCGAGGCCGCCGAGATGGTGCGCGTGCGCCTGTCGATCGAACAGGCCGTGGCCCGGGCGATTGCGCGCAACGGAATGTCCGAGGCCGATCGCGACGCCATCGAGGCCACGATTGCGGCCATGGCGCAAACCCAGGAGCGCGAAGACCACTTGGCGGCCAGCGAGCTGGACCGGACCTTCCACACCCGCCTGGCGAAAGCATCGGGCATGTCCCTGCTGTCGCCGATACTGGAGCGGTGCTCGCTGCATATCCACCGAATTACCCTGGGCGGGCTGGAAGTGCCGCGCGAATTCTTCCAGGAAAGCGGCGTGGCCGCTGAACACCGACTGCTGCTCGACGAGGTGTCTTCGGGCGACGAAACCCGCGCGACAAGGGCCATCGCCGCGCATTTGCACCACGTCCTGTCCCGCTGGTCGCCGTCGCTGCTTGACGCGGTCGGGCCCGACGCCTTTGCACCGCAAACCACAACCTGAGGATCGTACATGGGTCAGTTCACCACCCGGCCGGAGATCACCGGCACCTTCGGCGTCGCAACCTCGACGCACTGGATCGCCTCGTCGGTGGGCTTTGGCATCCTGGAGCGCGGGGGCAATGCCTTTGACGCAGCCGTGGCCATGGCCTTTGTCCTGCACGTGGTCGAGCCGCACCTGAACGGCCCGGGCGGCGAGGTGCCGGCCCTGATCCGCACGGCGGACGGCGAGGTGAAGGTGCTGATGGGCCAGGGCTGTGCGCCCGCCGGGGCCACGATTGACCATTACCGGGCACAGGGCGTCGACATGATCCCGGGCTCGGGCCTGCTGGCGACGGTCATTCCCGGAGCCTTCGACGCCTGGATGCTGCTTTTGCGCGATCACGGGACGATGACGGTGGCCGAGGTGCTGGCCCCCGCGATCCACTATGCGCGGGCGGGCCACCCTATTCTGGAACGGGTGTCGGATGCCATCGCCGGGCTGAAAGAGATGTTCAAGGCGGAATGGCCGAGTTCGGCGCAGACCTGGCTGGTGGACGGCGAGGCGCCCAAGCCCGGGGCCTTGTTCTGCAACCCGGATCTGGCCGACACCTGGGACCGGATCGTGGCCGAGGCCGGGGCGGCATCGGGGCGCGAGGCGCAGATCGACCTGGCGCGCGACGCCTTTTACAGGGGCTTTGTCGCCGAGGCGATCGGCGCGTACCTGGACACCGCCGAGGTCATGGATGGCGAGGGCGTGCGGCGCAAGGGTGTGCTGACCGCCGAGGACATGGCCGGCTGGAGCGCGGGCTACGAACAGCCCGCGAGCGTCGCATATGGCGGCTGGACGGTGAACAAGACCGGGGCCTGGGGGCAGGGGCCGGTGATGCTTCAGGCGTTGCAGATGCTCAAGCACAAGGGGCTGGATCAGATGGCCGCCGGAAGCGATGCCTTCATCCATGCCACGGTCGAGGCGCTCAAGCTGGCGATGGCCGACCGCGAGGCCTATTACGGCGATCCGGATCATTCCAACATTCCGCTGGGCACGCTGCTGTCCGACGATTACGGACGCAGCCGCGCGAAGCTGATCTTGGATCAGGCGTCGCTGGACCAGCGGCCGGGCCGGCTTGAAGGGCTGGACCACCTGGCCGATGCGGCCGTTGCTCGAGCGGACCAGATCGCCGCGCGCACCGTGGGCGCGGATTCGGGCGAGCCGACCATGGCGCACCTGGCCAACCGGCGGGGCGATACCGTCCATATCGACGTGATCGACCGGTGGGGCAACATGATCTCGGCCACGCCGTCGGGCGGCTGGCTGCAATCCTCTCCGGTTGTTCCGGGCCTGGGGTTCCCGCTGAATTCCCGGGCGCAGATGTACTGGCTGGATCCCGGCCTGCCGACGTCGCTTGCACCGGGGCGGCGGCCGCGCACGACCCTGTCGCCCTCGCTTGCGGTGCACGAGGACGGCACCGCCATGGTCTTTGGCACGCCCGGCGGGGATCAGCAGGACCAATGGCAGCTGATCTTCTTCCTGCGGCTGGTGCATTCCGGGGCGAACCTGCAGGAAGCGATTGATGCGCCGCTCTGGCATTCGCAGCATTTCACCCCGTCCTTCTATCCCCGCGTGGCGCTGCCCGGGCGGATGATGATCGAGCCCAATGCCGGGGAGGAAACCATTGCCGCGCTGCGCGCGCGTGGCCATGACGTGGATGTCGGCGAACCCTGGAGCATCGGCCGCCTGACCGCGGCCTCGCGCAGCCCCGATGGCCTTCTGCGCGCCGCCGCCACGCCGCGGCTGATGCAGGCCTATGCCGTGGGTCGCTAGGGCCGAGTTGAAAGGATAACGGGTCTGTCCGCGCCCGGGCTTGAGATGCCGACATGGGATCTTGGCTGGGGTGCGGGGCGCATATGTGGGGCAATGTGATGGCCACGCCGGGCGGCAGGTCTGGCGCATGGACCTGTGCAGGCGCTTTCGCTAGGTTTTCCGACACTCGGAGCCGAAAGCAGAATTGCCATGCACACCACGTCCCATATCGCCCAGCGGCTGCTGACCACCTATGACGACATGCCCCGCGGCGAACGCAAACTGGCGGATCTGCTGTTGGAGGATGTCGGCGTTGTCGGGCACCTGACCTCGGCCGATCTTGCGGCGCAGGCCGGGGTGTCCAAGGCCACGGCGGCGCGGCTGTTCCGGCGGCTGGGCTATGGCGGGTACCGTGAAGCGCAGCGCGAAATTCGCGAGGCCCGCACGGCCGAGCCTGTCCCGCCCCAGGTGCCGGCGCTGGCGGGGGGGACCTTGTTGCCGGGGGAATACCTCGATGCCGAGGTCAAGCACCTGGTCCGCTCCTTCGAAGCGCTGCCCGCCGACCAGGTCACCGAGGCGGTCCGGATCCTGTGTTCGGCCGCCAAGCTGTGGGTGGTGGGCTTTGGCGAGGATTACCCGCTCGCGCTCTTTGCGCGGTCGATGCTGATCAAGGTGTTTCCCGACATCCGCATGATCCCGCTCAGCGGGTTTCCGGTGCCCGAGGAATTTGCCTCGATCAAGCCGGCCGATGCGGTGCTGGCCTTCGGCGTGGGGCGCCGGACCAGCGAGTTGCGCAACATCATCGGCTCGTCCCGGCGGGCAGGGGCCAGGATCGTCCTGGTCACCAACAGCTTTGCCGCCGGCGACAAGCGCGGGGCGGATGTCATCCTGAAAGGCCGCAGCGACGGGCCGACCCTGTTCGGATCGATGACCGCTCCGGTGAGCCTGATCACCTATCTCTGCGCACGAATCGCCTCGCAAACCGGGGACAGCGCGGTTGAGCGGCTGAAGCACATCGAGTCGATCCATACACAATGGGCTGAAGAAAGCAGCAGGAACGACTGATCGGATTTCAGATCTGAAGACTTTCAGGCGGCGCGCCCGTTTTGAAAGACTCAGAAATGAAACTCGCAGAATCAAATTTGAAATTTTTCTTGCCGGATTGCGGATCCGGACCCGAGCCTTCTGTCAGTCGCGCCTTGTTGCACAGGCGCTTGCGACGACACCTGATGGAGGCGATTTGAATGGACAGACGACACCTGAAACCCCTTTGGCGCAGGCCGGTGCTGAGCGCTGCAATCGCCTTGCCGCTTGCGGTCACCGGCGTTGCGGCCGGGGCGCAAGAGCTGGTCTGGGCGCGCTACGGCGATATTTCCAGCCTGGACCCGCACCGCGCGACCAGCACCCTGTCGATGCAGGTCTGGGACCAGATCTACGACACGCTGCTGTCGTTCGACATGGAGGGCACCCCGGGCCCGAACATGGCAAAATCCTGGGAGGTCAGCGAGGACGGGCTGGAATATACCTTCACCCTGAACGAAGGCATCATGTGCCACGACGGGTCGGCCTTTGACGCCAATGACGTCAAGTTCACCATCGACAGGGCCTTTGGCGACACGCCCAGCCTGACGCGCACCAGCTGGGGGCCGATCACCGATGTTTCCGTGATCGATCCGCTGACCGTGAAGGTCACTCTGGGCAGCACCTTTGGCGCCTTCCTGCCGTTCCTGGCCGACAGCTTCTCGTCGATGGTCTGCGACAGCAACACCGCCGACACCTTCGGGTCGACCACCGCCATCGGCACCGGGCCCTTCAGCCTGGTGGAATGGGTCAAGGGCGACGAGATCGTGCTGGACACCAACCCCGACTACGTCAACTGGGGCGAGCCCATCGACAACGCCGGGCCGCCGCAATTCGACCGGCTGATCATCCGCACCGTGCCTGAACCCCAGACCCGCCTGGCCGCGCTGCGCACCGGCGAGGTCCACATTGCCGAGCCGCCGTTCGACGATGTCGCGGCGATCAAGGAGGCCGGCGAACTGGAAATCATGGTCGCCGAGAACACCGGTCAGAACGTGTTCTGGGAATTCACCATCTCGCGCCCGCCCTTCGACGACATCCGCGCGCGCCAGGCCGTGGCCTATGCGACCGATGCCCAGATGGCCATCGACATCATCTACGGCGGGCTGAGCCAGCGTGAATGGTGCCCGATTGCCCGTGGCGTCTTTGGCAATGACCAGGAGTTCTGCAAACAGTACGGCTACGAATACAACCCCGAGAAGGCGACCGAACTGCTGGCCGAGATGGGCTATGGCCCGTCCAACCCGCTAGAGACGACCATGTTCGTCTGGACCGGCGGCAACCGGCACAAGCTGGCCGAGATCTTCCAGGCTCAGCTGGCGCAGGTCGGCATCAAGGCGGCGATCGAGATCATGGACATCGGCACCATGAACGCCCGGGTGAAAGAGCAGAACGAAAGCCCCGACGCCGACACGCCCGGCACCTTCGACATGATGACCTGGTCCTGGTACGACCCGGATATCCTTTATCAGCTGTGGCATTCGCCCGGCGCCTATTCGGGCTACCAGACGCCCGAGCTGGACGCGATGCTGGAGGAAACCCGCACCACGATCGAGCCCGAAGCGCGGCTGAAAAAGGTGCAGGCGGTCATCAAGTACCTGATGGAAAACGCCGTGCACGTGGGCCTTTACACCCCCGGTTGGGAATGGGTCTTTGCCGTGCGGCCCGAAGTCGAAGGCTTCAAGATCGGGCCCTTCCTGCACCCGAACTTCCAGGACGTGACCCTTAGCGACGGTTAAGCCACGTCCCCTGCCGGCGCGCCCAATGTCCCCGGGCGCGCCGGCCCCTGACCCCCGAAAGACCCTCAGCCCGGAAGGGAGCCCCATGGGCAAGTTCATCGTTCAACGGTTTCTGGCCGCGCTGGTCACGATCTGGATCGCCACGATCGCCGTGACCATCCTGATCCACCTGGTGCCAGGCGATCCGGTGCGGATCATGTACGGCAGTTTTCAGACCACCCCCGAAGAGCTGGAGGCGATCCGCGTGCGCCTTGGCCTCGACCAGCCGATCTGGCGACAATACATCATGTATATCGGCCGGCTGCTGCAGGGCGATCTGGGAAATTCCATCGTCGGCGACCAGCCGGTGCTGGATATCCTGCTGACCCGCTTTCCGGCCACCTTGTCGCTGACCCTGGCCTCGCTGGCCATCGCGGTGGTGGTGGGCATGAGCCTTGGGTTCCTCGCCGCCTACAAGCGCGGCACCTGGGTCGATGTCAGTTCGATGGTGCTGGCCATCGTCGGCGTTTCCATGCCGCACTTCTGGCTGGGCCTGCTGCTGCTGTTCCTCTTTGCCCTGCAATTGCAATGGCTTCCCGTGGCCGGGGGCGACTGGCGGTCGTTGATCCTGCCGGCGATGACGCTGGGCTTGGCCAATGCCGCCGTGCTAGCCCGCCTGACGCGGTCGGCCATGATCGACATCTTCGACCAGGATTTCGTGCGCACCGCCCGGGCCAAGGGCCTGCCGAAATCCATCGTGCTTTACCGCCATGCCCTGCGCTCGGGGCTGGTGCCGGTGGTGTCCATGCTGGGCCTTCAATTCGCCTACCTGATGGGCGGGGCCATCGTCGTCGAAAACGTCTTTGCCTGGAACGGGGTCGGGCGGCTCGCCATCGAGGCGGTCTTTGCCCGCGATTACCCCCTGATCCAGGGCTTCATCCTGTTCTTCGCCACCATCGTTGCGCTGGCATCGGTCGTCATCGACGTCGCCTATGCCTTCCTCGATCCCCGCATCCGGTATTCGTAATGGTTCATGGCTCCTCCACGGCCGAGCTGGCCGACACTCTCGCCACCTCCGGCGCCGCGCGCAAGCGCAGCTTCTGGCGCGCGCTGCTGGCAAGTCCCTCGGGCCTGATTGGTCTTTTCGTTGTGGCGCTGCTGGTCTTCTGCGCCATCGCCGCGCCGGTCATCGCGCCTTACGATCCGCTGCGCATGGCCGCGGGTCCGCGCCTTGATCCGCCCTCGATGGGCTACATCATGGGCACCGACGACTTCGGCCGCGACGTGTTCAGCCGCATCCTCTACGGCGCGCGGCTGACCCTGCAGATCGGGGTGATCGCGGTGGGTATTTCGCTGACCTGCGGCCTGTTGCTGGGGCTGGTGGCGGGCTATTCCTCGGGCTGGACCGAACGGGTCCTGATGCGCCTGGTGGACGTCCTGTTTTCCTTCACCGAGATCGTGATCGCGCTGGCCTGCCTGGCCATTTTCGGGGTCGGGCTGACCAATGCGATGATCGCCATCGGCATCGCCTCGATCCCGTTTTATGCCCGCGTGACCCATTCGGTGGTGCTGGTGGAAAAGGGCAAACCCTATTTCGAGGCCGCCATTGCCGCGGGCGCTAGCCACGTGCGGCTGATCTTCATCCACCTGCTGCCCAACGTGGTGCCCACGCTGATCGTCATCGGCACCCTGGGCGTGTCGACCGCCGTGCTGGCCGCCGCGGGCCTCTCGTTCCTGGGTCTCGGCGCACAGCCGCCGCAGCCGGAATGGGGCTTCATGCTGTCATCCTCGCGCGACCTGATCAGCCGCGCGCCCTGGATGATGATCTTTCCCGGCCTTGCCATCGCCGTCACCGTCCTTGGGTTCAACCTGCTGGGCGACGGCATCCGCGAGGCCCTTGACCCGAGGCAGCGCCAGAGATGACCCCAGAGATGACGCAAGCTCCGCTTTTATCGGTCAGGGACCTGACCATCGCCTTCGGCAAGGGCGCATTCCGCAACCTGGCCGTGCAGAACTTGTCCTATGACCTGATGCCCGGCGAAACGCTGGCCATCGTCGGCGAAAGCGGCTCGGGCAAGAGCGTGTCGTCGATGGCGCTGCTGGGCCTGTTGCCCCCGCGCTCGGCGACGATCGAAGGCGGATCGGCCCTGTTCGAGGGCAAGGACCTGCTGCACCTGCCCGAGGGCGAGATCCGCGGCATCCGGGGCGACCGGATCACCATGATCTTCCAGGAGCCGATGACCTCGCTCACCCCCGTCCTGCGGATCGGGTTGCAGCTGACCGAGGCCCTGGTCGAGCACAAGGACATGTCGAAAGCCCAGGCCGAGGCCCGCGCGAAGGAGATGCTGGAGCTGGTGGGTCTCGACGATCCCGAGCGCCGCCTGAAGCAGTTCCCGCATGAACTCTCGGGCGGGATGCGCCAGCGCGTGATGATCGCCATGGCCATGGCCGCCGACCCGGCGATCCTGATCGCGGATGAACCCACCACCGCGCTGGACGTGACGGTGCAGGCGCAGATCCTCGACCTGATGCGCGACCTGAAACACCGGTTCGGCACCTCGATCATCCTGATCACCCATGACATGGGCGTGGTGGCCGAAATGGCCGACCGCGTCGTGGTGATGAACCGGGGCCGCAAGGTCGAGGAAGGGCCGGTGGCCGAGATCTTCTCGGCCCCGCGCGAGGCCTATACGAAGAAGCTGCTGGATGCGGTGCCGCGGCTTGGGGCCTTTGCCGCCGCTGCCGCGCCGCGAACGGTGGTCGCCCAGCCCAAGCAGGTCAGCGGGCGGCTGGTGCATACGTCCGGCATGAACAAGACCTTCCGTGAAAGCGGGCTGTTCGCGTCGAAATCCACCGGCACGGCGGCGATGCAGGACGTGGGCTTTGACCTTGACGCGGGCGAGACGCTGGCGCTGGTGGGCGAAAGCGGCTCGGGCAAATCCACCACGGGCCGCGCTGTGCTGCGGCTGCTGGAACTCGATTCCGGTGTCATCGAGGTGGACGGCACCGACATGCGCAAGCTGGGGACCAATGCCATGCGCAAGGCCCGGCGCGAGATGCAGATGATCTTCCAGGACCCCTTCGCCTCGCTCAACCCGCGCATCAGCGCCGGGCGGCTGGTGGCGGAACCGATGGTGATCCACGGGCTGTCCTCGGGCAAGGAAATGGAGGACCGGGTCGAACAGCTGTTCCTGCGCGTAGGCCTCGAATCCGATCACATCCGCCGCTACCCGCATGAATTTTCCGGCGGGCAGCGGCAGCGCCTGTCGATTGCCCGTGCGCTGTCGGTGAACCCCAAGCTGATCGTGGCGGACGAACCGACCTCGGCCCTGGATGTCAGCGTGCAGGCGCAGGTGCTGGACCTGATGCTGGAGCTGCAGCAAAGCCTCGGGCTAGCCTACCTGTTCATCAGCCACGACATGGCGGTGGTCGAGGAAATGGCCCACCGGGTCGCCGTGATGCGCCGGGGCCGGATTGTCGAGATCGGCCCGCGCCAGGCGGTGCTGAACGACCCGCGCCATCCCTATACGCGGGCCTTGCTGGCGGCGGTGCCGGTGCCGGATCCGGGCCGCACCCGGGGCGCCTTGCCGGTGATCGACGCCGCCACCTTGCCGATGGGCGCGCTGGCCGAGGTCGCGCCTCAGCATCAGGTGGCCCAGTGACGATCGGGATTGCCGTCCATGGGCCCCAGGCCGCCCGCGCCGCCTTGGCAGGGCTGGAGGCGGTCGAGGCCGTGGGGCGCGGGGCCATCGGCGGCTTCGTGTCGCTGTCGGTGATCACCCCGGGCCGAAAGCTGATCGACCTTGGCGTGCAGCGGGGCGGGGCGCAGGCCATGCTGGCGCAGCCCGGGATGGCTCAGACCGACGGTGCCCGGCTGGCCGTCCTGATGTCATCGGGTCCTGACCGGCCAGAGCCTCTGTCGCAATTCACCCCCTGTGACCCCGCCGCCGGGCTGATCACCGGTCACCGGTTGCCCAATATGCCCGGCCCCGATGGCATCGTGCCGAACCGGCAGGCGCTTGAGGCGCTGCGCGCGGGGGCCACGCCCGAGGCGGCGGTGCAGGCAGCGTTTGCGCCCCGCCCCCAGGTGGATGCCGGGCTGATCGTGATGTCTCTTGCCGGCGAGATCGCGCTGGGGAATTCGGCGGCGGTCGCGGCGCGGGACGATATCGGGGCTGCGCATTTCGTCTCGGAAACGCTGTCGGTGGGGATCCTGCACAACACGATCTTCCCCCATCATGCCCTGGCCGACCTGGCCCTGTCGGCCATCCGCGACCGGGTCGCGCCCGCCGATGCCGCCCCTTACCAGGGCCAGGCCCTGGGGCTGAGCGTGGTGCCGGGGGCGGTCCATGCCCTGTTGGTCGAAGACGACCAGATCGTCGGGGCCGAGGCCGTTGGCCCGGAATGGCTGCGCCCGGACTGGGAAGGCTGCCCGGTGCGACGGGGCGATCCGGTCAAGACCGGGGGCAGGGTGGTCGGCCAGGTGGTGGCCGAGGCCTATTGCACGCTGGCCAACGGGGTCGTGACAGGGACCCGGGGCAGCGGTACGATCAGTTGGAAAAGGACGGACAAGACATGAGCGGCGATCAAGAATGCGACCTGCTGTTCACTGGCGCCACGGTCTTTGACGGCACCGGAGCCGCCCCCGTGATGCAGGACGTGGCAATTGCAGAGGGCCGGATTATCGCCGTGGGATCTGGCCTGACGCTGACCGCAGCCGAGACCCGCGATGCCCGGGGCCTGGCGCTGGCGCCCGGCTTCATCGATGTGCATACCCACGACGATCTGGCGGTGTTTCGGCGCTCGACCATCCTGCCCAAACTGTCCCAGGGGGTGACCACCGTTGTCACCGGCAATTGCGGGATCAGCCTGGCGCCGTCGCCGCTGGTCATCCGCGACGTGCCGGTGCCGCCGCTGGATCTGATCGCCACGGCCGACGACTACCGCTACGCCAGCTTCGGGGCCTTTCTCGACGCGATGCGCGCGGCCGGGCCGGCGGTGAACGTGGTGCCGCTGGTCGGTCACACGGCCCTGCGCGCGCGGGTGATGGAGGCGCTCGACGGGCCGGCCTCGGCGGATGAGATCGCCGCCATGCGCCGCGACCTGGCCGAGGCGCTTGATCAGGGCGCGGCAGGGCTGTCGACCGGGTTGGCCTATCCGCCGGCCAAGGGCTCGACCACCGGCGAGATCGTGACGCTTGCCACCGATGTGGCGGCGGCGGGAAAGCTGTGGACGACCCATATGCGCGACGAACGCAGCGGTGTCGTGTCGGCCGTGGCCGAGACCATCGACATTGCCCGGCGGTCCGGCGCGCGGACGCTGATTTCGCACCACAAATGCTGCGGCCAGGCGGCCTTTGGCCTGTCGCGCACCACGCTCGCGATGATCGAAGAGGCCCGGGCCGAGATGCCGCTGGACATCGACGTCTATCCCTACACGGCCAGTTCGACCGTCCTGATCGAGGCCTATGTCCGCGACAGCCGCAAGGTGACGATCAGCTGGTCCGATCCCCATCCCGAAATGGCCGGCCGGGACCTGGCCGAGGTGGCGGCGGAGTGGGGCGTGGACGTCAACGAGGCCGTCGGCCGGCTGAAACCCGGCGGCGCGATCTATCACCAGATGGACGATGGCGATCTTGAACGCATCCTGACCTGGCCGCCGTCGCTGATCGGTTCGGACGGGTTGCCGCGCGACAAGCGCCCGCATCCCCGGCTGTGGGCCAGTTTCCCCCTGGTGCTGGGTCATTTCGCGCGCGATCGCGGGCTGCTCAGCCAGGCTCAGGCGGTGGCCAAGATGACGGGGCAGACCGCGAAGGTGCTGGGGCTGGCCGATCGCGGGCGCATTGCCGAGGGCTGCGCCGCCGACGTGGTCCTGTTCGACCCGGCAGAGATCCGCGCGGTGGCCGATTACGATACGCCCGATGCGCCGTCGGCGGGTGTGACGGCGGTCTATGTCAACGGCCAGCTGGCCTATGCGCCGGACGCGCCCGATGGCGCGGGGGCGGGGCAGGTGCTTTAGGCCAAAAAGGTAGGCCTTTTTGGTACAGAGGGCATCGCATATTGCGAGCCTAGGACCGCAGCGGGAACCTGTCCGGCGACAGGGCTTGCCTGACCGCGTCGGGCAGCGCGCAGGTCATCCCGGTGCAGCCCGCCGCGCACAGGGCGGACAGGGCCGGCGCGGTCTGGACGCCATAGCCGCCCTGTCCGGCGAGCCAGAAAAAGCCATCCGCCGCCGGGTCGAACCCGACGACAGGTGTCCGGTCCGAGGCAAAGGTGCGCAGGCCCGCCCAGGAGGTTTCGACACGGCTGACCGGCACGGTGACGGCCTGTTCATAGCGGTGCAGCCCCTCGGCCAGGACCATGTCGTCGGGCCAGGCGTCGTGCGGCTCGACGGGATCTTCGTCGGCGGGGCTGACCATCAACTTGCCGGCTTCCGGTTTGGCGTACCAGCGCTCGGATGCCGAGGCGAACAGCGGCCAGTTGCGGATGTCATGGCCTGCGGGGGCGGGCAGGATGGCGGCCGAGCGGCGCAGCGGGGTCAGGGTGATCGGACTTGCGCCGGCCATGCGAGCGATCTCGGCGGCCCAGGCACCGGCGGCATTCACAATCAGCGGTGCCTCGTATGTGTCGGGCCCGGAGCGGATGGTCCAGACGCCCGCCTGGCGCGTGATCCCGTCGACCCGCTGCCCTGTGCGGATGTGCCCGCCGCGCGCTTTCATCAGGCGCGTGTAGCCCGCCAGCATGCGGTCGACGTCGATGTCCTGGGCGCTCCATTCGATGGCGGCGGCGGCAATCCGGTCGCGGCGCAGGATCGGCACCAGGTCCACCGCCTGATCGGGGGTCAGATGCTCGATCCCGCAGGCCTCGGCGGCATAGTCGGCAAGCGCATCCAGCTCGTCCTCTTCGGCCACCAGCATTTCCCCGCGAGGGGACAAAAGCGATGTATCCGAAACGCCGTCCGGCTGGTTGAAAAAGGGCTCGGAGGCCGCGTTCAGCGCACGCAGGGTGGTGTTGCCGTAATTGCGGATGAAGATGGCGGCGGACCGTCCCGTGGAATGATAGCCAAGCTGCGGTTCGGCCTCGAGCAACAGGACGGACATATGTTCGGCCAGCCGGGCACCGGCGCTGGTCCCGGCGATGCCCCCGCCGATGATGATGACGTCGGCGCGGGTCACGTGGCCTCCTGGAATCCGCCAAGAACACGGGTGAGGTTCAGGCCCAGCGTGTCCGAGACATAGCCGCCTTCCTGCACGAACAGCACCGGCAGGCCGGTCGCGGCAAAGGCGGCGCCGCTACGGGCGAAGCCACCTTGGGTGACGGCGAGGCCCTGGAACGGGTCGTCGATCGAGGCATCGAGCCCCAGCGCGACAACGATCACGTCCGCGCCAAAGCTGCGAACCTGTTGAAGGCCGGTGCCGAGCGTGGCCATGTAATCGTCGTCCCCGGTCTTGCGCGGCAAGGGCAGGTTGAGGTTGTACCCCAGCCCCCGGCCTTCGCCCCGTTCCTGGGCATGGCCCCAGAAGAACGGGTAGAAACGGGCGGGATCGGCGTGGATCGACACGGTCAGTACGTCGTCGCGCTCATAGAAGAGGCCCTGCGTGCCGTTGCCGTGGTGCACGTCGACATCGACGATGGCCGGGCGCAGACCCATCGCGCGGAACCGCTCGGCGGCGATCCCGGAATTGTTGAGAAAGCAGAACCCGCCCGCAAGATCTCCGAAGGCATGGTGCCCCGGGGGCCGCGACAGGGCGTAAACCGCCCGTTCTCCGCCCCGGACAAGGTCGGCGCCGGTGATCGCGGTCTGGGCAGACCAATAAGCAGCCTCCCAGGTGCCGGCGGCGATGGGGCAGGCGGTGTCGGCCTGGTGGAACCCGGCCTGGCCCACGGCGGATCTGGGATAGCCGTCGGTGCGGCGGGCGGGATGAATGTTGGGGATGACCTCGGCTCCCGCGCCCTCGATCCGCTGCCAGCGCGTGTAGATCGTTTCGAGGAAGGTCAGGTATTCGGGCGAATGCAGCGCGGCGATGGGGCCAAGGCCCGCGTTTTCCGGGGACTGGAAAACGCATCCGGCGGCCTCTGCCCCGGCGGTCAGGATCTCGATCCGGCGGGGTTGCTCGGGGTTGGGCAGCAGCGCGCCATTGGCCATGAAATGCTGCGGGTCGTGGACCCATTGGCGGTCGTCGAAAACGGCCTTCATGTGGTGCCTTTCAGGGCCGTGCAGGCGGCCTCGTCCAGTATCATCTTGGTCGCGTGCTCGGCCGGGCGGAACCCCAGCCGGTCATAGAAGCGCCGCGCATCCGGGCTGGTGTGGTAGACGTCGAGCTTGAGAAACCGGGCGCCCCAGACGGCTTCGCCATCGCGCAGGGTCGCGGCAAGAAGGCGGGGGCCCAGGCCTTGGCCGCGCATCGCCTCGGCTGTCCAGAGGTCCGAGACATAGATCCCCGACGCGCCGAAGACGGTGGAGACATAGGGCGAATAGAAGGACACGCCGACCACCGCGTCGCCGACCAGTGCCAGCATGGCCCGGAACGTCGGATGCGGGCCCCAGCCCAGCCGGCGCAAATCCTCCGCCGTGGCCCGGTGATCGTCGCCCAGGTCGGTGGACAGCTGGCGCAGGGCTTCGTTCAATGCCTCTGCGTCCGCCTCTGTCGCCAAGCGCAAGGTCACTGTCATCAGATCGCCGTCCTGTCCGCGCCCTTCAGCCCAAGGATCTCTCGCGCGCGCGACGGTGTTGCCACCGTGCGGCCCAGGTCCTCGACGATGCGGCGGATCTTGGCGACCTGTTCGGCGTTGGATGTCGCGAGCTGACCCCGCGCGATCATCAGGCTGTCTTCCAGCCCGACCCGCACGTGACCGCCCATTGCCGCGGCCATGGTGACAAAGGGGATCTGGTGCCGCCCGGCGGCCAGCACCGAGAACTGGTAATCGTCCCCGAACAACTTGTCGGCGATGCGCTTCATGTGGTTGAGGTTCGCGGGATCCGCACCGATCCCGCCCAGCACGCCAAAGACGAACTGGATGAAGAACGGCGCCTTGACCAGGCCGCGATCGACGAAATGGCGCAGCATGTACAGGTGGCTGACGTCGTAGCATTCGAACTCGAACCGGGCGCCCCGTTCGACGCCCATTTCCGTCAGGATGCGGGCGATGTCGCGGGGGGTGTTCTTGAAGACCAGGTCGTCGGAGTTTTCCAGGAACGGCTTTTCCCAGTCGAAGGTCCAGTCGGTGATCCGCTCGGCCGCCGGGTAAAGGGCGAAATTCATCGTCCCCATGTTGAGCGAGCACATCTCGGGCTCGGCCCGTTTGGGGGCGGCGAGCCGGTCGTCCAGCGTCATCACCGCGCTGCCGCCGGTCGTGATGTTGAGCACCGCGTCGCTGGCCTGCTTGATGCGCGGCAGGAAGGCCATGAAGTCCTCGGCCCGGGCCGAGGGCTGCCCGGTGACCGGGTTGCGCGCGTGCAGGTGCAGGATCGACGCGCCGGCCTCGGCGGCCCCTATGGCCTGTTCGGTGATCTGATCGGGCGTGACCGGCAGGTAGGGCGACATCGACGGGGTGTGGATGGACCCGGTGATGGCGCAGGTGATGAGGATCTCGGACATGGGTCAGGCCAGCCCCGGCGCGATTTCGGCGGTGAATTGATCGAGCGACGCGTCGAGCCCCTCGATGATCTCGTCGAGGTGGTCGTCGGTGGTGATGAGCGGCGGGCATACAAGGATATGATCGCCGGAATAGCCGTCGTGGGTGCGCCGGGAATAGACGATCAGCCCGCGATCATAGGCGATGTCGACGAACCTCTGGTAGGCCTTCAATTCGCGGGGCAGGGGTGTCTTGGCATCGCGGTCGGACATGAATTCGAAGGCGGTCAGCAGGCCCTTGCCGCGCACATCGCCGATGATCTCGTGCTTTTGCATCAGCCCGTGCAGGCGGGCGATCAGCTTGTCGCCCATCGCCGCCGCGTTGGCGCACAGCCCCTTGCTCTCGATCACGTCCACCACGGCGAGCCCGGCGGCACAGGACAGCGGGTTGCCCGCATAGGTGAAACCATGGGCAAAGCCCCCGGCGTCCAGCACAGGTTCAACCAGCCGTTCATCGACGATCATCGCGCCCAGCGGCATGTATCCCGCGCCCAACCCCTTGGACATGACGACGATATCCGGCCGCAGGGTCCAGTGTTCCGACCCAAGGAACGTGCCCGTCCGGCCCGCTCCGGTCATCACCTCGTCGAGGATCAGCAGGACACCGTGACGGTCGCAGATCTCGCGGATGCGCGCCATGTAGCCCTGCGGCGGGACCAGCGCGCCGGTCGAGGCGCCGCCGACGGGCTCGAGGATGAAGGCCAGCACGGTTTCTGGCCCTTCGGTCAGGATCTGCTGTTCCAGCATGTCGGCATAGTGGTGGCCGGTCGCCTCGTCATCCGGGTCCAGCCCGTCAAGATAGGCGCGCGGCGCAGGCACGCGGGGCATCATGCGCATCATCGGCTCGAACGGGTCGGTCAGGGCGGCATAGCCGGTCACCGCCAGCGCGCCGAGGGTGCAGCCGTGATAGCTGGGCTGGCGCGAGATCACCTTCCAGCGGCTGCCCTGACCGGTGGCGAGCGCATGCTGGCGGGCCATCTTCATGCCGCTTTCGACGGCCTCGGACCCGCCAGAGACAAAAAACACCCGCGTCAGGTGGTCGGGCATGAGACCGGCCAGGCGCGCGGCGAGTTTCTCGGAAGCGTCGGTTTCGAAATGCAGCCGGTAGCCAAAGGTGGATTTCTCCATCTGGCGCTGCATCGCGGCCAGGACCTGGGGATCGGAATGGCCGATGTTGCAGACCATCGCACCGGAGGATCCGTCCAGGTAGCGCTTGCCGTCGGTGTCCCACATGTAGACGCCGCGCGCCTGGTCCAGCACCGGCTTGCGGCCGCGCCCCTGGTAGAACAGGTTGCTCATGTGCTGCTCCCGGGCAGGGCCGCGCAATCCTTGGGGCGGAAGGCGGCGATGACATTGGCGCCCGTGGGGAAGGGGCGTGTGTCGATCAGGTTGATGGCCTGCAACTGGCGGTCTCCGATGCGCAGGAAATAGCGGACCGTCTGGCCCTGGTAATCGACGGTTTCGACCGTGGCCGGGGCGGTGATCAGGCCGGTGGTGTCGGCCGCGGGGTCCATGAGGGTCAGTTTCTCGGCCCGCAGAACCAATTTCGCGGGCCCCTTGGAGACGCCGGCGGCCTTGGCGGCGGCCACCTCGACCGAGCCGAAGACACGGGTGTCGATGCTCAGGCTGTGGGCGTCGGCGACGGTGCATTGGCCGTCCAGAATGTTCGATGCGCCAAGGAAATTGGCCACGAATTCCGAGGCCGGGGTGTTGTAGACCTCTTCCGGCGTGCCGACCTGCTCGATCCGGCCCGCGCTCATGACGACGATCTGGTCGGACATGGCGAGCGCCTCGGACTGGTCGTGGGTGACGAAAACGGTGGTCACGCCGATCTTGTCCTGGATGCGCTTGAGCTCGACCCGCATGTCCTCGCGCAGGTTGGCATCCAGCGCTGAAAGCGGTTCGTCCAGAAGCAGCACGTCGGGTTCGATGACAATGGCCCGGGCCAGCGCGATGCGCTGTTGCTGCCCGCCGGACAGCGCCTTGGGATAACGGTCGCCCACGTGGGGCAGCTGCACAAGATCCAGCGCGGCCTGAACCCTGGCCGGGATGTCTGATTTCGGCACGTCCCGGTATTTCAGCCCGAAGGCCACGTTCTCGGCCACGGTCTTGTGCGGGAACAGGGCGTAATTCTGAAAGACTATGCCAAGGTTGCGCTTGTGGATCGGGATGTCGTTGACCCGCTTGCCGCCGATCAGGATCTCGCCCTCGGTCGGGTCCAGCAGCCCCGCGATCATCCGCAGGTTCGTCGTCTTGCCGCAGCCGGACGGGCCCAGGAGCGTCACGAAGGCCCCTTCGGGGATGTCGAGGTTGGCCTTGTGCACCGCGGTGAAGGTGCCGAACTGCTTCACGATGTTTCGGAGGGAAACGGAGCTCATCTGGCTAAAATCCTGGCTGGACGGAAGGAAAAGGGTTCATTTCCGGGTGAAACGGGTCCTGCCCGCCCCTGGGTGGGCGTTTGAAGGGGCCGGCAGGTGCAAGACGATGTCGTTCAGCATGACTGGCGTTCGGGGCGGAACGGCAACCGAAAGCCCGCCCGTGGGGAGGAGCGGGCTTGGCCCGTCCTGCGGCCGGGCGCAGCGGATCGAACCGCGCGCCAGTCACCAACAGATTGCGAAGCATCTCGATCATCTTCCCCTCGCGGATAGGGGCGGGGGCGCGATACCCCCGCCCGCACGGCCTCAGTAGCCTTTTTGCACGCGGCCGAAGGTCTTCGACCATTCGGCTTCGTGGCCGTTCCAATAGCCGGGGTCGGCGAAGGTCAGGCCCGCCAGGGTGCCTTCGGGGTCGAAGGCGGGCAGGGTCGGGATCTTGTCGCCCAGCTCGACCTTGGACGGGTCCAGCGCCGGCGGATAGTTCTGCCCCTCGGCCACGGCGATCGAGGTTTCGGGCGCGAGCATGAAGTTCAGCAGCTCTTCGCAGGCCTCCATCGGCGAGCCCTTGATCACGAACAGGCATTCCTGCCAGCCGTAACCGTTCGGCGGATCCATGTAGCCGATGTCGTGGCCCTGTTCCTGCAGCGCGTAGATGCGGCCAGACCAGGCTTCGGTCACGTAGATCTCTTCCTCGGCCAGCAGGCTCATCAGCTCGGCGCCCGAGGTCCAGTATTTCAGCGACAGGTCCCGGTGCGCTCGGATCGCATCCCACACGGCGTCCATGTCCTCGGCATTGTTCGGATCCTGCCCGGTCTGCAGCGCGCCGAACCAGATCCGTGTCCGCCAGTCGCCCCAGCCCGAGATCTTGCCCTTGTAGGCCTCGTCGATGAGGATCTTGGCGCCCTTCGTCTTCATCTCTTCGTCCGAGATGTACTTGCGGTTATAGGCGATGCCCGTGGTGCCGTAGTCGTAGGGCACGCAGGAAAGCTTGCCGCCGGTGATCGGGCGATAGACGTCGACCAGCTTGGGAATGACGAATTCGAGGTTCGGGATATTGGCCTCGTTCAGCTCCGAGGCAAAACCGAGGTTGGCGTAGCGCGCATAGTCGAAGACGCCGGACAGGTGCGCGATGTTGTATTCGCCGGGCTGGCTGGCCTTGACGCGGCTGAGATATTCGTCGCCGCCGCCAAAGGTGCCGTCGACCACCGGCACGCCGGTCTTGGCCGTATAGGGATCGAACGCGTACTTGCGGAACGCTTCGGAAACGACGCCGCCCCAGCCGTCAAAGCGCACTTCATCGGTGGCCGCCAGTGCCTGGCGGGCGAAGGGTGTCTGGACCCCGTAGGCCAGCCCGGCCGCGCCGATCAGGCCCAGGAAGCTGCGCCGGTCCAGGTCGCCATTGCCATAGCGCTCAAGCAGCCGCTCGTATCGCGTGGTATTGTCCATTTTCTTGGTCATCAGGTCACTCCATGTCGGATTGGGGAAAAGCGGTTCTAGGCGCCGCTGTTACGGGAAATCTTGCGGGCCACAGCCGCGCCAAGCAGCGGCAGGCCGACGGTCATGGCGATCATCACGGTGCCAAGCGCATTGATCTCGGGGCTGATCGAGTTCCTGAGCATGGCAAAGATCTGGGTGGGCACGGTTTCCACCCCGCCGGGCTTCCAGAAGAGCGTGCCGGTGATGTCGTCAAAGCTGATGGTGAAGGCGAAAAGCCCGCCCGCCAGCACCGCCGGCAGCATCAGCGGCAGGGTGATCTGGAAGAAGGTTTCCATCGGCGAGGCGCCCAGGCTCATCGCCGCTTCTTCGACGTCGCGCCGGATCGCGACCAGCCGGGCCTGCACCACGAGGATCACGAAAGGCAGGGTAAAGATCACGTGGCCGAACAGCAGCAGGGCGAAGCTTTTATTGATGCCAAGGACGTTGAGAAACAGCAGCAGGGCCACGGCCAGAACGACCTCTGGCACGAGGATCGGCGCGATCAGCAGGGTCGAGATCGCATTGGCCCCGGGCACCCGGTAGCGCACCAGCGCGAGGCTCGCCAGCACGCCAAGCGTCGTGGAAATCAGCGCGGTCAGCAGGCCAAGGATGATCGAGGTGCGGAAGGCGCGCAGGATGGCGTCGTTATTGGCCAGCTCGACGAACCAGCGGAACGAAAAGCCGGTCATCGGAAAGCTGCCGAACTGGCTGGCGTTGAAGCTGAGCAACACGACCACGCCCACGGGCAGGAACATGAAGATATAGACCAGGATCGCCCAGCCTCGGATCAGGTGCCATCCCATACCGCCCATCAGCCGAGCCCCTTCATCAGTTGGGCCATCCCGAGATAGCGGTTGTAGATCATCACCAGCACGCCCAGCACCGCCAGCAGCATCAGGCTGAGCGCCGATCCCAGGGGCCAGTTGAGCTGGGTGATGATGGCCTCGAACACGAGGTTGGCGAACATGGCGTCGCGCGGCCCCCCCAGCACCAGCGGCGTGATATAGGTCCCGGCCGCCAGCACAAAGCACAGCAGGCCCCCGGCGGCGAGGCCGGGCAGCGACAGGGGCAACGTGACCTGAACGAAGCTTTCCCACTTGGTCGCGCCCAGGGAATTGGCCGCGTCTTCCAGGTTAGTGTCGATCCCGTCGAGGCTGACAAAAACGTTCAGCACCATGAAGGGCAGCAGGAAGTGCACGAGGCCCAGGATCACCGTGGTCTGGTTGTAGAGCATCTGGATCGGCTCGCTGATCACGCCGGTCCACATCAGGAAGGTGTTGAACGCGCCGGACACGCCCAGGATGTTGATCCAGGACATCGTGCGGATGATGTAGCTGATCCAGAAGGGCAGCATCAGAAGCAGCAACAGGATGGCCTTGTTGCCCTCGGACCGGGCGATGAAATAGGCGGCCGGGTAGCCCATCAGGGCGCAGACGACGGCGGTGATCGCGGCGATCTTCAGGGTGCCCAGCAGGATGTCGCGATAGAACGGGTCGGTCAGCGCTTCCTGCCAATTGTCGAGATGGAACCCGGCGACATCCGCTCCGGTCGCCGTGCGCAGCCAGAAGCTGTAGACCAGGATGAAGATCAGCGGCACCACCAGCAGCAGGACGATGGCCGTCAGCGCGGGGCTGAGCAGGATCCAGGGCTGTCGGGCTTCGCGGGCTTCTACGGACATCACGGGACTCGGGGCTTGGTCAGCGGGGTCGTGGGAAACTTGCGAAGCGGCTGGATATAGATCAAATAGATACCAAGAATGGTGAATATAGGTGTGATTGATGTCGCCGCCGTTGTCTCCGGAAGATCCGCGCTACCTGGCCGAGCGGCTGGCCCGCACTCTGGACTGGAATTTGCTTCGGACCTTCGTCGTCCTGGCGGAAAGCCATTCGATCACCGAGGCCGCTGACCGGCTTCGGCTGAAGCAGCCGTCAGTCTCTATGGCCTTGAAAAGGCTGGAAGATCGCATGGGCCGCAAGCTGATCGACCGCTCGCCCGGGCAATACCGGCTGACCGACGCGGGGCGCTTGCTTCACCGCGAGGCGGTCGAGATCAACGGCTCGGTCCTGCGCCTTTCGACCTTGATGCGAGAGCTGACCGATCACGTGCAGGGTCATGTGCGGCTGACGATGGCCTCTCATGTGGTTTGCCCGATATTTGATCAGGTGCTGAGCGAGTTTCACGCCGACCATCCCCATGCGACCCTTGCCATCGAGGTACATTCCAGCGCGGACGCCATCGCAGAGGTTGCGGCCAAGCGGGCGTCCTTTGCGGTGTGCCTGGTCAAGGAGCGGGCGCCCTCGCTGGACTATCGGCGGCTTTATCGCGAGTTCTTCGGCCTGTATTGCGGTCGGCCGCATCCTCTATTTGGCCAGCAGAACCTGACGCGGGCGGACCTGGCGGGGCATTCCTCGGTCAGTTTCGAAACCGACCGGCTGCAGGATGTGCTCAAACCCGTGACCCTGATGCGGGCCGAGGCCGATCTGGGCCAACGCATCACCGGCCTGTCCAGCCATCTGGAGGAAGTGCGCCGCATGATTTTTGCCGGGTTGGGCGTTGGTCCCCTGCCGGTGCACGTGGCCGCGCGCGACGTGGCCGATGGCCAACTGTGGCAGGTGCCGCCCTATGACAACCTGCCGGCTATCGACGTGCACGTGGTCTGGAACCCTAGGGCTATTAAGAACCGGGCCGAAGAGCTGTTGCTGGGGCGCCTGCTGACGACGATCGATGACACGCCGATCGAAGACCGCACCTATACGTGACACCTCTTTGGTCATCTTCTGAAGGCCGGCCCGGGCACTTGGAGTTTGGCCTTTAGGCGCCTGACCGTTACGCGCTTGGTCCCCGGGCGCGGCGAAGATCCCGGGCGTCTGCCCAGGCGTACCAGCGGCTGAGCAGGGCCGCTCCCTGGCGGGAGAAGGGCTGGAACGGGACCGTGTCGAAGGGCAGGTCGTCCAGCGCTGTGTCTGCCCCGGGCTTGCCCAGGATCCGGCGGGCAAGCTTCATGCCCAGGTAGACGCTGCGGGTCACGCCCGATCCGCAGTACCCTCCGGCCAGCCAGACCCCGTCGACCTTGCCCAGGTGCGGGCTGTGGTCGGGGGTGTAGGCGATGCGCCCGGACCAGGCGTGGTCGAAGGACGTGCCCTCCAGCTGCGGGAAGACGCGGGTCACGGCGCGGCCGAAGACGGTCTTGCAGGCCTCGGGCCCCGCACCGGCCCGGGCCAGCCGGCCGCCGAAGATGAACCGGGTGCCGTCGGGCGTGGGGCGGTACCACATGAAGACCCGGCCGCTTTCGCCGAACATCCGGCCCCTGGGCGTCAGCTGCGCCATCTGCCCTGGCGGCAGGGGGCTGGTGGTCACGACAAAGGTTTCGATGGGCACGACGCGCTTGGCCAGGGCCCGGGTGGGGCGGCCGGAATAGGCGTTCGAGGCCAGCACGACCTCGGTTGCGCGCAGGGTGCCCTTGGGGGTGTTCAGCTCTACCCCGCCCGGGGCCGAGCGGATCGCGGTGACCGGGCAGGCGGGGACCAGAAGCGCCCCGGCCTCGGCGGCAATGCGGGCCAGCTCCAGCACCAGCTTGCGCGGGTGCACGCCGCCGTCGCGGTGATAGATCGCCCCACCCCGGTAGAAGTCGCTGCCGATCTCGGCCCGCTGGTCGGCCTGGGCGACGATGGCCGTCTCCAGGCCCAGGTTGCGCCCCAGCCAGTCGCATTCGCGGGCCATGGACTCGCGGTCGGCATCGGTGCGCGCCCCGCGGAACCGGCCGCGCATCTGCAGGTCGCAATCCAGCCCTTCCTCGTGGATCAGCGCCTCAAAATGATCCAGCGCCAGCAGGCCCTCGCGCATCAGGGCCAGGGTCTTGGTTTCCCCGTAGCGGGCCAGCAGCCCGGCCGAGCCCAGCTTGTGAAAGCTGGGGCCGACCATGCCGCCATTGCGCGAGGACGCCCCGGCGCCGATCCGCCCGGCCTCCAGCACGGCGACGGAACGCCCGGCCCGGGCCAGGTGCAGGGCTGTCGACAACCCGGTAAAGCCCGCGCCGACCACGGCGATGTCGACCCGGTCGGGCAGGGGGGCGGCCGCGTCATACTCCGGTTCGGGCAACCCGGTGTCCCAATAGATCGACTGGCCGCGCATGGTCTTAGTCCCTCAGGGTCCAGTTGGCCCGCTGGCGGGCGGTGGGAAAGCGGGCCTCCAGGCCCAGCTCGGCGATGCGGTCGATGCTGGCGTCGAACAGCCGCCGCCAAACCGGCAGGCCGTCGGGTTCCAGGGCCACCTGGCGCAGCAGGCCCGAGCGGTCGCCATAGGCGGCGTAAAGGGCGCGCAGATCCTCGATCGCGCGGCCGTCGGAGATGTCGATGCGCAGGTCCATGGCATCGATCCCGTGCTCTCCGGTCACGCGCAGGGCGGCCGATTGCAGCGGGTCGAGCACCTCTCCGCCGGCATCGCGCCCGGCTTCCAGGGCCAGCATCAGACGGTCGCCCAGGGGGGCATCCTCGGCCGCGACGAAGGCGGCGGCCATGGCATCGGTCACGCCGTCGTTGTCCAGGATGTTGCCAAGGGCCAGGCAATCGGTGTCGATGCTGTGGGTATAGATCGAGTACATCCGCCGGCCGTGGTAGACGGCGGCCCGGCCACGGGCATCGAGGGCACCCAGCTGCCGCCATTCGATGTCATCCGAGGATGTCGACACGCGCGACACGCTGTTTTCGGCGTCCAGCCCTTCGGACAGGAGGGAAATGCCCAGGTCGCCGAGGCGGCTGTCGGTGCGGTGCTGGGACAGGAAGGCGCCCTTGCCATGGGCCAGCCGCAGGCAGCGGCTGCCGACGGCCAGGTCCGATGTTGTCACCGCGCCGCCGAAGGCACCGGTGCGCGGGCATCGCCCGATGATGGAAAACGTCATGTGGGTCTCTTCCCTTGGTCTGGCCCCCGAAATAGCCCCCGGTTTGACCTGGATGCGGTCGTTGTCGCAGCCATGGTCAGGCCGGGTCGGTTGCCGGCAGTGGCACGCCACGGTCTTCCGCCGCGAACTTGTGCCACAGGCTTTCGGTGGCGGACTGGCCGGCGGCCAGCACCTCTGTTTCGTCCATTGTCGTCAGCTGCCCGTCGCGCATCAGGAAACGCCCGTCGACCATCGTGTCGGTGACCAGGCCCGGGTGGCCGTAGTGCAGCAGGTTCGAAATGGCCGACACGCGGGGCGTCATCGCCGGAGCCATCAGGTTGAAGACGGCCAGGTCGGCCTTCATGCCGGGCGCGATGCGGCCGATGCCGGGGTGGTCCAGCGCCCGGGCGGCATTGACCGTGACGTAGTCGAACACGGTCTGTGGCGCGGGCGAGACCGACCGGCCAAAGGCTCCGCGGTGCAGGGTCATGGCCATCTTCATGGCGTGGAACATGTCCTCGGTCATGTTGTCGGTGCCAAGGACGATCTTCACCCCGTGATCCAGGATCGCCTTCATCGGCAGCGGATGAGGGCCCTTGGCCGACATGGACGCCGGGCAATGGGCCAGCCAGGTGCCGGTTTCGGCCAGCCGGGCCACGTCGCTTTCGGTGCAGAAGGTCCAGTGCACGGCCAGCAGGTCCTCGCCCAGGAAATCGTTGCGGTCGAGGTATTCGGTGGACGTGCAGCCGTGCAGCTTTTCCACCTGTTCCTTTTCGCTGATGATCTGGCTCAGGTGCACTGTCCGGCGCAGCCCGTGCTGGCGGGCCATGTCGGTCAGCTGGCCCAGCATCCAGGGCGAGCAATTGTCCGGGCCATGGGCCGCGATCATCACGCGCACCCGGTCGTTTTCCGCCCCGTGGAAGCGGTCGATCAGGGCGCGGGTGCGGTCCAGGAAGGTCTCGCCGAAGGCCCGGTCGAAACGGTATCCGCCCCCTGCCACCTCGGTCGTCACCGCGTCGGCGCAGCTTTCGGCCAGCCACAGGCGCATTCCGGTTTCGATCATCGCGGGCGCGTAATCGGCCACGTGGCGCAGCGGGTCGACCATGGTTGTCGTGCCCGATCGGATCGCCTCGGCGCAGGCCAGTTTCGCGATGGCCGCCCGTTCGGCCGGGTCCAGCAGGTAGGAGGCCGGGACCATGTACTGGTAGACGAGGTTGCCCTCGATATCCTCGATCGTGCCGCGCAGGGCCAGCAGGACGGCATGGGTATGCGCATTGATCAGGCCGGGCGACACCAGCCGGCCGGTCATGTCGACAGGCTCGAAATCGGCGAAATCGGTTCCGGTCAGGGTCTCGGGCAGGGCGACGATGCGGTCGTCCTCGATGGCCACGTGGGCGGCGCGGATTTCCGGCGTTCCGCTGTCATGGCTGACAATGCGGGCGTTCTTCAGCAGCAGGCGGGTCATGAGCGGCGCAGCGCCCCTATGGCCGTCACGATCAGGGTCAGGATGACCAGCAGCGTCGCGACCGAGGCGATGGTCGGGTCGATGTTGTCCTGGATGCCCTCCCAGATCTGCTTGGGCAGGGTCGTGACCCGGCGCACGGTGATGAAGAGCACGCCGACGATTTCGTCGAAACTGACGATGAAGGCGAAGACAAAGCCGGTCAGCATGCCCGGCCGGGCGGCGGGCACGATCACCGCCATGACCGTCTGGCGGACCGATGCGCCCAGCGAGCGGGCGGCGCGGGGGATGTTGCGGTCGAGGTTGGCCAGGGCGGCAAAGACCGAGATCGACACGTAGGGAAGGGCCAGCAGCGTATGGGCCAGGATCACGCCGGTCGAGGTGTCGATCAGGCCCAGCTTGACCCAGAACCGGTAGAAGCCCAGCGACTGGACGACGGGGGGCACCAGGATCGGGGTGATCAGCACCCAGCGGGCAATGGCCGAGGCCCGGTCCGACAGGAACCAGCAGCCGATGGCAAAGCTGGTGCCCAGCACGGTGGCGCAGGTGGCGACGATGGTGCCGATCCAGATGCTGGTCCAGGTGGCCTTCAGCCAGTCGGGCGAGGCAAAGTAATTGGCGTAGTGCTGAAGCGACAGGTGCTCCTTGGGCAGGCCGATATAGCTGGTGTCGGTCAGCGACACCGGGATGACCACCAGCAGGGGCAGCACCAGGAAGGCCGTGACCATCCATGCGCCGGTCTGAAAGAAGATGCGAAAGGGCGAGACGGGCATCATTTCCGCTCCAGTAGCGCGTTGCGCAGGTTGACGAAGCGGGCGGCGATCAGCAGCACCAGGGCGGTGGCGATCAGCAGGATCACCGACAGGGCGGATCCCAGGCCCCAGGCCAGGAATTCCTGGATCTGGTAGGTGATGTATTCCGAAATCATCAGGACGCGGCCGCCTCCCAGCAGGGCGGGGGTGACGTAAAAGCCCAGAGACAGCACGAAGACCAGCAGCGCGCCGGACATCACGCCGGGCAGGGTCTGGGGAAAATAGACCTGGCGGAAGGCCGTCCATTCGCTGGCCCCCAGGCCGCGGGCGGCCTTGACGTAGGCGTCGGGGATGCCGCGCATGTTGGTCAGCATGGGCAGGATGGCAAAGGGCAGCATGACGTGGATCATGGCCACCAGCACGCCGAATTCGTTGTGCATCAGGCGCAGGGGGCTGTCGATGAGGCCCGCGCCGCGCAGGCTGTCGTTGACCAGGCCCGACCGGCCCAGCAGCACGATCCAGCTGAACGACCGGATCAGCACCGAGACCCAGAAGGGCAGGATGACCAGGGCCAGCATCAGGGGCGTCAGGCGGCCGGCGTAATTGCTGATGGCATAGGCCACGATATAGCCCAGCAGCACGCAGCCGACCGTGGTGACGGCGGCAACGCGGAAGGTCAGCACGAAGCTTGTCTTGACCGCGTTCGATTGCGCGGCCTTGGCGAAATTGCCGAACCCGCTGGCCGGCTCGGTCACCGAAATCTGCCAGATCCCCAGCACGGGCACGATATAGAAGGCGATCATGATCGCCAGGGCAGGCAGGACCAGCAACCAGTATTGGGTCTTTTCACCAAGACGCGGCATGGCAACTCCGGGGGCAGGGTATTGCAGGGGTGGGGACCGGCGCGACCGCCGGCCCCCGGGTTTGATCCGGTCGGATCAGTTGATCAGGGCGTCGATGTACATCTCTTCGGCCGACACCTGGTTCTTCGCGTACCATTCGTCGTTGTAAAGGATCTGCGTGGCCAGGTTTTCCGGGCTCGACGGGTTCCAGGGGGCCAGCTCGGCCGGCACCAGGGCGGCGGCCTCGGGGTTGATCGGGCCCGAGCCGATCATTTCCAGCCACTTGACCTGCAACGCCGGATCCTGGGCGTGGGCAATGAACTTCATCACTTCTTCGCTGCCGGCCGGGTTGTCCTTGGGCACGACCCAGATCCCCGGAGCGATGACACCGCCGTTGAACGACACCTGGAACGCGCCTTCGTCCATCTGGTCCTTCAGCAGGTGCGCGCGGGTCGACCAGATGTTGCCGATGGCCACTTCTTCCTGCAGGAACAGGTTCTGGCTGTCGCTGCCCGAGCCCCAGACGATGATGTTGTCACGCAGCTCGCGGAACTTGGCGATGGCCGCGGCGATGCCGTCTTCGGTGCCCAGCACCTCGTAGACATCTTCCGGAGCGACCCCCTGGGCCATGGTCGCGCTTTCCAGCTGGCCGCGCACCGACTTGCGGAAGGTCCGCATGCCCGGGAAGTCCTTGACGTTCCAGACATCTTCCCAGCTTTGCGGCACGTTGCCGCCCAGCATCTTGGGGTTGGTGGCCAGCACGTAGGAATAGACATAGTTGCCCACGCCGTTGGTGTAGGCCGTGCCTTCCAGCACCTTGGACTTGTCGACGATGGAATAGTCGATGGGCTGGCTCATGCCCTGTTGTTCCAGGATGATGGCCGACCCCGCGCCGCTGTCGCACAGGTCCCATACCACCGCGCCGCTTTCGACCATGGCCCGGATCTTCCCGGCCGAAGGGCCCGATCCGTCGACGACAACCGGAATGCCCGTTTCGGCGGTGTAGGTGTCGCACATCACTTCCTGCAGCACGTCCTTGGCCGTGCCGCCCCAGTTGACGACGACGATCTCTTTCGCCTGGGCCGAGACCTTGGAGTTCAGTGCCGGAAGGATCCCCAGCGCGCCCATCGCGGCGATAAAGCCCCGGCGGGTCAGACGCCCTTGCTTGTAGCGTTCCACCGCGATTTCCGCGATGTCGCGCTTGGCTTCGAAATCGGTCGTTTCGGTCATGGTCGTCTCCTTGTCGTGGGTGCCTTGTTGTTCGGCTTTGAGGGTCGTTGGTGTGCGGCCCCGGGGGACCGTTTGGAGGGTCGTTTCGGCGTTATGCCCGGGTCATTCCGGGGCCAGCAGGACGCAGGCATCCCGGTCCCAGCCGATGCTGACGGGCAGGTCCGGGGCCGGGGTGATGTCGGTCTTCCAGGTCGGGCAGGACACCAGCAGGTCGCCCAGCGTGTCATGGGTCACGATGACCTGGCAGCGCTCGCCCAGGTAGCTGACCTGGCGGACGCGGGCGGGCAGGAATTCCTCGCCGGGAGCGGCCAGCCGCAGCCGTTCGGGCCGCAGGGCCGCCCGGGCCTGGCCGCTGCGCGGCCCGTTTTCCGAGGCAATGGCCGGAAAACTGGCGCCCTTGGCTTCGCAATGCAGCAGGTCGCCCTCGGCGCCCGTGACCGTCACGTCGATGAAGTTCGACTTGCCCAGGAAATCGGCGACAAAGCTGTTGACCGGCCGGTTGTACAGCTCGCCCGGCTTGCCGTCCTGCTGGATCTTGCCGTCCTTCAGGATGACGATCCGGTCGGACATCGACAGGGCCTCTTCCTGGTCGTGGGTGACGTAGATGAAGGTCACGCCCAGCCGGTCGTGCAGGGCCTTCAGCTCCCACTGCAGATCCGCCCGCAGCTTCTTGTCCAGCGCCGAGAGCGGTTCATCCAGCAACAGCACCTGCGGGTGGAACGACAGGGCCCGGGCCAAGGCCACGCGCTGCTGCTGGCCGCCGGACAATTGCGAGGGCATCCGGTCGGCATATTGGCCCATCTGCACCAGGTCGAGGCATTCATCCACCCGCGCCCGGATCTCGGCCGCGGGGCGTTTGCGCACCTTCAGCGGAAAGGCCACGTTGTCGCGCACGGTCATCGTCGGAAACAGGGCATAGCCCTGGAAGACCATGCCGAAATCGCGGTGCTCGGGGGGCTGGCGGGTGATGTCGGTGTCGCGCAGGGCGATGCGCCCCTCGTCCAGGGTGATGAACCCGGCAATCGCGCTCAGCAGGGTGGTCTTGCCCGACCCGGAGGGGCCCAGCAGGGTCAGGAACTCTCCGTCGGCAATGTCCTGGCTGACGTGGTCCAGAGCATGGACGTCGCCATAGCGTTTCACGGCATTGCTGACGGACAGGATGGGTGTGGTCATGGTGTCCCCGGATCGGATTGCGTGCCGGCCAGCGTAAGAATGCGGCCCGTGTCACGATCATGGGATCACGCGTGTTCTACACAATGAAATAAAATATTCGGGTGGGGTAATAACCCGGGATTATTGCTCGCTGCCCTGATCGCTTGCATCGGGGGCCAGGTAATCGGCCACGAATTCCTGGAACTGGATGGCCAGGTTCGACGTCGGGAACAGGTTTGACTGGATCGCGTACATCTCCAGCGGCAGTTCCGGCTGGGTCGGGCGCACGGCAATGCCCTCGTGGCCGGGGCCGATCAGGGCGAAACTGTCCACCAGGGCCACGCCCAGCCCGCTTTTGACCATTTCGAGGGCAGTTGCCGTGTGGCGGACCTCGCAGAAATAGCGCCGTTCCAAGCCCTGGGCGGAGAACACCGAATCGACGGCCTGCCCCAGGGGCGTGTTGCTGGCGTAAGAGATATGGCGCACGTGGTTGAGGTCGGTGATGCGGATCTGCTGTGACAGGGCCAGTTCGTGATCCTTCGGACAGGCGCACATCAGCCGGCCGTGCCCCAGCGCGCGGACCGACAGGGCCGAGCGGCGCGGCCCGGTGATCGACAGGCCCAGATCGGCCCGGCCGCTCAGCAGGCGGCGGGTGATTTCCTCGATGTTTCCAAGCTCTATGGACACCTGCAGCTTTGGGCGCGTGCGCACGAAATCGGCCAGGATACGGGGCAGGATGCCGTGCCCGATGGACGGGGTGGCCACGATGTTCAGCCGCCCGATGGTGCCGCCGCGCAATTCGTCGATGATGTCGGCCACGCGCTTTTGCTGCATGAACAGGTGCTGCGCCTCTTGCGCGATGTGCAGCGCCTCGCGGGTGGGCACCAGCCGGCCGTGTTCGCGTTTGAACAGGGGAAAGCCCACCAGGTCTTCGGTATGGCGGATCATGTTGCTGACCGCCGGCTGGCTGACCGACAAAAGTTCGGCGGCGCGGGCGGTGGTGCCGACCTCGATGACGGTCGACAGGACTTCGAGCTGCCGGGCGTTGATCACATCAATAACCTGAGTTTATTTCCTTAGTGGGAAATTTTATTTCACACTGATGTGGCCCCTGTCTAGCAACGAAGGAAACCCCCGCAGCAGGAGAGCTGAATGAGCCGAAACGTGGTGTTCGCAGTCGCGCAGATGGGGCCGGTTCACCTGGCTGACACGCGTGCCCAAACCGTTGCCCGCCTGATCGAGATGCTGCGCGAGGCCCATGGCCGGGGCGCGCGCTGGGTGACGTTCCCGGAACTGGCGCTGACCACCTTCTTCCCGCGCTACATCTACGACACGCCCGAAGAGTACGACGCCTTTTTCGAAGAGGGCCTGCCGTCGCCGGCCATGGTGCCCTTGTTCGACGAGGCCAGGAAGCTGGGCGTGGGGTTCTACCTGGGCTACGCGGAAAAGATCACCGAGGACGGCCAGGTGCGGCGGTTCAATACCTCGGTCCTGGTGGCGCCCGATGGCACGATCCTGGGCAAGTACCGCAAGATCCACCTGCCGGGCACCAAGGATCCGATCGGCGACATTGAATTCGAACACCTGGAAAAGCGCTATTTCGAGGTGGGCGACCTGGGCTTTCCGACCTACGGCACCGATGACGGCCGGTTCGGCATGTGCATCTGCAATGACCGGCGCTGGCCGGAAACCTTCCGGGTGATGGCGCTCCGCGGGGCCGAGGTCTTCATGCTGGGCTACAACACGCCGACGCGGAATATCCACTATCCCGAACCGGCGCATCTGCGCGAATATCACCACCGGCTGAGCCTGGAATCGGCAGCCTACCAGAACGCGGCCTGGGTGATGGCGGCGGCGAAATGCGGGTCCGAGGACGGGTTCGCGATGATCGGCGGCTCGGCCATCGTGTCTCCGACGGGCGAAGTGGTGGCCCGGGCGGCGTCCGAGGACGACGAGGTCATCACCTTTTCCTGCGACCTGGACCTGGGCGCCTATATCCGGCGGTCGGTCTTCGACTTTGCCCGCCACCGGCGGATCGAACATTACGGACCTATCACGTCCCAGACCGCAATCGAGGTGACCGAATGACCTTTTCCATTGCCGCCCGTTGCCCCGAAACCGGGCAGATCGGATATGCCGTGACCACCTCGTCCGTCTGTGTCGGCGCCCGCGTGGGGGCCGTGGCCGAGGGCTGCGTGGTCTTCTCGCAGGCCCGCACCGACCCGCGCCTGCACGCGGTCGGCCTGAAGGCCTGGGCCGAGACCGCCAGCGCCCAGGCGGCGCTGGACGCCATGCGCGATGCGGCCGTGGCGCCTCATTGGCGGCAACTGGGCGTCCTGCCCGCGACCGGCGAGCCGTTGCACCTGACTGGTGACAGCTGCCTGCCCCATTGCGGCGGCCTGACCGGGGCCAACAGCCTTGCCTTAGGCAATTTCCTGGGCACGGCCGAGGTTCTGCCGGCCATTGTCCACGGGTTCGAGACCGGCGAAGGATCGCTGGCCGAACGGATGCTGGCCGGGCTGAAGGCGGGCGAGGCCGAGGGCAGCGAGCGCGATCCGTTGCAATCGGCGGCCGTGGTCGTGCTGGGTGGCGAGGGTCTGCGGGACGTAGACCTGCGGGTCGATGCCTCGAGTGATCCGCTGGCCGACCTGGGCGTTCTGCTGGCCGACTGGCTACCCAAGGCTCCGGCCTACCGCCTGCGCGCGCTGGATCCGGACGCGGCCCCGTCGTCCAGCAGCGTCGAGCATTCGGGCTGAAGGCCAGAGACCGGAGTCGGGCCAAGGCCCAGTATTCAGTTCCGGGCCAAGGCCCGGGCTCAGGCCCCCGAAGCGGCCGCGCGGCAGATCAGGTGATAGTAGGACCGGCTGAGTTTTCCGGCGAGATCCCGGTAATTCCCCGTCAGCCCGGCCTGGCGCATGATCCGGTCCAGCGGGTCGGGCGAGACATCCGACATGTCCTCCAGCCAGCCTTCCAGCGCGATAGTGGGCCCGGGTTCGACCGGGTGGCCCGGAAAGGTCAGCCCCCAGTCGCGCTTGAGGTAATCAAGCCCGGAACAATCGGCCAGCGGCGTGAACCGGGCCTTGTCGAGCTTTGGCCGTCCCCGGTAGGCCTCGGCCATGGCCTGCATCAGGTGGCGGCGGGCGGACAGCACGATCCGGTCGCCGAACGAACAGGGATTGGACCGGTTGAAGAGGTAGGCAAGCTTGACCGCCTCCATGGGCATCGCCTGGTTGGCCGTGACCTCGCGGACGCGCCCGGCGTCCAGCCCCACCAGGTCACAGAAATCGGTCACCACGCTTTCGCCGGTCATTTCGGACCGGTCGAACCGGCGCAGCTGGATGGCCTCGGGTCCGACAAGCGCGCGGTAGGGGTCGATGCGGGCCTGGTAGCCGGGGCGGATCAGCGGGGGCAGCTTGGTCAGCCCGCCCTTGACCAGTTGTTCGAACATGCTGGCCGCATAGCCCAGCGGGTCGCGCAGGTAGAGCACGATGCGGATGGCGCGGGCATGGGTGCGGACCAGGTCGATGAACTCGGCCGCGCCGGCCGGGTCCAGCCGCACGATGCCCTCGCCCGAAATCACGATCCGCTGGCGGTCGCCGCGTTGCAACTGGGCGGCCAGGTCGCGGCGCACCTCGGCCCGCCTGGCGTCGATCTGGGCGCGCGGCGTGCCGGCGTTGCGCCAGTACTGGTGGCTGGCGTAGTCCTCGTGGAAGGCGGTGTAGATGGCCAGGCTGTGGTTGGGATCGGGGCCCAGCACCGTGTAGAAGGTGGTACCATCGTCATAGCCGCGCAGGCTGTCCTGGATCGAGGACGTCCCGGTCTTGTGCATCCCCAGATGGATAATGGCTTCGTCCAGCACCGCCCGTGATCCCCGCACCCGTTCCGGGGCACAATACTGGCCACAAGCGCCGTGCCAATCAAGGCAGATCGACGCGGGTCACATCGTGATCGTCGGGGTCTTCTTGCGGGGGGCGGGTTCGGCCGGATCGGCCCAGGTGACCTTGAGGCTGAACGCGCATTGGCCGTCCTCGCGCTCGGCCTTGATCCGCACGGTCATCAGTCCGTCGGTCTTCAGCACCAGTTCGCGGTCGCCGTCGCCCAGGGTCATTTCGCCCTTGGAAAACCCCTTCGACAGCGAGGTCAGCAGGGTCTTGATGGTCTTTGCGTCCTGAAGCGATTCATGGCTGAACCGGGTCTGTGCGCTGCCCATGGCGTGTCCCTCGTTGCTTAACCGATCCGGTCCGGTGCGAAATGCTTGGCCCGGGGGTAATCCCGGCTCAGACCGATGACATCTCCGGAGGGCAGGATCAAGGTCGCCCCGGCGCCGATGCCCTCCAGCCCTTCCATCCGGCGCGAGGCCCGGTCCAGCGTGACGTCGGCCTCCAGGTGGAGCAGCCCGCGTTTGGCCAGCAGGCGCTGGCCCGCGTGGTTGTTGACGTGGCCCTGGACGACCATGTGGATGCCGTTGCGGTGCAGCAGGTCGACGCCCCGGTCGGTCAGGTCCAGGTCGGACGGGCGGTACTTGGTGCGCACCAGGTTGGCGACCGGGCCGAAATAGAACGCCAGCGAGGCGTCCCGCGTTTCGGCATGGTAGCGGGCGTTGACGGCCGCGGCGCCGCCTTCGTCCAGCAGGGCGCACATGTCGTCGCAGATCCCGGCATGCACGAACAGCAGCGATCCGCTGCGGGCGACCACGTCCATGCTGTCGAAAAACCAGGCGTAATCGCCGCCCGGCGTGAAGAAGGCGTCCTGGCAGGTCCGGACGGCGGCCAGCAGCTGGCGGGCGCTCAGCCCGGTGCGGGCCATCTGGGCATCGAACTCGGCGCGCTTGGCCGACAGCTTGGCGATCTCGCGGGCGATGACGTCGGCGGGCAGGATGCCCCGGGCGGCGTGTTCGAAGTCCTCCGCCCAGCCGGGCAGGGGCAGCAGGCGGGCCTGGCAGGCGGCCTCGTCGGGCAGGGCGGCCACGTCGGCGGGGGTCACGTAGCGGTCGAAGATCTCGCGCAGGGCGGGCAGGATCTTGCGGCCCATGCGCAGGAACAGGTGATCGCGAAGGGGCGCGCGCGGCCGGCACAGGGCGTCCACCGCCAGGCGCATCCGCAGGTCGTGGTTCCCGGCCAGGATCCGCAGGTCGGCCCCGGACAGGCGCAGCGCGCCAAGCGCATCCAGCATGCATAGGTTACTGGGCCCCTTGTCCAGGCAATCGCCGCCGATGATGATGGTCGCTTGCCGGCCGAACCGGGTCAGGGCGATGCCCCCGGCGTCGCGCCGGATGACCCCGCCGGCCACAAGCGAGCGCAGGAACCCGTCGGCATCGGCATGGGTGTCGGACACGAAGACCACCGGCCGCTCCGGCCAGCGCCAGCCACCATGACGCCGCGCCCGGTCCAGGCAGGCAGAGATCACCACCCGCGCTGCGGGATCGGTGGCGCAGGGCCAGGGTTCAAGGTCGCGGGGCAGGTCGGACAGTTCGTTGATCGCATCGTGAACCGGGGGCAGCAGCGCGGCGGGAGGGGCGAGCATGTTTATCGACGTGACCTTCGTGCCTGTGCCCGGTGTCAGTCGGCTGGCTCCTCTGAGCGGGGCCTGACCTTCCATGAACCGGCGAAATGGCGCCAGCTATCACGGGGAGTGTAACAGACAAGTAACGGTCTGGCGTGGAACATCGACAACCGGCGGATATCGTCGCGCGACATCAGGCCCAGGTGATGGGCGGCATGGCGGAACGAGGCTCCGTGGCCGACGAAGACGGTCAGCCGTGCGGGCGAGGCGGCGGCCATCGTCTCGCGCAGGTGGGCGGCCACGCGGGCGCCGGCCTCCATCAGGCTTTCGGCCCCGTCCAATGGCAGGCGATAGTCGCTGTCCGATTTCCAGCCCGGCGGCGGCGGGTCGTGGCGCGGATCGGTGGCCAGGACGGCTTCGATCTGGGCAACCGTCAGGTTGGCGGCGCTGCCCAGCCCGCGTTCGGCCAGGGCCCGGGTCTCGCGCACCTCGTCCACCTGCAGGCCCAGGGCGGCCAGCCGGTCGGCGATGCCCGTGGCCGTCTGCCAGGCGCGCAGCTGCATCGAACAGTGCACCACCGGATCCAGGGTCAACCCGTGCACGTCCAGCAACCCGGCCAGCAGATCCGCACAGGTCCGCGCCTGGGCCTGGCCTTCATCGGTCAGCGGATGCGGCTGGCGGGCCGAGGGCGCTCCGGCCTGCTGGTGATAGGCCCCGTGGCGGATCAGCGCGGCATAGCGCGCGCCCTCAGTCATCGAAGAGCACACGGCCCTGCGCGGCCAGCACGTCGAAATCGACCCGGCCGGTGACCTCGCTGACCCGCACGCCGGACAGGGCGTCCAGGTAGGGGCCGGGGACGGGGGCCGCGCCGTTGGGCTCGAAATGGCCGTCGGGGTGCTGGTAGAACGGTCCCGGGGACTTCATGATCGCCGTCAGCAGGTCGGGGCGGGTGGCCAGGTCGACCTGGTCCACCCGGGTCGGCAGGTCCGATCCACGATCCCAGTTCAGCACCCAGAAATCGGTCAGGGGCGCGTCGAACCGGACGCGGCCCGGCCCGTAGACCTGGCCGATCATCAGGTCGTGCTTGTCTTCCAGCGACCACAGCGCATCGGGCGGCATGGCCAGCAGCTCGGCCCGCCGATCCGGGTTGATCAGGGCGTGCAGGCGGGGATTGCCCAGGATGGTGCCGGGGTTGATCCGGGGCTGCTTGGGGATGCCAAGGCAGCGGGGCGGATCCCCGGCCCGCACCAGCAGACGGTCGTTCGACACGAAGCGCGTGCCCTCCAGGTCCATCATCCGCAGCACCGAGGTCGACTTGCCGCCCCCCGACAGCCCAGAGATGGCCAGCGTGCGGCCCTGGCCTGTCACCGCCGCGGCATGGCACAATTGCCAGCCGTCCTGCTGGGCGGCGTTCAGGATCTGCGAGTTGATGAAGTTGATCACCGTGCTGACGTTGTCGTCCAGGGGCCCGAAGGCCACCGGCGCGCCTTGCCATTGCAGGAAGGTCACGCCGCTGCGCACCTTGCGGACCAGTCGCGCGTCGTCCAGGTCCACCACGGCGTCCTTGCGCCCGGTCTTGCCGGGTTCGCGCGACCAGTCCACCCAATCGGGCTCTGGCGTCAGGGCCTGGCCAGGCAGCAGGTGGATCAGGGTATCGCCGGGCGTGTCGCAAAGCGCGTCGGCGAAATAGGCGACAAGCTCGGCCCGCAGGGGATCGGGGCTCAGAACGCTGAAGCAGTAGGGGCCGATGGCAAGGTGAAAGGGCGCGGCCTCCGCATTCCGCTCCAGGTCGAGTGCAGCGATGATGTCGGCGGCTTTCATGCGCGCACCTCGCCCAGCACGTGGTCGGCGACCAGGGCCGAGGCGTCGATGCCGCAGCCGTCCAGCGCCCCGCGATACCCGCCGAAGGCCGAGACCTCGAACACGATCGGCCCGTCCGGGGTCAGGGCGATATCGACGGTGGTGAAGGTCAGCCCGAAGGGGGCCTGTGCCCGCCGGCCCAGCTCGATCAGCGCCGGGTCGGGGTCGAAGGGCGCGTACTTGCCGCCCGAGTGGATCGTCGTGTTCCAGCTGCCCGACTGGCCGACCCGGCTGTAGGTGCAGACATATTCGCCGTCCAGGAACACCATGCCCAGGTCCTGGCCCGACAGGTCGGCCTTTTGCTGGATGTACATCACCGGGTTGACGGCCCGAAACGCCGCGATCTGCGCGGCGGCGTCCGGCGCGCCGTGATCCAGCAGCACCATGCCCCGCGCCTTGGTGGAAAAGAGCGGCTTGAACACGGCCGAGCCGAAGCGGGCCAGGGTCTGGACGGCGGCGGTGGCGTCTTCGGTGATCACGGTGGGTGGCATCGGGATGCCCGCATTGGCCAGCGTCACGGTGCAGGCCAGCCGGTCCATCAGGCGCAGGATGGACGTGGGCGCGGAAAAGATCTTCACGCCCTTCGCCTCGGCCACCCGCAGCATCTCCAGCCGGTCCAGCGCATGTGGGCTGTAGGTTTCCGAGATCTTCTTGATCACCAGCCCGTCAAGCGAGGCCAGGTCGATCCCGTCGCAGGTCAGCGCTCCGCTGACCAGGTCCAGGGTCACGCAGGACATGTCGACGACCAGCCGGAAGCCCGTGCGTTGTTCCAGGGCATCGGCCAGGGCTTCGGTCGACCATTTGCCGGGGGTGCCGATGACACCGATCTTTTCAGTCACCAAAAAGCGTCCTTGTAGGCAGTTTGAACCGCGCTTCCTGGCCTTCGGGCACGGCCAGCGCGGTTTCCAGGATGTAACGGGCGCGCAGCATCATGCGCCGGGCCTGGCCGGGGTCGACCACGAAGCGGGTCGAGCTGGCAAAGGACCGGGCCAGCCCCAGGGCCAGCCGGTAGTCGAAGGTCTTGTCGCCCTCGCGGGCGGCGAACTTGGCGGCCATGTCGTGCATCGCGCAGGCCACCTGGGCGATGCGGGCGCGGGTGCCGGCATCCAGCACCTGCAGGCGGTAGTTCGACACCATGAAGACCGACACGTCCTGCACGTAATCCATGTAGCGCGACCGGTGCAGGTCGATGAACCGGATCTTGCGGTCCTCGGGGTCATAGATCACGTTGTCGAGGTTGAAATCCCCGTGGATCCAGACGGAAAACGGCGCGCACAGCCCGGTCTCGCGCCGCGCGGCGGCAGCGACCAGTTGATCCAGAGCGGGGATCTCGTGGTCCTGGATCCGCTGGGCCTGTGCATCGAATTGCGGGTGCAGCCGATAGACATCGCCCATCCGACCGGCCATCTGGTCCATGGCCTTCATCTCGGCCCGCTCGTCGATGCGGGTCTGTTTCCAGATGTCGCGCACGGTCTTGTGCAGGGCGGATTGCGCCTCGGCCAGGTGGGCCGGGGAAGCGCCCAGCACGATGTCTTCGAAGGTTTCGCCGTTGAGATGTTCGATCAGCATCCCGGCGCTGTCGCCGTGCTTTTCGTAGGACAGGATCTTGGGGGCGAGCCCCGGATAGACCGAGTTCCAGCTTTTCACGCCGACGCGCTCTTCCTTGACCTTCCGGCGGTCGCCGTCCTTGAACACCGCGTCCACCGGCTTGGCCTTGCCCTTGCCGGCCTGCCAGCTGACGCTGGAAATCGCGCTGCCCGACCGGGTTTCGGCCAGGGGCCGCAAGGTGATATCGGCGTCGCTGCCCACGCCGGCAAGTACGCTGCGCAGGGTGAAATAGCGCTCGAACTGGACGGTCTGGCCGATGCTGATGGACAGGATCGCCTCGCTGATGCCCTGAAGCGCTTCGCCCATGCGCCGGATTTCATTGGCCGTCAGCAGGGCGTTGGACAGGTCCTCGGTGTGCTTTGATCCGGCCATGTCGCGGGTATAGGTGCGGAACAGCTGGTCGTAGACCTGGTCCAGCTCGGTCCGGGCCTGGCCGATGGTCACCGCCAGGCGGCTGTCGCGGTCGTGCAGGGCCTCGGGCACCTGGGCGACCTGTTTGCGCACCCGCTTGAGAGGTTTGACATAGGCCTCGGGGCGCAGCAGCTTGACGCGCTGGACGTCCTCGGCATGGCTGACCGCCCGTCGCCCCATGCGCGAGATCAGGTCCAGGTTGCGGGCGATCGTGTCGACGCCCTGCAGGTGCAGCCGCCGGGTCTGGCTGCGCTTGCTGCGCAACAGGCCCGAGAGGCAGGCATTGCGCACCCGGCCGGACAGGTTGTGGGCATAGCCGGCCCTCTGGGCCAGGCGCAGGGCAGTTTCGGGCGCGGGGGCGGCGAAATAGGCGATCAGCCGGTCCAGCTGGCCATCCATCTCGGCCAGCAGGAAGGTCATGTTCTCTTCGGCCGCGTCGGGCAGTTTCATGGCCTGGCCGCCCCGGATCGGTGCGCGGGCCGGGCGCGGCGTGACGTCGGACCGTCACAGGTCATCCTTGCGGATGACGGCGCGGGCCGCGACGCGTATGGATGGCAGGGCGCCTGGAGGATCGTTTCTGGGGCCATGGGGGTTTATCCCCGACAAGCGCAACATTTCCAAGACGGATCGGCCAGATCGGGCAGGGGTCGGGGCAAACCGGCAAAGCGGGAACAGGTACAGGCCATGACCAGCATACGGATCGAACGCGACATCGCGCTGCCCGATGCCCTGCGGGTGTCGCGGGCGCTGAGCACGCCGCACCTTGGCCCGCGCATCCTGTTCTTTTCGGGGGGCAGCGCGCTGAACGGGATCTCGCGCGAGCTGAAGAGGTACACGTTCAATTCCATCCACCTGATCACGCCCTTCGACAGTGGCGGATCCTCGCAGATCCTGCGCCGCAGCTTCAACATGCCCGCCGTGGGCGACCTGCGCAGCCGGCTGATGGCGCTTGCCGATGAAACGGTGCTGGGCCAGCCGGACATCTTCGCCCTGTTTTCCCACCGCCTGCCCGCGACGGACACCGGGCTGAAGTCCGAGGTGCGGGCCATGACCGAGGGCAAGCACCCGCTGGTCAAGGCCATCGGGCGGCCCATGCGGACGCTTATCCAGTCCTTCCTGCAGGATTTCACCGACAAGGCCCCGGTCGGGTTCGATTACCGCAACGCCTCGATCGGCAACCTGATCATCGCCGGAGGCTACCTGGGCAACGACAGGGCCCTGGAACCGGTTCTGTTCCTGATGTCCAAGATGGTCGATGTGCGCGGCACGGTGCGCTCGGTCGTGGACGCTAACTTGCAATTGGGCGTCGACCTGGACGACGGCCGGCGGATCATCGGCCAGCGCGAGATCACCGGCAAGGAAGTCCCGCCTCTGGACGCCCGCATCACCCGGGCGTTTCTGAGCGACGGCACCGGCGCCTTGCGCCCGGGCGACGTGACCTTGCCCAAAAGAAACCGGCGGATGATCGGCCAGGCGGACGTGATCTGCTATCCGCCGGGCAGCCTGTATTCCAGCGTCATCGCCAACCTGCTGCCCGCCGGCGTCGGCCGGGCCGTGGCGGCGCAGGGCGTGCCCAAGATCTACCTGCCCAGCCTGGGGGCCGACCCAGAGGCCCTGGGCCACAGCCTGGCCGACCAGGTGCAGGCCCTGGTGACGCCATTGCGCGCCGATATGGGGGCCGATACGGGCACCAATACAGGCGACAATCCCGCCGATCTGCCCGTCCGGCGCTTTGTAACCCATGTCCTGTGCGACCTGTCCTGCGATCCCGCCGCCTGCGACGTGGTCACCGCCCGCCACGGCATCCCCTGCCTGCGCCTGCCCCTGGCCGGGGATGTGCCCGGCCGCTACGACCCCAAGCTGGCCTGCGAGGCGCTGGTCTCGGTCGCCTGACGCGGCCTTGGGTCGGACCTTCGGTCTCTCGATCGGATGAACGCACAGGTTGGCGTTGTTTTTGCCGTGGGGCTGCAACCGGGGGTGGTCAAGGTCACAGTTTTATGACAGTTTCCGTGCCGGGCAGTAGGCGAGCCATGGCATAGAGCCGTCCCCCAGGGCGCGCGGACGTCATGTTCCGCCTCCATGGTATCGCTTCCTGCCTGCCCATCGCAAAGACCGCTTGTCCCGCATATGTTGGACACCTGGCGCAGGGGGCACCGGCGGATCCGGTGGCCCGACAACAGGAGGCTTTGACATGCTGGCGGACATAGCCCCATCCAAGCGCGTGTTCCTGGCCGGACAGCCGGGAGCGCGGCTGATCGGGGCCCATGTCGGCGCGGCGCGCATAGTGGCGGATGGTCCGGAATACGTGGTGCCGCTGGGTCTTCTGGATACGTTCGACGCCCAGGTCTCTGCCGCCGGCCATCTGCTGGTGAGCGTCGATGGCGGTCTGTGGATGGTGCCGGCCGATGCCCCGACGATCACGCAGGACGGCGGCCGGCCGGGCTTTGTCCAGCAGATGGCCGCCGGGCCGGTGGCCGACCGGCTGGCTGCTCACGTCGACCCGCTGCGTACCCTGTTGCCGCTGGCCGGCGGCCAGCTTGCCCGCCAGGACATCAAGATGATCGACGACCTGGACAAGGTCGCGGCCCGGTGCCGCCTGTGGCGGTTCGAAACGGGACCAGATCGCAGCGTCACGTTGATCGCCTTCCGGCCGGTGCGCGGCCATGGCCCCGAGATGGCCGAGCTGAAGCGGCTCGTGGCGTCGTTTGGCGCACCCCTGGCCAGCCCGGGCGCCGCCGCGCGCCGTCTGGCCGGGCCCGAGGCGGCCTATACCAACAAGCCGGTCACGCCGATGACCTCAAAGGACCGCGCCTTCGACGTGGCCAACGCCTTTCTGCGGGCCAACCTGTCCACCGCCCGGCGCAACGAGGACGGGGTGATCCGCGATCTGGATACCGAGTTCCTGCACGATTACCGCGTGTCCCTGCGCCGCATCCGCTCGGTCCTGTCGCTGTTCAAGGAGGTCTATACCCCCGCCCGGACCGAGGCGCTGAAGGCGCGGTTCAGCGCCCTGATGGCCGACACGGGCCGTCTGCGCGATCTGGATGTCTACATGCTGGAACGGGACCGCTACGCCGCCTTGGTGCCCGAGCCTTTCCGCCCCGGGATCGAGGCCTTGTTCGACCACCTGGCCGCCGACCGCACGCGCGCCCAATCGGCCCTGTCGGCCCGCTTCCGGTCGCAGGCCTACCTGGACGAGCTCGCGTCTTTGACCGCACTGCTGAAACACTCCGACCCGCAGGACCAGGGCCCGCGGGCCGGGCGCAAGGCCTATCCCTACGCGCAGGCGCTGATCTGGAAACGCTATCGCAAGGTGTGCAAGATCGCGCGCGGGATCGACGACGATACACCCGACGGACAGGTCCACGCCCTGCGCATCCAGTGCAAGAAACTGCGCTACCTGATCGAGTTCTTCGCCCCGCTGTTCGATGACAAGGACACGCAGAAGGTCGTCAAGTCCTTGAAGAGGCTTCAGAACACTCTGGGGAACTTCAACGATTACTCGGTCCAGCAGGTTGAGTTGCTGGATATCCTGGCCCGCCTGGACGAAGACTCGTCCGATGTGATCACACAGGCCGCGGGCCTTGGCGCGCTGGTCTCGGTTCTGCACCAGAAGCAGCTGGAGGAACGCGGGCGGGTGGCGGCCAGCTTCGCGGCCTTCGACGCGCCGGGTACCCGGCACCGGGTCCGCGCCCTGTTCAAGCCCGGAAAATCTGCCCGATGACCGCCGCGCTGGCGATGCCGACACGGGCAGCGCTGTTGCCGGCCGGGTGCAGCCGGATCGCCTAGGTCGCAGGGACGGGCTGCCAGGCCCGGATCAGCCGGGCCAGCTGCAACGAGGTGACCTGGCGCGCCGCCTCGGCCCGGGGCAGCCAGATGCGCTGGCGGTGGTTTTCGTCCCAGCGGGTATCGGGATCCATGGCCGTGACCTGCATCGGGTAGACCGTGACGTGACAGGTGGCGCCCCATTTCTCGACCGGGTAGGTGCCCAGGGCCTCGGGCTGGACGTGGCCGGTCAGGCCGGCCTCTTCGAGAGCCTCTTGCGCGGCCGAGTCCTGCGGGCTCAGCCCGGGTTCGCAGATGCCCTTGGGAATGCCCCATTTGAGCCCGCTGCTGGAGGTGATCAGCAGCACCTCCGGAGCGCCGTTTTGCAGCCGATAGGGCAGGGCGGCGGATTGGGTATAGTAATAGGCGGGCCGGTCGCGGCGCTCGGCCGAACCGGGCCAGGGGAAGCTGTCGGGCAGGTCGTCGGCCATGACGATCTGGTCCAGTCGGACGGTGTCGGCCGGGTCAAGTAGGTCGCCCGGACCGTGGGGGGCAAGGATCAGCCGGGCCAACGCGCCACGGCCCAGTTTCGGACCATTCGGCACCAAGTGCTGCAACAGGCGCGACATCGCGCCCGGATGACCGGCGCACAACACGCGCGGCACGGGATGGGCGGCCAGTGCGGCCAGGTGATCCGCAACCGGGCCCTTGTAAAGCCGTGGGTCCGTCTCGATGCCCTGCGCGGTCCATCCCCCGGCCTTCAGGGCCTTTTCGGCGCTGACCAGGGCGCGCTGCGCCGGTGAGGCCAGGGTGACATCGGGGCGCAGGCCGGCCGCGCCCATCCAGGCGCCCAACTTCTGGGCCTGCCGCTTGGCCCGGGATTTCAGCTCTCGCGCCGCGTCCGGATCGCCGGGCCGGGCCTTGCCGTGGGTCAGCAACAGGATCTCTCGGTCGGTCATGGGCGGTGCCATGGGCAAGGGGCGGGCATGGTCAGAACCTCTGGCCAACGTAGATGTAGGTCGTGATGTCGCCGTCGTGGGTCGAGGCCACGTCGACCGCGAAATCCACCGGAAACTTGCGCGACACGCGATAGCGCCCGCCCACGCCGGCGGCGGACAATGTCTCGGCCTCGCCCAGTTGCGACACCCCGTCGGCCACGCGCCCGGCCCCGGCAAAGACGGAATAGCCCAGGCGGCTTTCGCCGATCCGGCCTCGGTAGGCCATTTGCACCGACACCAGCGTGTCGGCGATGTAGCGGGTCGACGGGTAGCCCCGGAAGCGGTCGGACCCGCCCAGCGAGCAGGACAGGTAGAAGGGCGTTTCGTCCTGCACCCCGCAGGCGGTGAACAGGGTGGCCAGCACGCCTTGCCGCCCGACCGGCACGTAGGCGCCGACCTGCGCCAGCATCCGCCCGAAGGTCCGGTCCACATCGTCGAGAAAGCCCAGCCCGAAACTGTCGGTCGCCCCGCCGAGCCCCAGCTTGACCGAGGCGTTCACCCCGCTGGTGGGATAGATCGTGTCGTCTCGGGTGTCGTAGCCCAGCACCAGGTCGGCCGTCAGGGACGAGATGCCGAAATCCGGGGCGAAATCCGCGGGCAGGGCCCCGCTGTTCGGGCCCAGCCTGCTTTCGATCAGGGCCAGGCCGATCCCCACGGACCAGCGGTCGTCCCACTGGTAGGCCAGGCCCAGCCGGCCGAGCGCGCCGGTCTGCTCGATGGAAAACGGGGTGTCTCCGATATAGAGGTCATAGTTCAGATCGGCGTATCCGACGCCCGCCTTGATCGACCAGCGCCCGCCGGCAAAGTTCAGGCTGGCCCCGGCGGCATAGGCCTCGCTGCCGTTATCGGTTTTCAGAGCGCCCAGCCCGATGGTCGACGGGTCCGAACCCTCGTCGATCTTGAACAGGTAGCCGCCGCCAAGCGCCAGCCCAGTGCCCAGCGTCGGGTTGCGGATCGGGATGGGGGCCACGATGACCGACCCGCTGCGGACCCCGGCCGCGCCCGCCTGGCCGCTTTCCATCTGGTCCAGCGACTGGGTCTGCAGCGCGCTTTGGGCGGTGGCCCGGGTCGGGGCGGATACCAATGCCGGCATCGCCACCAGCGCCGCGATCAGCGGCAGGGCCGTGCGGGTGGCGGCACGGTGAAAGGGGGTGCGGCGGGTCATGGGCACTGCATCTTCCGGTTGCAGACAGCATGGACCGGAAGAGCGCCCGGGGGCAATGCGTCAGCCGGAAGCGGGGGCCGGAACGCCGTGCATGTTGCAGACCGCCGACACCTGGCGAAGGTCTACTGCGCCCATGCACAGGACAACCGGGCCCCGCAGGGCCCGGCATCGTGGAACAGGCGTCGATCAGTTACCCGTGGGCAGGCCGATTGTCACGCCGTCTTTCTGCAGAGCATCGCGGACGTATTCGAACCGCTGGTATTGGGTCAGGGTGGCCGGGTCGGAATAGGTTTCCGACTGCAGCTGACGCGGCGGATACTTGACGTAGGTCTTCATCAGGGCCGACACCGATTCATTGGCCGGAACCACCGCCCAGGTGCTTTCGGTGAAGGTGGTCATGAAGATGTCATAGCGCTCTTGCGGGTCGGACAGCAGGTCGAAGACCTGGGGCACGGTCGCCACGTAGCTCGACGCCCCCTTCCAGCCGAGGTTGGTGTCGGCCGCCAGGCCGCCGGTCTGGGCCCCGTCGTCTCCGCGCAGGTTGAAGACGTACTTGAACGCTCCCACGCGCACGGCGCCGGGGGTCAGCTCGTCTTCGGTGAAGTAGAACCAGTCCTTGCGCGCGCTGTCGCCGCTGCCCGTCCAGACCGGCGTCATGTCGTAGCTGTCGAACATGATCGGCTGGCCCTCGCGGTCCTCGGTCGGCAGGTCCTGCCCGGCGATCGAGGCAAAGGTGGCCATCAGGTCCAGCCCGCCGGTGATGTCGTGGCTGACCTCGCCCCCGGCAACCTGGGCGGGCCAGCGGACGATGGCCGGCACCCGGCTGCCGCCTTCGCGGACGGTGCCCTTGGTCGAGCGGAACGGGGTATAGCCGCTGTCGGGATAGACGTCCTGCCAGGCCCCGTTGTCCACGGTGTAGAAGACCACCGTGTTGTCGGCCAGGCCAAGCGCGTCCAGCTTGTCGATGGCGGCCCCGATCCGGGCGTTCAGTTCCGGCACTGCATCGGCATAGGGCGATTTCGAGATCGACTTGCCCTCGTAATCCGGGTGGGGAAGGTTCGGCTGGTGGTTCTTCATGAAGTTGACGTTGATGAAGAACGGCGTGTCGGGCTTGGCGGCGGCATCTTCGAGAAAGTCGAACGCGGCCTGTTGGACATAGCCGCCGATGTACTTGATGCCGACCTTGCCGTCGTCGAAGGTATCCGCGTCACCGATGACCTTGAAATCCTCGGTCGCGGTTTCGCCCACGTTGCCCGACAGCGAGCCGGTGGTGATCTTGGCGAAGGTCTCGCGCAGCTCGGGGCTCATGTTCTTGTGCCAGGCCGGATCGGGGTAGGTATAGGCGTTCAGGTGATAGAGGAACGCGTATTTCATCTGGTCGTAGCCCTGGGCGTTTGGCAGCGCGTAATCCGATTCTCCCAGGTGCCATTTGCCGGTGAAATAGGTGTCGTAGCCGGCCTCTTTCAGGACCGAGGCCAGCGTCCATTCCGCCGCCGGCAGACCGCCGCCCTGGCCCTGGAAGGCCACCGTGGTCATGCCCGACCGGTTCGGGATGCGCCCGGTCTGGATCGCGGCGCGGCCCGGGGTGCAGGAGGGTTGCCCGTAGAAATTGGTGAAGGTCATGCCCTCGGAGGCCAGCTTGTCGAAATTCGGCGTGGGCATCCCCCGGCCTTCACCGCCCAGGTAGGGCCCCAGGTCCCCCCAGCCGGTGTCGTCCGAAACGATCAGAAGGATGTTCGGCTTGGGTGTCGGCGCAGCGGTGTCGCTGCCCTGGACCAGGGCCGGGCCGGCCCCGCGCCAGAGCGCTGGCCGGGTGTTGTGAACAGTCGTCATCATGAACACCCAGTTTGATGATTATGACTTTGATCAGGCGACGCGAGGCCCTGTCCGGCCTGCGTCAGTCGGTACGTGGAACCCGGGGCGCCAACCGGTCCAGCCGGTCGGTGATCTTGGCCTCGAGCTCGGCCAGCAGGGCTTCGAAGTCCCGGATCCGTTCGTCCAACGGATCGTTGCAGGCCCGAAAGGCGCGCAAGGCCTCGACCGCTTCGCAATGATCCGAGCACAAAGCCCCGAACCCGGCATCGCGCAGCCGGGCAAAGTGAATTTCGAGTTCCCGGTGCGGATAACGTGACAGGAGGGGGTGGCATAAATCCATGACCGACGAACAAATGTTGTGGAAACAGCCCAAGATGCCGAAAGTTAACCTGGGGTCGAACCCATGCCGGCTCAGCTTGGCGCGGTCGGGAGGCGGGCGGGAGTAACCAACACGTTGCTTACGGTCCTTATGGCCCGGCACGCAGGGTCTGTACCCGGTCCGGTTGTGTCGTTGTGTCAAAGAGTTGCCAGTAACAGCGAGGCGCCCGGTCATGCGCGCAATCCCCGACGGTCCGTCGTCGGCCTCATCGTCCCGAAGCGCTCCGTCCGACGCGGACATCCGCGCGGCGCTCGACCGGTTGCTGGCCAGTCCGCTGCTGCAGAAAAGCGAACGCCGGCGCGATTTCCTGCGCTACGTGGTCGAGGAAACGCTGGCCGGGCGGGCGGGGCGCATCAAGGGCTACACGATCGGGACCGAGGTCTTTGGCCGGGACGAGAGCTTTGATGCCAATACCGATCCCATCGTGCGGCTGGAGGCGATCAACCTGCGGCACGTGCTGGACAGCTATTACCTGGACGAGGGCCAGGCCGAGCCGGTCCGGATCTCGGTTCCCAAGGGGGGCTACGTGCCCCGGTTCGACTGGTACCACCTGCCCGACCCTCCGCCCATGGAGGCCCCGGCGCAGGACATGGATGAGGCCTCGGGCGCGCGGGCGGTGACGGATCTGTGGGCGGCTCCGGGCACGGTGGATCCCGGGCAGGACGGGTCTGGCGGGATCCAGCGCAGCCGGGTGTTGATACCGGCGATGATGGGTCTGATCGCCGTGCTGGCGGGCATCTGCGTGGCCGGGTGGCTGTACTGGCCGCGCGCGGAGCAGGCCATCGCGGCGACCACGCCCGCGCTGGTCGTGCTGCCCTTCGAACCGCTCAGCAAGGGCGACGATGACCGCTACCTGGCCGCCGGGCTGCACCAGGAGATGATCGCCACCCTGCAGCGCTTTCCCGGCTTCCGCCTTTATTCCACGCCGGTCGGTGCCGGGTTGTCGCAGCGGCCTCCAGTGGCCGTGGCCGACGATCTTGGCGTGGCCTACGTGCTGTCGGGATCCGTCCGGATCGAGGACGACGTCATCCAGATCGCGGCACAGCTGTTCGATGCCGGCTCGGGCCGGGTGATCTGGAGCCGGCCCTACGACCGGGCGCCCGAACCGGCCGCCCTGATCGAATTGCAACAAGACATGGCGCAGATCATCGCGACCGAGCTTGGCCAGCCCTATGGCGTGGTCAACAGCGGACCTTCTGCGCTGCGCGGCCGGCGCGGTACCCGCCAGCCTGGACGGGTATTTCTGCGTGCAGCGGGCCCAGGCCTTCCGGCGGTCCTTTGCCGGGGCCGAGTTCGCCCCCTCGCGGGCCTGCCTGCAAGAGGCCGTGACGCGCGATCCGCTGTATGCCGAAGCCTGGGCCATGCTGGGCTGGATCGACGTGATGGGCAGCAATTTCGGCTACACGGATGCGCCGTTTTCCGAGGTGTCCGACCGGGCCCTGCAATATGCCACCCGAGCCTACCGGCTGGAGCCGGACAATCCGCGGGCCCTGACCGTGATGTCGGTGGTCCATCACGACCGGGGTGACGTGGCCGAGGGAGAGCGCTTTGTGCGGGAATCTCTGGCCCGGAACCCCCATGATCCCTCGGTGCTGATCCGGCCGGGCTGGCGCCTGACGATCCGGGGGGCCTTTGACGAAGGGCTGCCTTATGTCGACCAGGCCATTGCGCGTTCGGCCAACCCGCCGGGATGGTATTACCTGCCCTACGCGCTGGACCGGTTCATGGCCGGTGACGGGCCGGGCATTGTCAAGGTGGGTTCGGCAGGGCTTTGACCCGGACTCGCCGCTCAGCCAGTCCTTTCTGGTCATGGCCACGGCCCTGGCCGGCGATGAACCCGCCCTGCAGGCCGCGTGGGAGGACGTGCAGCGGCGCTGGCCCGGGTTCGATCCGGTGGCGCACATGGCCAGCTTGCAGGCCAGCGACCCTATTCTGGAGGCCATCCGCGCGGTTCTGGACCAGGGGGACACCGCGTCGCTGGACTAGGCGGGGTCAGGGTTGATCGGGGGCGCGGCGGTTTGGGGGGAAGCGGAATTCGGCGAGATGTCAGTGGCCGGCCGAAATCGTGTTGAAGGATGCTATGTTATTACATAACAGTATCGGCAAGCGCTGCCCCGCCACCGCTGCGAGGCCCTCCCGATCACATCCTGCCGCACCCCCTCGGTGCGCAAGCCAGAGCGAGCCATCATGACCGCCGATCCCACCCTGTCCGCCCCGCGCCCCGCCGATCCCGGCCAGGACACGCGCCTGCCCGTGACCGTGCTGTCGGGCTTTCTGGGGGCGGGCAAGACGACCCTGCTGAACCGGGTCCTGAACAACCGCGATGGCCGGCGCGTGGCCGTGATCGTGAACGACATGTCCGAGGTGAACATCGACGCGGACCTGGTGCGGGCCGACACCGAGCTGTCGCGCACGGACGAGACCCTGGTCGAGATGTCGAACGGCTGCATCTGCTGCACGCTGCGCGACGACCTTCTGGCCGAGGTGCGCCGGCTGGCCGACGAGGGCCGGTTCGACTACCTGCTGATCGAATCGACGGGCATTTCGGAACCCCTGCCGGTGGCCGCGACCTTCGATTTCCGCGACGAAGAGGGGCAAAGCCTGTCGGACGTGGCCCGATTGGACACCATGGTGACGGTGGTCGACGCGGTGAACCTGCTGCGCGACTATTCCAGCCACGATTTCCTGTCCGACCGGGGCGAGGTGATGGGTGACGAAGATGACCGCACGCTGGTTCACCTGCTGACCGACCAGATCGAATTCGCCGACGTGGTGATCCTGAACAAGGTGGCCGATGCGGGCCGCGACAGGGTCGACGCGGCCCGCAAGATCATCCGCAGCCTGAATGCCGACGCGGCGATCATCGAAACCAACAGGTCCGACGTGGCGCCGGGCGCGATCCTGGATACCGGGCTGTTCGACTTCGAGAAGGCGCATGAGCATCCGCTTTGGGCCAAGGAGCTGTACGGCTTCGCCGATCACGTGCCCGAAACCGAGGAATACGGGGTGACGTCCCATGTCTACCGGGCCCGGCGGCCGTTTGTGCCCGAGCGGGTGATGGAGGTTCTGAACGGCGACATGCCCGGGGTGATCCGGGCCAAGGGGCATTTCTGGATCGCCACCCGGCCCAACTGGGTGGCCGAGTTCTCGTTGGCCGGGACACTGTCCAGCGTCCAGCCGCTGGGGACGTGGTGGGCCTCGGTGCCCGAGGCGCGGCGGCCGGACCATCCAAGTGCCCGGGCCTACATGCAGGCCCATTGGCAAGAACCCTGGGGCGACCGGCGGCAGGAGATCGTGTTCATCGGGGCGGGGATCGACTGGCCCGCGCTGAAGGGGCGGCTGGATGCGGCCCTGGTGCCCGAGGACCAGGCCACGTCGCCGGACAACCTGCCGGATCTGCCCGACCCGTTTCCGGTCTGGAGACAGGGGTGAGCGCGATGAAAGCGGTCTCTGGCGCCAACCTGGGCGCGGTGCGCCAGCCCCGGCGGCGGCGGCAAGGGTGCCCGATGCAGGCTTATGATGCGCTGCCAGAGCCCTTGCGGGTCTGGCTGTCGCAGGCGGCTTTGCCCTGGTCGCCGGCGTCTTGCCGGCGGATCTGGCGCAAGGCCCGGGCGCGGGGCGAGGGGGTGGAGGACGTTCTGGCCCGGCTCGACCGGGCGGAGCGCCATGCCTTGCTGCGCGAGGGGAGCGGGATCTGACCGGCCTGCCGCGCGTGCCCTGGCGCCTTCGGCGACCGTGCCCGCCCCGCATGCCCTGAACCGCCCACCCCCACCGGTTGTCTCGTGGCAGGTGCCCGCGTTCTGGGCCATGCGCGGCTTGCGGCCGCCCGGATGCGGGGGAGGCTCTTGTGGCGGCCGACGTTCTGGTTTCTTACCGTTCGGGCAAGTGCCGCGGCCGTTCCGCGCCCCGGCGCATCATCCTCGAAACACCAAGGACAGAGCATGACCGACATCATCCGTCACGACACCAACACCCGTATGAGCCAGATCGTCGAATATGGCCCCACGATCTACCTGGCCGGGCAGGTCGGCACTGCCGGAGCCAGCGTGGCGCAACAGACCCAGGATTGTCTCGACAAGGTCGATGCGCTGCTGGCCCAGGTCGGATCCGACCGCAGCCGCATCCTGCAGACTACCATCTGGCTGGCCGACATGGCCGATTTCGCCGAAATGAACGCGGTCTGGGATGCCTGGGTGCCGGAAGGCCATGCCCCGGCCCGGGCCTGCGGCGAATCCAAGCTGGCCACGCCCGAATACCTTGTCGAAGTCATTGTGGTGGCAGCAAAAGCCTGACCTTGACGGGGGGCGCGGGGCCATCCTGGGCCTGCCCGCGCCCGCCATTTGCCCGCTGAAAAGCGCGCCCAGGGCCATGGGCTGACAATCACGTGTTGCCTCGACGTCGGTGTTGCAAAAGCTTGCAGTGAACCGCAACCGGGATAATCTCGTTTGTGAATGAGTGTTCAATCAGTACCTGCGCCCGCATGGCCACCAGAGCCAGGGCGCTTTCAACACGGAGGTCCCCCATGAAACAATCGACCAAGATGGCCCTGGCAGCCCTGCTGTCCGGCACAGTCCTGAGCGGCGCGGCCTGGGCCGCGGGCACCCATCCCGACACCGGCGAGGCCCTGGCCGATGACCAGACGTTCACCTACCGGGTGCTGGACGAGCTGAGCTCGCTGGATCCGCAGATCGTGGAGGACGTGATCGGCTCGGAATTCGCGCGCGACCTGTTCGAGGGCCTGATGAGCCAGGACGAGGACGGCAACCTGGTGCCCGGCGTGGCCACCGGCTACGAGGTGTCGGACGACAAGCTGACCTATACCTTCACCCTGCGCCCCGAGGCCA
>PAQV01000051.1 GCA_002709405.1 Paracoccaceae bacterium
CCGGGCTGCGCTACGCCCCGCTCTACACCGATCTGCGCGCGGCGCAGGCGCGGGGGGAGCTGGGCGAGGTGATCTCGATCGAGGCCTCCGAGCATATCCCGCCCTACCACGGTGCCTTCTTCATGCGCGACTGGCGCCGCTACGACCGCTACGCGGGCGGCTTCATGCTCGAGAAGTGCTGCCACGACATCGACCTCTACAACGGCATGATCGGTGCCCGGCCCGCCCGGGTCAGCAGCTTTGGCGGGCGCCGGACCTTTGTCCCGGCCAATGACCCGCGCAACCGGGGGATCAACGACATGGAGGTCTATCACCGCAAGCGCGTCGGCTGGAACGGCACCGACAAGGTCTTCGACAGCGACGCCGAGATCATCGACTACCAGGTGGCCATCGTCGAATATGCCAACGGCGCGGCCCTGTCCTTCCACACCAACCTGAACGTGCCCGACGACTTCCGCCGCTTTGCCGTCATCGGCACCCGCGGCATGGCCGAAGGCGATTTCGTGCGCGGGTTTCTGAATGTCACCGACAGCCACACCTCCGACCCGCTGATCCGCAAGGAGTACCAGGCCACCGCCCTGTCCCAGCACTACGGCGCCGACGAACAGATGGCCGAGGGCGTCATCGCCGCCGTGCAGACCGGCGCCGACCAGCCGGTCTCGGTGCTTGACGCGCTGGAGGCCGGGCTGCTGGCCATGGCCATGGACGAGGCCCGCGCCCAGCGCACCGTCATCGACATGACCGCCACCTGGGACCGCTACGACGCGGCGCTCACCGCATCGGCGGCCGCCTGACATGCCGGGCCGGAAAACAGCCGTTCTCTTTGCCTGCCTGCTGCTTCTGCCGGCGGTGCTGTACGTGGTGGCCATCGTTGCCTACCCGCTGGTCGACACGTTCTACCTGTCCTTCACCGATGCCTCGCTGCGCCGCACAACCAACTGGATCGGCTGGGCGAATTACGAAAAGATCTTCGACACCGAATTCGCCACCATCATCATTCGCACCTTCGTCTGGACCTTCCTGTCGGTCGCCCTGAAGATGATCATCGGCACATCCGGAGCCCTTTTGCTCAACGCCGCCCTGCCCGGCCGGGCGGTCTTTCGCATTCTCACCATGCCCCCCTGGATCGTGCCCATGGCCATCGGGATCTTCATGTGGGGCTGGATGTATAACGGCCAGTTCGGGATGATTTCCGGGCTGCTGCAGCGCTTCGGCCTGTCGGACGGGCCGGTGGCCTTCCTGGCCTATGGCCACACCGCCTTCTGGGCGACCATCGTGACCGATGTCTGGATCGGCGTGCCCATGGTCACCATGTACATGCTCGCCGCCATCCAGGCCGTGCCGCTGGACCTGAACGAGGCCGCCTGGGTCGACGGGGCCAGCCGCTTCTACCGGCTGCGCCGGATCACCCTGCCGATGATCCTGCCCTCGGCCATCACCATGTCGATGATCTCGCTGATCTCGACCTTCAATTCCTTCGATATCATCTGGATCCTGACCCAGGGCGGCCCGTCCGGGTCGACCACCACGATGATCATCGACACCTACAAGACCGCCATCGGATCGAAACGCTTCGGCGAGGGCGCGGCGCGGGCGGTGGTGATCTGCATCTTCCTGTCGGCCTTCGCGCTTTTGTACTTCCGGGCCATCACCAAGATCAGCAACAGGATGACGACGTGATGAAGAAGAACGCCATGATCAACCGCTACCGCTGGTGGGAAATGGTGCTGATGTACCTTGGCATCGCCCTGTTCCTGTTCTTCATCCTGGCCCCCTTCATCGAGGGCTTCCTGGTCTCTCTCAAACCCCTGGGCCTGCTGTTTTCCACGCCCTACAAGTTCTTTCCCGAAAACGGGTCCTTTGCGGCCTACCGCACCATGTGGGACAGCGTGCCCGGCTTCGGGCGCTACATCTTCAACTCGTTCTTCATCTCGACCGTCATCACCATTGTCGTGCTGGTGCTGGTCGTGCCGGCGTCTTATGCCTTTGCCCGCATCCCCTTTCCGGGCACCGGCGCCCTGCTGGGGGCGTTCCTGGCGGTCAACATGTTCTCGGGCGCGGTGCTGCTGATCCCGCTCTTCCGGCTGATGCGGTCCTACGGGTTGCTGAACACCTACTGGGCGATGATCGTGCCCGGCGTGGCTTTCCTGATCCCCACGGCGATCTGGCTGTTGCAGACCTACATGCGCCGGATCCCCAAGGAACTGGACGAGGCGGCCTATGTCGACGGCGCAAGCCATGTCTACATCCTGCGCCGGGTGATCCTGCCGCTCGCCATGCCCGGCATCATCGTGGTGGCCATCACGACCTTTATCGGGGCCTATGCCCAGCAGTTCATCTTTGCCCTGACCTTCAATTCCAAGACCGAATTCATGCCCCTGCCGATCGGCCTTTTCGCCTATTTCGGCCGGCAAGAGGTGGTCTGGAATGAACTCATGGCCGCCAGCTTCGTGGGCATCGCCCCGGCCATGATCCTGATCTTCGCGCTGCAACGCTACCTCGTGGCCGGCCTGACCGCCGGGGCGGTGAAGCAATAGGCGCAAGACCCGCCCCCGGGGTCCACACCCCAAAGGGGCCAACGCCCGTGTTCAAAAATGCCACAAAGGCACCAACAGGAGAGTAACAGATGACACCCCAAGTCCTGAAAGCAGGTGTGGCCGCCGCCGCCCTGCTGGCCGCCCTGCCCGCGGCCGCCGAGGAAATCACCATGATCGTCTGCGGCGACACCATGGACCCGATCCACGAAAAGTACATCGGCGAATGGGAAGCGGCCAACGAAGGCTGGACCGTCGCTCCCGAAGTCGTCGGCTGGGGCCAGTGCCAGGACAAGGTCACCACGCTGGCCGTTGCCGGCACGCCGGTGGCCCTGGCCTATGTCGGCTCGCGCACGCTGAAGGAATTCGCCGAATTCGGCCTGATCGAACCGATCCCCATGACCGACGCCGAAAAGGCCTCGTACTTTCCCAACGTCGTGGGCACCGTGACCTACCAGGGCGAGCAATGGGGCATCCCCGTCGCCTTCTCGACCAAGGCGCTTTACTGGAACAAGGACCTCTTCGCCGAGGCCGGCCTTGACCCCGACACCCCGCCCGCCACCTGGGAAGAGGTCATCTCCGCCGCCAAGGCCGTGACCGAAAACACCGACAGCGCGGGCTTTGGCCTGGTCGCCAAGACCTTCGACAACACCATGCACCAGTTCCTGCACTGGGTGTACACCAACAACGGCCAGATCATCGACGACGAGGGCAACATCGTCCTCAACTCGCCCGAGGTCCTGGTCGCCCTCGAAGCCTACAAGACCCTCGTCCCCTATTCCGAGGAAGGCCCCACCGCCTATGAACAGAACGAGGTCCGCGCGATCTTCCTCGACGGCGGTGTCTCGATGATCCACGCCTCGATCGGTGCCGTCTCGCGCCTGGGGGACACCGACATCAACTGGGGCGTCGCCAACCTGCCGCTGGGCCCCGAAGCACAAGGCCCCGGCACGCTGCTGATCACCGACAGCCTCGCCGTCTTCTCCGGCACCGGCGTCGAGGACCAGGCCATCAGCCTCGCCAAGTACCTCACCGCCCCCGCCGCCCAGGAGGAATACGACCTCAACGCCGGCCTCACCCCCCTGCGCCCCTCGGCCACCATCGACGCGCTGGTCGCCGAAAAGCCTTACTGGGCCCCCTACATCGAGGGCATCGAATACGGCGGGCCGGAACCGCTCTTCACCGACTACCGCGCCTTCCAGAACATCATGATCGAAATGGTGCAATCGGTCGTCACCGGCGCCGCCGAACCGGCCGACGCCCTGGCCAAGGCCGACGCCGAACTGAAAGAGCTTCAGTGACCCCGTCCCACTGACGCCCCTCCGGGCCCCTCACCGGGCCCGGACCCTACCCAGAAAGGAAACCCCTTGGGACAGCTGACCCTGACCGGTGTCAAGAAGCGCTTCGAAGAGCTCGAAGTCATCCACGGCATCGACCTCGACATCAAGGATGGCGAGTTCATCGTCTTCGTCGGCCCCTCGGGCTGCGGCAAGTCCACCCTGCTGCGCATGATCTGCGGGCTCGAGGAAATCTCGGCCGGCGACTGCCTCATCGACGGCACCCGTGTGAACGACCTGCCCCCCGTCAAGCGCGGCATCGCCATGGTCTTCCAAAGCTACGCGCTTTACCCGCACATGACCGTCTTTGAAAACATCGCCTTCCCCCTGCGCGTCGAAAAGATGCCCAAGGCCGAGCTGACCGACCGCGTCACCCGCGCGGCGTCCGTCCTGCAACTGGACAGCCGCCTGCACCAGAAGCCCGGCAACCTCTCGGGCGGCCAGCGCCAGCGCGTGGCCATCGGCCGGGCCATCGTGCGTGAACCCTCGATCTTCCTCTTCGACGAACCCCTGTCGAACCTCGACGCCGCCCTGCGCGCCGAGATGCGCATCGAGCTGACCGCCCTGCACCAGAAGCTCAAGGCCACGATGATCTACGTCACCCACGACCAGGTCGAGGCCATGACCATGGCCGACCGCATCGTGGTGCTCGACGCCGGGCGCATCTCGCAGGTCGGAGCCCCGCTCGAGCTCTACCACACCCCCGACAACCTCTTTGTGGCGGGATTCATCGGCAATCCCCGGATGAACTTCATCCCCGCCACCTGCCTGGCCACCTCGGCCACCGGCACCCGGGTCGAGCTCGCGACCGGAGGCACCCTCACCATCCCCGCCACCCGCGCCAATGCCACCCCGGGCATGTCCCTGACCCTCGGCATCCGGCCCGAGCACCTGACCCTCGCGCCCGCCGACACCACCCTGACGATCACCCCTACCGTGGTCGAGCGCCTGGGCGTCAACACCGTGGCCTACGCGGACCTGCCCCCCATAGGCACCCTCTCCGCCCTCCTCCCCGGCTCCGCCCCCATAGCACCCGCCCAGCCCGTCACCCTGTCCTTCAAGGCCACCGACTGCCACCTCTTCGACGACCAGGGCCAGGCGTTCACCCGCCACGTGGACACGGTAACGCCAGTGCCCGAGGTGGCCGGGGCCTAAGCGGCTCAGGTGACCAAGGCGCTCCCCGCCCGACATCGGATGGGGCCCTTAGACAAAAAAGGCCGTAGGCTGCCTTTCGCCACACAATCCACGAATGGCAAAGGTGCGGGACCTTGCTGCCGTGCGCTGCACATGTTGCGTTGATCGGGACCAGCGGCAGCAATGCGCAGAAATTCATTGGGAAACAGGCCGCCTCGACGGGAGTGGGCGGGCGTATATGACACTGATCGTTGAGAAGCCAAACTACTGATCCTTGTGACGCGAAGGAAGAGCCCCTAGGGTTTTGTTGACCGAAGGGGCTCGAGTGGAGATGCGCCGCTGCATTAAACAACCAATTCCAGAGATCTTTGCTGCTTGGGACGCCATGAAAGAAGCGGCCGAGGAGCATGTGCGAGGCGATTTCGTCCGGGCCGAGGCCCTATTTCGACAAGCGGACTCACCGAAGGTTTGGGAGTGGCTCAATTCTGCTTGGGTGGGCGTAACCAAGAATGTCGTCGAAATGAAGCCGGCGGGAGACACCTCGGTCATTCCAAAATCTGAGCGCGATCCCGACCGCAACATCGCACCGCATATCCGTAAGGCGGTACTTGAGCGTGATGGGTATCAGTGCCGGTACTGCGGAATTCCTGTAGTTCATGCAGATATCCGCAAAATCGCGGCAAAGCTGTACCCGGCGTCGGTCGGTTGGAATAATCGTGACGCATCAAAGCAACATGCCGGTTTTCAATGCCTCTGGCTGCAATTCGACCATGTTGAACCCCACAGCCATGGCGGAAGATCATCGACAGAAAATGTTGTGATCTCTTGCGCTCTCTGCAATTTTGGCAAAGACCGTTTCACTCTGCGACAGTTGCACGTTGAAGATCCGCGGCTTCGCGAGCCGGAACATACTGGCTACGATGGTCTTGAGTTGCTCAGAGAGTTCGCAGTTCCGAAGCCTCGGGTCCCCAAGGCGAAGAAACCGGCTGTCGACTTGTGTCTCAGTGTTCAACCTGCTGCTGGAACAGAGCGTTATTTCATCCCCGGCGCCTGGGTCAGTTCGGGCTATCTCCTGACGCCTATCATCGAGGGCAAATCACGTTGGTTCAAGCTTTCCGAAGAGGTGAAGGCAGAATATGCTGTGAGAAATGGTGTCGGAGGTTGCATCTTGGTTTGCCACCCCAAGCTTCTAGAGAGACGCGGTATCAACGGGGCCCTGTTGCTTGATACTCATTGATCAGAGTTGAAGTGAACGAGGACCTCGTGGCGCGTGTTGGACGGGGCGGCTGACCGAGTGCGCTGGACTGGGAACGGACGGATGCACGCGTAGCGAAGCCTTGGCATGGTCACGGTCAATTTGGGCTAAATGGAGAGGTTCACTACGGAATCAGCTGAGGCCCACGGATGGCTTCAGTACCCCATTCCCCTTGCTCGTAACCAACCGCCATTCGCGTTCCTTGTGAACCCTTCGAAAAGGTCTGGCTATTCTCGGGTAACACTCTGTTCCGCAAATCCGGACGAGTTTACAACGCACACAGTCTTCGGACGGGGCCCCAAACCCTAACAACCAGTTAATTCACCGCTGCAACCTATTGATTTCATTGAGCCTGAAAATGTCCCACGCGTGGGACATGCCTCACCAGACCTTGCCCCGGGCCGTCACGTCCAGGACCCTCGTGACCGTTTCACCATCGTGAAACACCATCCGGTCGAACAGGTTCGTCACGACGCAGGTATGGTTGGGCACGACCCGGACCACGTCTCCCACCTGCGGGCGATCGCCCGCCACGCCCGACAGATCCACCGTCCCGTGCTCTTCTGACAGGGTCACGATGCGGGCGCCGGGGTAGCCCTCGATCAGGCCGAAATCCTCGAACCCCAGCAGATCCGACGTGAGGCTTTTTGATCCCGCATCCAGGATCGCCCGGTCCTCGGTCGGGCGCGACACCACCGTGGCCAGCACATGCATGGCGCAATCCCCGGCCCCTGCATGCCCCGCCCGCATCATCGCCCGGTCGTTGTAGACACAGGTCCCCGCCCGATGCTCGGTGGCCGAGGGGATCTCGTGCGACAGGAACAGGTCCGGCGTGCCCCCGACCGAGACCGTGGGACAGTCCAGCCCGGCCTCGTCCAGCAAGGCCAGGGCCCGCGACAGGAAGGTTTCCACCTGGGCCGCGGCGCCGGCCGCCGGGTAGGTCATCAGCCCGCCAAAGCGCAGCCCCTCGGCCCCCGCGATCTGCCGGGCCAGGGTCAGCGCCGTTTCGGGGGTCTGAACCCCGCAGCGGGCCCCCGAGGTGTCGCATTCCACCAGCACGGTCAGCGGCCGGTCGGCCGAGAAGGTCGCCGCCAGCCCCGCGATCACGGCCGCGCTGTCGGCCGTCACCGCCAGGGCCGACACCCGGTCGTTCAGCGCCTTCAGCCGGGCCAGCCGCACCGGCCCGAGGATATTGTAGGTGATCAGGATGTCCTGGAAGCCCGCCTCGGCAAAGACCTCGGCCTCGGTCACCTTCTGGCAATTGATGCCCACCGCCCCGGCCGCGACCTGCAAAGCGGCGACCTGGGGCAGCTTGTGGGTCTTGATGTGCGGCCGGAAGGCCCGCCCGATCCCGGTCATGTAGTCCTGGACCCGGGCGATGTTGGCCGCAAGGCGCGCCTCGTCGATGACGGGCATGGGCGTGACGATATCGGACAAAAGCGTGCCGGGCTGCGGCCAGGGGGCATCCATCACGCGGCCTCGTACGGCAGGTAGCCCACGAAACCGGCGATCTTCCATCCTTCGGGCGTTTCGCGGCACCAGTACAGCGTCTGCCACAACATGCGGTCTTCTCCTCCGTCCTTGCGCCGGATCCGCCCGTCGAACTTCTTGCGCACCAAGGCGGCCGCGCCGGTAATCTCGATCTCTTCCAGCCGGGTCGCCGCGAAGATCGCCGCGCGGGGATCCTCGGCATAGTCCGTTTCGGCATTGGCCTGCGCCTGGCGCAGCCATTCATCACGATACTGCTCGAGCGAGGCAAAGGACAGCGCCCAGTTCTGCGGATCGGGATCGAAATTCGCGTTCATGCCCGTGAAATTTTCGGCAATGAAATCGCCCGCCGTCATCGACCAGTCCGCCGCCAGGAAGGCGTCGATGTCGCGCGGCACCAGCATCTCCCAGATCGCATGGCGCACGGCATCTTCGGGGGCGAAGGGGTTTTGCATCGGGTCACGCAGGCTTTGGTCAGGCTGGGGGCTCATGTTGAAATTCTTTTCGTGATTTGCGGTTTTCTCTGGTCAGTTTTGGGGGCTGATGCCAAAGTGTCAACGCAAATAAGAAAATCCTTTTCGGATCTCACCCTGCCTTCCAAGGGGACCGCATCCGAAAGACACGCGGAAGGAGGCGGCCGATGGACATATTCTCGACGCTGATGCAGGAGGGTCTGAAGCTCTCGCAATCCGAACAGCGGCTGGCCGACCTGGTGCTGGAGGATCTCGACTTCGCCGTCAATGCCTCGATCACCGACCTGGCTGCCCGGGCCGAGGTGTCGCCCCCCACCGTGACCCGGTTTTGCCGGCGGCTGGGCTGCCAGTCGTTTTCCGATTTCAAGGTCACGCTGGCCAAGTCGTCCTATGTCGGCCTGCGCTACCTCAAACCCGAGGCCCGGTCGCGCACCGCCTCCGAGGTGGCCGAGGACATCGTGACCAAGGCGCAGAACGCGCTGTTCGTGGCCCATGGCCAGCTGGACCTGGCAGCCATCGAACAGGCCGCGGCGGTGCTGTCCAAGGCCGGGATGATCTATGCTTTCGGCTCGGGCGGGAATTCGTCGATGATCGTGGGTGAAATGCAGAACCGCCTGTTCCGGCTGGGCCTGCGCATCACGACCTCGACCGATCACGGCATGCAGATGATGCAGGCCTCGGCGGTGACGGCCAATGACGTGGTCTTCGGGTCCTCCTTTTCGGGGCGAAATGCGGAACTGGTGCGCGCCTTTTCACTGGCCCGCGACCAGGGGGCCACGACGATTGCCCTGACCCAGTCGAACAGCCCGGTGGCCGAGGCCGCCGATATCGTGCTGACCGTCGACCTGCCCGAGGGCGAGAACATCTTCCGGCCGACCTCGACCCGCTACGCGATGCTTGCGGTGCTCGACATCCTGGCCAACCTGGTCGCCTACACCGACCGCACGGCTACCGCCGCCACCCTGCGCCGGATCAAGGAAAGCCTGATCCGCCACCGCGACGGCGACGACAGCCAGCTTCTGGGCGACTGATCCGCCCGCCTCCCCACACGACAATCTTCGAGGTCCCATGTCCCGTTACCGCCTGGAAAACACCTGGTCGCCCGATCCCGCGCCCTATGGCACGCTGAAATGCACGTTCTGGAACCTGTCGGACGCGCCGCTGAGCGATTTTCAACTGGCCTATACCTCGTTGACCCGGGCGATGAAGCCCTTTGCGGTGACCGGGGCGGAGCTGGCGCGACGCGACGCCAATTACCACCTGTTCACGCCGCCCGAAGGGACCCGCCTGGAGCCGGGCGCGGCCTGGTCCTTCGAGGTGACCAACCTCAACCGCGACCCGCGCCACCGGACGGACGGGGCGAAATCGGCGATCATGACGCTGGACGTCTCGGGCGCGCCCAGGCACCTGGATGTCGAAGTCTCGGACCTCTTTCCCGAGGGCCGTGACCTGCCGGAGCCCGGCCCCCTGCTGCCCGAGGGCGCTTTGACCGAGCCTTACGCCATCCTGCCCTGGCCCGCGGCGCTGGATCTGACGCCCGGGGACACGCCCTTGGCATTGTGCCCCGCGCCTGACAGCGACGACGACGCCCTGGGCCTCTTCAACCGCGTGGCCGCCCTGCACCGGCGGCTTTACCCCGAGGCCCGGGCGGTCTTTTCGATGCTGCCGATGGCGCGCACGCGGCCGGTCGCCCTGGTGCCCGAGGACGGCCCGGAAGGTGGCTATCGCATCGACGTGGGCGAGACGATCACCGTGTCGGGCGATGCGGACGGGTTGCGCCATGGGCTGATCGTGCTGGGCCAGATGCTGCACGGGGCGGCTGCCGACCCCACCTTCCGCTTCCCGGCCTCGGGCACGATCACCGACGCACCGCGCTATGGCTGGCGGGGGGCGCACCTGGACGTGTCGCGCCAGTTCTGGCCGGCTGACGACGTGTCGCGGTTCCTCGACATCCTGGCCTGGCACCGGATGAACATCTTCCACTGGCACCTCAGCGACGACGAGGGCTGGCGGCTGGAGATCAAGGCCTATCCCGAGCTAACCTCGACCGGGGCCACTCGCGGCCCCGACGCCCCCCTGACCCCGCAGCTGGGCAATGGCGCGGCCCCGGTTCACGGGTTCTACACCCAGGACCAGGTGCGCGCGCTGGTGGCCCATGCCGGGTCGCTGGGGATCGACGTCATCCCCGAGATCGACATCCCCGGCCATTCCACGGCCACCCTTGCGGCCATCGACGGGCTGGCCGATCCGCAGGAGGCGCCCGACAGCTATCATTCGGTGCAGGGCTTCGCCAACAACGCGCTGAACCCCGCGCGCGAGGAAACCTATGATTTCCTGGCCAGGGTCTTCGACGAGATGGTCGACCTGTTCCCGGCCGAGTACCTGCATATCGGCGGGGACGAGGTGGCCGACGGGTCCTGGCTGAACTCGCATTACGCCCGGCTGCTGATGGAAAAGGAGGGGCTGACCGGCACCTTCGAACTGCAATCGCATTTCATGCGCCGGGTGGCGGGGATGCTGGCCGAACGGGGCAAAAAGCTCGCCGGCTGGAACGAGGTCGCCCATGGCGGGGGGGTCGACCCCGAAGGCACCTTGCTGATGGCCTGGGAAAACCCCGAGGTGGGGATCGACCTGGCCCGGCAGGGCTATGACGTGGTGATGACACCGGGCCAGGCCTATTACCTGGACATGGCCCAGGCGGATGACTGGCTGGAACCGGGGGCGGCCTGGGCCGGCACCTCGACGCCCGTGCATTCCTATACCTACGAGGCCGAGGGCGATTTCCCCGACGACCTGCGGCCGCGCATGAAGGGCATCCAGGCCTGTATCTGGTGCGAACATTTCACCTCGAAGGCCTATTTCAACCGGCTGGTCTTTCCGCGCCTGTGCGGCGTGGCCGAGGCCGCCTGGACCCCGAAGGACCGCAAGGACCTGTTGCGCTATGCGGCCATCGTCAAGCTGCACCCGGTCCTGTGACCCAAACCCGCGCGGATCAGACCATGACCAAGACCCACCGGATCGCCGTTGGCGGCATCCACACCGAATGTTCCACCTACAACCCGGTGCTGATCCGGGCGGCCGATTTCCACGTGATGCGGGGGGCGGAGCTGACGGGCTCGGATTACTTTGCCTTCCTGGCCGAAGATGACGTCGATGTTCGCCCCCTGCTGCATGCCCGCGCCGTGCCCGGCGGCCCGGTCGAGCGCAAGACCTACGAGGCCTTCCGCACCGACCTGCTGGCCCGCCTTCGCGAGGCGCTGCCCGTCGATGGGGTCTACCTGGCCATGCACGGGGCGATGTTCGTCGAGGGCATGCAGGATGCCGAGGGCGACTGGATCGAGGCCGTGCGCGCGATCGTGGGGCCGGAGGTGCCGATTGCAGTCAGCTACGATCTGCACGGCAACGTCAGCCAGCGCATCATCGACCAGATCGACATGTTCGCGGCCTACCGCACCGCGCCCCATATCGACGTGGCCGACACCATGCAGCGCGCCTGGTCGATGCTGTTGCGCTGCCTGCGCACCGGAGACCGGCCCTTCGTGACCTGGGCGAAGATCCCCGTGCTGATGCCGGGAGAGCGGTCCTCGACCGAGGACGAACCGGCGAAGTCGCTCTATGCCGCCCTGCCCGGCCACGACACCCGCCCCGGCATCTGGAGTGCCGACCAGATGGTGGGCTATGTCTGGGCCGACGAACCACGCGGCACCGCCGCTGCCGTGGTGACGGCAACGGATGGGGGCGAGGCCGCAGCGGTAGCCACAGAGCTGGCCCTTGCCTATTGGCAGGCGCGCCACGACTTTGCCTTCGGGCCAGTGACCGGTCCGCTGGACAAGATGCTGGACATGGCTAAAGCCGCGCAGACCCAGATCCGGGCGCAGACCCAGACCCAGACCGGGCCGGTGATCCTGGCCGACAGCGGCGACAATCCCACCGGCGGCGGCGTCGGAGACCGGGGCAACGTGCTGGCCGCCCTGATCGCGCGCGACTGGCAGGGCGCCCTGGTGGCCGGCATCACCGACGCCCTCGCGGTCGAGGCCTGCTTTGCCGCGGGCGAAGGGGCCACGCTCGACCTGTCGATCGGCGCTTCGCTGGACCCTGCAGGCGCTACGGTCCGGGCTGTGGCCCATGTCCTCCGGCTGGCCCCGGGCGACGGAGGTGCCTTTCGCCAGGCGGTGGTGCGCATCGGCGGGATCACACTCGTGCTGGCCGCCCGGCGCAGGCCCTATCACGACATCGCCGATTTCACCGCCCTGGGGCTGGACCCCGCGCAGGTGGGCCTGCTGGTGGTCAAGTCCGGCTACCTGTCCCCCGACCTGGCGCCGCTGGCCAATCCCAACCTGATGGCCCTGACCGATGGTGTGGTGAACCAGGACATCCCCCGGCTGGCCAATGATCACCGCGCGCCCGGCCTTTATCCATGGCATCCCGACGCCACCTTCGTCCCGGCCCCCGTGCGCTCTGCCCGCGCGCCGGGCTGATGCGCTGAGCGGCCCCCATGCGCGCGACACTCGCCACCCTCTGGACCACGCCGGGCCTGCGCGCCTGTTCGGTGGCCATCTTCTGCTTTGGCTTCACCGGAGCGGCCACCTCGCCCTACCAATCGGTCGTGGCCATCCGCGAGCTGGGCCTGTCGGATGCGGCGTTCTCGGCCCTGACCCTGATGGCCGCCCTGCTGAACGTCGTGGCCTCGATCGTGCTGGGCGTGCTGGCCGACCGCGACAGCGGATACCGCAAGCTGCTGATGGTGCTGGCCGCCTGCGGCGTGCTGGGCTTCGGCGCGACCTTCCTGGCCCGCAGCCCCTGGGTCTTCGTGCTGGCCGTGTTGGGCCCGCTGTCGGTCTTCGGCGGGCTGTTTTCGCTGCTGTTTGCCGCCGGCCGGGTGTTTTCGGGCGACCTGCCCCGGACGGAACAAGCCTCGGTGTCGTCGGCCCTGCGGGCGCTGATCTCGGTCGCCTGGATCCTGGTGCCCGGGCTGGTGGGGCTGGCCCTGTCGTCGTCCGACACCCTGTTGCCCGCCTATCTGGTGGCGGCGCTGGTGTCGCTTGGGCTGCTGGCGGTGATCCGCTTCATGATGCCCCGGGGCGGCGGCGGAGACGCCTCGACCCGGCCGCCGCGCATGTCGTTTGCCGCCGCCTTCGGCCTGCTGCTGCGCCCGGCCCTGGCCCTGCGCGTGCTGGCCGCGGCGCTGGTCACGGCCACGCTGCATGTCAACGGCGCGGTGATGCCCTTGATCGTGACGGGCCAGGCGCAGGGAGTGCCCGGGGACGTGGGCACGATCGTGGGCCTGGTCGCAGCCATCGAAGTCGCCTTCATCCTGGTCTGGGCCCGCATCCTGCGCCACCTGTCCATCGTCGCCGCCCTGGGCCTGGGCGTGGGGCTTTACGTGGTCTACCTGGTCTGGCTGGCCCATGCCCTGTCGCCCGGCGCGGTGATCGCTGCATCCGTCGTGGGCGGGATCGGGGCCGCGGCGATCATCTCGTTGCCGCTGGGCTACCTTCAGGACCTGATCGCCGACCGGCCGGGATTGTCCTCGTCGCTGCTGTCGATAAACATGTTCCTGGCTGGCGCCCTGGCCGCCGGGCTGTTCGCCCTGGGCACCTCGCTTGGCGGCTATCCCACCGTGGCGCTGCTGGGCGCGGCGGCCGGCGCGCTTGGCGGGCTGGGCCTGCTGGCGCTGGAGGGCTTCCGCATAGCGCCTCCCGATCCCACCTGAAAGGAGCACCCATGCGCCTGCTGGAAATCTGCGTCGACAGCCTACCCGGGCTGGAGGCCGCCGTCACCGGCGGGGCCGACCGGATCGAGCTGTGCTCGGCATTGGCCTTGGGTGGCCTCAGCCCCTCGGTCGGGATGATGCGCGCGGCGGCGGGGTGCGGCGTGCCCGTCCTGGCGATGATCCGGCCCCGGTCGGGCGGGTTCCAGTGGTCCGGGCCAGAGCTGGCCGCGATGGAGACCGAGATCGCCGCCGTGGCAGATGCAGGCCTTGCCGGCGTGGTGATCGGTGCGCTGGAGGGGCCAAGACTGGACATGCCCGCGATGCGGCGGCTGATGCGCGCGGCACACGGCCTGGACGTGACCCTGCATCGCTGCGTCGACCTTGTCGATGATCCCCTGACGGCGGTGGACCAGGCGGCAGAGCTCGGGCTGTCCCGCATCCTGACCTCGGGCGGAGCGCTCAGGGCTCTGGACGGGGTCGAGCGCCTGCGGGCCATGCAAGACCACGCGGGACAGCGGTGTGCCATCATGCCAGGATCGGGCATCACCCCGGCCACCCTGCCCGGCCTTCTGGCAGCGCTGGACCCGTCCGAGGTCCATGCCTCGGCCTCGGTCGACGTGCCCAGCGACCCGATCCTGCATGACATGGGGTTTCAGCACGGAGCCGCCCGCGTGACAGATGCCGCCACGGTGGCCCGGATGAAGGCGCTGCTGGGCTAACCGCCTATTCCGGGTGCACGTCCATCAGGTAATCGTACAGCTCCAGCCGGCCGGCCGCCGCGCGGTCCAGCACAAGGGTGGCATGGCGGTGCATCTGCAGGATCGAGCCCGGCCAGCGCGCCGACACAGCACCTTCGACCACCTGGGCCACCGCCTGGGCCTTGGCCTCTCCGGTGGCCACAAGAAGCACCTCGCGCGCCTGCATGATCGTGCCGACGCCCATGGTGATGGCCAGCCGGGGCGGCGTTTCGCCATCGGGAAAGAACCGGCTGTTGGCGTCCCGGGTGGACCGGGCCAGCGTCTTCAGCCGGGTGATCGAGGTCAGGCTGGAGGTCGGTTCGTTGAAGCCGATATGCCCGTTCGCCCCCAGCCCCAGCAGCTGCAGGTCGATACCCCCGGCTGCGGTGATGGCGTTCTCGTAGGCCCGGGCCACGGCCTCGGGGTCCGGGGCGTCGCCACGGGGCAGATGGGCCCGGGCCGGGTCGATGTCGATATGGTCGAACAGCTTGCGGTCCATGTAATGGCGGTATGACCGGGGATGGTCGCCCGGCAGGCCGACGTATTCGTCCAGGTTGAAGCTCGTCACCCCGGCAAAGCTGACCTCGCCCGCCCGGTGCAGGGCGATGACACGGTCATAGACCGTTTCCATCGTGCCGCCCGTGGCCAGCCCCAGCACGGTGTCGGGCTTGTCACGCACATGGCTGGCGATCAGTCCGGCGGCCCGGGCCGACACCGCATCCGGCGTATCCAGGATCAGGACCTTCATCGGTGCTCAGCCGTCCAGCGGGAAATAGGCGACCACGTCCATTTCGACCTTGGCGTCGATCATCAGGGGCGATTGCACGGCCGACCGGGCCGGAGGATGCGCGCTGAAGTGCTTCTTGAACACCGCGTTGAACGAGGTGAAATCACGCGGATCGTCCAGCCAGACGCCGACCTTGACCACGTGCTCCATGCCGCAGCCGGCCAGGGCGAGGATGTCCTTGATGTTCTCGATCACCACTTCGGTCTGGACGGTGATGTTGCCGGTGACGACCTCTCCGTCGCGGGTGGGCACCTGGCCCGAGACATAGACGAAATCGCCCGCGCGCACGGCCTTGGAAAAGGGCCGCTCCTGGCCGCCGGCCTGGGCATCGGCGGCATCAAGACGGATGAGACCGGGAATCGACATGGGGGTGGCTCCGCGAAATTGATTTTCTGAACCTTGGCGAAATCGGGGGCGACGCGCAACAGGATCTTGGAAAACGGCGCGCAATCTGAAATCCATTTTCACAATGCACGCCTCGGGGGTGGACAGCTGGGCGGACAGGCCGTCCGGTCAAAGGCCCGGACGGCGCCAATACTGGCGCGTTGCAGGCGGTCCGATGTCACCTGTCAGGTCAGTGGCCGGGCAGGACTGATCAGTTCGCGGGCAGCTGTTCGATTTTACTTGGAATTTCAAATATTGTATTTTGCAGCAAGTGCCGCAACTGCCTAGGGTTTCCTGAAACGGACCCGCCCGCCGAGTCCACAGGGAACCCGAAAGGACGCAGGATGAACGTCAACACGACCGTCACCGCCGATACGCTGGATGATGTGCATTACATGTCTCTGACCGACCTGGGCGAGGCCATTCGCACCCGGGCGATCAGCCCGGTCGAGGTGACCGAGGCCATGCTGTCGCGGATCGAGGCGGTCGATGGCGAGTTGAAATCCTACCTGACCGTCCTGCCCGACCATGCCCGCGCCGCGGCACAGACGGCCCAGGCCGAACTGGACGCGGGCCTTTGGCGCGGGCCGCTGCATGGCGTGCCCATCGCGGTGAAGGACCTGTGCGAAACCACCTATGCACCGACCTCTGCGGGCATGAAGATCCACGCCGAGTACATTGCCGAGCAGGACAGCACCGTTGTCAGCCGGCTCGACAAGGCCGGCGCGGTGATGCTGGGCAAGCTGACGATGACCGAGGGCGCGATGTCCGGCCATCACCCCGACATGAAGACCCCGCTGAACCCGTGGAAGGCCTCGGCCTGGACGGGGGCCTCGTCGTCGGGATCGGGGGCCGCGACGGCGGCGGGCCTGTGTTTCGGCTCGCTGGGGTCGGACACCGGCGGGTCGATCCGCCTGCCCTCGACGGCCTGCGGGCTGACCGGGGTCAAACCCACCTGGGGCCGGGTCAGCCGGGCCGGGGTCTTTGCCCTGGCAGATTCCCTGGATCATGTCGGCCCGATGTGCCGCACGGCCAGCGACGCGGCGGCCATGCTGGCCACCATTGCAGGCCCCGACCCGCGCGATCCGACCACCCTGACCGCCCCGGTGCCCGATTACATGGGCGCGCTTGGCGGATCCATCGCCGGGCTGCGCATCGGGCTGGACGAGGAGTATGTCTTTGGCGGCACCGACCCGCAGGTCGCGGCCATGATGCGCGACACGATCGAGGTGCTGACCGATCTGGGCGCGGTCTTCGTGCCGATCAGCTTCCCCTCGATGGCCGACATCTCGCCCAACTGGATCGCGATCTGCACCGCCGAATGCGCGGCGGCCCACAAGGACACCTACCCCCGGCGCAACAACGAATACGGGCCGATGCTGACCTGGGTGATCGAAACCGGCCTGGCCCTGACCCCGGTGCAACTGGCCGAGGCCCTGCAATACCGGCTGAAGATCTGCGGGGCCATCGCCCGCGACACCGACGGGGTGGACGTTCTGCTGGTGCCCGGCATCGGCTGCACGCTGATGGATGCCGATGTCTGGGCCGTGCCCCCCGATCAGCAGCCCGCCGACACGCTGGGCCAGATCATCCGCTACACCGCCGTCTTCGACATGACCGGCCAGCCGACGATTTCGCTGAACGGCGGGGTCGACGCGGCCGGCCTGCCGATGGGCTTCCAGTTGGTCGGCAAGCACCTGGACGAGGCCACCCTGCTGAAGGCCGGCCACGCGTTCCAGTCGGTGACCGGCTGGCACACGCAACACCCCTCTCTTTGACCAAAGGTTGACCACGGGCGCCGGTCCTTTCCACGAAGACCGCCCTTACAGAACAGGACACCCGACATGAGCGATGATCTCGCCAAGCTTTTCGAAGACGTTGCCAGGACCTGGTCCTCGGTGCCGCTGCCCAATCCGGTGGGCGTGCAGATGGCCCTGCCGTTGCAGGACACGATCACGGGGCTGGCCGCCGAACACGGGCGGATGGCCTTCGAGGAGGAACCCTCCAGCTTTGACGCCGCGCTGCAGGCCACCAAGGAGACCGGGTCATGAACATCGCCACACAGACCATGTCGACCCTGTGCGACCTGACCCTGACCGAAGCCGCCGACGCCGTCGCCCGGGGCGAGGTAAGCTCGGTGGACCTGACCGAGGCCGCCTTTGCCGCCTTCGACCTGCGCGATGACAAGCTGAACGCGGTGATCTGGTCCGAACGCGAGGCCTCGCTGGAGGCAGCCGCGGCGCTGGATGCGAAACAGGCGTCGGGCGCGGCCCTGGGCCCGCTGCATGGCGTGCCGCTGGCCCACAAGGACATGTACTACCAGGAGGGCCGGCTGACGACCTGCGGGTCGAAGATCCGGGCCGACTTCCGGCCGGCCTATTCCGCCACCGTGATGGACCGCCTGCATGCGGCCGGATCGCTGACGCTGGCGGGGCTGAACATGGCCGAGTTCGCCCAGAATGCCTCGGGTCACAACACCCATTACGGCGATTGCCACAACCCCTGGGGCTATGATTATTGCCCCGGAGGCTCGTCCTCGGGGTCCGGCGCGGCCGTGGGCGCGCGCTGCGTGACGGCGGCCCTGGGGTCCGATACCGGCGGGTCGATCCGCCTGCCGGCCTCGATGTGCGGGGTGTCGGGGATCAAGCCGACCCAGACCCGGGTGTCGCGCTACGGGGTCATGCCCCTGTCGTTCTCCTGCGACAACGTCGGCCCGCTGGCCCGCACCGCCAAGGATTGCGCGCGCATCCTGTCGGTCATCGCCGGAGCCGATCCGATGGATCCCACCTGTGCGACCGAACCGGTACCGGATTACGAGGCCGCCCTGACCGGCGATCTGCGCGGGCTGAAGGTGGGCGTGCCGGATAACTATTTCCTCGAAGATGCCTCGCCCGAGGTCGGCGATGCCTTCATGGCCACGCTGGAGGTCCTGAAGGCGCGCGGCGCCGAGATCGTGTCGGTCTCGCTGCCCGAGATGGACGCGGTGGCGACCTATGGCGCCATCGTCAGCCGGTGCGAAGGCGCGTCGGCGCATGCGCAATGGATGCGCGAGCGGCCCGGTGACTATGCCCTGCACCTGAGCGGGCGGATGTACGGGGGGCTGGGCATTCCGGCGGTCACCTATATCGAGGCCCTGTCCCGGCGCGGGGGCATCCTGAAGACCTTCGCATCAGAGGTCTTCGGCGCCTGCGACGTGCTGGCCACACCCACCCTGCGCTGGCGGACCCCGACCCTGGCCGAGGCCGACATCGACGCGGGCACCGAAGGCGCGGTTGCCGCCTTCATGGAGATCTCCATCAACACCCGGCCGATCAACTACCTGGGCCTTCCGGCGGCCTCGGTGCCCTGCGGGCTGGACAACAACGGCATCCCCATCGGCCTGCAGATCATCGGCCGGCCCTTCGGCGAGGCCAAGGTGCTGAAGGTGTCCGATGCCTTCCAGGCCGACACCGACTGGCACAAGACGAAATCCCCGGTGGCTCGGATCATCTGAGCCCGTTTCCTCGGGGCGCCGGTCCGCGCTGTCTGCGGCCGGCGCCCCCTTTTCCAGGCGCATCCCGTCCGTCGGGGTCAGTCCGGGCTGTCGGCCTCGCTCTCGAAGGTGCGCAGCACCACGGTCGTGTCGAACCCCTTGATGTCGTCGCTGTAGAAATGCGCCTCGGAGAACGCGGCGTAGGCCTCCATCGAGGCGCATTGCACGGTCAGCACGAAATCCGCGTTGCCGGTCACGTGGTAGATGCGGGTCACCTGCGGCAGGGCCAGCAGGTCCCGGCGCAACCGGTCGATCCGGTCGGGTTGGCCGCGCGCCAGGTGCAGCATGACCAGCAGCGTGACCGACTGCCCCGTCACGGCGGGCGACAGGATGGCCACCTCGCGCTCGATCGCCCCGATCTGCCGCAAGCGCTGCACCCGCCGCAAACAGGCGGCCGGCGACAGCCCGACCTGGTCTGACAATTGCCGCCCGGTCTGCCGGCTGTCGCGGCTGAGCAACTGCAAAAGCCGGTGATCGAAGGCGTCCAATGGCTCCATGGGTCTTGCCCTCTGTTCCGCTTTCGCCGGTTATGCGAAAGTTTATCGTGGATCTTGGAAATTGCACGAGACTTTCTTGTCATCACGCGCAGATCACGCAAACGGCGCAGCCGGGCCCGGTAGGTTGAGCACATTGAGACCTTACCGGAGTAGCCCCAATGCCCCCTCTCGCCCTGCCGCGCCTTGGCCAGCCCAAGGCGCCCTCGATCCTTCAGCGCATCATCCTGCGCGCCCGTGTCCGGCGCGACATGCGCCGGTTGTCCGATCTGCCCGATTACCTTCTGGATGACGTCGGCCTAACCCGGTCGGACGTGCGGCGCGCCCTGCGAGGCAGCCGGTACGACGACTGAGCCCGAACCGCAGGACAGGCCCGCCCTCACCCGGAGGACGGGCCTGTCTCAACGCCTGGGCGAGGGTCTTGGCGGGGTCGGGCCGCGCAGGCTGCCTGATGGCGCGTCGGGATGGGCGGGAAATTGCGCTCTGCCCCGGGGTTGGAGCAGTCTTGGATGGATTTTCCTGCGGAACCCGGACATTTCTGGATCCAGGCCTTTTCGCCCTGTCCGTCTTCCGCCGCAGTCCTTGTTAACCAGCCCAGGAGCCCGCCATGAAAACCCAGATCGTCGACACGTCCCATGCCTCTATCGCGGTGACGGACAGCGAAACGGACGGGCCGGTGGTGCTGATGATCCATGGCAATTCCTCGTGCCGCGAGGTCTTTCGCAACCAGCTGACGGGCGCCATCGGCCAGGCCTTCCGGGTGATCGCCATGGACCTGCCCGGCCACGGCAACAGCTCGGACGCGACCGATCCCGAGCGGACCTACTGGATGCCGGGTTACGCCGATACGGCCATCGAGCTGATGGATCGGCTGGGCATCGACCGTTACGCCGTGCTGGGCTGGTCGTTGGGGGGCCATATCGGGCTGGAGATGCTGTCCCGCACGGACCGGATCAGCGGGCTGATGATCTCGGGCACGCCGCCGGTGGCCAAGGACCCGGAATCGGTGAATGCCGGGTTCCGCCCCAGCGAACACATGCACCTGGCCGCCCAGGCCGAGATGACCGAGCAGGAGGTGTCGGATTACGCCCACGCCACCTGCGGTGAAAACGCGCCCTTCGAACCCTTCCTGCTGGAAGCCGTCGCCCGCACCGACGGCCGCGCCCGAGAGCTGATGTTCGGGCGCATCCTGGCCCCCGAGGCCGCCGACCAGCAGGCCGTTGCCATTGCCAGCCCGGTGCCCCTGGCCATCGTCAACGGCGAGGACGATGTCTTCGTCAACAACGATTTCATCAAGGCCATCTCTTACGGCAACCTGTGGGAAGACACCGTTCACCTTCTGGACGGAATCGGGCACGCGCCGTTCTGGGAAGCCCCCGACCTCTTCGACCCGTACCTGGACCGGTTCCTGGCCGGCCTGTAGGCGCCCTGGCGGGTCGCATGGCCCGCCCTGCCCGCCGCTCAGCTTTTGGGCAACTTCCGGGCGATCTGCTCTCGTTCAGGTGCTTTTAACTGCGACATGTCACTGCGTGGCCCGTTGGGCATGCGTGCATGGAACGTCGCATGTGCATCCGGCCGCAATCCTTGGTAGAAGGGCGCCGGGGCTTGCGGCAGTTTGTAACGATTTCACGCCTTGCACGCCCCGCCCATTATGTATACTTTTGCATACAATCGAATACACGATGCCCCGGACCACCCGGCCCCCATCGATCAGACCCTTGAACACCTGTCAGCGGATATGCCCATGAGCCTCTATGCAAGCTACCTTGAAGAGATCGAAACTCGCAAAACCGAAGGGCTGCATCCCAAGCCCATCGACGATGCTGCGCTTCTGGAAGAGATCATCGCGCAGATCAAGACGCCGGGGCACGAACATCATGCGGACTCGCTGAAGTACTTCATCTACAACACCCTGCCCGGCACCACGAGCGCGGCTGGCGTGAAGGCGGCCTTCCTCAAGGAGATCATCCTGGGCGAGGCCACGGTCGACGACATCGATCAGGCCTTTGCCTTTGAACTGCTGTCGCACATGAAGGGCGGCCCCTCGGTCGAGGTTCTGCTGGACCTGGCCCTGGGCGACGATGCGGCCATTGCCACCCAGGCCGCCGAGGTGCTGAAATCGCAGGTCTTCCTTTACGATGCCGACACCGACCGCCTGAAGGCCGCCCACGAGGCCGGCAACGCGGTCGCGACCGACATCCTGCAAAGCTATGCCAAGGCCGAGTTCTTCACCAAGCTGCCGGAGGTCGACGAAGAGATCGAGGTCGTCACCTTCATCGCCGCCGAGGGCGACATTTCGACCGACCTTCTGTCGCCGGGCAACCAGGCGCACTCGCGGTCGGACCGGGAACTGCACGGCAAGTGCATGATTTCGGAAAGCGCACAGAAGGAAATCGAGGCGCTGAAGCTGCAGCACCCCGGCAAGCGCGTCATGCTGATCGCCGAAAAGGGCACCATGGGCGTGGGCTCGTCGCGGATGTCGGGCGTCAACAACGTGGCGCTGTGGACCGGCAAGCAGGCGTCGCCCTACGTGCCCTTCGTCAACATCGCCCCGGTCGTGGCCGGCACCAACGGGATCTCGCCGATCTTCCTGACCACCGTCGGCGTGACCGGCGGCATCGGTGTCGACCTGAAGAACTGGGTCAAGAAGCTGGACGAGGACGGCAAGCCGATCCTCAACAATGACGGCAACCCGATCCTGGAACAGAAGTACTCGGTCGAAACCGGCACCGTCCTGAAGATCAACACCAAGGACAAGAAGCTGTACGGCGCCGAGGATGGCAAGGAACTGGCCGACCTGTCGTCGTCGTTCACGCCCCAGAAGGTCGAGTTCATGAAGGCGGGCGGATCCTATGCCATCGTCTTCGGCAAGAAGCTGCAGACCACCGCGGCCGAGATCCTGGGCGTCGAGGCACCGTTGGTCTTTGCCCCCTCGAAAGAGATCAGCCACGAAGGCCAGGGCCTGACGGCCGTCGAAAAGATCTTCAACGCCAACGCCCTGGGCACGACGCCGGGCAAGGCACTGCACGCCGGATCGGACGTGCGCGTGAAGGTGAACATCGTGGGCTCGCAGGACACCACCGGCCTGATGACCAGCCAGGAGCTGGAATCGATGGCCGCCACCGTGCTGTCGCCCTCGGTTGACGGGGCCTACCAGTCGGGCTGCCACACCGCGTCGGTCTGGGACCTGAAGGCGCAGGCCAACACCCCGCGCCTGATGGCCTTCATGAACAAGTTCGGCCTGGTGACCGCCCGCGACCCCAAGGGCATCTACCATTCGATGACCGACGTGATCCACAAGGTGCTGAACGACATCACCGTGGACGACTGGGCGATCATCATCGGCGGCGACAGCCACACCCGCATGTCCAAGGGCGTGGCCTTCGGCGCGGACTCGGGCACCGTCGCGTTGGCCCTGGCCACGGGCGAGGCCTCGATGCCGATCCCGGAAACCGTGAAGGTCACCTTCAAGGGCGAAATGGCCGATTACATGGACTTCCGCGACGTGGTGCACGCCACCCAGGCGCAGATGCTCAAGCAGTTCGGCGACAACGTCTTCCAGGGCCGCGTGATCGAGGTGCACATCGGCACGCTGCTGGCCGACCAGGCCTTCACCTTCACCGACTGGACGGCCGAGATGAAGGCAAAGGCGTCGATCTGCATTTCCAACGACGAGACGCTGATCGAGTCGCTGGAAATCGCCCGTGACCGCATCAAGATCATGATCGAAAAGGGCATGGAGCATGAAAACGGCATGCTTCAGAAGCTGGTGAACATCGCCGAGACGCGCATCGAACAGATCCGCTCGGGCGAGAAGCCGGCCCTGCGTCCCGACGACAATGCCAAGTACTTTGCCGAGGTCGTCGTCGACCTGGACGAGATCGTCGAACCGATGATCGCCGACCCGGACGTCAACAATGCCGACGTGTCCAAGCGCTACACCCACGACACCATCCGGCCCGTGTCCTACTATGGCGCGGAAAAGAAGGTGGACCTGGGCTTCGTGGGCTCGTGCATGGTGCACAAGGGCGACATGAAGATCGTGGCCCAGATGCTGCGCAACCTCGAAGAGGAAGCCGGCAAGGTGGAATTCAAGGCGCCTCTGGTCGTGGCCGCGCCCACCTACAACATCATCGACGAGCTGAAGGAAGAAGGCGACTGGGAAGTCCTGCAAAAGTACTCGGGCTTCGAATTCGACGATTTCGCGCCCAAGAAATCCGCGCGGACGGAATACGAGAACATCCTCTACCTGGAACGCCCGGGCTGTAACCTGTGCATGGGCAACCAGGAAAAGGCGGCCAAGGGCGACACCGTCCTGGCCACCTCGACCCGGCTGTTCCAGGGCCGCGTGGTGGCGGATTCCGAGACCAAGAAGGGTGAATCGCTGCTGGCCTCGACCCCGGTCGTGGTGCTGTCGGCCATCCTGGGCCGGACGCCGACGATGGACGAATACAAGAAGGCCGTGAAGGGCATCAACCTGACCAAGTTTGCCCCGCCGGTGCAAAAGCCGCTGAGCTCGATGTCGGCGCATTTCTGATCCGCGACAATCGGTTGACATGACCTGCTTCGGGGCGCCTTTGGCGCCCCGTTTGTTTTGTACCTGGCACCTTTGGCGCCCCGTTTGCGTTTGTGCCCGGCGCTGCTGCGCCCGGTTGCCCGAATTTTGACGAAGCGCGCGGCGGCGGCGCGCGGATGGGGGCGCTGACCTTGAATTGTCGCACCGGATCGCGTTTCGTCGCGCCAAAGCTCATGCCTGTGCCCATGCCCGTACCCTGCCGCACCGCTCGATTTTCCAGACACGACCGATGGCCGAAGACGCCGCGTGACGGGACCGGCAAGGGCCTGTGCTCATGGTGCCTGCCATCAGAGCTTCACCCCGTAAGGACCTGACAACATGACAATATCCGAAAACCCCTGGGAATGGCCCGAAGACGTCTGGCGCGGCAAGGTGGACCGCGTCCGCGCAGGCGACAGCCTGAAGCCCACAAGCTGGCCGAACGGGGCCAAATGCGCCGTGGCCATGTCCTTCGACGTCGACCACGACACCAACGAATTGCGCGACGGGGGCCAGTCCATCGGAGCCATGAGCCGGGGCCAGTACGGCAACCGCCAGGGCATCCCCCGCATCATGGAGATCATCCGCCGCCACGACATCAAGGCCACCTTCTACGTGCCCGCGGTCGTGGCCCAGCTTTACCCCGACGAGACCCGCATGTTCGTCGCCGAGGGCCACGAGGTCGGCATCCACGGCTGGATCCACGAGCGCAACTCGGTCCTGCCCGCCGACGTGGAACGCGACCTGCAGATGCGCTCGGCCGACATGCTGGAACAGATCAGCGGCGCGCGGCCCGTGGGCATCCGGACGCCCTCGTGGGATTTCTCGCAGGTGACACTGGAAATCACCCGGGACATGGGGCTGAGGTATGACAGTTCGCTGATGGCCGACGTGGATTGCCACAAGCTGCTGCTGGATGGCGAGGACACCGGGGTGGTGGAACTGCCGGTGGAATGGATCCGCGACGACGCGGTCTATTTCAACATGAACCGCTTTTCCGCCCTGCGGCCCTACACCCCGCCCGAGGCCGTTTTCGATATCTTCTCGCGCGAGTTCGAGGCCGCCTATGCCGAAGGCGGGATCTTCCAGCTGACGATGCACCCGCATGTCACCGGCTATCGCTCGCGGATCTGGATCTTCGAGGACCTGGTCAAGCAGGCCAAGGCCAAGGGCGACGTCTGGTTCGCCACCCATGCCGAGATCGTCGACTGGGTCAAGGCCAACGCCTGACATAGGGCCTGACACCGGGTCCCGCGCCGCGTTCCGGTCATCGTTTGGGGCACATCCGGGGCGCGCCATAACCCGCTCAGGGAATGACGTTTCCTGCCCTATTCCGGGCAGGAGACAACGCCGCCCCCCGCGCCGCGCCATTCCCCGCGCGCACCCCTTGCCAGCGGCCCCGGGCTGACCACAGGATCGGTCAGCAACACTGCCCCGGGGCAGAGGAATACGAGGTCTCTTTCATGGCGAAACACATACATTTCGGGCTCTTTCTGCTGGGCTCGGGCTGCCACATGGCGGGCTGGCGCATGCCCGGATCGCTGGACAGTTTCGAAACGATCGAGGATCTCCTGGCGATCTCGCGCGAGGCCGAACGGGGCCTTTTCGACATGATCTTCGTGGGCGACGGTCTGGGGGCGAACCTGAAGGGACATCCCGGTTTCGCCTCGCGGCTGGAGCCGATCACCATGCTGTCGGCCATCGCCATGGCGACCCGGCACATCGGGCTGGGCGCGACCGCGTCCACCACCTACGAAGAGCCCTGGTCCGTCGCGCGGGTGTTTTCCTCGCTGGATCACATCTCCAAGGGCCGGGCCGCGTGGAACGTGGTGACCAGTTCGGGCGACGGGGCGGCGGCGAATTTCGGGCGCGAACATCCCGACCACGCCCGGCGCTACGAACGGTCGATGGAATTCGTCGAAGTGGTCAAGAAGCTGTGGGACGCCTGGCAGGACGGGGCGCTGGTCAAGGACAAGGACAGCGGCGTCTATTTCGACGAAACCAAGGTCGCGCCGATCGACCACAAGGGCACGTTCTTCAACGTGAAGGGGCCGCTGAACATTTCGCGCACGCCGCAGGGGCGGCCGATCGTGCTGCAGGCCGGCGGGTCCGAGGCCGGCCAGGAACTGGCCGCGCAGCATGCCGACGTGGTCTTCACCGTGACCCACGACATCGAGGACGCCCGTGCGTTCTACAAGAGCCTGAAATCGCGCCTGCCCAAGTACGGGCGCCGGCCCGAGGACCTGATCATCATGCCCGGCATGATGCCCATCGTCGGTGCGACCATGCCGGAGGCGCTGGACAAGCTGGCCGAGGTGCAATCCTTCATCGCCGACGAAGGGGCCATCGACATGCTGTCGATGCGGCTGGGGATCGACCTGTCGGGCCATGACCTGGACGGGCCGGTGCCGGATGTGCCCTCGACCGACGGCTCGCGCGGGTTCGCCCAGGCGATCCTGTCGAAGGCCAAGAAGGACAACCTGAGCCTGCGCGACCTGTTCAACCTGGTGGCTGCCGCGCGCGGGCACTGGGTGCTGCCGGGCACGCCCGAAAGCATCGCCGACACGCTGACCGAATGGGTCGACACCGAAGCGGCGGACGGGTTCATCGTCAACCCCAGCCACTTCATGGGCGCCCTGACGGATTTCGTCGACGGCGTGGTGCCCGAGCTTCAGGGGCGCGGCCGGTTCCGCACGGCCTACGAGGGCACGACCCTGCGCGAGAACCTCGGCCTGCCCGAGGCCCCTCCCCCTCAGGCCGCCAAGGGGTCGGCGGCCTGAGGGACGCTTCTAGGGGCGGTTCTTACGACGCGAATGCCTCGGCCGGGCGGACCTGGCCGGGCATGGCATAGGGACAGGCGACCGATTGGCTGTCCGACACCTCGGCCAGCTGCGGCACCGACTGCCGGCAATCGGCCTGGGCCATCGGACAGCGCGGGTGAAAGGCGCAGCCTTCGGGGCGGCGGGTCGGGCTGGGCGGATCGCCCTGGATCACCTGCCCGCTGTCCTGCCGGGTCAGCGTCGGCGCGGACTCCAGCAGCGCCCGGGTGTAGGGATGCGCGGGGGCGGAGAACACCTGGTCCGCGCTGCCGATCTCGACGATCCGGCCCAGGTACATGATGGCCACCCGGTCGCACAGCCGTTCGACGACCGACAGATCGTGGCTGATGAACAGGTACGTCAGATCATAGGTCGCCCGCAGATCCAGCATCAGCTTCAGCACCGTCGCCTGCACCGACAGGTCCAGCCCCGAAGTCGGCTCGTCCAGGATCACCATGCGCGGGCGCAGCGACAGCGTGCGCGCCAGCCCGATGCGCCGCTGCTGACCGCCCGACAACTCGTGCGGGTAGCGGCGCAGGAAGCCCTCGTTCAGCCCCACCGCGTTCAGCATCTCCAGGATCCGCGCCTGCCGTTCGGCCCGGTCGCTGACCCCGTGGATCTTCAGCGTCTCGTGCAGGGTATCGCCCACCCGCCACCACGGATCGAGCGCCGCGCCCGGGTCCTGGTGGACGTACTGGATGTCGGACCGCACCTTGCGCGCCTCGGCCGGATCGCGACCACCCACGTCAAACCCATCGAGCAGGATCGCGCCTTCGGTTTCCCGTTCCAGCCCCAGCAGGGTCTTGGCGATGGTGGACTTGCCACAGCCGGATTCTCCCACAAGGCCAAGCACTTCGCCGGGCTGGATCTTGAGGCTGACGCCATCCACCGCCCGCACCAGGGGCTTCGGCTTGGACAACAGGCTGCGGGTGCCGCCGTAATGGGTCTTGAGGTCGACGGTTTCCAGAAGCGGGCGGCTCATGCGAATTCCTCTTCGTGCACGCAGGCCAGCTGGCGGCCGTCGCGGCTGTTCAGAAGCCCCGGACGCGCGGATGTGCAGGCCTCGGTGGCGCGCGGGCAGCGGGGCGCAAAGCGGCAGCCCGGCGGCGGCGTCAGGGGCGAGGAGACCTGGCCGGGGATGCCGGTGATCTCGGTCGAGCGTTCGGGATGGCAGGCCATAAGCATGCCCGTGTAGGGGTGGCGCGGGCCGTCGATGATCTGGGGCGTGGTGCCGGTTTCCACCGTCTGGCCCGCGTACATCACCGACACCCGGTCACAGATCTGCGCGACGACGCCGAAATCATGGGTCACGAACAGCATCGCCACGTTGTAATCGGCCGCGAGCTCTCGCAGCAGCCGCAGGATCTGCATCTGGGTCGTCACATCCAGCGCCGTCGTCGGTTCATCCGCCAGGATCAGCGAGGGCCGCGTGGCAAGTGCACCGGCAATCAGGATGCGCTGGCGCTGGCCGCCCGAGAACTGGTGCGGATAGCGGTCAAGCGCCTCTTCCGGGTCGGGGATCTGGACCGCGCGCAGGACCTCGATCAGGCGGGCCTTGTGGCGGGCGCGCAAGGATTTGTCATAGCGCGCGCCCTTGGGGTCGTCCGGCAGGCCGGACCAGCGCAGGATCTCGAGGATCTGCGCGCCCACTGTGAAGACCGGGTTGAAGGCCTGGAACGGGTCCTGCGGGATGAAGCCGATCTCGCGCCCCCGGATCTGCTGGGCCTCTTTCGGGTCCAGCAGGTTGCGGCCGCGGAAGGCCACCGTGCCGCTGTCGATCCGCGCGCCCTTGGGCGGCAGGCCCAGGATGGTGCGGATCAGGGTCGATTTCCCGCAGCCGGATTCGCCCACCAGCCCCATGACCTCGCCCGGTTTCACGGCGAAATCCACGTGGTCGAGGATCTGCGCCAGCCCGGCATCGCCCTTGACCGACAGTTTCAGGTCGCGGACGGAGAGGATGTCATCGCTCATGGTCACGACCTCCGCAGGCGCGGGTCGACCAGGTCACGCAGACCGTCGCCCAGCAGGTTGAAGCCCAGCACCAGGAACAGGATCGCCAGGCCCGGGAAGGTGGCGTACCACCAGTGCACCGGCAGGTATTTCCGCCCCTCCGAGATCTGCAGCCCCCAGTCCGGCGCGGGCGGCACGGCCCCCACCCCCAGGAAGCCCAGCACGGCGGCCGTCAGGATGACAAAGCCCATGCCGACCGTCGCCCGCACGATCACGGGGGCGGCCACGTTGGGCAGGATGTGGAACAGCATGATCCGCGTGGTCGAGGCCCCGTAGCCCTCCAGCGCCTCGACGAACAGCGACGCGCGGATCTTCTGCGTCTCGGCATAGACCGTGCGCGTGAAGAAGGGCCAGTAGGTCACGGCCAGGGCGATCATGGCGCTGGTGGCACCCCGGCCCAGGATCTGGGCGATGGCAATGGCCAGGATCAGCTGCGGCACGGCCAGGAAGACATCCGTCACCCGCATGATGGCCGAGGACACCCAGCCGCTGCGATAGCCCGCGATCAGGCCGAGCGGCACGCCGACGATCATCGACAAGGACACGACCAGCGTGGAAATCGTCAGGGCCGAGCGCGTGCCCATCACCACCCGGTCGAAGATGTTGCGCCCCAAGTCGTCGCTGCCAAAGGGCAGGTCCGGGCTGGGCGGTTTCAGCCGTTGCAGGATGTCGCCCCGGTTCACCCGGTCGACATTGTCGACCAGCAGGCCAGGAAACAGGGCCAAGATGACAGCGATCACGACGATGAGCAGGCCAAGCACCGCCGGCACATCGCGCAGGAATTTCTTGAGCATCAGCATGGGGCGGCTTTCACATGGTCTCGGCGACGCGCGGGTCCAGAAGGCCCTGGGTCATGTCGACAAGGATATTCACCACGCCGTAGATCGCGCCGATCACCAGGGTGACGGCCAGTACGGCATTGAAATCCGAGGTAAAGATCGCCTCGACCAGGTAGGATCCCAGCCCCGGCCAGTCAAAGACGGATTCCACGGCCACCGCAGAGGACACGAAGGCCCCGAACAGCAGCCCGATCTGGGTGACCGGCGTGACCAGCGAATTGCGCAGCACGTAGGGCATCAGGATCCGCCGGCGCGGATAGCCCACGGCCTGTTCATAGGCGGCATATTCGCTGTGCATCGCGGCCACGACAGCCGAGCGGGTGAACCGGGCGATGGTGGCGATCCCCCCAAGCGAGATCGTCACGGCCGGCATGACCAGATGCAGGAAGGCGTACCAGAAGGTGGCGAACTGGCCGGTGACCAGGGAATCCACCAGGTACAGCCCTGTGATGTCAGGCGGCGGGGTCCAGCCGGTGGGCAGGCGCCCGCGCAGGGGCAGGATTTCCAGGCCCATGGAAAAGACCAGCTGCAGCATGATGGCGAACCAGAACGACGCCGTGGCCAGCCCGGCCACCGACACCACGCGCACGGTGTGATCGAAGATCGAGTTCCGCCAGATGCCGGCCAGCGCGCCGAAGGTAATGCCCAGCACCGAGGCCAGGACAAGGGCCACGATGGTCAGCTCCAGCGTGGCGGGCAGCCGGTCGAGAATGTCGATGCCGACCGGGCGTTGCGAATAGGCCGATACGCCGAAATCGCCATGCGCCGCGCGCACCAGATAATCCCAGAACTGCACGGGCAGCGGATCGTTCAGGCCCAGATCCTCTCGGATCCGTTCGATCATTTCGGGCGTGGCGTTGTCTCCGGCGATGGCCGCCGCAGGATCGTTGCCGCCGAGGCGCAGCATGAGGAACGTCAGCAGAAGCAGGCCCAAGAGGACCGGGATGATCAGGATCAGCCGACGGATGAGAAACAGCAGCAACGGGTCTTTCCTTCAGGTCTTCACGTGTCACCCGCCCGGCCGCGGAACATGCGGCCGGGCGGCAAGGGGGATCAGTCGCTGACCGAAATCCAGCGGAAATCGGCGCCCGAGCCCACGGGCGAGAACTTGAAGTTCTCGATCCGGTTGCTCAGCCCGCGCTGTGCGACGGTGTTGTAGATCCAGACGTCGGCCGCCTCGTCGACGATGATGCGGTAGGCGTCCTTGTAGAGCTCGGCCCGCGCCGCCTGCTCGGTCTCTTCCCGGGCCTGGCGCAGCAGGGTGTCGACCTCGGGGTTGGTGTACCACGAAGACGCCTTCCAGGTGCCGTGGAACTGGCTGTCGTACATCTGGCCGATCCAGTTCTCGGGGTCGACGAAATAGGTCGAAACCCAGTGGATCCACATGTCCGGCGTGGTGTCGACGCTGGCGGTCGAACTGGTCACGTTGGCCCAGGTGTCGCCGACGATTTCCAGGCTCAGCCCCAGTTCGTCCATGCCCTGCTGCATCAGCTGGGCGACCTGCGTGGTCTGGTCCAGGTGCGCCTGGATGTGGATCTTCATGTCGCGGTCCATCTCGACCCCGGCCTCGCGGGCGGCGTCGCAATGCTCCTTGGCCTTGTCCATGTCAAAGCTGTAGCCCGCGACATCCTCGGGCACGCCCCACAGGTTGCCGGGCAGAGGCCCGACGTTGCGTGCGACCTGGCCTCCCAGGATGACGTCGATGAAGCCGGAATAGTTGAAGGCGTAGCTGATGCACTTGCGGAAATCGACGTTGTCGAAGGGCGCCTTCTGGTTGTTCATCCGGATGACCATGATCCGCATGGATTCATCGCGCTGCACATGGGCGTTGTCCGAGCCTTCGATCTGGGCGGTATGGTCCGCGCCCAGGTAGCCGTCGGTGGAATCGATGTCTCCGCGCAGCAGCGACAGGATCCGGGTCGAGTTCTCGGAGATCGTGGGCACATGGACCACGTCCACCGGGTTCGGGTTGTCGTCCCAGCCGTAGAAATGGTTTTCGTTACGGGCGAAATCCACGTTTTCCAGCGGCTTGTAGGTTTCGGGGTCCAGGATGTAGGCGCCCGAACCGGCCTGGTGCGAGGCCAGCCAGGCCGTGCCCTTGTCGCCGTCCACCTCGTGTTCCATGACCACTTTGGAGTTCAGGATCGACACCAGAGGGATGACCGCCAGGAAGGGCGCATAGGGCTTGTCGAGCACGAACCGCGTGGTCAGATCATCGACCTTGCTGACGTTCTCGGGCTGCAGCACCGGCGTGAGGCCTCCCGACGGGCCCTGCCCCAGCTCCAGCAGGCGCTGGAAGCTGTAGACCACGTCGTCGGCCGTCATCGGCGTGCCGTCGGTGAAGGTGATGCCGGGCTTCAGCGTGAAATCCCAGGTCAGCCCATCTTCGGACACGGTGTGGGAGTCGGCCAGCCAAGCGGTCAGCTCGGGCGGGTTGCCGACATAGCGGTAGAGGCCGTCATAGGCGTTCAGCATGAACAGCTGCATCGGGACGTCATAAACCACGTGCGGGTCCAGGCCCTTGGGGGTGCTTTCGCCCCAGACGATGGTCGACTGGGCGTGCACCATGCTGCCGGCCAGGCAGGTGGTGGCGGCCAGCAGGAATTGACGGAACTTCATCTTCATACTTCTCCTGGTTGGAATTGCGGGGCCGAAAACGGCGGTTTCCGAGGGCATCGAGCGGGGAGCAGGGGCGGCTTTGAGGTGCAGAGGCCGTACAATGTACGCACTTTTGCAAGACGTATCATGCCACCTGTCAAACTCCAAAAACTTGAACTTTCCATGAGGCTTACTATCGTTCTGCGCGCGCCATCAGGGCGTTATCCGGCACGTGAACGCACCCCGGCCGGATTGCGGCGGATAGCCATCCGGCACAGAAACGCGACCGCGACATCAAGCGGATGGCGCGCGTCCCACACCTGCCAAGACACAGATCCCCAGCCATTCTTGCCCCATATTACAATATACTGACAGACACTCTTCACGGCCCCGCCGGGTCAAGCGCTACACGGGCCCAGGGCCGCCCGTCAGGGGGAAAACCGCCAAATGGAAGAAAACTGCGCAGGAAGCGGGCAGCCTGCCAGAGACATCAGCGATGTGTGTCCGGCACAGCCTCCGGCTGTTTCATCTCTGAAACGGCAAATGTCGAAGGATCGTAGGCCCAAGCGGCCATGAAGGAAATTTCACCGGGATGATGCGAAAATTTCAGGTCCGTAAGTATGGCCTTTTACAAAGCCGCCCATGGCGACCACGGCGCCATGAAACGACGCGTTGCGGACCGGAGCAAACCGGTCGCCACCCGGGTGTTTTCATTGTCATGAAAACGCCTCCCCCACGGTCACAACTCCGCAACGGCCGTTTCAATCGTTGCCAGCAGCGATTGGCGGAAGGCTGCGCCATGGTCCAGACCGTCGAACAACAGGTCCTGCCCGGGCACGTCATGCGACCGGAGCGTCCAGACAAGCTGATCCAAGGCGTCCTTGGGCATCGCCTCTCTCATGCGGATCATCCGTTGCACCGCCTCATCCGTCGGCCGCGCCTTCGGCGCATATTCGGCCGTGCCGGAATGGATGTCGATCCGCGGCGGATCCTGGATGCCCCCGTCCACCAGGGCCATGGTCTGGCGGAAAAACGCACTGTCGTTCCACCAAAGCGACGGGCTGGCCGATACGAAACGGGCAAACCCGCCCCTGTCATACAGCGCCGCCCGAAGCACACAGAGACCACCGTAGGAATGCCCCCAAAGCGTGCGCCGGGTGGGATCGAGCGGGGCCAGGGCCTCGGCCCCGGGCAGGATGTCGCGCACGAGCCTGTCGAGATAGACATCCACCGCGCCCCCGGGACGACCCATCGGATCCTGTAGCGAGCCTCCGCCCGGGTGCGGCGGCGTGTAATCGCGCGTGCGCTCTGTCATCGCGTAGAGGGTGTCGACGTCGTATCCGTGGGTCACGATCGCGGGACCGCCTGCATCGGCCAGCCTGGCCAGCAGCGGCGCGTCGATCAGCGTTTCCGCCGCGCGGCCGTCCAACAGGTGCAGCGCCGGAAAGCCGGCCTTGGGCGCGGCCCCACGCGGCCAGGCCACCCGGACCAGGTGATCGGCCCCGCCTCGCGGGCCGGGCAGCCGGAAGGATCGGCTGTGAAAATGCTCGGATGCGAGCTCCAGCGCCGTCGGGCCCTCGACATCCTGTGCGGGCTGGGCACCTGACCCTGCCTCCATACCTGACGCGCCCGTTCCGGCAAAGCGCTGTCCTGTGCTGGTCATCTCTGCTTGCTCCCTTCCCAAGCCCATTGCTGCATGGCTCATGCCCTCGTGCCCCCATCGGATATTGAAACGCGCCGCGATTACCTGCGGCGCGTTCCGGTCTTGCTGGCCTTCGCCTGGGTCGACCGGGCGGAAGACTGGATCAAGGTCAGAACGACGCCGTCAGACCCAGCCAAAGACGGCGGCCTTCGGCCACGGTGTTGTAGTCCGCGCTGTCAATGCGGACGTCGGCCAGGTTGTAGATGGCCCCGTTCAGGGTCAGGCTGTCGTTGATCTGGTACGAGGCCCCGACATCCAGCATGGTGTAGGCGTCGTACTTGTAGGCGATGACGTCTCCGTCGGCATTGGTCTTGTAGGGCGTCCCGTTCGACCCGATCCGTGCGCCCGCATTGATTTCGTCACCGTGGTAGATGATCCGCGCCCAGGCATCGAGACCGGGGATCGGCGTGTACCAATCCGCCCGCAGGCTGGCCATGTGGGCCGGCGTGCGGGTCAGGGGCAGGCCCTCGTAGGTGCCGGATTTCTGCTCGCTGTCGGTATAGGTGTAGGTCGCGCGCATCGAGATCGCTTGGGACACGTCCCAGTTCGCCGCCAGCTCGATGCCCTGGACCTGCGCGTCCTGGACGTTTTCCCATTCCCAGAGGTTCTTGGTGACCCCGTCCAGCACGACCGTGTCGCCGGTGTTGTAGCTTTCGATCTTGTCGCGGAAATCGGTGTGGTAGGCCGTGGCCGACACTTCCCAGGCCGCCTCCGTCCAGATCGCGCTGATCTCGTAACTGGTCGAGGTTTCCGGCTGAAGGTCCGGGTTGCCGACGATGGTGCCGATGCCCCCTTGGGTAGCGTAGTAATAGCCCTCTGTCGTGGACCGCAGGTCAGGCGCCTTGTAGCCGGTGGACACGCCGCCCTTGACGGTCAGCCGGCTGGTTGCGCTCCAGACCGCGTAAAGGCGCGGGCTGATGTTGGTGCCGTAGTTTTCGTGGTTGTTGACCCGCGCACCGCCGGTCAGGGCGAAATCGGGCGTGATCTGCCATTCGTCCTCGGCGAAGACCGACCATTGGTAGGCCGAAAAGGTTTCATATTCATCGCTTTGCGTGGCCGAGTTCAGGTCATAAAGCGAGGAATTCAGGTACTGCCCGCCGAAGACGAACATGTGCTCTCCAGCGAGGCTGACGGGCAGCGTGAACTTGGCGTCGGCCACGGTATTGGTGATCTCGGGTTCGCGGCCCGAATTCACCAGCTCTTCGCCGACATCGCCCGAATAGGTCACGCGCTTCCCGATTTCCTGCTGGATCGACAGGTCGGCACTGACCCCGCCCCAGTAACCGGAATAGGCGGCCAGGTAATGTTCGCGGGTATGGGTGACTTCGCTGTTCGACGCCCGCGCGTAATCGGGATCGACCGACGTGCCGATCGAGTTCGTGTTCTCGACCCGCGACCGCCCGGCCTCCAGTTCGATCGAGTGATCGAGGTTGAAGGCATAGGTCAGCCGCCCGGTCAGGTCGACGTCATCGGAGGCTCCGGGCCCGTAATAGACCTCGCTTTCCTGCTGGTCATACCGGCGGCCCCACATCTGCAGGCCAAGCCGTTCGGTCAGCGGGCCGGTCAGGTAGAACGATGCCTGGGCAGAGGCTCCATCGCGGGAATGCTGGGGCACGGTGGCCTCGATCGTGGTGGAGCCGGACCAGACATCCGCCACGGGCTTGGTGATGATATTGATCACGCCGCCCATCGCGTCGGACCCGTAAAGCGAGGATTGCGGGCCCCGCACGATCTCGATCCGTTCGATGGCAGCCACGGGCGGGATCCAGCTTTGCTCGACACCGGCGCTGCCATTGGGCCGGGATTCCCGCGTGCCCTGGCGGCGGCCATCGACAAGGATCAGGGTGTACTGGCCGGGCAGACCCCGAATGCTGATGTCTTCCTCGTCCGCAGTGCCCGTCACCACGACGCCCTGCACGCCGGCCAGGACGTCGGTCAGGTCCGTGACGTTGGACTTTTCCAGCTCTTCGCCGGTGATGACCGTCGTGCTGCCCGGGGCCTCGGCGATCGTCTGGTCGAAGCCTGACGGCGTCAGGACAATGGTGCCAAGGAAATTCTCGTCCTCTTGCGCGGCAGCGGCAAAGGGAAGAGCGCCCGACAACGCGACAATGGCGGTTGTCTGGGCAAGGCGCCAACGGCACGGCGTAACGTGGGCCGCAGGCGCAAGAGTGCGAGCAGTCATCGCAGTCTCCTGTATTGTGCTGAATTTGCACGTGGGTAGACTTGATGATCGTCGTCCTAGAGTGCTGACCGGCTGCTACGCCGAAGCGGGATCCGGCTCAAATCGGTTTGAGCACGTTGTGACAGAATAGTCGCACCGGCTGCCGCCCGCCCCCAATCCCGCAAAGGAATTCATCATATACGAAAAGACCAAGTTAATATTCGGGCATTCTCGAAAAAGATGCGCCGCCCGCGTAGCTGGCCCGATTGTGTGTGCACATCCGACTTCCTAGCGTTCTCACAACCCCGTGTGCCGCGTGCTGAACGCCGTTTCATGCGCGCGGGTGCCGCACAGATCAGACCATTCACAACAGGAAGCGCTATCGTGAACGCAACATCCAGGCTTACACTCACAACGGCCCTGACCGGTTTCGTATTGGCCGCGAGCGCGGCGAGCGCGCAGGACTTTTCCGGCCAGACCCTGGTCGTCGGCACCTGGGGCGGCGACATCGAACGCCTGCTCAAGGAACATGCGGCGGCCCCGCTGGAAGCGGCGACCGGTGCCAAGGTGGAATTCCTGCTGGGTGGCTCGGGCGACCGGATGGCCAAGATCTACGCCGAGCGCCAGAACCCGACGATGGATGTGACCTTCCAGAACATCTACGAGGCCCCGCAGCTGCTGGCCGATGACCTGGTGGTCGCCCCGGATCCCGAGCTCGACATGTACAAAAACGTCTGGGAAGGCATGAACGACGGCTGCTATGCCATGTCGCTTGTCGGCCTGGGCATCGCCTATTCCAAGGACCTGGTGTCGGAGCCCCCTGAATGGGCCGACATGTGGAACCCCGATTACAAGGGCATGATCGCCATGGCCCCCTATCCCTCGTCGGAAGGGGACGGGTTGCTGGGCGTGGCGGCCCGCCTCGAAGGGGCCGACGAGCATGACGCCGACGTGGCCTTTGCCAAGGTCGCCGAACTGGGCGAACCCGCCCTCACCTACACCTCGCTGGACGAGGTCTTTGCCCTGATGGAAGCCGGCGAAGTCGCCATGGCACCGATGATCTCGGGCTACGTGCTGGCCGGTCTCAAGGAATTCCCGGGCATCGGCTTTTCCTTCCCCAGCGATCCCGGCCCGGTCCTGATCCGCGACATGGTCTGCCAGGTCAAGGACAGCCCGAACCCGGAACTGGCGCAGATGTTCATCGAATACGCGCTGTCGGCCGAGACCCAAAAGGCCTATGCCGAGGAAATCTACTTCGGCCCAACCAACTCCACCGTGGAGCTGTCTGAATCTGCCGCCGCAGACACGATCAACTCGCCCGAAGAGGTCGACAGCCTGCTGGCGCTCGATTGGCCCTGGCTGATCGAACAGCGCGCCGATTGGACCGAGCGCTGGAACAAGGACATCATGGGCCAGTAACCTTGCTGACACGACGCAGCGCAGGCCTACTCGTTGCTCCGGCCGTCATCCTGACGGTCGGAGTTTTCGTTGCGCCCTTTCTCTTGCTGGTGGCGATGAGCATCTGGTCCCAGCCGACCGGCTCGCTGATCGTCGATCCGACGCCCACGATCAAGAACTACGCCCGCATCGCCGGGGACGGCTATTACATCCGCGGCTTGCTGCGCACCCTCTGGCTGAGCCTGGCCACCACCGCGCTGGCCGCCCTGCTGGCCCTGCCGCTGTCCTGGTGGATCGTGCGCCGCGCGGGGCGCTTCCGGGGCCTGATCCTGACGCTGGTGCTGATCCCCATGGTCTGCGGCGCGCTGCTGCCGACGCTGGGGCTGATGAACCTGCTGGGGCCATTGGGCGTGATCAACGGCACGCTGAAATCGCTGGGCCTGATCGACCGGTCGTGGAAGCTGCTGGGCAACCAGACCGGCATCCTTATCGGCCTGGTGCATGCCTTCCTGCCGCTCATGGTACTGCCGCTGGTTTCGGCGCTCGACCGCCTGCCAAGGGACGTCGAAGGCGCGGCCATGTCGCTGGGCGCGAAACGCCTGCAGGTCTGGCGCCGGATCATCCTGCCGCTGTCGGCCCCCGGGCTGATCGCCGGATCGGCGCTGGTCTTCTGTGCCGCGCTGACCTCCTTCGTGACGCCGCTGCTGCTTGGCCAGGGCAAGGTCGCCACCTTCGCCACCATGGCCTATCAACAGGCCTCGCTCGTGCTCGACTGGCCGTTTGCCTCGGCCCTGGCCATGGTCATGCTGGCCATCCTCGCCCTGATCGGCACCGCCGCCTGGGGCGCGCAGAAATGGGCGGCCGAGACATGAGGCTGAAGACCGTCCTCTGGGCCGCGATCACCTTCGCCGTGCTCGCCTATCTCATCGCCCCGATCGCCGTGCTGATCTATTCCGCCTTCGACGACGGCAAGTTCTTCCGCTTCCCCCCGCGCGAGCTGTCCCTGCGCTGGTTCCGCGAGGCGCTGGCCAGCCCCGAGTACCGCTCGGCCGTGCTGAACTCGACGATCCTCGCCACCATCGCCTCGGTGCTTTCGGTTGCCTTCGGCCTCATGGCCGCGCTTGGCCTGACCCGGGGACCGCTGCGGTCGCGGCCCATTGTCGAGATCCTGCTGCTGGCCCCTCTGACCCTGCCGCTTGTCGTCTGGGCCATCGCGCTCATGCAGATCTACGCGCGCCTTGGCCTCAGCGGGTCGGTCGGGGGGCTGATCCTTGCCCATACCATCATCACCCTGCCCCTTTCGGTGCGCATCCTCATGGCCACATTGTCCAATATCGATCCCAACCTCGAAGACGCCGCCCGCAGCCTTGGCGCCCGGCCCCTGCGCGCCTTTGCCCGCACGACGCTGCCGCTTGCCATGCCAGGCGTTCTGACCTCGGCTGCCTTCTGTTTCCTGATTTCCTTCAACGACGTGGTGGTCACCACCTTCATCGCCGGCGCCTCGTGGATGACATTCCCGGTGCGCATGTATTCCCAATTGCGCGGCCAGGGCGTCGACCCGATCACGCTTGCCATCGGCGCGATGATCGTGGCGCTCATCCTCGTCATCGTCGCCCTGGGCGAGGCGCGCTTCAAATGGTCCCGCCGCCTATGACCTCTTACCTCAAGATCGACGCCATCGGGAAATCCTACGGGACAACCCGCGTCCTGCACGACGTCAGGCTCGACGTCGCGCCTGGCGATTTCACCGTCCTCCTCGGCCCCTCGGGCTGTGGCAAATCCACCCTTTTGCGCATCATCGCGGGGCTGCTGGACAGCGACAGCGGCAAGCTGGTGCTGCAGGGCGACGACATCACCGCCCTGCCCGCCTGGGACCGTGATATCGGGCTGGTCTTCCAGAACTACGCGCTGTTCCCGCATATGACAGTCGCCGAAAACGTCGCCTTCGGGCTCGACATGCGGAACCTGCCCAAGGCCGAGATCAAGGCCCGCGTGGCCGAAGCCCTCGACGCCGTCCGCCTAGGCGACCTGGGCGACCGCAAGCCCGCCGCCCTGTCGGGTGGCCAGCAGCAACGCGTCGCCATCGCCCGCGCCATCGCCATCAAGCCGCGCCTTTTGCTGCTGGACGAACCGCTGTCGAACCTCGACGCTGTCCTGCGGGCCTCTGTCCGGACCGAGCTGCGCGACCTGCACGACCGCACCGGCATCACCACGATCATGGTCACCCATGACCAGGCCGAGGCGCTGTCCATCGCCGACCGGGTGGTGCTGATGAACGAGGGCCGCATCGTCCAGAACGACACGCCCGAAGGCATCTACCGCGAACCCGCCTCGGCCTTTGCCGCGTCCTTCCTGGGGTCCCCTCCGGCGAACCTTTTCCCCCTGCCGACAGCCTCCGCCGCGCAGACCACCGGTTGGACACCCCCGCCGGCCGTGGCAGGCCATCTCGGCACCGATGCGCTCCTGGCACTCCGCCCCGAGGCGCTGAAACTGACTGAAGAGCCCACGCCCCACGCCCTGCCCGCGCATCTCAAGCGTATCGAGTTCCAGGGCGCCGACCGCCTCGCCCATGTCGAGGCCCTGGGCCACCCGCTGATCGTCCGCCTGAGCGACGACCAAACCCTGACGCGCCCGGATGTCTGGCTGACCCTGCCCGACACCCCGCGCGTCTTTTCCAAAACGACCGGGGCGCTGATTGCGCCCGCAACGAAAGGATAACCCATGGCTGACAGCAGCGATCTCTGGGCTAAGCGCAGCCCCAAGAAGCAGGTGGTGCGCGACCGCATCTGGCAGCAGCTGGAAGACACCGGCGTGGCCATAGGGCCGGCCAAGAACAACATCCCCAACTTTGCCGGCGCCGACATGGCCGCCTTCTACGTGTCGCAGACCGACGCCTGGAAGGCCGCGCAGACCGTCAAGTGCAACCCCGACCCGCCGCAGATCCCGATCCGCCTGCGCGCGCTTTATGCCGGCAAGACGCTATACTGCCCGGTGCCTGCGCTGACCCGGGACTTCCCCTATCTGAAGCTCGACCCGGCGAAGCTGGTCGAAAAGGGCATCAGCTTTGAACTCGCCGCGACTTCGGAAGGCTACATGATGCATGGTGAGCGCATCGGCTTCGAAGATGTCCCCGTGCTGGATTTCTCGATCGTCGGCTCGGTCGCCGTCACCCGCTCGGGCGGGCGCATCGGCAAGGGCGCGGGCTTTGCCGACCTGGAAACCGGCATCTTCCGCGAGATCGGCCGCATCCTGCCGGAAACGCCGATGGTGACCATGGTCCATTCCTCGCAGATCGTCGACGAAGACCAGATGACCATGATGGCCCACGACAGCCCTCTGGACATGTTCGCCACCGAGCAGGAACTGGTCATCACGAACAACGACACGCCCCGCCCGCGCGGCGTGGAATGGAGCGAGGTCCAGGAGGACCAGTTCCGCGACATCCCCTTCCTGGCCGCCCTGCGCGACCGCATGACCACAGAATGAAAGGAGCGTCCCCCATGACCGACGCCACCCTCCCCGTCATCGACGTCTCGGGCCTGAATTCGCCCGACCTGGACACCCGCAAGGCCGTGGCCGCCGAGATCGGCCATGCCTGCGACACCTACGGGTTCTTCTACGTTTCGGGCCACGGCATCCCCGAGGAGGATATCCTCGCCACCGTCGAGGCGGCCCGCAGCTTCTTCACCCAGCCGCTGGAAAAGCGGATGGAGATCAAGTCCGGCGCCACCAACCGCGGCTACACGGCGCTGAAGGAATCCGAACACGAGGACGGCAAGCCCGACGTGAACGAAGGCTTCGAGCTGGGCTTTCCCGTCCCGCCCGAGGACCCGGATTTCGACGGCAAGAACCCGGTCCGCGCGCCCAACCGCTGGCCGGACCTCGAAGGCTTCCGCGAGCCGGTGGAGAAGCATTACTTCGCCACGTTCGAACTGGGCATGACCATCCTGCGCGGCTTTGCCCTGCATTTCGGCCTGCCTGAGGATTTCTTCACGAAAACCTTCAAGCGCCCCGTGGCCGACATGCGCCTGGCCCATTACCCGCCGCAAACCGGTGAAGGCGTCGAATTCGGCACCTTCGATCACACCGACCACGGCGTGATCACCATCCTCTGGCAGGACCATAACGGCGGACTGCAGGTGCAATCGCCCGAAGGAGACTGGCTGCCTGCCGCGCCGATCCCCGGCACCTTCGTCGTCAATATCGGCGACCTGATGAGCCATTGGACCAACAAGCGCTTCCGCTCGACCCTGCACCGGGTGATCAACCGCCCCGGAGTCGACCGCTACTCGATCCCGTTCTTCTTCAATCCCGATTTCGACACCCACGTCGACCCGTCCGACATCCCCGGCATTGCGGCGGATGCCGAGGTGCTGGAACCGGTGACCTCGGGCCCCTACCTGATCGGCCGGTTCTCGGACTACCGCCATTCGTGGAAGGAAGAAGACGCCTGAACGGCCCCCAAATCGGATCGGTTTTGCCAGCGCGCCCAGGGCGCCCGAGGGCACCCTCGGGCGTTCGTCCGAACCGGTTCGGACGGTGCTGACCATGCCTCTCCGGTCTTTGCTGCCGGATGACATTGGCGGCGGGCTGACCAAGGTCAAATGCCAAGAGCTGGTGCACCTGATCCGCGATATCGGCCAGAAGCGATCCTGCACGACCCGCATGTGGCCGCCGCTTACATGGGCTCCGATCCAGGGGAACTTGCGGCCGTCCATGGCTGACCCGGTCCGAGCCATGGCCCCACTGATCAATGGCTTCCGGGCCGTCGTCATCGGAAGCCCCGGCGACCTCTGGCGCGCGCGGTCCGGTGACGTCATCCTAGGTGTGGCGCAGCCTCTTGGGGCACAGATCAGCACCGCATTCCAGCGGCTGGCCGGACATATCGTCGTCTTCGCCATTATCGCGATCAAGACGCGCGGCCATTTCCGAGACTGGGTCAAGCCATGCCCTTTCCCCCTGCGCGCCACCCGCTGCCCTGTCCTGATCGCGGCGCTCATCGCCGCGATCCCCTCGCTCGGGGCCGGCATGTCACTGCCCCTCAATGCGGTCCGCGCCATCGCTGACAGCCGCGACGGGCGCGAGGCACTGGTCAGCCGGCTGTTGCTCGGCTTCGGTCTTGCTGTGGTCATCTGTCGGCGATGAGTGCCAAGCCGGACACGCTTGTCCCCGACAACGCGACAAGCGGCGTTGCGCCGGTTCACGTGTCGGGCTGCAGCCTTTGCACGGCCAGCAAGGTGATGTCATCGGCCTGCGACGCGCCGTCGGAGAAGCCGGCAATGCCCGACAAGATCCCCTCGACCAGGGCCTGCGGGTCTGTGCGCCCGAAGGCGGCGGCCATGTCGGAGGCGCGGGCGTCGCCCAGAAGCTCTCCGGCCGGGTTCTGGGCCTCGTCGAACCCGTCGCTGTAGATCAGCAGGGTCTCATCACGGGCGATCGCGATCTCGGCCGGTTGGAAGGGGTAGTCGTCGAACGCGCCCAGGACGATGTTGTTGGGAGGTGTGACATGCCGCGCCTTGTGGTCCGGCGTGATGAGGAACGGCTGGCAATGGCCGCAGTTCACGCATTGCCCCTGCCCTGTCGCCGGATCGAGCAGCGCCAGGAACATGGAAATGAACAGATCCTCGGTATTGCCGTCGCACAGGGCATCGTTGGTGGCCGAGACGATGTCGGCCGCGTCGGTGTAACGCCCGGCATTGGCCCGCAGCATCATCGCCGCCCGCGCCGCGAACAGCGCCGGCCCGATGCCCTTGCCGGACACATCGGCGATGAGGATGGCGATGCGGCCGTCCTGCATTTCAAAGAGATCGAAGAAATCGCCCCCGACCTCTTCGGCCGGGATCATTGCGCCGAACAGAGACAACCGGGGCGACAGGTCGAAATCCGAGGGCACCAGCGATTGCTGCACGTTGCGCGCCGCGGCCAGCTGGGTGTCGAGCTTCAGCAGCCGGTCGCGGGCCTCCTGCCCGGCGCGGACCCGTTCGACGGTGTCGATCAGGGCCTGGATCTCGTCCGATGTCTGCATCGGCTTCAGCGTCAGGGTCGTGGCCCCCTCGGCCATCTGCTGCAACAGGCGCACCACCGCGCCGAGCGGGCGAAAGGACACGCGCAGCACGTGCATCAGCAGGCCCAAGGTCAGCATGATCGCCAGGATCAGCATGACCGCCGCCGTGCTGCCGTAGATGAAATGCCGCTGGCTGGAGGCGGTGACGTCGCGCAGGCTGACGAACTCGGCCAGCAGATCGCCCTGGTCGTCGCGCATCGGGATCGCCAGGGCCAGGTAGCGCCGCCCGTCCTCGCCGAACCCGACGCTGCGCGCCGCGCCGGCACAGCAGCCGTCGGTCAGCGTTGAAAACCCCTCGGGCACTGGCCCGGTCGTCCTGACCGTCCCATCGACCGAGATCACGCCAAGGGCCGAGGCCCCGCGCAGGAAACGGCGCGCGCGGTCGACCAGGTCGAGGGACGCCACCACCTGCCCGGTGACGCGGTTGCCCTGGCGCACCGGTTCGACGGCCGCCAGCCGCAGGTCGCCGGCAGCACCCAGGCCCAGGCCGTTCACGGCCACATCGCCCTCCGCCGGCCCCACGGCCGCCATGCCAAGCCGCGCCACGACGGTGCCATCGTCGGCCAGCACCGTGACCCCAAGGGCTGCGCCGGTGGCATCGACGGCCGCCGCGACCATGTCCTGCAATTCTGCCATGGCGGCGGGATCCGTTCCGCCCAGAACCGCGTCCACCGCAGGCTGGTTCGCCAGGTCAGAGGCGATCCGGCGCAGCAGGGCCGCGTCCAGGTCGGTGACCGTGGTCAGCAATTCCTGCGCGCTGGCCAGCTGGTCGGCGGCATGGCGGTCGCGCAGCAGCGTCGCCCGCCCTTCGGCATATAGCAGCATGATCGCCGTGACACTCAGCAGCGCCGCCGACACGATCAGCGCCACGTGGCCGCGCAGCGAGTTCGTCTTCAGCATGCCTCGGCCTGACCATAGACCAGCGCGGGACCGTCGCGTTCGACCGCCCGGCCCTTCCAGCCTGCCGCCAGCAGGGCACGGTGCGGCTCCAGCCCGCCTTGGGGCGGCAGGGGTTCGCGTTGCAGGGCCTCTTTGGTCTGGCACCAGCCGCGCGCGGGCCGTTCGACGATGAACCGATGCTGGCCGTAGTAGCTGTAATCATGGCTGACCACGGCGAGACCAGCAGCCAGCAGGTTGCGCAACGACCCGTGGTTCCAGGGCGACACAAAGGCCTTGCCGGCCGTGAACCCCGCATCGAACAGGGCGGCCAGCCGCAGGTCGATGACCCGGCGCTGCCAGCCCATGCCCCGGATGCCGGCGCGCAGGGCGGTGCCGAACAGCAGCCCCTTGTCCGGTTCGTCCGCGAACAGCCCCGCCATCCGCGCCGCCGGTCCCGCGACCGTGTAGCCCTGTGCCCGGCCGTCGACCCGGATCAGCATCAGCACCGCGCCCAGCCCGTGGATCCTGGCAAAGAACGCCTCGTCCTGGCGGCCATAGACATCTTCGCCGGTATAGGCCACGGCCTCGGAGTTGATGTCCGACAGCTCGGCGAAATCGGCCGGCCCTGCGATGGTGACGAAGCTGTCCGGCGGCAACTGCAGATCCGCGATCCGCGCGCGCAGGGCCTCTTCCAGTTGCATTACGGCGTGCCCTCCATGATCTCGGCGTAATCCATCAGCGACATGGCCGGCAGGATGCCCAGCCGCTGCGCCACGTCCAGCCGCACCCGGTAGGAAAAGCTGGGCAGGGTTTCGACCGGGATCGCGCCCGGATCAACGCCGTCAAACAGCACCGCCTCGGCCTTCTGGGCGGCAAAGCGGCCGACGTCGTAATAGGGCGCCACCAGGCCATAAAGCGCATCCGACGAGGTCAGCGAGCGTTCGGTCGAGGCGAAGGTGGCCAGCCCCGCGGCATTGGCGGCATCGGCGACCTCAGCGGCATATTCGCCCAGGAAGGAATCCGGCCCGAGGTACAGGAACTGCGGGCCCGCCGCCGCCGCCTCGGCCACCAGTTCGGGGATGGAGGCCGGATCGGGCTGGCCGTCAGCATCCAGCGGCACGGTGTAGGTGTCGATCCGCAGGCCATAGCGTTCGCCCACGGCTTTCAGCTCGGCCACCGCCTGCGCGGAATTCGGCTCGGCATCGGTGTAGATTGTGGCGATCCGGTCGACGGGCATGTAGGCCTGCATCGCCTGCACCTGGGTTTCCATCGGCACAACATGGCTGACCCCGGTGACATTGCGGTGACTGAGGCGGGTGTCATCCACGACGCCGGATAGCACAGGCTGCGACACCATCGAGAACACGATCGGCAGGTCGGTGACCTGGGGCGGGTAGGCCTCGCCCTGGGCCAGGTCGGGATCGGCACCGGCAATGCCCAGGGTGACCGGCGTGCCCCAGGTGTAGACCAGGTCCGGTTGCGCGGCTTTGATGCGGGCGACGATCTCGGGCAGCCGGGCGGTGTCACGGTCGACCGAGACGACCTCGTAGGTGACCGGCAGGCCCTTTTCGCTGAAATAGCCTCGGAATCCCTGTTCCACCGCCGTTTCGCCCCGCCACAGCACCATGAAGATGCTTTTGCCGTCCTGCGCGACAGCGACCGGCGGAGCCAGCAGCAGCGCGAGTGCCGCCGCGGCGCGGACCAGGGATCTAGGTTTTGACAAGCAGTGCATCGATGGCCTCTTCTTCGTCGCGCTCGCCGACGATCAGGAAACAGGTACTGGCCAGCCCAGCCAGCAGAACAGCCGCAAGGCCGAGCACCAGCAAGGACTGGACGGGGCTGAAAAACACCAGAAGCGCCGCACCGATGACCGGCCCCGCAAGCGAGCCCAGCCGTTCCATGAAGCGGTACTGGCCGATGACGGTCGCGGTGCCGAAGCGCTCCTGTTCATGGCGGGTGAGCCGCAGAAGGAAGCTCATCTGAGAGGGCACGGACATCGCCTGCCCCGCCGCGAAAACGGCCACGCAGAGGACAAGCGCCCAGGGCAGCCCGATCAGCGCCGGCAGGGCCAGGGCAAAGGCCGACAGGATCGTGCCCACGCAGACGACCGGCGCGACAAGGCTCCAGCGGTCCACGGCGCGGGCTATCCAGGCCGCGCTGCACAGCACGACGACGCCGTAGATCATGAACAGCTGGCCTGCCGCCGCCGCCCCGCCGCCCGCCGCGACCACGGCCAGGGGAAGGCACAGGAACAGCCCGCCGTTCAGCAACAGTTTCGACGGCAGGGCCATGCCCGCGATCAGGGCCAGGTAGCGCCGGTTGGCCAGGATGACGCCCAGGGGCTGCAACTGCGCCCGGACCCCGGGGCGCGGCGGTTTTGGCAGCGGTTGCTCGGACGGCAGGATACCCAGGGTGGTGACAAAGGACAGCACCAGCGCCGAGGCGGCCATGACAAAGGCCGCGTCCGCGCCTAGCCGGTCGGCCAGGATGCCTCCAATGGCGGGCCCGGCGATATCGGCCCCCACCACGGCGATGAAGAACAGCGAAAACCCGGACGTGCGCCGGGACTGGTCGGAATGTTCGACGATATAGACCTGCGCCGCGGCGTAGACGATGCCATAGCCAAGCCCCGCGACGCCCCGAAACAGCGCCGCCTGCCAGACCGTGGCCACCAGAACGTGGCCCAGCGTGCCAAGCGCGCTGACGGCCACGCCTAGCAGGATGACGTGTTTCACCCGGCTGCGGTTGCAGAACTGCGCGCCCAGGACGATGCCCAGCAGAGAGGCCAGCAGGAAGGCCGACATCGCCAGGCCCACCTGGATATCCGGCGAGGGCGCGCCCTGCGCGGGGGCGATCCCCTTCAGGAACAGCGGCAACGAGGGCCGCAGGATCGCCTCGGACAGGAAGAACAGGATCAGCGGCAGGCGGATCAGGTAGGCGGCGGGCCCGCGCCAGAGCGTGGGTTGGCCGGTCTCTGGCAGGGTCAGCCCCGGCACCGCGCCGTTTGCGGAGGCCCGGGAAATCGCGTTGCGGATGAAGCGGTTGGTCTGCCGGATCAGCTCTGCCGTGCCGAAGAGGCCCGAGGCGCGGGCTGTGTGGCGCAGGTCCCCGTCGGCCAGCCGGTCGCCCAGGTACCAGATCGCGGTCAGCGGGCGCAGCAGGCTGACCCCGGCGATCAGAAGCAGGCATTCGAAGCCCAGAAGCATGGCGGCGGCAAAGACGATCAGCATGTTCAGCGACAGGTCCCGCCGCAGCGCGTCAAGCTGGGCCGTATCGGTGCCAAGGTAGACGTACCCCGCAGGCGCGGCGGCGTCGCCGATGGGCTGCCGAGTGATCAGGTACGTGCCGGAGAGGTAGCTGCCAGACACCCTTTCGGCCGTCTCGATCCCGGCAAAGCGGTGAAAGACCGCGTTGACCCGGTCCTCGATCGTGGCGCGTAGGCCGGGACGGGCGTCTTCTTGCGGTCCGTCGATCAGCTTCTGGAACCGGGCGATGGTCCGTGGCGTCTGGGCGATCACCTCGCCGCCGACATCCACGACCGCGATAAAGCTGGTTTCGGGGGAATTCTTTGCGGCATTGTCCAGCACGTCGTCCACGTCGCGCAGGGCCGACAGAGACCCGAACAGCCGCAGCCCCAGGGCCAGGCGGCGTTCAATACCGCTGGCGACGACCTCGGCGCGCTCTTCGTATTGCGGAAGAAGGGCCTGTTCGTAGATCCCGAAGGTATAGACGCCGAACAGCAGGAAGGGCGCCAGGATCGCGGCAACCAGGGCCGACCCGCCGATCCACGCCATGAGGCGGCTCATGATCCGGTCTCCGCCGTGCTGCGCCCCAACCGGGCCGAGATCGCGGCCGCGGCATGCACGAGCGCCCCGTCGGATCTGGCGACCGGCGCGTCGGTGCCATCGGCCAGGTCATGCATGACATCAGCCATGTGATGAAACCGCCGGTGCAAGGGCACCGCCACCATCAGCGCGATCAGGGCGATGATGGGCAACGAAATCAGCGCGATCAGAGGGGCGACAATGGCAATATCCCGGCGCAGAGTGGCGGTGGCTTCGAACAGCGACCGGGACGGAAAGACCAGCACCAGGGTGCCGATGGGGGCCGTGTCGAGGGTCAGGGGCATGCCGGTCAGGAAGACGTCCTCGTCCGGGGCCTGGGCATGCCACAGCGTGTCCGCATCGCCCGGCAGCGCGGCCACGGCCGAGGGCAAGGGCCCCGCCCCGGTGCTGGCATGGACAACCTGCCCGTCCGGACCGGTGACATAATACCGGATTTCGCCTTCGCGCAGCTGGGCGCGGCGGTTGATGGCGATCTGCACGGCCAGGTTGGAGGACAGCGACAGCCCGGCACCGAAACTGCTTTCGATGGTGTCGCCAAGTTCCCGGGCGACGGAATCGTAGCGGATCTGCGCCGCGTGCTGGATTTCGCGTTCCAGCCGCAGCACGTTCAGCCCAGCGGCCAGGACCAGACTGAGCGTCAGGATCAGGCCCAGCGGCAACAGGAAGCGCAGGAGGAACGGCAACAGCACGGGCCTGCGCGCGGTGCGGGTGCTGGTCGGCTTGGGCGGATTGTCCGCCTTTGTTGCGTTCGGTGCGTTGTCGGGGGCGATGCGGAACAGAAGCGTCAGGCGGTTCACGCCACCGTCGCGGTCATAGGTCTGCCGGTCGGACAGCTTGCGCACCAGGTGAAGACCCAGGCCGCCGATCGCCCGGTCTTCGACCTCCAGGTCCAGGTCCGGCTCGGCGCTGTTGTCCAGCGGGTTGAAGGCAGTGCCGTCATCCTCGACCACAAGGGTCACGGCGCTTTCCGAGCCTTGAAGCGACAGCCGCACCTCTCCGGGCGCGTCGGCATAGGCGTGATGGGCGAGGTTGAGGAACAGCTCTTCTGCGGCCAGTTCGACGCGCGAAGCGATCGCGGGGGGCACATCGGCCAGGACACCAGAAGCCTGCACCCAGGACAGGACCCGTGACAGCTGGCCTTCCTCGGCCGGCAGGACAAGATCCGAACGCCCCGGGCCGTCGGCCGTATCAGACATGGCCCTTGCGCGCCCCCGGCCGGGGCTTTGTCATCACGCCGGGGGTAAACCGGCAGGGCAGAGCACCGGTCATGCGCCGTCCCCGGACGCGGCCAGCAGGGATGCGATGGCCTCGGCGCTGCTGGCGTGGATCTCAAGAACGGACGAGAAGCCACTGATATCGAAGACTTCCTGCACCTGAGGCGCCAACCCCGCAAGGGCCAGCCGCGCGCCGGACGCCCGGGCGGACTTGGCGGCCTTCAGCACGACGCGCAAGCCGGCAGAGGACACGTAGTCCACCTGCGCCAGATCCAGAACAAGGGCCGGAACCCCGGTCAGCCGGCCCAGGATCGCGGTTTCGGCCTCGGCCGCGGTTGTGCCGTCGATCCGGCCGTCGATTGCCGTCACCGCAATCTCGGCTTCTGTGTATTCCTTGATGTCCATGGGTCCCCGCCGGAATTCCTGCATGTTTCACTGCGGCGCGCATCGCGTTCCTGCGAACATGCAAAGACCTCCGCATCCCGCACCGGGACCAAGCCCGGGACCACTTCCGAACAGATGATGCGCAACTGCATCGTTACTCGTACAAAAACTTCCACGTTTCCGGATGCCCCGTCAAGAAATGCCACGCCAAGACTGGCTTCTGACAGGTTGATGTCCAAAGCCGAACGGCCCGGTGCCCGGGCCTGCCCAAGGGCTGCGCCGACCGCTGCCCCAACGGGCCGTCATCGGAACTGCAGATGTTCGTAGATGATGCGTTCCGGCGGCACACCCAGGTCCAGGAATTGTTTCACCAGGTCATCGACAAAGGGCGTCGAGCCGCACAGCATGACGGCGAAATCGTCCAGCTCGACATCCTCCATGATCTGCTTGGCGCTCAGCCGGCCGCGGTCGGCCGTGGTCCACTGGACGTAGTCGATATAGGAATCCGCCTCCAGGAAGCGCTCGCGGATCTCTTCGTCATAGACGGCGTCCTCGGGGGTGCGGGTGATGTAGTAGAACCAGATCCGCCGGAAATCGTCGTTCGACTGTTCGAATTCCAGCATGCCCAGGAAGGGCGTGATGCCGATCCCCGCTCCGATCCAGACCATCCGCCGGTAAGGCGCGAAATGGGATTGGGTGAAGCCTCCGAAACTGCCAAAGACCTCGACCTCGTCACCCGGGGTCAAGCCATTCACGGCCTTGGTGAAATCCCCAACCTGGCGGATCGAGAACCGCAGGTCGCGCTTCACCGGCGAGCCGGAAATCGAGAACGGGTGCAATTCGGCGGAATGGTCGGCAAGCGTCGGCGTGCGCAGGAAGGCGAAGGTGCCCGGCTGGTACATCATCCGCCGGTCGCGGGGCCGCAGTTCCAGGTCGACCACCCCAGACCCGCGCTGCACGACTCGCTGCACGGTATAGAGGAACCGGGGCCCGAAACTGCGAAAGAGCAGCACGCGATAGGTCCAGGCCAGGGTGCCCGAGAGCAGCAGGATCACGATCCAGGTGCGCAGGGGCTCAAAGAACTTGATCGTGCCCGGCTCGATCGAGGCATGGGCCGTACCCAGCAGGAACAGCACGCCGATCATCCGGTGCAGGTTCAGCCACAGCTCGTGCCGCATCCGCTTGACGTAGGCCAGCACGCCCAGCCCGGCCAGCAGGTAGAACACCGCGATGTCGATGGTCCGGGCCCCCGGCCAGAAGGGCACCAGCATGATCGCCGCCGAGTCCCCCACCTGTATGGCATGCAGGCACAGCAGCACCACGTGCAGACCCATCAGCAGCATCGCCGCCAGCCCCAACCGCTTGTGCAGGCGCACGCCGTTGTCGAGGCCGCCGATCAGCGGTTCCAGCGCCTGGGCCCGGGACACCACGACGATGGCCAGCGCGGCGCAGGTGAAGGACCACAGCATCACCACCTGCGAGGGCGCGAGCCAGGGCCAGAGCGTGCCGCCGAAGCCGATCGAAAAGCGCCCGATCATCCACAGCACCGTCGTCACCACCAGGCAGCCGCCGATCAGCAGCCAGGGTTTCTGCGTGCGAGTCAGAAGGTCAGAGGGAGGTGTATCGCTGCTTGGGGACGTGACGGACATGCCGGTATGAATCCTTGGGGCGGGACAGATCCAAGCCTATGGGTCCGCGCCACGAAGTCCATACAGTATCACGTTTTATTGCGCCCCGGGCCGTGCCAACCGGCCCGGGCGCGGGCCTGGAATCACTTCGATGCCCGAAAAAGAACCACAACCGGAGCCCGCCCGGCGCATGGGGCAATCCCCGCGCCGAACCGGGACACAGCCGGTGCGGCACGGGGACAAGGGTCAGTCCAGCTTGGGCATCGCGTCTGAATAGATCCGGGCGGCCATGGCGTCACGGTCACCGCCCAGCTCGTCGACGATCCCTTCCCACTTCAGCAGAAGCGCCTTGTAGGTGGTCAGGAGCTCTTCGGCGTTTTCGATGCCGCGCTGGTAGGCCAAGTCAAGCATCCGCTGGGACTCGGTTTCGGCAAAGGCATCGAAGGCGGCGGTCAGGTCACCCGCCGGCTCGATCACCGCCAGGTCGTGCGTGCCGGCGCCGGCAAGGGCCTCGTCATCCTCGGCCGCGAATTCCAGGGCCACGTCGACAGCGGCCAGGGCACCTTCCTTGAAGAAGGCGGTCTGCTGGTCTGCTGTCAGGTCGCGCCAGCTGCGCATGTTCATGTTGATCGGAATGCCGCCGGCGAAAGTGCCGATGTTCATGTCGCTGACGTCGCTGACCACATCATAAAGCGACATCTGGATCAGCCAGGCGGTATTGCCCGCGACACAATCCAGCTGCCCCCGTTCAAGGCCCTCGTAGGCTTCGGGCACGGTCATGTTGACGGCCGTGCCGCCCGCGGCATTGACCCAGCTGGCCCAGCTGCCAAGCGAGCGGACTCGCAGGCCAGCCATGTCGTCGGCGGATTCGACCGGCTTGTTGCACATCAGCTTGTAGGGGGGCGTGGCGTGGTAGGCGATCGGCATGATCCCCTGCTCTTCCATTTCGTCCAGGCAGGCCGGGCAGTTCTGGAAGATCATCTCGTTATAGGCCCCGGCGCCCACCAGGGCGTCGCGCACCAGGATAGAGCCTTCGGACAGCCAGGCCGAGGTCCGCAACTCGCCCGGGTGATAGCTGGTCGCCAGCAGGCCCATGTCGGCCACGCCGTCGCGGATCGTCTGCAGCGTGTTCCGCCCGCCGGACACGGTGCCGTCGGTGAAGACCTGGAACGTGATCTCGCCATCGGTGTCCGCCGTCACACGGTCGAAGAACGGGGTCAGCGACTTGGTGTGCAGCGTGCTGTTGCCGGGGAACCAGCTGGAATAGGACAGCTTGGTTTCGGCCGCGACGACATGCGGGGCCAGGGCCAGGGCCAGCACGCCCGTGGCAATCTTGAACTTCGCTTTCATGGTATCCTCCCTGAGAAAGCCGTTATTTCGGGTTGTCCCTGCCCGGCCGCGCCACAAAGGCCTCGGCCGGGCGGGCGGTCATTGCATCGACAGCGGGATCAGCAGGCTGATCTGCGGGAAGGCCACCAGCAGGCCGACGATCAGCACCTCGGCCGCAAGGAACCAGGTCAGGCCCTTGAAGATGGTGCCAAGCTGAACGGCATCCCCGATGACCCCGCGCACCACGTAGGCGTTCAGGCCGACCGGCGGGGTGATCAGGCTGATCTCGATGAACTTGACGGTCAGCACGCCGACCCAGATCAGGTTCAGGTCGGCCGCCTCGAAGAAGGGCAGGAAAATCGGGATCGTCAGCAGCAGCAGGCCCATCGGATCCAGGAACATGCCCAGCACCAGGTAGATGCCCCCGATCATGGCCAGCAGCAAAAGCGGGTCGTAGGCGAAATTGTCGGCCAGCCCGCTCATGAACTGGGGCACGCCAGCAAAGGTCAGGAAGCGCGAGAACAGGGTCGCCCCGATGGCGATGTAGAAGATCGTGCCGGTTGAGCGCAGCGTGTCGACGATGCTGTCGAACATCACCTTCGGGGACATGCTGCCCCGGAAGACGGCGATAACGATGGCCGCGAAGGCGCCGAACCCCGCCGCCTCGGTGGCGGTGGCAAAGCCCGCGTACATCGACCCAACGACGGCCAGGATCAAAAGCGGCAGGGGCGCAATGTCGCGCAGGGCGCTGATCCGGTCGGCCCAGGTGACCTCTTCGGTGATGGCGGGCGCCAGGTCGGGATTGTAACGGCAGCGCAGGATGATCATCGCCCCGTAGACGAAGGCGGTCAGCAGGCCGGGCAGGATGCCGGCCAGCAGCAGCATGCCGATCGACTGGCCGGTGAACATGCCGTAAAGCACAAAGAGGATGCTGGGCGGGATCATCGTGCCGATGGTCCCCGAAGCCGCGACAACGGCCGTGGCCAGCGACGGCGCATAGCCGTAGCGCAGCATCTCGGGCACGGCCAGGCGCGACATGGCGGCCGCCGTGGCCAGGCTGGACCCGGACGCGGCCGAGAACCCGGCGGAGGCGTAATTCGTGGCCACCGCCAGCCCGCCCGGAAGCCGGCTGAGCCACAGCCGGGCGCAATCGAAGAGGCCCTTGGTCAGCCCGCTGTGAAAGGCCACCGCCCCCATCAGCAGGAACATCGGGATGGCCGACAGCTCCCACTTGGCGACGATCTCGAACACCATGCTGCGGGCGACGCCGACGGTCGCGCGCTCGCCCATGATCGTGTAGATGCCGCCCAGCGACACGACGCCCAGGGCCACGCCGATCGGGACACGCACGGCCAACAGGGCCAGCAGCACGCCCATGGCCGAGAAACCGATTTCCAGGTTGCTCATGTCCGGCCGTCTTTCCGGCCGCGCAGGTGGGCAGCGGCATAGCCGAGCGAGGCCAGGGCGATGATGGCCAGCCCCACGACGGCGACCCAGCGGCTGGGCCAGATCGGCACGTCGAACCCGCGCACGGGCAGCATCTCGTCGTACTTGAAGGCCGAGCGCGCCTCGAGCCAGCCGGCATAGGCCAGAAAGCCCGCATAGCCCGCCCCCAGAAGGGCCGCCAGCCCATCGACGATGGACACGGTACGGCGCGACGCCCAGCCCAGGAACACCTCGACCACCACCTGTTCGTTCAGCAGCGCCACGATGGCCAGCCCGGCGAAGACCGCGCAGACCATGTAGTAGAACGAGACGAATTCAAGCGTACCGGGGATCGTGATGCCGAAGGCCGACCGCAGGATCACCTCGAGCGTGATGTGCAGCATCATGATGATCATCGCGGCGCCGCCAAGGACCACCAGAAGACGCCGGAGAAAGGTGAAGACCACCGTCATGACGCCGAGACACCGGCTTGCCTGCAACCCTGGTTCATCTGTTCCTCCTCCGGCGGGGCCTGTGCTGGCCCCCAAGCTTCCCGATGCACCGCCACGGATCTGAATGGGCCCCCTGCCTCCCACGGCGCTGGCCCGTCCGACGACGGTGATCTCCTCCCGATGTCCGGTGCCGATCCGTGACCGGACACCGTGCTCCCATTGACGGGTAGCAAAATCGAGAGGTCCTTTCAACATTTTTAGTGCAATGTACTAAAAAACAGGAGGCACGATTTTTCCATACCAAACCATGACGTTGTTTGCCCCTGACCCGCCGAAACAGGCGTCGGCCGGTGACGTCGGGTGTCGAATTACCAGCTGAAGAATGTGCAGATGGGCACAGGATCAGACCCTGCGGGTCTGCCCGTCCCAATGCGGGGCCCGCAGGGCGACCTTGTCGATCTTGCCCAGGGCGGTCATCGGCAGGCGGTCCACCAGGTGGAAGGCCTTCGGAGCATGCACCGGGCCCTTGCTGGCCCGCACGTGGTCGCGCATCTCGGCCGTGTCGGGCCGTGCGCCGTCGTGGGGGACGACATAGGCCACCACCGCCTCGCCCACTTGTCGTCCGGGATCCCGATCACCGCGGCCATCGCCACCATGTCATGCGAGGCCAGCACGTCCTCGACCTCTTTCGGGTAGACGTTGAACCCGCCGGACACGATCTTGTCCTTCAGCCGGTCCTCGATGGTCAGCCGCCCCTCGGCATCCGCGATGGCGATGTCCCCGGTGTGCAGCCAGTCCCCGCCCATGGCCTTGGATGTCGCCTTCGGGCGTCAGAAGCCGCACCATGGCGGTCGAAACCGGGTGTCCGCAGGCCGCCAGCAGGTCGGGACGGTCCGGATCGTGGTCTCCCCGGGGCAGCACGGCGATCGGGTAACATTCCGTCTGGCCATACAGCCGGGCAAAGACGGGACCCAGCGTGGCGATCCAATGCGCCAGGCGCGCCGGGGCCATCGAGGCCATCGGGGCCGCGCCGTAAAGCAGCAGCTCCAGTGAGGCCAAGTCGTGGTCCGCGATGTCGGGATGATCGAGCAAGGCGTAGATCATCGTCGGCACCAGAAGCCTCATGTTGATCCGCGCGCGGGCAATGGTCGGCAGGACCTTCCCCGCCCCGAAGCCGCGCATCAGGTAGACCGGGCCGCCGCGCAGCAGGACCGGCACGATCTTGGTGCCACCAACATGGCTGATCGGCGCCACGGCAAGGTCGCCCGGCGTGTCGGGCAGGTCGAGCGGAGGACCCGAATGCGCCCCGGCCAGCCGGACAAGGTCCGTCTCGCCGCCATCGCCCAGCGTCAGGTGCAAGGGCTCGGGACATTCCCCGGCCAGATCCGCCGCCCCGGCCTCATGGTCCAGGCCATCCACGATGACTGCGCGGGGCGTCAGTTCCGCGATCTGCGCGGCCTGGTCCGGGCGCGTGCCCAGCGGGTGCAGGTTGCTGACACCGGCCCCAAGGGATTGCGCCGCGATGACCGCGCACCAGTACACGGCCCGGTTCGACGCCAGGATGGCGACGCAATCGCCCGCACGGATCCCACGCTACTGGAGCACGGCCTGCATCCCGTCGATCAGCCGGGGCGGCCTCGGCGCAGGTCATCCGGCTCTCGGGCCAGACAAAGGCCGCGCGGTGTGGATGCCGGGCCAGGGCCCTGAGAGCCAGCGCCGCATCGGTCGGGCCGCTACGGGCCGTCCACGGATCCTCTGTCATGTCCGGTCGCCTCCCCCAGATAGCCATGTGCCAGCCGGCCCACGACACCGGCCAGCGGGCCGCCAGCATGTCCCTGAGCACCGAAGGCCGTTCTGGCCCTTGGTTTGACCCGTGGCTTGGCCTTGGGCTTGATCCTGGGCTTGACCCATATCCATCTGTCCCCGGAACCACCCTTAGGCGGTCAGCCCCCGGGCAATCACGATGCGCTGCACATCGCTGGTGCCTTCGTATATCTGGCAGACCCGGACATCGCGATAGATCCGCTCGACCGGAAAATCGCGGGTATAGCCATAGCCGCCAAAGGTCTGGATGGCGTCCGAACAGACCCGTTCCGCCATTTCCGAGGCAAAGAGCTTGGCCATGGACGCGGCCTGCAGCGCCGGTTCGCCCGCGTCGCGCAGCGCGGCGGCATGCAGCACCAGCTGGCGCGCGGCCTCGATCCGGGTGGCCATGTCGGCGAGGCGAAAGGCCACCGCCTGGTGCTCGATCAGCTTGCGCCCCATGCTTTCGCGCTCGCCGGCATAGGCAATCGCCGCCTCCATCGCCGCGCGCGCCATGCCCACCGATTGCGAGGCGATGCCGATCCGCCCGCCTTCAAGGTTGGCCAGCGCGATGCGATAGCCCTGACCTTCCTCGCCCAGGATGTTCTCGGCCGGGATCTCGCAGCCCTCGAACACGATCTGCGCCGTGTCGGACAGGGTCTGGCCCAGCTTGTCCTCGATCGAGGCGACCCGGTAGCCCGGCGTTGCCGTCGGGACGATGAAGGCAGAAATGCCCTTCTTGCCCGCGTCCGGATCGGTCACCGCAAAGACGATGGCCGTGTCGCCGTTCTGCCCGTTGGTGATGAACTGCTTCACCCCGTCCAGCACCCAGCCCGCATTGGTCCGCCGGGCCCGCGTCTTCAGCGCAGAGGCGTCCGACCCGGCGTGCGGTTCGGTCAGGCAAAAGGCCCCAAGCGCCTCGCCCCGGGCCATCGGCCGCAGGAAGGCCTGCTTCTGCTCCTCGGTGCCGAACTTCAGGATCGGCGCGCAGCCCACCGAGTTATGGACCGACATGATCGTCGAAACGGCCCCGTTGCCGACCGCGATTTCTTCGAGCGCGACCGCATAGGCCACGTTGTCGACGTCGGCTCCGTCGTAGTCTTCGGGCACCAGCATGCCCAACATGCCAAGCGCGCCCATCTCGGCGATCTCGTCCTTGGGGAAATGCTTGGTACGGTCCCATTCGGCGGAATTCGGGGCCAGCCGGTCGGCCGCGAAACGGCGCGCCATGTCCCGGATCATGGTCTGGTCTTCGGTCAGTCTCATTACGATGGTCCTACAGCTTTTCGACGGCAATGGCGTCCGCGACAGGGATCCCGGACACGGTGCCCCGGACCCCGCCCATCGGGGCCCGGGCCATGCCTGCCTTCACAAGAGGATCCATTTTGGCGCCCTTTTCAACTTGCGAATGCGGCCAGCCGGCCCGTGATGATCGCCTCGGCCTCGCTGACGATGCGGGCCAGGAGGTCGGCACAGCTGGGGATGTCGTGGATCAGCCCCTGGATCTGGCCGGCCCAGATCAGCCCGGCCCCCAGGTTGCCGGTGGTCAGCGCCTCGCGCCCCTTTGCCCCCGAGACATAGGGCTGCACGTCCTTGAACTGCGCCCCGGGTTTTGACCCGATCTCGACCACCATGTCCGACACCGCGTTCTTCGCCACCCGGCCGGTGTTCTTGAAGCCGCGGAAGATCAGGTTGGTGTCACGCTCGCCGTTTTCCACGAGGAAACGTTTCACCGCGTCGTGGATCGGCGCCTCCTGCGTGGCGCAAAACCGCGTGCCCATGTTGATGCCCTCGGCCCCCAGCGCCAGCGCCGCCGCCAGGCCGCGCCCGTCTCCGAACCCGCCCGAGGCCAGCATCGGCACCTTGACCTGGTCCGCCGCCGCCGGGATCAGCACCAGCCCGGGCACGTCGTCTTCTCCCGGATGGCCCGCGCATTCGAACCCGTCGATGGAAATCACGTCGACGCCCATCCGCTCGGCCGACAGCGCGTGCCGAACCGAGGTGCACTTGTGCAGGACCGTGATCCCGTGAGCCTTGAAGTCCTCGACATGTTCCTGCGGCTTGCCGCCGGCGGTCTCGACGACCTTGATCCCGGCCTCGATGATCGCCCGCCGGTAATCGGCATAGGGCGGCGGGTTGACCGAGGGCAGCACCGTCAGGTTCACCCCGAAGGGCTTGTCCGTCAGGGTCCGGCAGCGCGCGATTTCCGCCGACAACGCGTCGGGCGTGGGCTGGGTCAGGGCGGTGATAATGCCCAGCCCCCCGGCATTGGACACGGCGGCGGCCATATCGGCGGTGCCGACCCACATCATGCCGCCCTGCACGATGGGATGCGCGATGCCGAGCATCTCGGTGATCTTGGTCCGGATCGCCATCAGACTGCTTCGAGGATCGTGACGTTGGCGATCCCGCCGCCTTCGCACATGGTCTGCAGGCCGTATGTCTTGCCGCGGGCATGCAGCGCATGAACCAGCGTCGTCATCAACTTGGCCCCCGACGCGCCCAGGGGATGGCCCAGCGAGATCGCCCCGCCGTTCACGTTCAGCTTGGCCGGGTCGGCGTCCAGAGCCTTGAGCCAGGCCAGGGGCACCGGGGCGAAGGCCTCGTTGACCTCGTAAAGGTCGATGTCGTCGATCGTCATGCCCGACCGTTCAAGGGCGCGTTTGGTGGCCGGGATCGGTTCCTCCAGCATGATGACCGGGTCGCCCCCGGTGACCGTCAGGGTCACGATACGGGCCTTGGGGGTCAGGTTGTATGTCTTCAACGCCGCCTCGCTGACGACCAGCACGCCCGCCGCCCCGTCGCAGATCTGCGAGGCATTGGCGGCCGAGATCATGCCCCCCTCTTCCAGCAGCTTCACACTGCCGATCCCTTTCATCGAGGCATCCGGGCGGATGCCCTCGTCGGTCGTGTGCAACCCGCCGTCGATGGCCAGCGGAACGATTTCCGTGTCGAAGGCCCCGGACTGGGTCGCCGCGGTGGCCCGGCGATGGCTGTCCAGCGCGAAGGCGTCCAGGTCGTCCCGGTCAAAGCCGTACTTGCGGGCGATCATCTCGGCCCCCTTGAACTGGCTGAAATCCTTGGTGCCGTAGCGCGCGCCGATGCGGTCGCTGAAGGGGCCTTCGCCCAGGCCTTCCTTCATGTGGAATTTCAGGTTCGAAAACATCGGCACCCGGGTCATGCTTTCGACGCCCATGGCGATGACCACGTCCTGGGTGCCCGACATCACCGCCTGCGCGGCGAATTGCACCGACTGCTGAGAGCTGCCGCATTGCCGGTCGATGGTCACGGCCGGCACCGATTGCGGCAGGTTCGACGCCAGCACGCAGTTGCGGCCAAAGGCAAAGGCCTGTTCGCCGGCCTGGGTCACGCAGCCGACGATCACGTCGTCCACCGCCGCCGGGTCGATGCCCGAGCGGTCGACCAGCGCGTTGATCACTTCGCCGCCTATGTCGGCCGGGTGCCATCCCGCCAGGGCGCCGCCACGGCGGCCACCGGCCACGCGGGCGGTTTCGACGATATATGCTTCAGCCATAGTCTGTTATCCCTTCTGGAAATCCGGTTTGCGGCGGTCCAGGAAAGCCTGGACGCCCTCGCGCCCCTCGGGGCCTTCGCCCGCCGCAACGATGCTTTGAAGTTCACGGTCCATCTGCGCGACGAAGCCTTCGGTCATGCCCGTCTGCATCAGCCAGCGGGCCCTGCCCATCGCCCCCACGGCGCGGTCGGCCAGGCTGGCGGCCAGTGTGTCACCCTCGGCGATGAGGCCGTCGGGCGGCGCGATCCGCGTGGCCAGGCCGATGGCAACGGCGTCCTCGGCGCTCACGCAGCGGTTCGACAAAATGATGTCCTGCGCCTGCCGCAACCCGACAAGGCGGGGCAGCATCCAGGACATGCCACCATCCGGGGTCAGGCCGATGCCGCCATAGGCCGCGGTGAAATTGGCCTCAGGCGCGGCCAGGACGAAATCTCCGCTGATCGCCAGGCTCATGCCAGCACCGGCGGCGGGGCCGTTGACCAGCGTGACCAGCGGTTTCTTCATCGCCGCGAACTGGGCCAGCGCCTGGTGCAGCGTTCCGGCCAGCTTGGCCAGGAAGGCACCGATGGCATCCCCGTTCCGGGCAAAATCGCCAACATCGCCGCCGACGCAGAACATCCGCCCGGCCCCGGTCAGGGTCACCACCCGCACCTCGGGATCATTGGCGACCGCCAGCGCGGCCTCCAGCAGCGCATCGGCCATCGGCTGGTTGAAGGCATTGCCCGCGTCCGGCCGATTGAGGGTCAGGCGGGCGACGGGGCCCGCGCGGTCGATCAGGACTTCGGTCATCGGCAGGCCTCCATCGCATCGACGGCGAGGTCGACAAGCCGCGGATAGGCCGCCACGCGCTCCGCCGCATGGGCCGAGGCCGCCTGCCCCCGTGCCACCCGCCCCTTGATCCCGTGAAAGATCGCCGCCAGCCGGAAGAAGTTGAACGCAATGTAGAAATCGTAGTTCGGGATGTCGTCGCGCCCGGTGTTGGCGCAATATTCGGCGACGTATTCAGCCTCGGTCGGCAGCGAGAGCGTCACCGGATCCACGTCGCCGATCCCGGCCACGATATCGGGCGGCATCCGGTACATGATCGCGTGATAGGCAAAGTCGGCCAGCGGGTGGCCCAGGGTCGACAGCTCCCAGTCCAGCACCGCCAGGATGCGCGGTTCGGTGGGGTGGAAGATCATGTTGTCACAGCGAAAATCGCCATGGACGATGGTGCTTTCGTCACCGTCGGGAATGGCGGTCGGCAGCCACGCGATCAGCCGGTCCATGCCCGCGTCGCGGCCCGCGTCCTCGTCCGCCAGGTAGCTTTTGCTCCAGCGTCCGATCTGGCGTTCGAAGTAATTGCCGCGCCGGCCGTAATCGCCCAGCCCGACCGCTTCGGGATCAAAGCCGTGCAGCTGCGCCAGCACCCGGTTCATCTCGGAATAATAGGCCCACCGGTCGGGGGCCGGCACCTCGCGGAAGCCCGCGTCCCAGAAGATCCGGCCGTCGACCATGTCCATCACGAAGAACATGGACCCAACGATGCTGTCATCCGTGCACAGGCCATGGACCCGCGCGACCGGGAAGCCTTGGCGATGAAGCGCGCCCAGAACGCGTGCCTCGCGATCCACGGCATGAGCGCCCTTGGCCAGTTGCCCCGGCGGCTTGCGGCGCAGCACGTAATCGCCGCTTTTGGCCACCAGCTTGAAGGTCGGGTTGGATTGGCCGCCCTTGAACTGAAAAAGCTCCACCGGCCCTTCGAAGCCGTCGACATTGGCCCGCAGCCAGCCGGTCAGGGCCTCCATGTCAAAGCCGAACCCCTCGCGGACCGGGACCACGCCGGCATTGGCCTCGGCGCTCAGCGCGTCACTCATGCCTCGTTCGCCTTCTTCCAGTCGCGCTTGATCTTCTTGGCCAGGGACCATTTGTGGACCTCGGTCGGACCGTCGTAGATGCGGAAGGCGCGGATCTCGCGGAAGACCTGTTCGACGATCGTATCCGCCGTCACGCCCTGCCCGCCCATGACCTGCACGCAGCGATCGGCCACACGCATCAGCGCCTCGGACACGGCGACCTTCGCCATGGAGCTTTCGACCGTGCCCAGCACGCCGGTGTCCAGCACGTCGGCACACCAGTAGACCATCAGCTCGGCCTGTTTCAGGTCGATCAGGTTGTCGGCCAGCATGAAGCCCACGCCCTCGTGATCGACCAGCGGCTTACCGAAGGCCATGCGGCGGTTGGCATAATCCGACGCTATTTCGTGCGCGCGGATGCAGGCGCCCAGCCAGCGCATGCAATGGGTCAGCCGCGCGGGCGACAGGCGGACCTGCGCATAACGGAAGCCCTCGCCGCTTTCGCCCAGCATCTGCGTTGCAGGAACCCGCAGGTTGTCGATGGTCACGACCGCATGGCCGCCCGGCATCGAGCTGTCGAGCGTGTCCATCACCCGCTCGATCCGGATCGCCGGGTCGGGCAGATCGACCATGAACATGCAGGCGCCATCGCCGGACTTGGCCATGACGATGCCCAGCCCGGCCCCGTCGGCCCCGGTGATATAGGTCTTGCGCCCGTTGATGACCCAGTGATTGCCGTCCGGCTGGCAGGTGGTCATCATCATCGACGGGTCCGACCCGGCCCCGCCATCCGCGGCCGGTTCGGTCATGAAGAAGGCCGAGCGCATGTCGCCCCGGACCATCGGCTCCAGGAACTGCTTCTTCAGCTCGGGCGAGCCGACCTTGCCCAGCAGGTACATGTTGCCCTCGTCCGGCGCAGCCACGTGACAGGCCAAAGGCCCAAGCGGCGACAGGCCCGACCGGATCAGGACACAGGCGGTTTCGCGGTGGCTCAGGTGCGTGTCGTCGTCAAGGATGTGCGGCGTCAACACCCCGTGCCGGCGGGCCAGGTCCTTGAGCTCGACGGACAGCTCTTCCAGCGGTCCGTGCGGCGTGCGGCGGGGGTCCTTCTCGAAGGGCACGACGACATCACGGACAAAGGTTTCGACCCGGTCCGCGATCGCCAGCGCCCGGTCGGACATGCCGGAATTGGTCAGCGCAAAGGTCATTTCGGAGCCATGCGGATCGCGCCGTCCAGGCGGATCGTCTCGCCGTTCAGCATCGGGTTGTCGACGATGGCCGCCACCATCCGGGCATATTCCGACGGATCGCCAAGGCGCGGCGGGAACGGCACCTGGCGGCCCAGGCTGTCCTGCGCCTCCTGCGGGAGGGTGGCCATCAGGGGCGTCAGGAAGAGGCCCGGCGCAATGGTCATCACGCGGATGCCGTAGCGGGCGAATTCCCGGGCCACGGGCAGCGTCATGCCGACGATGCCCCCCTTTGACGCCGCATAGGCCGCCTGCCCGATCTGCCCGTCGAAGGCCGCGACCGAGGCGGTGTTGATGATCACGCCCCGTTCCTCGCCCAGGGGCTCTGCCGTATGCAGGGCGGCGGCGAATTTCGACAGCACGTTGAAGGTGCCGAAGAGGTTCACGTTCACGAGCGAAGTGAACTCCGGCAGCGGGATCGGGTTGCCCTCGCGGTCGATCACCTTCTTCGGCGGCCCGATGCCCGCGCAATTCACCAGGATGCGCGCCTTGCCATGCAGGCCCTCGGCCTTGGCAATCGCCGCCTCGACCTCGCCTTCATCCGTCACGTTGACCTTGATGAACGCGCCGCCGACCTCGGCCGCCTTGGCCTCTCCCAGCTCGGCATTCAGGTCGAAAATCGTGACCTTCGCGCCGGCCTGTGCCAGCAGGTCCACCGTTGCGCCACCCAGTCCCGAGGCACCGCCCGTGACGATGGCCGCCTGTCCGTCGATCTTCATGTCTGTCTTCCTTTCGGTCCTGTCAGGCTGCCGTGGACTTGGCGGGCCAGTATTCATCCTTGAGCTTGCGCTTGATCAGCTTGCCGGTCGGCGTGCGCGGCAGTGCCTCGCGGAACTCGACGCTTTTCGGAGCCTTGATCCGGGACAGCCGTGCCCGGCACCACGCGATCAGCTCCTGGGCCTTGGCCTCTGATGGGTCTACCCCCGGTTCCAGCTGGACGATGGCCTTCACCTGTTCGCCCATCTCGGCACAGGGCACACCGAAGACGGCCACGTCATGCACGTCGGGATGGCCGATCAGCATGTCCTCGGTTTCCTGCGGATAGATGTTCACGCCGCCGGAAATGATCGTGTAGGACGCCCGGTCGGTCAGGAACAGGAAGCCCTCCTCGTTCACGTAGCCGACGTCGCCGATGGTTGAACATCCCGGACGCAGGTAGGCCCGGGCGGTCTTTTCCGGGTCGTGGCGATACTGGAACTCGACGCCGCTGTCGAAATAGACATGGCCGATCTCGCCCACGGGCAGTTCGTTGCCGTCGTCGTCGGTGACCACGATGTCGCCGATCATCGACTTGCCCACGGTGCCCGGGTACCTGACCCAATCCTCGGACGTCGTGACCGTGACCCCGTTGGCTTCGGATCCGGCGTAGTACTCGATCAGGATCGGGCCCCACCAGTCGATCATCGCCGCCTTGACGTCCTTGGGACAGGGCGCGGCGGCGTGGAAGGCGACCTTCAGCCCAGACATGTCATGGCGCGCCCGCACGTCATCGGGCAGCTTCAGCATGCGCACGAACATCGTCGGCACGGCCTGGGTATGGGTGACGGCATGGGCCTCGATCAGGCGCAGCATGTCCTCGGTGTCGAAGCGTTCCATGATGATCGCCGTGCCGCCCAGCATCACCGCCATCATCGAGGTGCGCAGGGGGGCCGCGTGATACAGCGGCGCCGGAGACAGGTAGATCGTGTCGCTGTCCATCCCGGCCATGGTTTCGCAGAGCACCGTCATCAGGCCCGGGATCACCGTATCGACCGGCTGCGGCGTGAAGGAGCGGGTGATGCCCTTAGCGCGCCCCGTCGTGCCCGAAGAATAGAGCAGATCCGCCCCGGCGGCCTCGTCCGGGATCGGGGTGGCGGGCTGGGCATCTTCGAAGGCCTTCCAGTCGCGCGCGGGCTCGGCGCCCTCTCCGCACATGAAGAACCGGACATCGGGGCACGCGGCCTGCAGCGCCGGGACGAGGCCCGCATACTTGACCGACACGATGGCCAGCTTGGCGCTGCAGTCGCCGACGATATAGGCGATTTCATCCGCGGACAGGTGGTGGCTGATGGCGGTGTAGAACAGGCCGCTGCGTTGCGCGGCCCAGGTCAGCCCGACGAAGTCGAGGCTGTTTTCGAACAACAGCGCGACATGATCGCCCTGCCCCAGCCCCAGCTTGCGGAACGCCTGGGCCCCGCGGTTCGACACCGCGTCAAGCTCGGCAAAGGTCAGCGTCTGGCCGCTGCCCGCCATTCGGTAGGCGATCTTGTCCGGGGTGGTGCGTGCAAATCCAGATGGATGCTTCATGGCTTTCCTCCCTGCGCAGCATGGATCCGACGGGCCTCAGGCCCGCTCCCCCAGACCAAGGCTGCGACCGATGATTTCTTTCATGATTTCAGATGTTCCCGCATAGATCCGACTGACCCGGGCGGAGCAGTACATACGGGCAATCTCGTATTCCTCCATGAAGCCGGCGCCGCCATGCAGCTGGACACAGGTGTCGACCACCTCGCCCTCGACCTCGGAGGTCAGAAGCTTGGCCTGGGCCGCGATTTCGGCCGTCAGGTTGCCCTCCATATGTTCGGCCGCGCAATGGTCGACAAAGGTCCAGGCCCCGTCCAGCTTGGTCTTCAGCGCCGCCATGGCAAAGCGCGAGTTCTGGAACTTGCCGATCGGCTGACCGAAGGCCTTGCGCTCGGTGATGTAGTCCAGCGTGATGTCGAAGGCGCGCTGCGCATGGCTGACGAACTGGACCGAGCCCATCAGTCGTTCCTCGGCCAGGTTCTTCATCATCATGGCGAACCCACCCCGGGGATCGCCCAGCACGGCCTCCTTCGGCAGCTTGACGTTGTCGAAGACCAGCTCGGCCGTGTCCTGGGATTTCAGCCCGATCTTTTCCAGCTTGCGCCCCCGGCTGAACCCCGGCGTGCCGTCGGGCACCAGGAACAGGCCGATGTCATAGCGTCCCTCGCCCGTACGAGCCGCCACAAGGACCAGCCCCGCCAGAATACCGTTCGAAATGAATGTCTTGGCCCCGTTCAGCAGCCAGTGATCGCCCTTGTCCTCGGCCCGCGTGCGCACCGCGGCCAGGTCCGATCCGGTGTCGGGTTCGGTCATGGCAATGGCCAGGATCGTGTCGCCCGACACCACGCCGGGCATGAACCGGGCCTTTTGCGCTTCGGACCCGAAACGGTGCAGGTAGGGCCCGACGATCCGGTTGTGCAGGGGCAGGTAGAACCCGTTCTCGCGCGCCGAGAGTTCCTCGGACAGGATCATGTCCATGCGGAAATCGTCGAGCCCAAGGCCGCCATAGGCCTCGTCGGCATACATCGCCAGAAAGCCCTGCGCCCCGGCCGATTTCCAGATCTCGCGCGAGACCATGCCGTCCTTGCGGAATTGCTCGGCGTGGGGATAGACCTCGGCCTCTGCCCATTTGCGGACCGTGTCACGGAACATCGCGTGTTCCTGTTCGAAAATGCGTCTGCGGATCATATGCCTGCTCCTACGCCGCGCGCTCTGCCAGAAGATCCCGGCGGTCCAGCAGATCCGGGTCGGGCGTGAACCTTTCGCCATGGCGGGTCGCCAGGTCGCGCAGGCGGGCGGTGAAGGTGCCCGCTCCAAGGCCCCGCACAAAGCGGATCGCCCCGCCGGTGTGCGGCGGGAACCCCGCGCCCAGGACCGAGGCCAGGTCCGCTTCCTCTTCGGTCGCGATCACGCCTTCGTCGAGGCAGCGCAGGGCTTCGAGCGACTGGATGAACAGCAACCGGTCCGCGCCATCCTCGGGCAGATCGGGTGCATCCGCCCCCGGCTCGGGCGCAAAGGTCAGGCCGGTGTCATAGGCCAGGCGGTCCAGCGCCGGTGCGGCAAGGCCTTCATCCAGCATCGCCTGCGCCTCGCGTGCGTAGGCGGCGTGCAGGCGGGCAATGAACTGGCCGGGACGGTCCTGGACCACCACGGGGGTGTGGCCGATCCGCTGGAACAGGTCATAGGCCATCCGCAGCGTGTCATTGCCGGTCAGATCGCCCGCGATGATCTCGACCACCTTACTGCCGGGCAAGACGTCGGGGATGCGAAAGCCGAAGAGGCGTGCCGGGTCGACGCCATCAATGGTCAGGTCCGAGAGCAGGCCCGTGACCTGCACGCCTACGACGCCCGAGGGCACCGTTCCGGGGGCCTCGGTGCCGGTGATCAGCGTCATGTCACTGTCTGCTGCCCCCCGTGCGACATCAACCTTGCGCCCGGCCGCCTTGGCCAGAGCCTCGGCAACGGGGTCGCTGCCGATCACGGTCAGCGAGCCGATCTTCGTCCGCTCCCCCTCGGGCCGCATCCGGCCGGACCGGACGGCGTTCGCGGCGAAGAAGGTCAGCCAAATCGACGCCCGCGTTTCCGGCAGGCCCAGGAGGGTCGCAAACCGATCCGTTTCGTCCTGAAGCGTGGCGTCCATGTCCAGCGAAAGCCCCTGCTCGACGATGTCGAGAATGCGCATCGGGGCCGGCAGCTTGCCGCGCGTGCGCTGCAGGACCTCGGACCGCCTGGTCGCGATCAGCGCGCGGGCCGCGGCCAGATCGGCGCCAGACATCCGCTCCCGGTCCGCGTCCCACGGCTGCACATGCGTGGCCTTGCCCCCCAGGATCCAGGCCTTGGCCGCGGGGACCAGGTCGTCGCGCGTCGGCACGACCTGATCGACAAGCCCGAGCGACAGCGCCTCTTGCGGCTGTACGAAACGGCCGCTCAGCAGAAGGTCCAGCGCCGGGTCCAGCGGCAGAAGATACGGCAGGCGCGCGACGCCCCCTGCCCCGGGCAACAGGCCCAGCGTCACCTCGGGCAGGCCCACGACGGCCGCCGGATCGTCCACGATGATGCGGTGGTTGCAGCCCAGGCAGATCTCGAACCCGCCGCCCAGGGCCGCCCCGTTGATCGCCGCGACAACCGGCACGGGCAGCCGGTCAAGCCGGCGCAGATATCCCTTGTCCTCGGTCAGCCAGGCCTTGTAGGCCGCGTCGCCGGCCTTGACGGCCATCAGCCCATGCAGATCGCCCCCGGCGAAAAACGTCTTCTTGGCCGAGGCAAAGACCACCCCGACCAGGTCCGGCTCGGCCTCCAGCCGGGCGACGGTCTCGCCCATCAGGTCGTGATAGACCGGGTTCATCGTGTTGGCCGACTGCCCGTCCATGTCCATCGTCACCACGACGATACCCGACGCATCGCGCCGATACTCAAAGCCCATGACTGTCCCTCCAGAAGCGCGCCTGTCCTCCATCGCGCTTTCCCTTAACCGGACCATATCGGCGGGTTTTCATTTTTTCAAGCACTGTACTAAAAAATTTTGACGACCCGGTTCGAGTTGATCTGACGCCCCTTGATCCTTATTAATCCGTCGGAAATCGAACGTTTTCCGAGACAGTTGCATGGCGCCAGCGCAAAAAGACTCCCTGCGAAAGGGTGAACGGACACGGCTTCGCCTGAAGAAAACGGCGCTTCGTCTGTTTGCCCAGAGGGGACTCGAAAACGTCTCGATCCGGGACATCCAGGCGGCGGCGGGCCAGAAGAACAACGGCTCGATCACCTATTACTTCTCCTCCCGCGATGCCCTGATCCGCGAGATCGTGGCCGACGTGGCGGCCAAGCTGGATGACGACAACAACCGGCGGCTGGACGCGCTGGAAGCCCGTGGCGGGCCGCAAAGCGTGCGCGAAGTGGCCGAGATCCTGCTGCCGGTGGTCGAGCACGGCCATGCGGATGCGCAGGACGACCTGTTCCAGCTGCAATTCTTCACCTCGGTGCTGATCACCCGGCGCGACCTGCTGTTCGAGGCGACGGCGGATGCCGACCGGGCCACGCGCCGCTGCTTCCGGCACATCGTGCGGCTTGCGCCCGAGATGCCCAGGGAGATCATCAACCAGCGCCTGCAACTGATGCTGCTGTTCGCGCTGTCCGCCGGGGCGTCGATGGAATCCGGCAAGGAGGGGCACCGCAACTGGTCGTCGCTGTGGACCCAGGCATCGGCCGAACACAACCTGGCCGACATCATGGCCGGGATGATCGTGGCGCCGGTGTCCGAGCAAACGCTGGAGGCCGTCGGCAAGCCGCGCAGCGACATCGAGACGGAAAAGGCCGCGCCGGACCGCCAGGTCTAAGGGCAATTCTAGGGACAATGCGCCCCTAGTTCCTCAGCCGCTGCCCCGTGGCCAGCATGTGGTCGACCCGCGCGCGCACCTGCGGCCAGGTCACCAGCTCGGCCAGGGTCTCGACCTCCAACGCGAGAAGATCCGCCTCCATGGCCACCCCCTGCCCGCGCGCACCGCCGGTCAGAATGGCGGCCAGCTTGCCTGCCACGGCGCGGTCCGTGTCTGTCAGGGTGTCGTCTGCGCCTATCCCGTCCAGGATCTCTGCCGCCCCCGCCTGCCCAGCCACGGGAAGCGACACTGGCCCCGGGGGCGCGTATCCCGGGACCAGCGACAGCGCCCGCTCCCTGGCGATCCGGGGCAGATCTGCCCTGTCCGCGACGATGACATCGCCCGCGCGCAACAGGCCCATCGCCCGCGCCTCTGCCGCGCCAGAGGACACGCGCCCGGACATCAGCGGGCCAAAAGCCCGCCGGGCCAGGTCCACCGGGCTGGCCGTCGGGTCCGCCTGCACCATGCGGGCGTAAAGCCGCGTGCAGCCGCCCCATCCGGGCACCAGGCCGATCCCCGCCTCTGGCAGACCGATGCCCGCCCCGGCATGGGCCACGGACGCATCCGCATGCATCTGGACCTCGCAGCCTCCGCCCAGGGCAAACCCGTGCACCGCCGCGACCACCGGAACCGGCGCGCGCCGCATCCGCTGAAACAGGCCCTGCCCGCGACGTCCATAGGCCCCGATCTTCTCGGGCCCGCCCGGGCTGTCCAGCATGCGGGTGAAAAACGTCAGGTCCGCCCCGGCCGAGAACGCCTTGGGATCGTCATTCGCCAGCACCATCGCCCGGACCCCGGCGCCCGCCCGGTCGAGCGTGTCCTCAAGCAGGTCGAAGACGCCCGGATCGAAGGTGTTCATCTTGGTATGAGCCCGGAAGCACACGACGCCGTCGCCCATGTCGTGCAGGCTCGCCATGGCATTGCCCGACAGCACGGGCAGGTCGGACACGGGGTGAAAATCTGTCATCATCCGCTCCCCGACCTTCGGGTCATGACCGCGCCATCGGCTGCGACCGGGTCGATGGCAATCCGGCGCACGGCCTCCCGGTACTCGCCGACAAGCCGGTCGCACAGCTGCGCCATGTTCGGCACATCACCGATCGCGCCAACACCCTGCCCGGCCCACCAGATATCCCGCGACGCCCGGCTTTCAAGGGTCGCATCCGGGCCTCCGACCGGAGGAATGGCGTCCGGATCCACCCCTGCCGCTCGGAGTGATGGCCTCAGGAACGTGGCCTGGCCCCCCGTCAGGTTGGGCGTCACGACCACGTCAGACGCCCCGACCGCAACCATTATATCCTTCTGCGCCTGCGAGACCTCTGTCTCGGACGTGGCAATGAAGCGGGTTCCCATGCACGCCATGTCAGCCCCCATGGCCCGGGCCGCCACGATATCCGCCCCGGTGGACATGGCCCCCGCCAGGATAAGCAACCCGTCATAGACCTTGCGGATCTCGGCCACCGCGGCGTAGGGCGACAGGTGGCCCATGTGTCCCCCGGCCCCCGCGCCCAGGGCGATCAGCCCGTCGACCCCGCTGCGAGCCACCTTTTCCGCATGGCCGCGCGTGGCCACGTCGTGGAACACGATCCCGCCATAGGACTGCACCGCCTCGACGACCTCGGGACTTGCCCCGAACCCGGTGATGACCACCGGCACCTTGTGGCGCACGACGATATCGAAATCCGCGGCCAGCCGCGGGTTGGTCTTGGGGACGATCAGGTACACCGCATAGGGCGCCGCGTCCGGGCTATCGGCCAGGTAGGTCTGGATCTCGGTCAGCCAGGCCTCGAAGCCGTCGCTGGTCCGGTGGTTGAGCGCGGGAAAGGCCCCCAGCAGACCGCTGCGGCAGGCCGCGACCACCAGGTCCGGGGTCGAGGTCAGGAACTTCGGCGCAACGATGGCCGGCAGGCGCAATCGGTCCAGCGGAGGTGGCAGCGTCTGCACCGGGGCATTCTCCTGTGGGTCACGGTGCCGTAGGGCGGTGTCGGAGATGTCTGCACGCGCGCGAGCCGCACCAATGTGCAGGCCCGGCATGGCGCGTCCCTCCTCCTCCGCGGTTTGCCTAACATAGATCCCTTCCCGGCGCCATATTTTAGGTCAACGTATTACTATTTTAGTTTCGGGACCTAAATGCGTTGACTTCGAGGGGTTCGCGCTTCACTTCTGACCCCGAGTACGGTCTTGGGAGCGGCCAAACAGGTGGAGGAGTGAAGGACAAGAGGCCCCGAGCAGGCCGCTGTCATTGCGTCCGGCCGCACCGGCAGGCCTTCAACACAGGCGCAGAGGGGGAGGACCACATGCGCAGCATCCTGAGCCTTGAGACGAGCGGGCCTGGCACGCTTGCCTACCGCGAGGACGTGCCCCTGCCCAACCGGCGGACGACCAGGCGCGCATCCGGATCCATGCCGCCGCACTGAACATGCCCGACCTGCTGATGATCGAGGACAAGTACCAGGACCGCCCGCCCCGCCCCTTTGCGCCGGGACCCGAAGAAGCCGGGATCGTCGACGCGGTGGGCGTGTCGGTGACGGGCTTCGCGCCCGGCCAGCGGGTGATGGCGGTCACAGGCTTTGGCGGGCTGGCGGACTATGCCTGTGCTCCCGCGACCAAGACCTCGATCAATCCCGATGACATGCCCTTCGACCATGCCTCGGCGCTGCTGGTGACCGATGCCACCGCCTGGCGCGGGCTGAAGGCCCGGGCCGATCTTCGACCCGATCGGGGGGGCCTATGTCGAACCCGCGTTCCGCGCCATCGGCTGGGGCGGGCGCAACCTGGTGATCGGGTTCGCCACCGGCATCGCGGCCTTGCCGATGAACCTGCCCTTGCTGAAAGGGGCCGATGTGCGGGGCGTCTACTGGGCCGACAGCCTGATCCGGGACCCCGAGAGCCACCGCACGGCCGTGGCCGAACTCTGCGCACTGTCTGCCCGGGGCCGCATCCGCCCCCGGATCCCGTCGAACTTCCCCCTGAAGGACAGCCCCACCGCGCTGGAGCGTTTCGCATCGCGGACGGCCTCGGGTAAGATCGCCATCGAGATCTGAGCGCCCTCTCCCGAAGACATTCACCCGAAGACCAGCGCCCGCAAACGGCCCCCGAAGAAAGGCACCGCCATGTCCAGACCGCCCCTGACCGGCATCCGCATCATCGAACTCGCCGGCATTGGCCCCGGCCCCTTTGCCGGCATGATGCTGGCCGATCACGGCGCCGAGGTCATCCGCGTTGAACGGATCGGGTCGGGCAAGGCCGGGCCAGAGGTGCCGCCCGAAAAGGACATCCTCCTGCGGTCCCGAAAGACCATTGAGCTCGATCTCAAGAACCCGGCCTCGCAACAGGTGCTGCTGGACCTGGTCGGCAGCGCCGACGGGCTGATCGAGGGCTTCCGGCCCGGGGTCATCGAACGGCTGGGGATCGGGCCAGAGGTGCTGCTGACCACCAATCCGGCCCTGGTGATCGGCCGGATGACCGGCTGGGGCCAGACCGGCCCGATGGCGCCCATGGCTGGCCATGACATCAACTACATCGCCCTGTCCGGCGCCCTGCACGGGGTCGGGCGCAAGGGCGAACGGCCGGTCATCCCCTTGAACCTGTTCGGTGATTTCGGTGGTGGAGGCATGGTCCTGGCCTTTGGCATGCTGGCCGCCCTACACCATGCGAAGGCCACCGGCGAAGGCCAGGTGGTCGATGCGGCGATGACCGACGGATCGGCCCTGTTGACGGCAATGATCCAGACCTTTCGCCAGATCGGGCTGTGGCAGGACGACCGGGGCGTCAACCTACTGGATGGCGGCGCGCATTTCTACGACACCTACGAAACAAGGGACGGCCGCTACGTCGCCCTGGGCGCGATCGAGCCCCAGTTCTACGCCCGCCTGTTGGATCTTCTGGGCCTGTCCGACGACCCGGCCTACCGCGACCAGATGCAGGCCGACCGCTGGGACGACATGCGCGAAAGCCTGGCCCGGATTTTCCTGACGAAGACCCGCGATGAATGGGATGACCTGCTGATGGGAACGGATGCCTGTTATGCCCCCGTGCTGTCGTTGACCGAGGCCCCCGAGCACCCCCACAACGCCGCGCGCGGCACGTTCCAGACCGCCGGAGGCATCGTCCAGCCCGGCCCCGCACCGCGCTATTCCGCCAGCCCCACCGTCCCGCCACAGATGTTCGGGACCGAGCTGGACACCGACGATGTGCTGTCCTCGATCGGGTATTCAGAGGACAAGTTGACAACGCTGCGCGAGACAAAGGCGATCCGGTAGTCGACGCCCTCGTGCACGCCCTTCCCCGCCACGTCCGACGGCCCTGTCAGGCCACGGCGGCCGCCGCACTGGTGCCGGGGTGATGGCAGGCCACCTGGTGCCCGTGGCTGGCCCGGTGAAGCGCCGGATCCTCGGTCAGGCACCGCGCACTGGCCAGCGGACAGCGGTTGGCGAAACGGCATCCCGCCGCCGGGCGACCGCCGGTCTCTGGCGGCAGCAGGTCGGGCGCGCGGCGGCGCGTGGCATCGGGGATCGCGCCGATCAGCGCGCGGGTGTAGGGGTGCAGCGGATCCTGCCAGAGCCTGTGCGCCGGGGCCATTTCGACGATGCGGCCCAGGTACATCACGGCGATCCGGTCGGAAATGTAGCGCACCACCGACAGGTCATGCGAGATGAACAGATAGGCCGGTCCCCGCTCGGCCTGCAGCCGGCGCAGCAGGTTCAGGATCTGCGCCTGGATCGACAGATCAAGCGCCGAGACCGGCTCGTCGCAGATCACCAGCCGCGGCTTCAGGATCAGCGCGCGCGCGATGCCGATGCGCTGGCGCTGGCCGCCCGAAAATTCGTGGGGGAAACGGTCCAGGGCATCGGGTCCAAGGCCCACGGCCTCGGCCATCCCGGTCACGATCTCGGCGGCCTCGCGCCCGCGCGCAATGCCGTGGACATGAAGCGGCGCCGTGAGGATCTTGCGGATCGTCTGGCGCGGATTGAGCGAGGCATAGGGATCCTGGAAGATCATCTGCATGCCGCTGCGGACCGGCGCCAGCTTCCTGCGGCTCTGGGTGGTGATGTCCTGCCCCTCGAACACGATGCGCCCCGAGGTCGGCCGGCCCAGCCTGAGGATGGCATGACTGAGGGTGGACTTGCCGCAGCCGGATTCTCCGACCAGCCCCAGTGTCTCGCCCGCATCGAGCGCCAACGACACCCCGTCGACGGCCCGGACCGGAGCATGGGCGGATCCGTAATGGACGTGCAGATCCTCGACTGAAAGCAGGGGCATCGCGGTTCCTTCACTTGGCGACGGGACAGGCGACCGCATGGGCCGCGCCCAGCTGGCGCAACGCGGGTCGCCGGGTGGCGCAGTCGGGCAACGCGACGGGGCAGCGCGGGGCAAAGCTGCAGCCCACGAGACTGGCCGCCGAGCCGACGTTGCCCGGAATTTCAGGCAAGGGACCGTCGCGGAAGCCGCGATCGCCTTGCGCGCGGGGCGAGGCGCTGATCAGGCCCTGGCTGTAGGGATGGCGCGGCCGGGCAAAGAGCGCCTCGGCCCCGGCGATTTCCATCGGCCGCCCGGCATACATGACGACGACCCGGTCGGCCCATTGCGCCACCAGGCCCAGGTCATGGGTGATCAGCAGCACCGCGATGCCCAGGTCGCGGCGCAGCCCGTCGATCAGGTCAAGCACCTGCGCCTGGATGGTCACGTCCAGCGCGGTCGTCGGTTCGTCGGCGATTAGCAGGCTGGGCCGGCAGGCAACCGCCATGGCGATCATCACCCGCTGGCGCATGCCCCCCGACAATTCATGCGGCCAGGCATCCAGCTTGGCCACCGGATCGGGGATCCGGACCAGGTCAAGCAATTCGGCCGCGCGCCCCCGGGCGGCCTCTTCCGTGCCGCCGTCGTGCTGGCGGATGACCTCGGTGATCTGCCGGCCGATGGTCATGACCGGGTTCAGAGAGGTCATCGGCTCCTGAAAGATCATGCCGATCTCGCCGCCCCGGATGTCCTGCATCTCGCGCGGTTTCAGACCGGTCAGGTCGCGGCCGCCGAAGCGGATGCTGCCGGCGGCGATGCGCGCCCGGGGCGGCAGCAAGCCCATCACCGCCAGGGCGGTCAGCGACTTGCCGGATCCGGACTCGCCCACCACCGCCAGGGTTTCCCCCGCGCCCACCTGGAACGACAGGTTCTGGACGGGCCGCGCCATGGGAAAGGCGATGTCGAGCCCCTCGATATCCAATACGGGTGCGTTCATCACTCTCTCCCGGCCAGGCGCGGGTTCATCGCGTCGTTCAGACCGTCGCCGATCAGGTTGAAGGCCAGCACCGTCGAGAAGATGCAGAGGCCGGGAACCGCCGCCAGGTACCAGGCGGTGCGCAGCATCTCGCGCCCCTCGCCGATCATCGAGCCCCAGCTGACCCGGTTGGGGTCCGACAGGCCCAGAAACGACAGGGCGCTTTCCATCAGGATCGCCGTCGCGACCAGCACCGACGACGTCACGACCACCGGCGGCAGGGCGTTGGGCAGCACCTCGCGGAAGATGATGCGGGCGTCCGAAAAGCCCAGGCTGTGGGCGGCGGTGACGAATTCCTTGCCCCGGATGGCCCGGAATTCCCCGCGCACCAGCCGCGCCAACGTCGGCCAGCTGACCGCGCCGATGCCGATGGCCACAGTGGGCAGGTTCGGCTGCCAGATCGCCACGATCACCACCAGCAACAGGAAGTTGGGCGGGGTCTGCACGATCTCGACCAGGTTCATGCCGACGCGGTCGATCCAGCCGCCGTAATAGCCGGTGATCGCCCCCACCAGCGTGCCGATCAGCAGGCTGGTGGCCGTGGCGGCCAGCCCCACGGCCAGCGACACGCGCGAGCCATGGATGATGCCCGCCAGCACATCGCGGCCCATCATGTCGGTCCCCAGCGGATAGGCCGGGTTCTGTCCGGGCCAGAGGAACGGCTGGGCCACCATGGTCAGTGGATCGCCCGGGGCCAGCAGATCGGCGAAGATCGCGGCAAAAAGCACCGTGGCCAGGATCAGCATCCCGGCTACGGCATTGGGATTGCGCAGGAAAAGCCTTAACGCACGGGAGCCCGCAGGCGCCATGGCCGTCGTCGTCGTCATGTCGGTCATGTCTCCTGGATCCTCGGGTCGAGCCATCCGTGCACGAGGTCGACCATCACGTTCGCCGCGATCACCAGGAAGGACGACAGCAGCAGGATCGCCATGAGCACGTTGAAGTCTCGCGACAGGATCGCCTCGAACGACAGCTTGCCCAGGCCCGGCCAGTTGTAGACCGTTTCGACCACCACAGCGCCGCCGAGCATCGCGCCTACGTGCATGCCGACCATCGTGGTCACCGGCAGCAGCGCATTGCGCAGCACGTGGCGGAACATCACCTTGCGCGGCGACAGGCCCTTGGCCAGCGCAGTGCGCACGTAATCCTGGCCCGCCTGTTCCAGCATCGAGGCCCGCGTCAGCCGGGCATAGATCGAAAGGTAGAACAGACCCAGCGACACCGAGGGCAGCAGCAGATAGCGCGGCTTGACCAGCACTCCGGCCCAGCCCTGCCCCGCCCGGCCGATCGGTCCGGACCCGCCGCTGGGCAGCCAGCCCAGCTGCACCGAGAAGACCACGATCAGCATCAGGCCGATCCAGAACCCGGGCACCGAGTAGAAGACCAGGGCCAGCACCGACAGCAGCCGATCCGGCAGCCGCCCAGCAAACCGCGCCATGGTCATGCCCATGACGATCCCCAGCGCCACCGCAATGGTCATGGCGGTGACCATCAGCAGCACGGTGTCCGGCAGGCGTTGCCAGATCAGGTCGATCACCGGGGCGTTGTAGCGCACCGACTGCCCCAGATCGAGATGCAGCAGGCCCCAGACATATTGCCCGAACTGGGTGATCAGCGACTGGTCCAGGCCCAGGCGGGCCCGCAGCGCCTCCATTCCGGCACTGGTGGCCGCCCCGGCATCCGCCGCGATCGCGTCGGCGGCATCGCCGGGAACCAGCCTGAGGAAGAAGTAAATCAGCACCACCACGCCCACGACCGTCGGCAAGGCCCGCAAAAGCAGCCTTGCCAGAAGCCGGGGGACACGGCCTGCCCCGTGATGCGTCTTAGCCATCTTTGAGATAGAGATCCGCGAAGTTGCCGCTGATGCCAAGCGCGCCGGTGCAGAAGTTCACCAGGTTGACGTTGGCAATGGTGATCTGGTGCGTCGCGATCAGGCCGATGGCCGGCACGTCGTTGGCGATGACATGCTGGAACGCATCCAGCTGTTCCTTGCGCTTGGCCGGGTCGTTTTCCACCGCCGCGGCTTCAAGCAGCGCGTCGACTTCGGGGTTCTGGTAGGCGGCCGCGTTGGAATAGGGCACGCCGGGCCGGAAGTTCTGCGACCAGTAGAAGCGCTGGGTGCCGACCGTCGGGTCGAACAGCTGTGAACTGCCCTGCGCGTTGAAAGCGAAATCGCGGTCGGTGTAGACGCGGCGGACATAGGCGCTTTGGTCCTCGTTCCGCACGGTGACGGCCACCCCCAACGGCGCCAGCACGTTGCGCATGTACTGGGCGATCTGCGAGGCGACCCCGGGGCGCGCGTCGATTGTCACATCGAAGCGCTTGCCATCGGCATCGGCCGGATAACCGGCCTCGTCCAGCAGCGCGGCCGCGCGGTCGGGATCATGCTCCAGCACCGGCGTTTCGGGATCGTAGATCTTCTTCAGGCTGGGCGTCACCGGGCCGCGCGCCAGGTCGCCGTAGCCCATGAACACGATATCCAGGATCTGCTGGGGCTGGATCATGTGGGCAAAGGCCTGGCGGACGCGGACGTCCTTGAAATATTCGTTCTCCAGGTTGAACTCGATCCGGTAGAAGCCGTTGTTCTGGTATTCGTTGCCGCGCGTCTCGACCTGCAGGTTCGGGTCCGCCTTGATGCGCTCCATGTCGGTCAGGGGCACCGGGCTCCAGCCGGCAAGGTCGATCTCGCCCGATTCCAGCCCGATGCTGCGGACCGAGGCATCGCCCACAAATTGCGTGATCAGCTCGTCGACGTAGGGTTTCGGCGCGTCCCAGTAATCGGGGTTGCGCTCCATCAGGATGTAGGACCCGCGCGCCCATTCGACAAAGCGGAAGGGGCCGGTGCCGATCGGCGCATTGCCGTTCGGGCTGGCGACCGGGTTGTCCTCGAAGCCCTCGTAGGCATGGCGCGGCACGATCGGGGCCTCGGCCGCGGAAAACGCGGTCAGCAGGTAGGGCGCCGGCTGCGACAGGGTCAGCACGGCGGTCAGATCGTCGGGCGTGTCGACCTTTTCCAGGCTCTGGAAGGTGCTCTGCCCGCGCGGGTGGACCTTCTTCAGGTTCATCAGCGAAAAGGCCACATCGGCCGAGGTCAGCGGCGTGCCGTCATGGAACTTCACCCCCTCGCGTAGCTTGAACGTATAGGTCAGGCCGTCCTCCGAGACCTCCCATTCGGTGGCAAGCTCGGGCTTGGGCGTCAGGTCGAAATCAAAGGTCAGAAGGCCCTCGGTGATCTTGGGCGACAGGATGACGGTGCTGGCCGAGGTCGTGGTCAGCGACACCAGCGAGGGCGGTTCGTCCGCCACCGCCATCGTGACCGAGCCGCCGACGACCGGCTCCTCTGCCTTGGCGATGTGCGGCAGGGTCATGGCAAGGGCCGAGGTCCCGGCAAGCAGGTTGAACGTGCGGCGAGAGATTTTGGTCATGAGAGCTCCGATGGGATGAAGGGGCGGTCCCGGCGTGGCCGGGGCCCGGCAAAGGGATCAGGCAAAGGGATCAGGCGATGAGGTCAGGCCACGCGCGCGGGTATGGTCATGCCAAGGTTTTCGCGCAGGGTCCGGCCGCGGTAGGCCTCGTCGACCAGCCCCCGCCGGCGCAGTTCGGGGATCACCATGTCGACGATGTCGTCCAACGCGCCCGGGAACGGCGGCATCACGTTGAACCCGTCGCAGGCATGGGCGAGGAAGCGTTCCTCCAGCTGATCGACGATCTGTTCCGGCGTGCCCACCAGCTCCCAGTGGCCGCGCCCGCCCACCGTCGCCTCGTAAAGCTGGCGCACCGTCAGCCCGTCGCGGCGCGCCCGGTCGACCAGCACCTTCTGGTGGCTGGTGCCCCCGTTGGTGGCCGGCAGGTCGGGCAAAGGCGCGTCGACATCGGCGCCCATCAGGTCGGCCCCGATCAGCCCGCTCAGCAGCGACAGGCCGACCTCGGGGTGCACCAGTTCCTGCAGCATCTGGTACTTTTCCTGCGCCTCGGATTCGGTCTTTGCGGGCAGCAGGAAGGCGCCCGGCATGATCGCCAGTTCTTCGGGGCGGCGGCCGAACCTGTCCATCCGGCCCTTGAGGCTGGCATAAAAGGTCTGGGCCTGCACCATGGTCTGCTGCTGGGCAAAGACGACCTCGGCGGTGCGCGCCGACAGGTTCTGCCCCGGCTCCGACGATCCCGCCTGCACGATGACCGGCTGGCCCTGCGGCGTGCGGGGAATGTTCAGCGGCCCGCGCACCCCGAAATGGTCGCCCTTGTGATGCAGGACATGCAGGCCTGACGGTTCGAAGAACAGCCCACTTTCCTGGTCCTGGACAAAGGCGCCCTCGTCCCAGCTGTTCCAGAGCCCGCGCACAACGTCGACATATTCCTCGGCCCGCGCGTAGCGGTCGGCATGGGCCATGTGCGGCGCGCCACCGAATTGCTGCGCCTCGCCCGCGAACATCGAGGTCACCAGGTTCCAGCCCGCGCGCCCCCCGCTTAGGTGATCGAGCGAGGCAAAGGTGCGCGCCACGTGGAAGGGCTGCGTATAGGTCGTGGAGGTCGTCGCGATCAGCCCGATGTGCTGCGTGCTGACCGCCAGGGCCGCCAGCAACTGCATCGGATCGAGCACCATGCCCCGGTCGCTGCGCGAGAAATAGCCCATGTTGTCCCACACGTTGTTCGTGTCGGCGATGAACATGAAATCGAAGCGGCCGCGCTCGGCCGTTTCGGCCATGGTCACGAAATGGCGAAAGCTGAGCGGCGCATCGCGCGTCGCGTCCGGATGTCTCCATGCCGCGATATGCCGGCCGTAGGGCTCGACAAAAAGGCCCAGCTTCATGGTCCGTCTGCCGGGCGTGCCGGGTTCTGCCGCGTCACGCATGGACACGGGCCTCTTGGTGCCAGGTGGCGAAAGTCATTGGATCTTCTCTGCTAGCGGCAACGCGCCTGCTGCCTTCTGGCGCCCGTATCGGGCGAGACAGACCGCATTGCGCATTCCCGGGGTGTGGCGTTCGAAAAATTGGTAGGAGCGGCGCAGATCGCCGCACCAATGCGAAAAATTCATGATGCTGCTGAGATAATCTTTTCCTATCAGCTATTTGGGACGCCCAGTTCAATGCGATGACCGTAGATCCCAGGGGTCAGGCCCGGACTTTTCCGGGCCTTTCGATGCACCACGGGACAGGCTTGCACGCGCGGATACTGTCTAATTGTATGACACTTTTACAATAGGCCGCAGTCCAACCTCTGCCCCTCTCGCCAAGCTGTGGCGACCGAACCGCCCTGCGCAAGACAACCCCTAAGAGAGCGCCCCACGCCGCTGTCACGAAACTGATGCGGACAGAAAAAATCCGGCCGGAACACCGGATGCCCAGCAGTCAGGCAGGCAGCGCCGCGTCGGGGTCAAATCGGGACCCGGCGGCATGCCCCTGAAAGGCCCCGGGCTCTGTCCTCCCCCCAAAGACGGCGGCCACCTAGCGACACGTCTCGACGCGTCCATCCGGATCTTCATGCCGCTCGATGTGCGCCAATAATCTGCTCAGCCAAGACCGGACGGATGATCCAAAGACCGGATCAAAGAATTTGTGGAACACTTCAGACGACAAAGTGTTGGCGTCATACATACAATTGACACCCAAACAGTCGCGCAATTGGTGCAAGGAGACTGATGTGAGCGACAGTTCGGTCAGGACTGGATCGGTAGAACCGGCCATCACCCCACAAACGAAATTTGCTCCAAGCTGGGCAGTCATCGGGATTTTCCTGATCGCGCTGATCTGGGGGGTGGCCTATGCACGATCCTTCCTGATGCCAGTGGTTCTGGGCATCCTGCTTCAGCTGGTTTTCGCGCCGGTACGGAGAAAACTGGAACGATGGGGGATCGGCCCCGGGTTCGCCGCGGCCCTGATCGTCGGCACGCTTCTGAGCCTGCTGATTGCCGGAACCATAGGATTGTCCGGACCGGTCAGGACATGGGTGGACCGCGCGCCGCTGATCGGTTTCGAAATCCGCGAAAAAATGGACGATCTGCGGGAAGTCACCGAAGGCGTCCAGAAGGCCGCCGAGCAGGTGGACGAACTTACGAACTCGGGCGAAAAAGAGGAAGAACCCGGTGTCCAGCGCGTCCGCGTGGAAGAGGATACCGGGCTGCTGGCCTACGCGATGAGCTTGCCCTGGGTCATCGCCCAGATCGTGTTTACACTGGTCCTGATGTTCTTTCTGCTGTCGTCGGGCGACATGTTTTACGAGAAACTCGTACATGTCATGCCGACCTTTGGCGACAAGCGACAGGCCATAAGGATCGCATACGACATCGAGCGAAAGCTGTCGCGCTATCTGTTCACCATCACGCTCATCAACGCCGGTCTGGGCCTGGCCATCGGGCTGACGATGTTCTGGTGCGGCATGCCGAACCCGATATTGTTCGGGCTGCTGGGCTTCCTGTTGAACTACATCCCGTATCTCGGGGCGATCATCGGCGTTGCCGTCGCGACAATGGTCGGCTTCGTCTCGCTGGACCTGGCACAGGAAGCGCTTCTTGTGGGCGGCGCATACTTCGCCCTGACGTCCATCGAGGGTCAGCTCGTGACGCCTTACTTCGTCGGCCGGAGCCTGAGGTTGAACACGGTGGTCGTCTTCCTGTCCGTCACGTTCTTCGCATGGCTATGGTCCGTCGTCGGCATGCTTGTGGCGACGCCTCTCCTCGTTGCCATGCGCACCTTTTGCGAACACATTCCCGCGCTTCAGCAGGTCGGACATTTCCTCTCTGCCCGGGGGTACGAGCTGGAGGAAGACGCGCCCGTGGAAAGCTGACCTGCCTGCCCAAGGCTTTTTCCAGGTCCCCCGCGGCCGGACGACCGGACGCAGGGCAAGGCAATCGCGCGCACGGTGTTCGTTTTCCAAGCTGCACAAGGCTCCTGCCACCGGAGGGCGACCCGATGTCGGTGTCCGGCCAGGCAGGCCCCGTCGACCATATCCTGGCGACTTGGCGTTTTTGGACCTCGGCCGCAAACAACCGCCCGACACGGTGCCACCACCCCCAAGGGCGACGCCCTGCGCAAGATTGTCTTGTCCGATCAGCACGTGACGGGTGTGCGATCGAACAAGCGGCCGGAGGCCACGCAACAGTCGACAACGCACAGAGGACGAAAACAAAACCGGTTCAAGACGACCGTTCGGTACAGCCTTTCCTCTCGACCCACGCCACCTTCGCCAACCATTTCCAAGTCCAACGCCATCTGCTCTCTTGCCGTTCGCACCAGATCAGCAGGGCCGCGCGGAGGATCTGGCACCGACGGCGCGACGCGGCACGCGCCATTCGGTTTTGCTCACCTGCCCAAGCGGAGGAAATTGATCAGAAAATCTGGAGGGATGACCACCCGCAGGCAGAGACCCAGGTGGGTGGCGGGGAGACAGGGATTCGAACCCTGGGATGGCTCTCACCATCAACGGTTTTCAAGACCGCCGCATTCGACCACTCTGCCACCTCCCCGGTCAGTGCGGTTTAGCCCGGGCAATCCGCCCAGGCAAGGGCACATCCAGGGCACAGGCGCCCCGAAACAGCAGCCAGGCCACACCTTGGCCGCGAAATCTCGGCCCCGATTCGCAGAAGCCTTTTCAGACAGCCCCCGCCGATGTATTCTTTTTTGCATGATCCGACCCGGGCGCCACGATCCGGGCGGTGACACAGAGCGCGTCAGCGCCGCTACGGGCAAGGGCAGAGCATATGACACACATCTATACACCAGCGGGCCTGGCCCGTGTTCTCATCATTGGCGCCGCCGGGTTGAGCCTGGCCGCCTGTTCGGATTTTCCGAGCCTCAACCTCGTCAACGACCCGGCCAAGGCCGCGGCCGGCGAAGACACCGTGACCTCTGAGACCAAGCTGGTCGAACGCGATGTCGAAGCGCCCGAGATCTTCGATGTCACCGAAGCGGGCCTTTGGGACGGTCGGCCCTCGCTGGGCGGGGTCTGGGTCGCGCATCCGGACGTGACCGAACCCGAACGGGTGATCATCCGCAACTCTGCCAACGGCAAGTTCGTCATCGGCGCCCTCTTCCGCCGTGAACGCGACATCCCGGGCCCGCGCCTTCAGGCCTCGTCCGACGCAGCCGCCGCCCTGGGCATGCTGGCCGGCGCCCCGGTCGATCTGAACGTGACCGCCCTGCGCCGCGAAACCGTGCCCAACGATCCCACGCCGGCCGCCACCGACGCGCTGAGCGCGGCCGACGACATCGAGGAAACCACCCTCGATCCGATCGCCGGGGCCGCCGCGGCTCTCGACGCCAGCGAAGATGCGCCCAAGATCGAGGCCCAGTCGAACACCCCCGAAAGCGTGATCAAGACTGCGGCTGCCGCCCCGGTGACACCAAAAGCTGTGGGGTCGAACCTGGCCAAACCCTATATCCAGATCGGCATCTTCTCGCAGGAGTCCAATGCCAACCGCACCGCCGACATGATGCGGGCTGACGGAATGGTGCCCACGGTTTACAAACAGGACGCGAACGGCAAAACCTTCTGGCGAGTCGTGGTCGGCCCGGCAAGCACAAAGTCCGAGCAGTCGGCCCTGCTGAAGCAGATCAAGTCCACCGGGTTCACGGATGCCTATGCCGTGACCAAGTAACGAAAGGACCCCGCCTTGCGTCTTCTCACGGTTCTCGCCTTCTGTCTGGCCAGCCTGGCCGCCCTGCCCGCCCAGGCCTTCGACACGTCCGCCCGCGCGGCCTATGTGCTTGATCAGACAACGGGAACCGTGCTGCTGTCCAAGAACGCCGACGAACCCTTGCCGCCGGCGTCCATGTCCAAGCTGATGACGCTTTACGTGGCCTTCGAAGCCATCCGCGACGGCCGCCTGTCGCTGGATGAACGCCTGCCCGTGTCGTCTCACGCCATGAGCTACAAGGGCTCGACCATGTTTCTCGACACCACCGACCGGGTGCGGGTCGAGGACCTTCTGCGCGGGATCATCGTGCTGTCGGGCAACGATGCCTGCGTGGTCATCGCCGAGGCGCTGAGCCCCGACGGGACCGAAGCGGGGTTCGCCCGGTTCATGACCCGCCGCGCCCGCCAGCTGGGCATGGACAATTCGACCTTCATGAATTCCAACGGCTGGCCCCAGGCCGGCCACATGATGTCGGTCCACGACCTGGCGATCCTGGCCCAGCACATCATCGAGGATTTCCCCGAATTCTACCCGATGTTCGCCGAAACCGAGTTCAAATTCGATGGCCGCGCGCCGCAGAACGTGCGCAACCGCAACCCGCTGCTCAGCCTCGGGATCGGGGCCGACGGGCTGAAGACCGGGCACACCCAGGAAGCGGGCTACGGGCTTGTGGGATCGGCCCGCCAGGGCGACCGGCGGGTGATCTTCGTGGTCACCGGGCTGGATAGCGAACGCACCCGGGCCGAGGAATCCGAGGCCATCGTCAACTGGTCCTTCCGCCACTTCGCCGAAAAAACCATTGCCAAGCAAGGCGTTCCGGTCGCCCGGGCCAGCATCTGGATGGGGCGCGAACCCTCGGTAGGCCTTGTGCCGCAAGAGGACTGGACCGTACTGCTGCCGATCCTGCAGGCCGGAGACCTGAATGGCGAGGTCGTCTATGTCGGCCCGGTCGACGCGCCCGTGCGCGAGGGCCAGCGCCTGGCCGAGCTGGTCGTCAAACCCGACGGCCTTCCCGAAATGACCCTGCCCCTGGTGGCGGACAAGGACGTGCCCTCGGGCGGGTTCCTGGTGCGCGTGACCACGGCGGCCAATACGTTGATCAAGAAATGGCTCAGCCCGGACGCCGCGATCTGAACCGGCGCGGATTATTCATCACCTTCGAAGGGATCGACGGCTCTGGCAAGTCGACCCAGGCCCGCCGCCTGGCCGATCACCTGCGCGACATCGGCCGCCAGGTCGTGCTGACGCGCGAACCGGGGGGCTCTCCGGGGGCCGAGGAAATCCGCTCGCTGGTGCTGGAAGGCGATCCCGACCGATGGTCGGCGGAAACCGAGATCCTGCTGTTCACCGCCGCCCGGCGCGACCACATGGAACGCACGATCTGGCCGGCGCTGCGGGCCGGCAAGGTGGTGATCTGCGACCGCTTCGCCGACAGCACGCGCATGTACCAGGGCCTGTCGCGGGGCCAGCTGCGGCCCACCGTCGACAGCCTGCACGCCCTGATGATCGCCGATGAACCGGACCTGACCCTGCTGATCGACATGGATCCCTCGACCGGGCTGTCGCGGGCCAAGGGGCGGCAGGGCCATGAGGAACGGTTCGAGGATTTCGGGCTGGACCTGCAGACCCGGATGCGCGAAGGCTTCCTGGATCTCGCCGCCGAATTCCCGGCCCGCTTCCGCGTCATCGACGGCAACCGGGCCGAGGACGAGGTCGCCACGACCATCCGCACCCTGATCGCACCAGAGCTGGCCTCGGACCTGACATGACCGACACCGACCTGCCCGCGCCCGACCAGGCTCCGGGCGCGCCCCATCCGCGCGAGACGCGGCAGCTGTTCGGCCAGGACCAGGCCCAGGCCGATTTCCTGTCGGCCTTCACCACCGGGCGGATGCACCACGGCTGGCTGCTGACCGGGCCCGAGGGCGTCGGCAAGGCCACGCTCGCCTGGCGGATCGCCCGGTTCCTGCTGGCCACCCCGCCGCAGGAAGACGACGGGCTGTTCGGCGCCCCGCCCCCGCCCGCCACGCTGGACATCGACGACGACCACCCGGTCGCGCGCCGGATCCTGGCGGGGGGCGAACCCGGCCTGGCCGCGGTGACCCGCAGCGCCAACGACCAGGGGCGGATGCGCGACCAGATCGTCGTTGACGACGTGCGCAAGCTGACCCGGTTCTTCGGCCTGTCCGCCGCCGATGGCGGGCACCGCGTGGTGATCGTGGATGCCGCCGACGAGATGAACACCTCGGCCGCGAATGCCCTGCTGAAGATGCTCGAAGAGCCGCCCGCCCGCACCACCATCCTGCTGGTGTCGCACCAGCCGACCCGCCTGCTGCCCACGATCCGCTCTCGCTGCCGGACCCTGCGGCTGGGCCCGTTGTCGCCCGGTGACATGACCCGCGCCCTGCAACAGGCCGGGGCCGACCTGCCCGACGACACCGAGGCGCTCTCTGCCCTGGCGGCCGGATCGGTCGGGGCGGCCCTGCGCCTGCTGGCCCTGGACGGGCTGGATCAATACGACCGGCTGGTCGCCCTGCTGGGCACCCTGCCCCGGCTGGACCGCCAGTCGGCCCTGAAACTGGCCGAAGCCGCCTCCGGGCGCGGGGCGGCCGACCACTTCGACCAGCTGCTGACGCTCGTGGACATCCTGCTGGCCCGCCTGGCCCGCACCGGGGCCACCGGCCAGCCCCCACACCCGCAAGCTGCGCGCAACGAGGCCGAGATCCTTGCCCGTCTTGCCCCCGATCCGCACAAGGCGCGTGCCTGGGCAGCACTGGCGTCCACTGTCAGCGCCCGTGGGCGGCACGGACAGGCGGTCAACCTTGACCCTGCCGCTCTGGTGCTGGATACCGTCTTCAAGATCCAAGAGACGGCGGCGGGCTGATCCCGCCCTACGAGTTTTTCCATACCTTCTTGCATGACCTCTTCCATGACCTCCTCCACGACCGGCGCGCCCACGATCACCGACAGCCATTGCCATCTCGATTTCCCGGATTTCGACGGTGAACTGGACGCCATCCTGGATCGCGCCCGCGCCGCCGGCGTGCGCCGCATGGTGACCATCTGCACGCGCCTGCGCAACGAACCCCAGGTGCGCGCCATCGCCGAGGCCCACGCCCCGATCTTCTATGCCGCCGGCACCCACCCGATGTCCGCCGCCGAGGAACCCCTGGCCAGCGTCGACGAGCTGGTGGCCATGGCCCGGCATCCGAAATTCGTGGGCATCGGCGAAACCGGCCTGGATTACCATTACACCGCCGAAAGTGCCGAGGTGCAGAAGCAATCGCTGCGCATCCACATCGCCGCCGCCCGCGACACCGGACTGCCGCTGATCATCCACGCGCGGGCCGCTGACGCCGACATGGCCCGCATCCTGACCGAGGAATACCGCAACGGCGCCTATTCCTGCGTGATGCACTGCTTTTCCTCCAGCGCCGAGCTGGGCAAGGCCGCCCTAGACCTGGGCTTTTACCTGTCGATGTCCGGCATCGCCGCCTTCCCCAAAAGCCAGGACCTGCGCGACATCTTCGCCGCCGCCCCGCTGGACCGGATCCTGGTCGAAACCGACGCGCCCTACCTCGCCCCGCCCCCGCATCGGGGAAAGCGCAACGAACCGGCCTACTCGGCCCTGACCGCCCAGAAGGGCGCCGAGGTCTTCGGGATGGACTACCCCGCCTTCGCCGCCCAGCTCGAGGCCAATTTCGACCGTCTCTTCTCCAAGGCCGCCGACGACCGGGCGGCCGCCTGATGGATCAGTACCGCTTCACGATCCTCGGCTGCGGATCGTCCGGGGGCGTGCCCCGTCTAGGCGGATACTGGGGCGATTGCGATCCCGACAACCCGCGCAACGTGCGCCGCCGCTGTTCGATGCTGGTGGAACGGGACGGGCCCGATGGCACGACCTCGGTGCTGATCGACACCTCGCCCGACCTGCGCAGCCAGCTGCTGGACACCGGCACCGGCCGGCTGGACGCGGTGGTCTACACCCATGCCCATGCCGATCATGTGCATGGCATCGACGATCTGCGCATGATCGTCTTCAACATGCGCGCCCGCCTGCCCGTCTGGGCCGATGGCGCCACCCAGAACGACTTGATCGCCCGTTTCGGATATGCGTTTACCCAGCCTGCGGGCTCGCCCTATCCGCCGATCCTCGACCTCAACACCATCGACGGCGACTTCGCCATCGACGGCCCCGGAGGCCCGATCTCCTTCGCCCCGTTCCGCGTGGGCCACGGATCCATTGACGCGCTGGGGTTCCGCATCGGCACGCTGGCCTACCTGCCCGACGTGGTCGAAATCTACGACGCCGCCTGGGACCGGCTGAGCGGCCTGGATGTCTGGATCGTCGACGCCCTGCGCCGCACGCCGCACCCGACCCATGCGCACCTGGCCATGACGCTCGACTGGATCGAGCGGGCCGCGCCCGGCCAGGCGATCCTGACCAACCTGCACGTGGACATGGATTACGCTGCCGTGGCGGCCGAAACACCCGACCACGTGATCCCGGCCCACGACGGCCTGACCCTGACCCTGCCCGTCGATGCCTGACCCCCTGACTTTCCGCGCGGCCCCATGTTCCAGACCCTGATCGAAGTCATCCTGCCGGTCTTCATCGTGATCGGCTCGGGCTATGGCCTGACGCGTAGCGGGTATCTGCAGGCCACCCATATCGAAGGGATCATGAAGTTCACCCAGGGCTTCGCCATTCCCTGCCTGCTGTTCAACGCCATCGCTCATATCGACCTGACCGCCACGTTCGATCCGAAACTGCTGGGCAGTTTCTATACCGCCGCGGCCCTGTGCTTCGTGGCCGGCCTGCTCGGCGCCCGGCTGATGTTCAAGCGCGACTGGGAAGACGCCGTGGCCATCGGTTTCTGCTGCCTGTTCTCGAATTCCGTGCTGCTGGGCCTGCCCATCACCGAACGCGCCTATGGCCCCGACGCCCTGACCGGCAACTTTGCGATCATCGCCTTCCACGCGCCCTTCTGCTACGCCATCGGCATCACCGCCATGGAAGTCGTGCGCAACCGGGGCAAGCCCGGCCCCGCCTTCTTCCGGGCCATCCTGTCGGCCATGTTCAAGAATGCGCTGATCGTCGCCATCCTGCTGGGCTTTGCCGTCAATATCTCGGGCCTGACCCTGCCGGCCGTGGCCGAAGACGCCCTTGGCCTGATCATCCGCGCCGCCCTGCCCGGAGCGCTCTTTGCCCTGGGCGGCGTGCTGGTCCAGTACAAGCCCGAAGGCGACCTGCGCACGATCGCCTTCGTCTGCTCGGTCTCGCTGCTGCTGCACCCGGCCCTGGTCTGGATCTTCGGCTCGGCCCTGTCGCTGAAACAGGACCTGTTCCGCTCGGCCGTGCTGAATGCCTCCATGGCCCCGGGCTTCAACGCCTATATCTTCGCCAACCTCTACGGGCGGGCCAAGCGGGTGGCGGCGTCTTCGGTGCTGCTGGCCACCGGCTCGTCGCTGGTGACGGTCTGGATGTGGCTGCTGTTGCTGGGCTAGGTCGCGCGTCCTGCCCTGTCATCATGCGTGGGGGGCGGGACTGACCTGGTACGGCGGGAGGGATTCGAACCCCCGACCCACTCGGTGTAAACGAGATGCTCTACCACTGAGCTACCGCCGTATCCGCTCTGCCGCGCGCGTCTGGCGACAGATGTCTTTCCTGCGCACGCCCTACCACCGACCACGGGCCAGAACAACACCGACACGGCAAAATTCGCACAGATCGTGCACCGGTTCCGGGACATGATCGGATCCATCCCGAATCCGGATCCCATCCATCACGGCGCTCGCAACCAAAGTGCGGGACCTGGGTTCATTGACCGTCAGGCCCCGTCGCACATCAGCTCACAGAGCGGTGCAGGTCTTTGCAATCAAAGGGAAAATGGTGGGTGATAAGAGATTTGAACTCCTGACATCTTCGATGTGAACGAAGCGCTCTACCACTGAGCTAATCACCCGTGTGGCAG
>PAQV01000052.1 GCA_002709405.1 Paracoccaceae bacterium
CAAGCGCGAGGCCGACCCCAAGGGGCTGCTGAACCCGGGCAAGATGATTTCCTGGGACGATCCCGATTGGGATTACGGCCGGATGTACGCCTGGCCGGGCCTGCAGGGGGCGGAATGAATGGCGCGCGCGCTGGTTCTGTTTGCCCATCCCTGTCCCGAGAGCTTTTCGGCCGCGCTGCATGCGCGCACGGTCGAGGCGCTGACGTCGAAGGGTTGGGAGGTCGACGATTGCGACCTGAACCGCGAGGGGTTCTCGCCCGTGCTGACCGAGGAGGAACGGAGGGGCTATCATGACGAGGGGCCCAACCTTGAGCCGGTGCGCGAGTATGTCGATCGGCTGCGGGCGGCGCAGGCGCTGGTGATGGTGTTTCCGGTGTGGAACTTCGGCTATCCGGCGATCCTGAAGGGGTTCCTCGACAGGGTGTTCCTGCCGGGGGTGTCGTTCCGGCTGGAGGACGGGTTCGTGAAGCCGAACCTGACGCATATCCGCAAGCTGGCAGCGGTGACGACCTATGGCGGCACGCGGTTGCGGGCGATGGGCGCGGGCGATCCGCCGCGGCGCTGCGTGAAACGGGCCGTGTGGAACGTGTGCCGGCCGGAGAAGATGCGGTATCTGGCGCTTTACGATATGAACCGGGCCAGTGACGAGAAACGGGCGGCATTCCTCGCCCGTGTGGGTAAGGAAATGGAGGCGTTCTGAATGCGGGCGCTTGTTGTGTATTGTCATCCACGCAGCGGGAGTTTCACCGAAGCGGTGCGGGACACGGTGTTGCGGAAGCTGGACGAAGCCGGGGCCGAGGTGCGGTTGAGCGATCTTTATGCGCGGGGGTTCTCGCCGGTGCTGACCGCGCAGGAACATGAATGGTACGAGGACGAAAGCATCAACCGGACGGGCGTGGAAAGCGATGTCGAGAACCTCGTCTGGTGCGACACGCTGATCTTTGTCTACCCGACCTGGTGGTACGGGCTGCCGGCGATGCTGAAGGGCTGGCTGGACCGGGCTCTGGTGCCGGGCATCGCCTTCCTGATGCCCACCGATGAGCATCCCGACATCCGGCCCGGGCTGGGCCATATCACCCGGCTGGGGGTGTTCACGACCTGCGGGGCCAGCTGGTGGCTGACGCGGATCGTCGGGGCTCCGGGCCGGCGGACGCTGATGCGAGGGCTGCGGTTCATCTGTGCGAAGCGGTGCAAGACGGCCTTTGCGGCGCATTACCTGATGGACAGCTCGACGCCGGACAGCCGGGCCGCGCACCTGGACAAGGTGGCGCGCAAGATGGAGCGCTTTGTCGGGACGGCCAAGGCGCCCCAGGCGGTCAGCGCCTGATATGAGACCCGGGCAGCGGGAGCCCTGCCGCCCGTCGCCATTGGTGCTCGAACCAATGGCGCACCAATAGCAACCCCCGGGCACCCGCTGCCCTTTGCGCCAAGATGATGGAGGTTGATCCATGACCCGCCGCCTTGACTGGGCCGAGTACCGCTACGAGGAATTCTCTGCCTGTGACCCGATGACGACCATCGCCATCCTGCCGACCTGCGCCATCGAACAGCACGGGCCGCACCTGCCGGTGGGCACCGATACGCTGATCGCCGAGGGCATGCTGGCCGAGCTGCGCCGGCAGGTTCCGCATGACCTGGATATCCGCATCCTGCCGGTGCAGGCGGTGGGCAAGTCGAACGAGCATCTGTGGGCCGGGGGCACCCTGACCTTGAGCGCGGCCACCGCCCTGCAGGCCTGGACCGAGATCGGCCTGTCCGTCGCCCGGGCCGGGGTGAAGAAGATCGTCATCGTCAATTCCCACGGGGGCAACCTGGACCTGGTGTCGATCCTGTCGCGCGAATTGCGCGTGCAGGCCGAGATGCTGGCCGTCAAATGCCAATGGGCCGGGTTCGGATCTCCCGAGGGGCTGTTTTCTGACCGGGAGTTGCAGTTCGGCATCCATGGCGGAGACCGCGAGACCTCGTTGATGCTGGCCTTTGCCCCGCACACGGTGGACATGACCCGGGCCGTCGACACCGTATCCAGTGCCGAGGTCACGCCGGTGCCGCCGATCGGGCCGGTCAGCTATGGCTGGATCGCCTCGGACCTGTCGGACAGCGGTATCGTGGGCGAGGCCGCACAGGCCACGGCCGACAAGGGCCGGGCCGCCTGCGATCACCAGGTGAAGGGCTTTATCGACCTGCTTTACAAGGTCCGCGACATGGATCTGCCGGGCTGAACAACCGGGCCGGGGTGATCAGCCGGCATCGTCCCAGCAGCCTGGGCCAACCTGCCAGGCAATGATGGTGCGGTCCCGGTAGGCGCCCTTGTCCGGGGTCCAGCGGGCCAGTTCGGTGACTTGCGTCCCGGGCTGGCATGCCGGGGGAACGGCGTCGAAATCGGCATAAAGGGCCGGGCCGTCCAAACCTTGCGGATAGGGGAAGCGCTGGGCGTAATAATGCGGCGGATGGTCGGGGAAGGGCACCGACCAGATGGCCGTGTCGGCGGTCTCGTGGAAGAGGCTGGCCAGCAGGTCCCGGCTGGTGGACGCCACGTCGGTCAGCCCGGCCTCGCTTGCGGTGGACAGGATGCGGGTGGCGGCCTCGGTCCGGCCGACGTAACGGGCGAGCGGCAGGCGGCCGCCGATCTCCCAGCTTGATGCGAAGACGGCGGCCAGGGGCAGGGCCAGCGCCAGGACCAGGTTGATGCCGAGGCCCGCCCAGTAGGCCAGGCGGGCCCGGTCGAACAGCCAGGGCGCGGTCAGCACGATGCCCGCCACGTAGGCCGGCGCGGCCCAGTTGGCATAGGCCCGCGACAGGATGGCCTGCACGCAGACCAGGGCGATGATGGGCAGGCTCATCCAGATCAGCCAGCGCCGCGCCGGGTCGGGGCTGCGGGCCAGGCGGACGACGGCGACCAGGTAGGCGGCGAAGAAGACGGGGCCCATGACGCCGAACTGGCCTCCGACGAATTCCGCCAGGCCCGCGAAATTCAGGCGCAGGCGGTCCGAGGGGGCGGTGATCCAGTCGACGTTGTCGGCGGTGTGCGACAGGGTGGTCAGGCCGTTGTCGATGTTCCAGGCGATGTTGGGCGACAGGACCACCAGGAAGGCCAGGGCAGCGAGGCCCGCATCGCGCCAGCGGATGCGGGCGGCGGGCACGAAGAGGGCGGCCAGGATGGCGCCCATGACGAAGTAGATCGCGGCGTACTTGGCCAGCATGCCCAGACCCAGGGCCGCGCCCATGATCAGCGCGTCTTTGCCTGACGGCCGGTCTGCCAGGCGCAGCCAGAACAGCAGGGCCAGGGCGAAGAAGGGCAGCAGGATCGTGTCGGTCGAAAACAGCAGGGCGCCCACCGCGACCCCGGGCATGGCCGCATAGGCGATGCCGGTGGCGGCCCCGGCGGTGTCGCCCCACAGGCGCCGGGCCAGGGCAAGGGTGACCAGGGCGGCGGCCCCGTGCAACAGCGGGCCGGGCAGGCGGATCCAGAAGGGCGCATCGCTGCCCGCCAGCGTGGTGACGGCGCGGATGACCCAGGCGATCAGGGGCGGCTTGGAGTAATAGCCGGCCTCCAGCTGTTGGCCCCAGGCCCAGTACTGGGCCTCGTCGACGAACAGGTCGGCCGTGGAAAAGGCAAGCAGGACAACGCGGTAGAGCGTCAGGGCCAGGATGGCGGCGACGCCGGCCCGCAGGGCCTCAGGTGCTGCGCTTTTCGGCGTGGACCAGCCAGAGATTGCGGGCATAGATGAAGATCCCTAGCGATTGTCCGAGGATGAAGACCGGGTCGCGCCGGTGCAGGGCATAGGCAAACAGGATCAGCCCGCCCCCGATCGAGAACCACCAGAAGACCTCGGGCACCACCGACCGGCGGGCCTTTTCCGAGGCCAGCCACTGGATCAGGAAGCGCATGGTGAACAGAAGCTGACCGACAAGGCCGACGAAGACCCAGATGAGCTCGGCCAGCGAGGTGACGCGGAAGAAGGCCAGGACCGAATCCATGCTCAGCCAGCCCCGCCGATTTCGGTCGGCGACTGGGTCTTGCGCCGGCGGATCAGCCAGGCCACGCCGAAGAGGTCGTATAGCCCGACAAGGGCCCGGCCCAGGTTGCTGTATTTCGAATTGCCGGCTTCGCGGGCCCGGTGGGTGACGTCCACATGGGCGATCTCCCAGCCGTCGCGCTTGAACAGGGCGGGCAGGTAGCGGTGCATGTGGTTGAAATAGGGCAGGGCCAGGAAGGCGTCGCGGCGAAAGGCCTTGAGCCCGCAGCCGGTGTCGCGGGTGCCGTCGTTCAGCAGCCATCCGCGCAGGCCGTTGGCCATCTGCGAGGCAAAGCGGCGCGACCAGGTGTCGTCGCGGTCGACGCGCTGGCCGGCCACCAGGCCCAGGCTGGCGCTACGTTCGGCCTGCAGGAAAGGGGCGACGAGGTTCGAGATTTCGTGCGGCGGGTTCTGGCCATCGCCATCGAGCGTGCAGATGATGTCGCCCCGGGCGGCGCGGGTGCCGGAATGCACGGCGGCCGACTGGCCGGCCGATTGGGGGTGGCGCAGCTGGCGCAGCCAGGGGAATTCGGTCTGAAGGGTGGCGATGACCTCTCCGGTGCCATCGTCGGATCCGTCATCGACAAGGATGACCTCGAACGGGGCCAGGGAAGCGCAGCTTTCGGCGATTTCACGGACGAGGCCCTCGACGTTCTGGGCTTCGTTCTTCATGGGAGCGATGATCGAGATCATGGGGTGGCCTGCCGGACGGCTCCGTTTGCTGGGGGACATGCGCCGCTTGCGATACGCCCGGGCGGACCGGACCGGCGCATTCCTAGCGGCTTGACCTGCCCCGCGCAAGCGAACCGGTGCCAAGGGGCGCGGAATTGGCCGGGCGGTGGGGCGAGGGCGGAACAGGGCCCCAGAAAATTCTGCGAATTTTCGCGACGGGAAAGAAAATTCGGCGAATTTTCTGGGGCAAAGGGCCAAATCGAAGGTGTTCAGATGGTCATGGGCTTTCGGCGGCTTTCGGCCCTGTGCCCAGCGACTTCAGCCATTCCCGCAAGTATTGCAGCATCACGTACAGCACCGGCACGACGATCACCCCGATCACGGTCGCCGCCAGCATGCCGCCAAAGACCGCGATGCCGATGGCGCTTTGGCTGGCGGCCCCGGCTCCGCTTGCGGTCAGCAGCGGCACGACGCCCAGCAGGAAGGACAGCGCGGTCATCATCACCGCCCGGAACCGCTGCCCCGCCGCTTCCAGCGCCGCCTCGCGGATCGTCAGGCCGGCGGCCCGTTGTTCCATGGCGAACTCGACGATCAGGATGGCGTTCTTCGAGGCCAGGCCGATCAGCATCAGCATGCCGATCTGGGTATAGAGGTTGACGTCTCCGCCCGTCACCGCAACCGCCCCGAGCGCTCCGAACAGGGCCACCGTCACCGACATCAGGATGCCCACGGGCATCGTCCAGCTTTCGTATTGGGCGACCAGGAACAGGTAGCCGAAGACCACCGCCATCACCAGGATCAGGGCCACCAGCCCGCCGGCCGATTGCTGCTGCTGGGCCGTGCCCGTCCATTCATAGGCATAGCCCGCCGGCAAGGCCGTCGCGGCCTCTTCCTCCAGCACCCGGATGGCATCGCCCGTGGCATAGCCCTCGGCGGGCACGGCCGTCACCGTGGCCGACCGGAACATGTTGTAGCGGTTGACCAGCACGGCGCCCAGTTCCGTGCGGTGGGTGACCAGGGCGCTCATCGGCACCATGTCGCCCGCCGTGGACCGCACATACAGCCGCGAGATGTCGTCGACCGTGTTGCGGAAACGGCCCTCGGCCTGCAGCATCACCCGGTAGACCCGTCCGAACAGGTTGAAATCGTTCACGTAATAGCTGCCCATCTGGGCCTGCAAGGTCTGGAAGACCTCGGCGATGGACACGTTCAGCGACTTGGCCTTCTCGCGGTCCAGATCGACGAAGATCTTCGGCACATTGGCCCGGAAGGTGGTGTAGGCCTGGGCGATCTCGGGGCGCTGGTTGGCCGCGTAGACCAGCCCGCCCAGGGCCGAGGACAGGTCCTGCACCGAGCCTCCGCCTGCCTGCTGGACTTTCATTTCGACCCCGGCCGACAGGCCCAGGCCGGAAATCGGCGGCGGGTTGAAGGCGATCACGCTGGCCGCCGGTTCGCCGTTGGCGATGCCGTAGATCTTGCCCAGGATGGCCTCGGCGCTCAGGCCCGGCTCGGTCCGGTCGTCCCAGGGGGTCAGGTTGGCGATGATCACGCCCACGTTCGACCCGGTGCCGTTCAGCAGGCTGAACCCGTTGATCAGGATAGAGTTCTGCACCCCGTCCAGGGCCAGCACCTGTTCGTTGAGCCGGGCGGTCACCGTTTCGGTCCGGCCCAGGGCGGCCGCATCGGGCAGCTGCACGTCGACGAACAGCGTGCCGTTGTCCTCGATCGGGATGAAGCCGGCCGGCAACGAGCGGATCATGGTCCCCGCGCCCAGCATCGCGGCCACCACGATCACCAGGCCCAGGATCGGCAGGCGGATCAGCCGGCGCACGATGCCCGTATAGCCCAGGCGGGTGCGGTCGATGACCTGCTCAAATCGGGCCAGCAGACCCGTGGGCGGCCCCGACCGGGGCTTCAGGATCATCCCGCACAGAGCGGGCGACAGGGTCAGGGCGTTGATCGAGGAAATCACCACGGCCACCGAAATGGTCACGGCGAACTGGGAATAAAGCCGCCCGGTGATGCCCGGCATCAGGGTGACCGGCAGGAACACGGCCAGCAGCACCAGCGTGGTGGCAATGACCGGGCCGGTGATCTGGCCCATGGCCTTGCGCGCGGCCTCGGCCGGGGGCAGGCCCTCTTCGGCGATGATGCGCTCGACGTTTTCCACCACCACGATGGCGTCGTCGACCACGATCCCGATGGCCAGCACCAGGGCAAACAGCGACACCGTGTTCAGGGTCATGCCGAAGGCCAGCAGGAAGGCAAATGTGCCGATCAGCGACACCGGGATGGCCACCGCCGGGATCACCGTCGCCCGGGCCGAGCCCAGGAAGATGAACACCACCGCGATCACCAGCACGAAGGTCATGATCAGCGTCGACACCACGTCGTTCAGCGATTGCTCGACGAAATCGGTGGAATTGTAGGGCACCGCGTAGGTCAGGTCGTCGGGAAACAGCCGGGCCAGGCGTTCAAGCTCGGCATTGACGCCCTCGGCTACCGCCAGCGCGTTTTCACCCGGGGCCTGGTAGACCGCCAGCACGGTCGAGGGCTGGCCGTCGAAGGTCCCCGACGCATTGTAGTAATTCGCCCCCAGCTCAACCCGCGCCACGTCGCGCAGGCGCACGATGGCCCCCGCATCGCCGGTGCGCACGACGATGTTCTCGAACTCGCGGACCGAGGTCAGCCGCCCGCGCGAGGTGATCGTGTACTGGAACTGCTGGTCACCCGGCACCGGCGGAGACCCGATCTGCCCGGCCGAGACCTCGATGTTCTGGTCCCGGATCGCCGCGATCAGGTCGCCCGGGGTGATGCCCAGCCCGGCCATCCGGTCGGGATCCATCCACATCCGCATGGCGTATTCGAAATTGGTCAGCACCTCGGCCTGGCCGACCCCTTTGACCCGGCTTAACGCGTCCTTCAGGTTGATCGAGGCATAGTTCGACAGGAACACCTCGTCATAGGTGCCGTTCGGCGAATAGAGCACCGCGATCATCAGCATGTTGGTCGCGGCCTTCTGGGTCGTCACACCCGTCGCCGTGACCTCGGTGGGCAGGCTGGCCATGGCCCGGGCCACCCGGTTCTGCACGTTGACCGAGGCGATGTCGGGGTCGGTCCCCACGCCGAAGGTGACGGCCAGCGAATAGGACCCGGTGTCGGTGCTGTCCGAGGACATGTAGATCATGTCGTCGACCCCGTTGACCTGGGCCTCGATCGGCGCGGCCACCGTGTTTTCAACGGTTTCCGAGTTCGCCCCCGTGTAGCTGGCCGACACCCGCACGACGGGCGGGGTGATGTCGGGGAATTGTTCGACCGGCAGCACCGAATAGCCGATGATGCCCATGATCGTCAGCACCAGCGAGATCACCATGGCCATCTTCGGCCGCGAAATGAAGATCGACGAGAACATCGGGGCTTACTCCACCGGTTCGCCGGCCAGCACCGGGGTGACCTTGACCCCGGCCCGCACCTTCTGAAGACCTTCGACAATGACCGTTTCGGCCTCGCGCAGGCCGTCTTCGACCACGACCTCGGTGTCGACCTGGGTGCCCAGCGTCACGTAGCGCTGGGTGACGTTGCCGTCCGCGCCCACCACCAGCACGAAATCCCCGCGCTGGTCGCGCTGCACGGCGGCCTGGGGGATGGCCAGCTGTTCGACCGGGGTCGAGGCGGCGATGCGCAGGGTGACAAACCCCCCGTCCGAGATCAGCTCGCGGCTGTTGTCGAACCGGGCGCGGATGGCGATGGACCCGGTCAGCGGGTCCACCCGGTTGTCGACAAAGACGATTTCGCCGTCGGCATCCAGTTCGTGGCCGTTGGGCAGGATGACCGTCAGGTCGGGGGTCTTCTGGGCCTCGGTCAGTTCCGAGGCCGACAGTTCCAGCGATTCCAGCATCGTCACGAACTGGCCCTCGCTGATCGAAAACGTCACGTAGATCGGGTCCAGCCGGACCAGCGACACCAGGGGCCCGGAGGACGGGGTGACCAACTCGCCCTTGCTGACGATGATGCGGCCCAGGCGGCCGGGGAAGGGGGCGGTGACCTCGGTATAGCTGACGTCCAGCTTGGCCTGCTGGATCGCGGCCTTGGCGGCCTCGACATTGGCGGCGGCCACGCGCTGGTTGGCCTCGGCCACGTCGCGCTCGGCCTCGGTGCCCGATCCGCGCTCCAGCAGCGTCGTCTTGCGTTCCAGTTCGATCCGGGCCAGCGACAGGTTGGCCTCGGCCTGGGCCAGGTCGGCGGTGCGGGCGGCCAGGGTGGCCTCGTAGGCGTCGGCCTCGATCTTGAAGAGCTTGTCGCCCTCGACCACGTCGGCCCCGTCGGCGGCGAATATGTCCTCGATGAAGCCGCTGACCCGGGCGACGATGTCGATGCCGTCGATGGCCTCGCCCTTGCCGATGAAGGTCACCGATTCGTTGACGTCGATCATCCGGGCCGCGGCGACGGTGACGCTGGGGTCGTCCTGGGCGTGTGCATTGCGTGGGCCGGCCAGCAGGCTGGCGGCGATCAGGATTGCAATGGTGAGGGGGCGGGCGTGGCTGCGCGGGACGGCCGGACCGGCCAGGGGACAAAGGGGCATGGCGCTCTCCTGGATGGGCGCGGCCGAGGACCGACCGTATGGTTAATACGGTTGTCGGACAGGGGGTCGGTCCAAGTCAAACCCGAAGGGCGGATAGGCGCAAGTTAAGGCAATGATGTCGCACTGCGGCATGGCCGCGCCCAAGCTCCCGCCCACCCACCCACCTTGGGCGCGGCCATGCCGATTGGCGAGGGTCGGCCCGGGGGCGAGGTGGGTTACAGCGTTTCCATCCAGGTCAGCAGGGCATCGGCCAGGTCGTCTCGGCAGGGTTCCAGCATCGGCATGTGCCCGGCCTCGGGCAGGATCACCGGGGCGGCGCCGTACCAGGCGGCGGTCAGCCAGGTGTCGAGCGTGGGCACCAGCCGGTCGCGCCCGGTGCCGACGACCAGCACGTTGTCGCGGGCGCCGGGCAGGGGGGCAAAGGGCGGCAGGCCGCCGGCGGCCGAGGTGGCGGCCAGGGATTCGTCGCGCAGGTGGCTGACGAATGTGCGGTAATCGTGTTCCGACACGCCGTTGGGGAAGAGGTTGTCGCGCATGACCTCGTGGTCCGTATGGGCCAGCCCGAACAGCGAGTAATCGCACAGGGCCTTCCACAGGGGCAGGTTGGTCATGGCCATCTGGGCCGAGGCCCGCCACATGCCATAGGGCGGCACCGAGCAGATCAGGGCCATGCCGTGGGGCCAGCCCTTGCGCCGGGCATGGTTCTGGGCCACCGCGCCGCCCAGCGAATGGCCGACGGTCACGCAGGGCCGGCCGATGGCGGCCAGGGCGTCGTGCAGGGTGTCGGAAAAGTCGTCGAGCGTGGGCCCGTCCATCAGGCTGGCGCCGGGCAGGATCGAGGTCAGGATCGAAAAGACCTCGGAGGTGCTGTCGGCGTACATGGCGGCCCGGGCCGCCCGGGGCAGGGCCGAGGGGTCGGTGCGCATGGTTGGCCCCGACAGCCGGCCCGGCAGGGTCAGCGACCAGACCCGGTAGCCCTGGGCGCGGAAGCGGGCCAGGAAGTCGGGCTTCCACACCCACCCGCCCGAGGCCATGCCGTGCACGAAGAGGATGTCACAGTCGCGGGCCGGCCCGCCGGTGGGTTCCTCGGGGGCCATCGACCAGCCGGGCTGGGCGTTATAGCTGTAATCGTCGGTCCAGGATCTGCTTGCGTCCGCCATGAGGCCGGACCTCCATTGTGATTCGCATCCATGATACAGTTTCCAACAGTTAATGCTGCAGCGCAGAAAGTCGCGGGCGAAAAATGCTGCACCTGCGAAGTAGGGCGGATTTCCGCTGCTGGTGAGAGGGGCGTACGAGGCGGTGATGGTCGTGGGGAGGACCAAACACCCGGACCCAACACCCGGACACATCCCCGTGTGCCCCGATTGCGGGGCCGGGGCCTGGGCGGCAAGGTCGGATCATGATCCACCCCATAGGAGGACGCGGCCCATGCGGCTTGCCCTGATCCCGATGATGGCCTGCCTGGCCACAGCCCTGGCGGCCGGTACCGAGCCTGTGTCCGACATGGCCGCCCGGCCCGGCTTTGCCGTGCACCCCACGGACAAGAGCTTTGACACCCTGCTTGACGATCTGCGCGCGGCGGTGCCGGCCCACAAGATGGGCCTGGTCACCCAGGCCGGCCCAACCGGGGCGGCCGCCGCCCGGGGGATCGAGATCCCCGGCAACCGGGTCGTGGGCGTCTTCAACAACGATTTCGCGGTCAAGATCCTGTCCCTGTCGACCGCCGCGATGGTCGAGGCCCCGATCCGCTTTTACGTCACCGAGAACGCCGACGGCACGGCCACGCTGTCCTACAAGCTGCCCAGCCAGGTCTTTGCCCCCTATGCCGACGAGGGCGGGCCCGAACTTGAAACCCTGGCCGAGGCGCTGGACGCAAAATTCGCGGCCATCGCGGCGGCGGCGACGCAATAGTCACAGCTTTGTGTGGGGGCTTGCGCGTGCTGGCGGTGCGGGCAATCTCCGGCCAACCAGTTTCGGAGAACGACATGTCGGACGACCCCTGCCGCGCGGCGGATATCCTGGCGCGCAAGCTTTACGATGCGGGCTGCCGCGTGGCCTTCGGCATGCCCGGAGGCGAGGTGCTGACCCTGGTGGATGCCCTGGAACGGGCGGGGATCCGGTTCGTCCTGGCCAAGCACGAAAACGCCGCCGGCTTCATGGCCGAGGCTGTCCACCACCGCGACGGGGCTCCGGGCATCCTTGTGGGCACGCTGGGCCCGGGGGTGCTGAACGGGATCAACGTGGTGGCCAATGCCCACCAGGACCGGGTGCCCCTGATCGTCCTGTCGGGCTGCGTGGACGAGGCCGAGGCGCTCAGCTACACCCACCAGGTCGTGGATCATCAGCAGGTCATGCGCCCGATCACCAAGGCCAGCTTCCGCATGAGCGCCGAGGGCGTGGGCGTGCTGGCCGACAAGGCCCTGGCCATCGCCATGGCCCCGCGCCAGGGGCCGGTGCATATCGACGTGCCGATCTCGGTGGCCGAGGCTCCGGCCCGGCCATTGGACAGCACCGGGCGCGGCCGGGTTGCGGCCTGCGCGCCCCATGGGGCCGACCTGGCCCGGGCGAGGGCCTGGCTGGACGCGGCCGAACGGCCCCTGGCGATCATCGGGCTGGACGTGCTGCGCGACCGGTCGGGCCAGGTGGTGCGGGCCTTCCTGGAGCATCTGCAGATCCCCTTCGTGACGACCTACAAGGCCAAGGGCGTGCTGCCCGAAGATCATCCGCTGTGCCTGGGCGCGGCCGGGCTGTCACCGCTGGCGGACGGGCACCTGCTGCCCCTGGTGCGCGAGGCCGACCTGGTGCTGGCCATAGGCTATGACCCGATCGAGATGCGCACGGGCTGGCGCCATGCCTGGGATGCCGGGCGCCAGAAGGTCATCGACATCGTGGCCGAACCCAACACCCATGACATGCATTACGCCACCCTGGAAATCGTTGCAGACACCGGCGCCGCGCTGGAAGCGCTGGCCCAGGGGCAGGGGGGCACGGCCCGCCCGCGCTGGCCTGGCGGCCAGCCCGAGGCGACCCGAGCCGCCCTGTCCGCCGCCTTCCCGACGACCGACCCCTGGGGGCCGGCGGGCGTCATTGCCGAGGCACGGGCCGTGTTGCCGGCCACGACCCTGGCCAGTGCCGACAGCGGGGCGCACCGGATCCTGCTGTCGCAGATGTGGGCCTGCCACGAACCCCGGGGCCTGGTCCAATCGTCGGGCCTGTGCACCATGGGTTGCGCCGTGCCCCTGGCCATCGGCCTGGCCCTGGCCGAACCCGACCGGCCCGTCGTCAGCTTTTCCGGCGATGCCGGGTTCCTGATGGTTGCCGGCGAACTGGCCACCGCTGCCGAACTGGGCGTCCGGCCGATCTTCGTCGTCTTCGTCGATGCTTCGCTGGCCCTGATCGAGCTGAAACAGCGCCAGCGCCAGATGCCCAATCGCGGCGTGGATTTCGCCCGCCATGACGTGGCCGCCCTGGGCCGGGCCATGGGCGGGGCAGGGGTCACCGTGCGTTCGCGCGACGAGATGCGCGCAGCCCTTCAGGCCGCCCTTGATGCGCCCAGCTTCACGGTCATCGCGGCAGAGATCGACCGCGGGGGCTATGACGGCCGGATCTAGGCGCGCGGGTCCGGTCAACGCACGGGTCGCGGGGGTGGCGTAGGATGGGTCATTGACCCATCTTTGCACCAGCGTCTTGACGCAGCGGAAGGCGGCCGCCATCACCTTGGGAAACGAAGGGACCTGCCGATGCCCCGGTTTGCCGCCAACCTGACCCTGCTCTGGACGGAATTGCCCTATCTCGACCGCTTTGCCGCGGCCGCCGAGGCCGGGTTCACCGGGGCCGAAGTCCTGTTCCCCTATGACATCGCCGCCCAGGACACCCGCCGGGCGCTGATCGCCTCGGGCCTCGATTTCGTGCTGATGAACGCCCCGCCGCCCAATTACACCGGCGGTGTTCCGGGCTATGCCGCCCTGCCCGGGGGCGAGGACAGGTTCTCCCGCGATATCCGGCGGGTGATGCGCTATGCTGAATTGTTGCGCCCCGCCTTCATTCACGTGATGGCCGGCGAGGCCGAGGGTCCCGAGGCCCGGGCGGCCTTTGTCGCCAACCTCAAGGCCGCGACCGCGGCATCCCCCGACCAGGTCTTCACCATCGAGCCGCTGAACCGGGGCAGTTTCCCGGGCTATTTCCTGGCCGATTACGACCTGGCCATCGATATCCTCGACGCGGTCGGCGCGCCCAACCTGGGCCTGCAATACGACAGCTTCCACGCCCAGGAGATCCACGGCGATGCCCTGGCCGTCTGGGAGCGGGTCAAGACGCGGGTGGCTCATGTGCAGATCGGTGACGTCCCCGGCCGGGGCGCGCCGGGATCGGGCGGGATCGATTTCCCCGCGCTGTTCGGGGCCATCGGCGACAGCGGCTATGACGGCTGGATCTCGGCGGAATATCAGCCGGGCATGAAGACCGAAAAGACCCTGGACTGGATGAAGGGCTAGGCCCGCCCGTCCATATTCCGCCCGTATCGCGCGGGGCCGGACCGTTGTTCGGTTGGCCCCGCCGCCCGCCCGCGCCTGGCGCGCTCCCGCCCCCCCACCCCGCGCGCCAGGCGCGGGCGGGCTATTGTCCAGGGGGTGGCGCTTAGTGAGCCTCGGCCCAGTTTGCCCCCTTGCCGGCATCGACCACCAGCCGGACGTCCAGCTTGACCGCCGGATCGGCCGCGCTTTCCATCACCTCGCGGGCGCGGGGGATCAGGTCGTCCACGGCGTCTTCGGCCACTTCGAACAGCAATTCGTCGTGCACCTGCAGCAGCATCTTCGCGGGCAACCCCTCGATCGCGGCGGGCATGCGGATCATCGCCCGCCGGATGATGTCGGCGGCCGTGCCCTGGATCGGCGCGTTGATCGCCGCGCGCTGGGCGAACCCGGCCCGAGGCCCCTTGGCGTTGATTTCCGGCGTATGGATCTTGCGCCCGAACAGGGTCTGGACGTGGCCGTGTTCCTTGGCGAAGGCCTTGGTGTCGGCCATGTAATCCTTGATGCCGGGGAAGCGCTCAAAATAGCGGTCGATGAAACCCTGGGCCTCGGCCCGGGGAATGCGCAGGTTGCGGGCCAGGCCGAAGCCCGAGATCCCGTAGATCACCCCGAAGTTGATCGCCTTGGCCTGGCGCCGGATGTCCGGGGTCATCTCGTCCAGGGGCACGTCGAACATTTCCGAAGCGGTCATGGCATGAATGTCCAGCCCGTCGGCAAAGGCCTGTTTCAGGGCGGGGATCTGGGCGATGTGGGCCAGGATGCGCAGCTCGATCTGGGAATAGTCGAGCGAGACCAGCACGTTGCCCGGCTCGGCCACGAAGGCCTCGCGGATGCGCCGGCCCTCTTCGGAGCGCACGGGGATGTTCTGCAGGTTCGGATCGGTCGAGGCCAGCCGGCCCGTGTTCGCCCCGGCAATGGCATAGGACGTATGGACCCGGCCGGTGTCGGCGTTGATGTGTTCCTGCAGCGCATCGGTGTAGGTCGATTTCAGCTTGGACAGCTGCCGCCAGTCCAGCACGCGGCCCGGCAGGTCATGTTCGGTCGCCAGGTCCTCCAGGACATCGGCCGGGGTCGAATACTTCCCCGTCTTGCCCTTCTTGCCCCCCGGCAGGGACATCTTGTCGAACAGGATCTCGCCCACCTGGCTGGGCGATCCCACGTTGAATGTCTCGCCCGCCAACTCGTGGATCTCGGCTTCCAGCGCGGCCATCTTCTGGGAAAACGCGTTGGACATGCGGCTGAGCGTGTCGCGGTCCACCTTGATCCCGTGCATCTCCATCCGCGCCAGCACCGGCACCAGCGGCCGTTCCAGCGTTTCATAGACCGTCGTCACCCGGGCCGCGTGCAGCTGAGGCTTGAACGTCTTCCACAGCCGCAGCGTGATATCCGCATCCTCGGCCGCATAGGCCGTCGCCTTGTCCACCGGGACCTTGTCGAAGGTGATCGCCGACTTGCCCGAGCCCAGCAGCGGCTTGATCGGGATCGGCGTGTGGCCCAGGTAGCGTTCGGACAGCACGTCCATCCCGTGGGTATGTTCGCCCCCGTGCATCGCGTAGGACATCAACATCGTGTCGTCGATCGGCCCGACATCCACACCATATCGTGCAAAGATCTTGGCATCATACTTCATGTTCTGCCCGATCTTGATCACCGCATCGCTTTCCAGCACCTCCTTCAGGGCGCCCAGGGCCTCGTCCAGGCCCATCTGCCCCTCGGCCAGGTCGCCGCTTTCGAAGAGGCCCTCGCCCTCGGCCCGGTGGGTCAGCGGGATGTAGCAGGCCTTGCCCGGCTCGATCGCCAGCGAAATCCCCACCAGCTCGGCAATCATCTCGTTCAGGCCCGTCGTCTCGGTGTCCACCGCCACCCAGCCCCGCTCGCGGATCTGCGCGATCCACGGCGCCAGCTCCTCCATCGAGCGCACGGCCACGTATTCCGCCGCCTCGAACGCGGGCATCTCGGGCGCGGCTGCGGCCTCGGCCGCCTTGGGGGCCTCGATCACCGGGGCCTCGACCCCCAGCTGGTCGGCAATCCGCCGGGTCAGGGTGCGGAATTCCATCTCGGTCAGGAAGCCCATCAGCACCTCGGGATCCGGGTCCTTCACCTCCAGGTCGTCCAGCCCGAAGTCCAGCGGCGTTTCGCAATCCAGCTGCACCAGCTGGCGCGACAGGCGGATCTGGTCGGCATTGTCGATCAGCGTCTGGCGGCGCTTGGGCTGCTTTATTTCCTCGGCCCGCGCCAGCAGCGTGTCCAAATCGCCGTATTCATTGATCAGAAGCGCCGCCGTCTTGATCCCGATGCCCGGCGCCCCCGGCACGTTGTCCACCGAATCCCCGGCCAGCGCCTGCACGTCGACCACCCGGTCGGGCCCGACCCCGAACTTGGCGCGCACACCGTCGACCCCGATCCGCTGGTTCTTCATCGCATCCAGCATCTCGACCCCGTCGCCGACCAGCTGCATCAGGTCCTTGTCCGAACTGATGATCGTCACCCGCCCCCCGGCCTCGCGCGCCTGGCAGGCCAGCGTCGCGATGATGTCGTCCGCCTCGAAGCCCTCCAGCTCCTTGCAGGCGATGTTGAACGCCTCGGTCGCGGTGCGCGTCAGCGGGATCTGCGGGCGCAGATCCTCGGGCATCGCCTCGCGGTTGGCCTTGTAGAGATCGTAAAGATCGTTGCGAAACGTGTGCGAGCCCTTGTCGAAGATCACCGCGATATGGGTCGG
>PAQV01000053.1 GCA_002709405.1 Paracoccaceae bacterium
CCCGATGACCTCGGGGGCATCATCCACATCAGTGTAAGGGGGTCATTTTTGGACGCCGATCACCCCGCTACGGGGTCAATTTTGCATGCCGGTTCACAGCCATGCCCTGTTCGACGACCTTGGTATAGAAGTAGGAGTCGATGCTGCGCGCCGATCTACCGGAGCCCTTCGACCGTGCCATGTCGCTCGCGAGCGACGCATCCTCCGCCCTCTCAACCGCCACCATAAGACGCGCCCACCAGTCATCGACCGCAGCCTTGACCTCGGCTACTTTCGCCTTGCCCATCGGTCTGCCCGAGAACCACGCGTTGAAGGCGCTCTGCGATGCCGACAACTGCAACACATCCCGCCACCAAGGTGCAGGCGCGATCTGCTTCATCCAGTCCTGTAGCCCATCGTCAGGCGGGTCGTCGTGAGGCAGGTATTTCCTTGGATGGGAAACCTGATCACCCCACAGGTCATGCAAGGCATCGACGATACCCTCCCAGACCTCCTTGCCATTCAACGCGCGATTCCAAGAACTGTAGTCCTTGGTCTCGTCGAACAGGTCTTCGTCAAACTCCACATTGCAGAGATCGACGATGCGCTGCTTCTTGATGTTGAACGCCATAAGCTGAGCGGCGTAGCCCTTGCCGAATTTCGCCGTCACTCTGTCCTTGTTCGCCATCACCCTTGCCCCACTTCTTTTTGCTTCGCCCACGCAATGACCTCGTGCAGGTCGTAGCGCACTGTCCGCTGGCTGAAGTAGATGGCAGGCGGCGCGTCGCCGCGCTCCTTCATGTCATAGAGCGCGCGTTCCGAGATTTGCAGGAAGTCGCAAACTTGGAGCGGGGTCATCATGCGGGGATGGTTCAGTCGGGTTTCGAGTTCTTCAAGGCGCGACTCGATTGCGCACAGTTGGTCCTGAGACATATCAACGGTTCTTTCTGTTCAAGCATGAACAGCAGGGTCGTTTGCGCTCTCCGCGCCCGTTGATAATTCGGCTTGACCCAAATCATTCAGGCGCCGATCCCCTGAACAATGTGCTGGCACTTACCACAACGGCAAGCGCACCATAAACTTAGTGCAGGAATGGTTAAGATTCAATTTCGAAAGAAGGTACTACCTTAATCCGCTCGAAATACACTTTCTCAATATCCTCGACGGCGCGGCGGTTACCCATGCGCTTGAGGTATTTCATAAGCATGTCACTGCCCTCGCCTGCCTTCTTGTCGCCGCGCAGGAAGTGGGCGACGTAGTCAGGCAAGAACGCCTCGGCTGACGCCTGCATGAAGTGACGCCGCCCGTCATGGGGCAGAAACACGCGAACCCGCTCTCCGCCGATCTCTGCGAACGTTCCCTTGGGGTCTGTGATGTAGCCATTGGCAGACGACGCCGGGAACACCCACTCGCTGCCCGACTGACGGATCGCCTTGAGCAGGTCGATAGCTGTGTCCATGACTGGCAGAGTGCGGGCGAGCTTGTTCTTCATCTTGGTCAGGTGGATCGTCTTGTTCTGCAAATCGACCTGATCCCACGACAGCGAGCAGACGTTCTCGGAGCGGATGCCCGTCAGGAACATGACGGCGACGGCGGTGCCGACGATCACGTTCTTTTCGCGCCGCGCCATAATCGCCTCCCAGATCATCGACCAGTCGTCGGCATCGAGGTCATGGTCGCGGGCAGCAGCAGTCCACTGCGCCTCTGTCTCGTCGCTCTTGGCAACCCGCGTCTTCTTCTGGCCGACCGGATTGACGACGGGGGCGAAGTTGAACGCGTTGCCTATCCCGATGCGCACGGCTCGCGCCGTCGCCTTCTTGCCCTCGGCCATTAGACGGTTGAGGACAGCCTGCACGTTTGCCGAGGTCACGTCCGCGACGTTGCTGTCTATGATCTCCTTCGCGTGCATCTCAAGCTGGCGGGTCATGCGGTCGCGGTGGGAGTCCGACATACCACCCTGCGCCTGTGACGTGTCGCACCAGAACCGCCAACCATCGCGCACCGTCTGAATGTCGCTCTTGGCAACACCCGTTTTAGTGTCCCCCTGCTTGAACGCTGTCAGGGCGTCCATCGCCGGGAACCCGCCGATCTTGATCGACTTCGTTTTCCCATCGACCTTGCGCTTGATGTACCAAGTGCTCTTGGTTTTGCCGACGTTCAGGTAGAGGCCCGGAAAGCGGTCGCCGTCGTGTCGATACATGCCCGGTGGGGTTTTCAGCAGGCGTGCGGGCTTGGTGAAGTCGATTGCGGTGGTCATCTGTCGTGCTCCGATTTTTGCAACGTTTTGCAACGCACGACGTCACTAAGGCGCATTCTGGCGCACTGTCAACCGATTGATTATCGTTGCAAAGTAGGTTCAAACCACTGTTTTTAATGACGAACTGCATCAACATGCACCAAGTGAATAAATATCGTCGCTTGACTGTTAATCAATTGGTCGTAGGTTCGATCCCTACCGCCGGAGCCAAAATATCTCAATAAAATGAGATACATGGAAGACGAGGCGCTTCGGGCGGCCGTTTGTCTTCTCACTGAATCGCCACGGAATCGCCACCGCGAGCGCGATTCAACGCGGCGCGGCATCGCGCACGTTGAAGGTTGCCCAACCAGTCAATAGACCGCCAGAACACCCGTACTCCCCGAATGCGCCCGATTACCGCCCAGATCGGGCGGCACAAGGAAACGATGGCTCGCGTTTGCGGTAGATTGCTCCGACGCCCTCCTGCTAAAGTTGACCCATTGGGTAAGGTTCGAGAAGGAATTTGACGGTGAAGGGTTTGGGTAACGTTTTCGCCCTCATGGTGGTGGGGGTGGTTGTCGCGGTGACGGCACCGCAAATCGGGCTTTGGGTCGGGTTGGCCTTCCTCGTGGTGCCTCTAGTGGCACTGTTCAGGCTGCTTCCGCAACTCCACCTCGGGCATCGCGGCTTCGGTATTGCGGTTGCGGCTATTGTGGCAACGACTGCTATAGGATCGCACTATGCGTCAGCGTTCGGACGGGACGACAAGTGGGTCAGTGGTTGGGGTCAAGGTGTCGCGGAAGCGATTGTGACGCACGGCCCGGGAAATCAAATCTATGTAACATGCAATGAGAGCGGTGGAGCGGGATCAACCGGCATATCGTTCATGCTCGCCGGGAAAGCACCCACCGGCGACAACATCACGTTGACCTTTGACAATGAGAATCCTGAACAAATTTGGATTTCCAATGGGGAAATCACATCGAACTGTCGCGCTTGCATGGGCAATTATGAATATACTATCCGAAGACTTAAATCGCACAATTCCGTGCACGTCCTTTTCGAGAACGGCGACAATGCAAGGTTCACCCTCCAAGGGTCCAATAAGGCCATAAAGGACTGTGTCCCTGATTTCGCACGTTGATGCAATTCATACCATTTTGACACAGGCGCACGGATCATCCCGTTACCCCGCACGCCTTTGGAAACGGAGCACGGCTTGAACAAAGTACTTCCAATAATCTTCTTGGCGTTTGACGGCCTTGCTGCACCGGCGCAGGCTCAGACGATTCCCCGCTACAATGTCGAAGGCTACTGCCAACAGGTTGCCGATATTAGTGGCGGGTCGGCGATGATCTTCAACGGCTGCATGGATATGGAGCAACAGGCCTACAACGTCCTGAAACCCGTCTGGGCGCAACTGCCCGGCAATTCGCGCAACTACTGCGACGAGGTCGCACGGGTTAGCGGCGGGTCCTACAGTATCCTTCAAGGCTGCATCGAAATGGAAACCGACGCGACAAACTCACCCCGATCGTTCGATTACTGATCATGGCCTTGAAAATAGTCCCTCCAATCCTCGCCGCGGCATTCGGCACTCTCCTGTCCGCCCCAGCACAAGCCGATTTCATTGACACCCGTTGGTCGGTTGTCGGTTTCACCGGCGAAGCGTGGGTCATCAACCCGCAGAGCATCATTGGCCAGTCTCAAACCTTCAATCGCGGATTTGCGGAAGGCGTGTTCTACAACTGCGACTATTCCGGTCAGTCTTCCACCTATACCCGGTATGACAACGACGCCTTTTTTGCCAATCCCGAATTCGAGCTATTCAAATCGCTCCGCAATGAGTTGACGCTGAGTAGTGAAACCTTGTTCGTTCATCGGATTACCTGCGAAGGTGACGGCAACCCAGCCAACCGGCGCGTGATGTATCCCTTCGTCACGAATGAGGCCCGGAAATCCGCGTGGTATATCTTTGAAGGTGGGGTTTTCTCGCTTTACACCCCCTAGCCCCGCTTGCCGCTACGATATGAAGCACGTCCATAGCAGCGCGAGGCTATTAGACCGAAGCCTCAATTTGTTTGGCTTCAACCATCGCACTGATTTCGGTGTGAAGGTCGACAGGCTGTCCGGGCGCGGAAATCGAAATCACCAACGCATAGCGTCCCTTGTCATTAAAACGCTTCTGCCCGGAATGGGTCTTCCACCACCCGGTGACAGGATAGACCGCAATCGCGTCGTGCAAGGCGAGGTCAATCGCTTTGCCGCGCCACAGGTCACAGTGCAGCGATCCCGCCTGAACCGCTTTTGGGCCGAGGAGCCAATAGTCAGCTTCTTTGTCGGCCGGAGGAGTTCCCTTCTCCTGATGCCCCGAAATTCGACGAAGAAACTTCTCTTTGCCCTCTAGGCGCTTCTTCATGGCGAACCGGAGCCCGAACGAGCGGTAAGTCTCGGGGCGGGTTGCCGCGCGCCCTGAAAGGTTCGGCTCAATAAAATAGGAGACCGTGACCTTCATCATGACGATGCCGTTTTCAATCGCTTCCAGAGCCGCCTTCGGCCACGGGAGGTTATAGAAGTGCATTTCGTTGAAGACCGGCGGGCCTCCTGCATCGCTGGGGGCGAACGGCTGAATCGGAGCCTGCGCAACAAGCGTCACATCGTTTTGCGCCGAGAACACGGCCCGTTGCAGGTTCGGAACGCCATAACCAAACTCACGCAGCGCCTTTTGCTTCTCCCCTTTGCTCCCGCCTTTCCAATGCGCCCCGCGCCCAATGAAGTGCTTTCGGATCGGCTCAGGCCAGAAGGCGGAATCCACCATCAACGCTCGGTGCGTCTCGGGCCACAGGTCCGGGAGGGCCGCCTGCAAGCCGCCCACGAAGTTTCCCGCCATCCCTGCCGCCGCACTTGTCGCCCAGAAGGGCACGAGCGGCTGATGCAACACATTAGAGCCCGGAGCGAGCAGCGAGACAGATTCCGCCCAACCGCAATCTCCCGAGGCATTGGTCAGCATGTTGCCCGCCTCGAAAAGCACCTCGGGCTTGATCGGCGTCAGGTCGTTCGCCAAGCTCTGAGTGCCCAAGCTGAAGGGACTCCGATGATTTGCCGGGACCACTGGTTTCAAGCCCGGTGGCGCGGGCGGTGGCGTCTCCTTTCGTGTGAAGCCGCCGATTGTAAGCGCGTTCCAGCTTTGTGACGGGTCTTCCAGAGGGTGCGATTGCTGGACGTGAGCCAAGGCACCACCGGGCATGTTGCCCGTCGCCACCACCATCAGCCGTTTAGGGCGTTCGGCAGCAGGAACGCCGTCAGCCTGATCGCCGGGCATCGAACCCGAAATAATCTGATCCAAAGCACCGCTCCAACTTGAGGGGCGCTCGGGTGGAAAATCACAGGCGGAGTTTGCGAGGCAGAAGGCCCGCCGGACATTTGGCCGCTCCGCCTCGACGAGTGATACGGCGCCTTCCGTAACCACGCCGTAGCTCGGCGGCTTTGTTGCGGGGAAACCATGCGGGGGGAGGAGCTTCATGGACTCGACTGCGTGGGTCAACTCCACCTGCCGCTGATCGTTCATCAGAGGCTCAAGGTCACCATAAAGCGCCAGCCCGGCCAGCGGTGTGCCGTGGCCGCCGTGGGGATAGTGGTCTTCCGTCCCCCAAGCCCCATCATAGGCCCAAGCTCCGTGCAGCCCGGGAGCGATCAGCGGGTGCCCTCCCGCAACACCCGTGTCCAACGCGCAGACCGCATTTGCGCCCTCTGGCGGCGGGGAAACCCGCTTCACAAGATCGACAACCCAATCCTCCGGGCCGACACCATTGCCCTGACTGTCTAGGAAAGGCTCAATCGTGCCGGTTGACCTTCGCACTTCCACAAGCGCGCCCAGCACCCGGCCAGCGAAGCCCGCTGCCGTGGCCGCTGATCCGTGAACGAAAAGAACTGTCGTGTCCGGGAAAAAGAGGCGATCCTGATGCACCTCAAGGTCCGCAAGTTGAGCCGCCGCCGCGACACCCTCGGCCATATTCGCGCCGCCGCGCACCCAGAGTTCCCACCAAACGGCATCGGGAGAATCGAACTCCGCCGGGCCAACAAATAGGGACCGTGCCGCTGCGGCTTGGATCGTCTCAATCCGCTCAAATCGGTCAAGGTCTTGCCGTGCTTGGTTTCCGGGGTCTTTTCCATACCCCTGAAGCCTGCCCCGCAGAAAAGCACGGGCATCATCTGGCACGAAAATGAGAGCGCTTTCCGTTCGGTCGTCTCGCCGCTCTGATCGAAGCAAGACCACATCTTCCTGCGGGAACTCAAGATTCTTGGGCAGTTTCACCGCGCCAGAACGGGCAGATTGCGGCGGCATGGTGCCCACCTCAACAATCGTGCCGGGCTTCAGCCACTCGACGGGCAAACGGTTGTCGTGCCCCGCCCCAGGTATCTCGCCCAGCGCGGCAGCCAATTGGTCGAGAAGGTTCTGGGCGTGTGCCGCGTAATCTTCCCGGAGCGGCTTCTTGTCCATCTTCTGCTTCGGGTAGGAATAACCAACCTCGTCCCGGAATACGTCGAACGGGATGTGCACATGCTTGCGCGCGTCGAAATCACTTTGATCCGCCATTAGACCCTGCTTCCAAATTCATTGGGCTCACCATTCACGCTCTGCGTGCACGGCTACAGGTTCGCGCCTTTACGAAACTTACCCTTGAAGGTTTGGCGATCATGCAGGGCCGAGCGCAGGGCGTCAGCCGAAATTTTTGTCACGCCGTCAATAATTGCGTCTTTCACAACCGAGTCCGTGGCGCGCACAAGCTCACCGGGGCTCAACCCTACCAATGTCGGTTCAAATGAGGACCAAGACCGCGCATTCAACTTGAACTTGCCGAGGCGCTTTTCAATAATCTCTCGCGCAGCAACGGAGTCCGGCAGCGAATATTCCACCACCTCGTCAAACCGGCGAGCCAAGGCTTCGTCGAGAATTTCAACATGGTTTGTCGCGGCCAGCACAACGCTGTCCGTCGAATTGGGCTCTTCCATGAATGCGAGAACCGAATTCAGGACCCGGCGGATTTCGCCAACATCGTTCGGATCACCCCGGCGAGCGCCGATAGCATCGAACTCGTCGAGAAGATACACACCGCGCATCTGGGCAATCTGATCGAACAACACCCGGAGCTTGCCTGCGGTCTCCCCGAAGAATCGGCTGAAAAGGGATTCAAGCCGGACGGTGAACAAGGGCAACCGAAGCTCACCGGCCAGCGCCGAGGCTGTCATGGTCTTGCCCGTTCCGGGAGGTCCAACGAGGAGCAAATGGGTTGTGGGCTTCTGACCGTATTGGCGCAGCGTGGCACGTTCTTCTTGCTGCCGGACCACGCGGGCTAGTCGGTTGCGCACATCGTCGGTCAGCACCATGTTGCCCAAGGTAATCTTCGGGTAAGTGCTTTCGACAAGCTCCTGAAGTTCGGCCCGTGGGCGAGCCATCGGGATCGGCGCCTGTCCCCCTGCAGGAGCGCCAAGGCGCCGCTGATCTCGCGCCTTCTGAACAGCACGCTTCAGCTTCTCCGCATCATCGGCCCGCCCTTCGCGCGCCTGTTGCGCGGCGATCTGCAAAGCGACTGAAAGGAACTGATCTTCGTCGCCCTCGATATGCGAATTGAGGAGGGCAAGAATCTGTCGTGTAGTCATCACCTGCGCCTCCTTTTCTGAAAAGCTCGCTGCGCCGTGGCCAACGTCGAAATCACGATGACGGTTCACAATTGAGGAATTCTCTACCTCAACCGAGGATTCTGCACCACGAAAAAGGCCGTCCTGTGGCGCCACGTCCCAACAAAATCAGCCGAGTGCAACTGCCCAGCAACGAAACGCCCGCACCGAGGAGAGGCCACGCTGCCAGCGGGTCAGTCCCAACCGGGCAAGCGTGTCACCTCGTCCCAATCGTTCACCTCGTCGCCCCAATCGCTGCCGGGCAAAGCGTCGATTGCAAAGTCGAGCGCGCACATCCAGAGGACTCGCCCGTATACCCGGATCGGCCCGGGCATGAGGTCATCGGCAATCATGCGGTCGAGCGTGTTCACCGATACACCGACATAGGCGGCGGCCTCGGCGCGGTGGAGCATCCGGCGTGTCAGGAGCGGGAGAGCTTTGGTGCATTCGGGCATTCGGCCTGTTCTCCTCCCCGGGGTGACGATTAAGAGCCAGACCATAGCACACGCCCGGCGTTCGGATCACCAAGGCGGCGGGGTGCCCGAGGTCGCTCGGGTCCTTCCGAGGGGCTGGGGATCGTCAGGGGGTTCGCGGAGTCCCGGTTCGCGAAGTTTTTTCGGAAGTCATGAATTTTAGCCAAGATTTTTTAGAATCGAGGGGAACCGAGTTTCTAATTCAAAAAATTTTTGCGCAGCGGGAAAGACCGGGGCTCCGCGGTACCCGCATTGCCCTTTCCCGGATAGTACCTTCACGGGAACGGCGGTAAAGCCGGGAAAGTCGGCAAGCCCTTGAGCGGCACCCGGACAGCCTGCCACGGCAGAGCGACGGCCCAACGCCTCGGGATTGGTCCGAGTGATCCGGGTCAGCCCGGATCGGGACGCTTCACCCGGATCGCACAAACCACTACAGTTCAATGCCTTACACAACCCTGATCCAAGTGATCCAAGTGATCCAAGTAAAGAGGCAAATCGTCTGATGAATCCGTTTGGGAAGAACACCCCCGGAGAACAGGGGGCGTAGAGAAGCATATCTAAAAGAATATCCGAAAAAGGGCGGATCCCTTGGAACACTTGGATCACTGAAACAAAAACAATGGGTTACGGATATCCTCACCCGGATCACTGCCCGGATCACCCGGAAGTAATGGCGGGAAGTTCGGGAACGGCAGTAAAGCCGGGAACGCTGGGAAAGCCGGCAAACCCCGCTCTGGAAAATCCACCACGGCAAACGGGGAACACCGCAGCCCGGGTTGCGCGTCATATCAGGGCATCGGCTTCCGGGTCATCGTCCACCCCGGCGTCAGCATCACCCCACTGCACCGGAGCCCCAAGCCACCGCTCGAACTTCGCACGGCACTCAGCCAGCGAAGGGAAGACAAACACCCGCGGCCCGGGCGTCCCATCAACGCGGGGCCGCTTTTCGGCCAGTTCATCACCCAAGAGCCGCTTCAACTCTTTGGTGAAGACCGACTCGACAACGGGATCACCGCCAAACCGCCTTTCACGCAATGCAGCCTTATAGCTCGCCCTCACCGCCTCCTTTTTCACAGTGATCGGGTCAGACCAATCCCCGAAATCCTCGAACTCGGCCGCATCCCCTTTTTCCAACACCTCGAACCACCAGAGTTCCACGCCCCGAAGCGAGGCGATTTTCTGATCCCGCAGGGCTTCGGTTTGCGGAACGTCGCGCACGTCGAACCCGGCAAGGTCAACTGAGAGGAGATAGGCAAGAAACGCGCCGGGCCCGCCCCCTTCGATCTCCTTATAAAGCGGGCCGAACCATCCGGCCTCGCGCTGATGAACGTCCGAAACGTCAAAGACCGCATAGCGGCGCTCATCCTCCGAGGCCGGAACTGCCCATGCATCGTTGGTCGTCATCAACACGCGCAGGAAGGAGTTGACTTCGATCCGATCAACCCCCTTCCGTTCGATGGGCTGGGTGCGCGCGGTGATGAGCGCCTGAAGGGTGCCCTTCTTACTCACGTCGCCTGACCAAAACGCCTCCTCGACGTGGACGAGGAGCGCAGTGGCGAAGGGGGCGTTGAACCGCCCGGTCAGGTCATCGGCCCGGATGATGTGGGCAACGTGCTTGCGGCCAATGATCCTCCCCATGATCTCGGCCAGCGTGTCTTTGCCCACTCCCTTGCCGCCACGCAGCACGAGGGCAACACCGGGCTTCCGCCCGGGGTTCTGCACGAGGTCCGCTAGCCACCCGATGACATACCGGAAATGCGCTTCGTTCCCTGCCGCGATCACATCCCGAACGTGCGCGACAATCCTCTCGCACGAGCCTTTCGGGTCAGGCTGCACGGCAAGGCCGGAGTAGAGATTGAGCGCACTCTTGGGGGCGCTGCCGCTTGGATCAAAGACAATGCCGTGATAGGTGCGCCGCCCGGGGGAGGCAATCCAGTGCTTGGAAACCGGAACCATCGCCCCCTTGGCCCCCGAGGGCACCAGATCATTCGCGTAAAGGGCGTGAAGCCCTTCCACCGGCCCAAGTTCGATCTGGTCCCCCGTGAAATCCGCAATCCACGTCTTGGCACCGTGGCGCACCACCGCGTGACGCTCGTTCATTCGCGCCGTCACGCGGTCAACCTTGGGCTTCCCGACCTTGGACGCCGGAACGGCCGTCGTCGCCCCTACAAGGTCTTCTATAGCTGCGAGTTCATTCGCCGGAATGCTGGCTTCAATATCGTCGAAGTCCGCCAGAGGATCACACCACGGCAGCGGCCGAGCCATGCCCGAATTGAGGCCGTTGCTGATGTGGCGCTCAAGATCGCGGGAAGAATAGTCGGCCAGATAGCCCACCTCATCTGCCGCTGCCGCCAACGCCTCACGCGCCTGTTCTTCAGAAAGGACACTGCACGCAACATATCCTCCGAGGTGAACGGCTTGCCGATGAATTTCTCCGGTGCGGGAAAGGCCCTTCTCTGCGGCCTCGACAATCCGGGCCTTGGCCCAATCAAGCATCTTCAAGGCATGGTCGACGGCCTCTGGAATCTCGGATTGGTCCACGGCAGCCTGCGGCGTTTCGGAAAGCAAGGCGCTGGGCGGGCGGCTCGGCCCGATAGCCTGCGCGTCCAGATCGTCGACTTGGTCAATGCACCTGGGGCCATCAACAAGGAAGGTCCGCACCGGGGGCTGGCCCTCCACTGATCCGAAATAGAACCCCTGCGAGAGCTTGAAAGACTCGTCCGCCAGCGCGCCGCGCAGCACCCCGTTCATGCGGGCCGCCATCTGAAGCCGCTCATCAGGCCGCACCGGGCGGCTGTAGGGCAACACGACACGGAAGCGATTCCCCTTGCCCGGCTTGCCGTGGCTCGGCGTCGTGAAGATCAGCGCGAGCACCCCGGCTTTGGTGAAGGCATCCCTAGCAGCCTCAGGCGTGATCTCGCCCGCGTCATAGTCCCCTTCCACCCCGGTCACTTCGATCACGTTCGCATCGCAGCGGTAGGAGTGCCCCGAAGGCGAAAGCGCGGTCGTATCACCGAAACGCGCCAGCTTCAGAAACGGCAGGTATTCCTTGGCCTCGGCCGAGGTGCCGGGGATCAACTTCGCAAGCTCCCGGAGCGTGGCGGTCTTGTCGACTTTCCGCCCGCCCGTTTCGTCGGGGAAGATCGTGTAGGCAAAGGGCACATCGGCCAGCCGGGGCCGCAACTCTTGATCGGGCAGCGCCCGCGCGGTATTCTTCATCATCATTCAAGACTTCCAGACTTTCGCGTCCCCGGCGGTGCAACGCCGGGGCACATTCATTTTTGCGGTTTGAGGTAAAGGGAATAGCCCCACGGGTGGCGGCCGGTTTCGCGGTAGCGCCGAGGGAGGGATTTGGGGTCGGGGCAATGGGCAACGCGATGGCTCGGGGCGCCATTGCGAAGATCATCATCGAGTCCGTGAACGTGCCGCCGTCCGCAGATCGGGCACGGCGCCACGAAAATCACGGTGTCGCACGGCGCTTCGGATTCAGGACGATCGAGATAGGTCGGGATTTCGGTGCTGGGCATCATTTCCGCACTTCGGGGCTGGGTTTCGGTTCATGGCGCAGGGCGGTGGCGCCGTCGCGCTGATCGTGCCCGCGCGCCCAGATCAGGGCCGCCTCGCCCTCGGTGATCGTGGCCGGGTCCTTCGCTTTCGGGAGCCAAACGGGGTAGCGCACGAGGGCGCCGGACAGGTCGCGCCGCACAGCCATGACCGGCTCGGCGTCACCGGGGTTGAATTGCCGGATCGCCCGCCGCGCAAACTCGGCTTCAGCAACGGCCGCACGGCGCACCCAGAACCGACGGCCGGGGTATTGCTCGGCGAAGGTCTTGTCACGGCGGGCGGCGTCTCGCAGCCGGATCACGAACGAAGGACCGGGCATCCAATTGTGACGTTCAACAGGGTGCAACCCGGAAAGCGTCGACTCCGCGATCCGCTTCGCAAGGCTCGCAGCACGGCCGCGCAGGCGGCGCCCGCCCAACGAATAAGGAACGGCGCGCAGGATCGTCTTCGCCAGCCATTCACCCGAGGTCGAGGGCTCGAAGGGCACCGTCTCGCCGGTCAGGTCACGGCGCACGATCTCGGTCGCCCAGAGTTCGGCCAGCGCATCGCCCAGCGCCACCAGTTGCCGCCGGACATTCGCAACGGCCGCCGCATGAGTCTCCTCGTGCATCAGAACGGCGCTACGGCGCAGGGCGGCGGCACTCGTGCGGCTCGCCTCCTTGGCGGCCCGGGCATCGGCAAAGGCGGCCCGGGCCTCGGTCATCGCGGCGGTCAGGTCTTTATGGTTGAACATCATAAGGCGCCCCCGGGACACAGGAGCGAGGTCGGCAACGCGACTGCGTGAAGGCCGAGCGCCCGATAGGCTGCATCCCGTTCGGTTGGGTCGATAAGGCCCGGGTCAATCCAGAAGCCGAGCGTTTCGCCACCGTCGCGGCCCGGGATCAACCCGAACTGAGCGGCCAGCGCGACACGGCGCCTGGTGGTTTTCGCAATCCACTGGCGGGCTTCTGCCTCAAGGGACGAACCGGCCTCTGCCTGCGAGGGGGTCGCCCCCGCGCGTAGGTAATTAGTCCGCCGCTTCCGGCGCCAGCGGTCCCAGTAGGGAGTAAGGTTCGGGCCGGTCATCAGGCAGCCCCCGCGCCGAAGCGAACGGTGCGCCCCTCGGCCCATTCAAGGAGGCTCGGGGTGTGATACCGGATCGCGCCACGACCGAAGACCACGAAGGGCGGCCCCTTGCGGTCGTGGAAGTGGCGATACTTTTCGAGCGACGAGCGCGAAATCCCAAGCAGGTTCGCGGCGGTCTGAGTGTCGATATAAAGCGGCAGGTTCTCGGGTTGCATTTTCGTCTCCGGGCTTTGATTGGCCCGGACACGAAAGCACCGACTTTCAAAATATCAAAACAAGTGCACAGCACTCAGACTCCAAGCCAGCACTCAGACTCCTAGTCGCTCCTCCTGCGCGCCTTGATTTTTGCGCACCACCCGTAGAGTGTGCTTTGCGGCGGCGCGTCGTCTTCCTCCTCAAAAGTGGCGAGGATTTCCGCAGGCTCCCAGCCCTCGGCCAGAAGCTTTTCTACGGTGGGGTGCCACTTCGAGCGCTGGCGATCTTTATCACGCTTGGCCTGCCCCCCGCGCGAGGCAACTTCTTTTCGGGTCAACGGGACGCGCGGCGCATCGGCCGAGGCGTCCAGTGCCTCGGGCGGCAGGTATTTCCGGCACTCAGGATCGTCCCGGGCGATCTTCAGCCACGGAATCGGCACCCCGGCCGCAATCGTCTTCGCTATTGCTTCCTTGGGAGGCATGGTGGTCAGGCGCAGCCCGCCGATATAGCCGTGTTGATCTTCAAGCCCGGCGTCCAGTGCCCACAGGTCTTCGGGTTGCCGCGCATCGAAGGGGACACCGTAGAAAACATCCGCGCGGGGGAGGAAAGACATGTCGGCGCCCCCGGTGTTGCGGCCAATCTCGGGATCGTAACCGCATAGCACCGCCATAGCCTGTGAAGGCTTCCACGAAGGCACGGCCAGCCAATCCCGCAGCCGCCGCATCCTCGCCCGTTCCTTTAGCGGCAGGTGCGCAAGATCGTCGTGGTCGTCCACCGCGCCGAGCAGGTGTTCTTCGGTCATGCCCGTTTCCCCCGTTTTCCGCCATCAAGCGCCACCACATTCGCGCCCAGCCCGAGCGCGGCGGCTACCTCGTTTCCAATCAAATCAGCCGCCCGGCGCTGCGGATCGGCGGCAAGGTGGGCGTAACGTTTCGTCGTGGCCGCCTGCGAATGCCCGAGCAAGGCGCCGATCTGGTGCAAGCTGAGCCCGGCCCCGGCGCCCACGGCCGCGTTGGAGTGGCGCAGATCGTGCAGCCTCGTCCCCTCGATTCCGGCTTCGCGGCAAACCGCTCGCCAGAGCCGGTTCACGTCCGCGCGGGGCTTCTCGTTCGCGGTCCCGGCCGAGGTGCTTGCAATGACAAAGCGCCCGATGCGCGGCAACCCGTCCAACAAGGCCAGCGCGGCGCCGCCCAAAACGATCACTTTCGCTCCCGTCTTCGAGTCTGGCAACCGGAGCATCCCCCGCCCGAAATCGACGTGCGACCATTCCAGATCAAGGATTTCGCGCACCCGGGCGCCGGTCAGCAAAAGGAGCCGGATCGCAGCCACCGAATGCACATCGAAATTGGCGCGGCGGTTCTCGGGGGCAGGAAGGTGTTTCGCGCCCGGGGCTGCCTCGTTCACTTGCCACGGCAGCCCCTCGGTCTCCGCAAGGGTCAGGGCAGCGCCGAGGGCCTGCATTTCTTCCGAGGAAAGGAAGCGCTCGCGCCCCTTCTCCTTGAACGCCTCTACCCCGGTAGCCGGATTCTGCGAACCCTCGGGGAGAAGGCCGAGGCCAATCGCCCAACTGAACATGGCCTTGAGAACGGCCAGCGCCCGATTGGCGATGATCGGGCCGCCCCTCGTCTTCTGGGCAGCCGTCCGCTTCGCACCTGCCTTCTTAGCGCCCGTCGCTTTACGGGCAATCGCCCCGTGCAACTTGGCAACGTCGCTCCGTGTCAACGTAACGGCCTTCCGGGAGCCAATGGCGGGCAAAATGTGGGTATCGAGAACCGCGCGATACAGCTTCGCCGTGGCTTCCTTGCGCTTCGGTTCGACGTGCCGGGAAAGCCATTCGGCCGCGATCTCGGAAATGGTGTCAGCCGCCCGGGCCTCGGCTCGCTCGGCCGCAGGATCAGCGCCGAGACGCACCTTGGCGAGAAGGTCTTTCGCCATGTCCCGGGCCTGTTCCGGCGTGACGGTCTCAAGGTTGCCCAGAACCACCCGTTTCTTGGCTGTGCCGCGCCCTCCGGCACCCGGGCGATATTCAAGAATCCACGAGCGCGAGCCCGAGGGGCGCACGAGGAGCCCGAAGCCTTTCAAGGCATCATCGTAATAGGTGACGGGCTTCTTGGGCGTCTCGATTGCCGCGATGGTGCGGCGGGCGATTTTGATGACAGGCATTCCGGCCTCCGGGCTTCCGGTGGCGACTTGAGGACGGAATCGCCACCGAGTCGCCACCGATCATTGAAACCACAAGATAGCCATTCCGGAAAAAAATACAATTATGAAAGCGAAAACAGTGCCTTATTGAAAGAATGTGAAATGGCATGAAAGCCTGTGAAACCGGATTTCTATAACTGTTAATCAATTGGTCGTAGGTTCGATCCCTACCGCCGGAGCCATGAAAAGCCCTTTAAGGTGAAAGCCTTAGAGGGCTTTTTTGCGTTTTTCGCACACCTCTGCAACGACATACCCGGGGATCTCTGCCCCGGCAAAGGTGCCGTGTTATCAGGCGGGTGTCACCGTGACCGTCTGGGACAAGAGTTCGGCCGGGGCCTCGGAATCCATGAAGGCAATGTCATAGGCGTCTCGGCCCACGGCAATGATGGCCATCGTGTCGGCCCCGCACATGCCGGTGGCGTCAACCAGGTGCCAGGCCCCGGCCAGCCAGACCTCGGCCACGGCGTGGAAATCCGGAGGGGTGACATCGGGGCTGTAGACGGCCACCATGCGGGCCGGGATCTGCGCGGCCCGGACCATGGCGCACATCAGGTGCGCGTAATCCCGGCAGACCCCCTGCCGGCCCGCGAAGGTCTCCAGCACGTTGGTATCCGCGTCAGAGCTGCCGGGGACATAGGTCAGCTCGGCCTCGATCCAGTCGCGGATGGCGCTGACCTTTGACCCGCCCTCCAGGTGCCCGAACCGCTTGCCCACGAAGGTCACGAACTTGTCCGACTGGCAATAGCGCGACGGCCGCAGGTAGGGCGCGACCGGCCCCGGGATCTTGTAAAGCGGCGCGGCGTCCAGCGGGCCAAGGCCCTGGGCCGGGCGCGTGATGTCGACCTTGGCGCTGTAATTCAGCTGCATGTCATGCCCATGAACCCGGGCCCAGATCCGCGTGCCCACATCGGCATCCCCCGCGATGCGGGTCAGGTCGGCATCGGTCAGGCTGAGGGTTTCGAACAGGATCGATTGCCCCGCGCCCTCGGCCGCCTCGAGCGCCAGGAACACCGTGTTCGGCCGGGTGAAGCGATAGTGCATGGCCACGTCGATCTGGATCTGCATCCCGGGTCCTTTCGGGCTGGCGGAGTTGGTCAGGCCTCGATCCCGCGGGCGGTCAGGATGCGCTCTGCGCTGTCGTTCCAGACGTCCATCTTCACGATCTTGCCGTTTTCGACCACGAAGCGGTCGATGTAGCGGTTGCCCTCGAACGGGGTGCCGTCGGGCCATTCACCATACAGGTAACCGGTGGAATAGACCACCGTGCCCTCGTCCCCCTGGGCCACGTCGAACTGGCGCATGTCCTTCTTTACCCACTTGTAGCGCATCGCGTTGAAGCCGGCCGGCCCCGAGGGATGATCAAAGACCCGCCCCCCGGTGAAGGTGATGACAACAGTGTCGGCCACGTAGGTCGCGGCCCGTTCGGGATCGGGGATCATCGACGCATCCAGGTAGTCGCGGACGATGCGGGCTTCTTCCGGCAGTTCCGTTTCGGGTGCATCCATGGTCGTAGGGTCGGTCATGTCGGGGCCTTTCGGTCTGTGGTCTGCCAAACCCTGCCACGGCGGCCGGGCCACGACCAGACACCAGGGGCGCCGCGCGCGGCCGCTGGTCTCTGACGGCGAGATTGTGCTTGAACAATCGGCCGGTTTCCTGATGGTCGGGCCCATGACCCTGCGCTTCATCCATAGCTCGGACCTGCATATCGGGCGGCGCTTCGCCAATATCCCCCAGCCGGCCGACGGCAATATCCGGGGTCGCCTGATGGAGGCCCGCCACACGGTCATCGCCCGCCTGGCCGAGGCCGCACGCGCCCAGGGCGCGCAACATGTGCTTCTGGCCGGGGATACGTTCGACACCGCCACGCCCTCGGCGACGCTTGTCCGCCAGACGCTGGCCGCGATGCAGGATGCCGCCGGGATCACCTGGTGGCTGCTGCCTGGCAACCACGACAACCTGCGCGATGCCGAACCCCTGTGGGAGACCCTGTCCCGCGACGCGCCCGCCAACCTGAGGGCGTTGACCGAGGCCGCGCCTGTCCCTCTGGGCGATGGGGCGAGCCTGCTGCCCTGCCCGGTGGCCTACCGCTCGGGCGGGACGGATCCCACCGAACCGCTGGCGGACATGCCCAGCCCGCCCGACCACATGCGCATCGGGCTGGCCCACGGGGGCATCACCGATTTTACCGACAGCGGCGAGGCGATCGCCCCGGACCGGGATCGCTCGGCCCGGCTGGATTATCTTGCGCTTGGCGACTGGCATGGGCGGATGGCGGTATCAGAGCGGGTGCAGTACTCGGGCAGCCCCGAACAGGACCGGTTCAAGCATGGCAGGCGGGGCTGTTGCCTTGGCGTTGAGATCGACGCGCCCGGCGCCGCCCCCAGGATCACCGAGATCGAGACGGGCACTTTCCTGTGGCAAGACATCGACCTGCCGTTGCACGCGCACCAGGATGCGGGCGCGGCGTTGGACGCGGCGCTGCCCGCCGAGGGCCGGCGCGACCGGTTGGTCCGTGTGGCGGCCACCGGCTGGATCAGCCTGCCCGAACAGGTGGCCCTGACCCGGGCGGCGGACAGGTTCGGCCCCGAATTTGCCCATTTCGACCTGGTGACAGAGGCGCTTGGCACCCAGGTCGACACCGCCGACCTGGAACAGATCGACCGGGCGGGCGCGTTGCGGCTGGCGGCCGACAGCCTGCACGCCGAGGCCGAGGATGACGCTCTTCCCCAGGCCGAGCGCACCGTTGCCCGCGACGCCCTGGCCCGGCTTTATGCCTATGTGCGTGAGGCGGCCGAATGAAGATCCGGGCGATCACCCTGACCAACGTGCGCCGGTTCACCGACCCGGTGCGCGTCGACGGGATCGGAGACGGGCTGAACGTGCTGTGCGAGCCGAATGAACATGGCAAATCCACCCTGTTCGACGCGATCCAGGCGCTGTTCTTCAAGGCCCATGGGTCAAAGGACAAGGATATCAGCGCCTTGCGGCCCCATGCGGGCGGAGCTCCGGAAGTGGCCGTCGACGTGGAAACCGAGGCCGGGCGCTTCACGATCACGAAACGCTGGTGGCAAAAGCCGATGGCCACGGTGCACCAACAGGGGCGCCTGGTGGCGCAGGCCGACGCAGCCGAGGCCTGGATCGCCGACATGCTGGGGGGCGACGCGGCCGGGCCGTCGGGGCTGGTCTGGGTCCGCCAGGGCATGACCGAGCTGGGCGGCGGCTCGAAGAAGGAACAGGACCTGGCCCTGGCCGCAAGGCGCGACCTGATGTCGTCCGTGGGCGAAGAGGTCGAGGCCCTGACCGGAGGCCGGCGCATGGACCGGGCCCTGCAGCGCTGCCATGCCGAACTCGACGCCTATGCCACTGGCAAGAACCGCACGCCCCGGAAAGGCGGACCTTGGAAGACGGCGCTGGACCGGGTGGCCGAGCTGAACGACCAGCGCGACACCCTCGCCGCCACGGCAGCGGACTTGCATGACGCGCTGGCCGCACGCCAGCGGGCCCGGCGGGACCTGAAGGACTGGACCGCGCCCGATGCCGTGGCGGATCGCCGCCAAAGGCTGGAGGCCGTGCAAGCCGCCCATGCCACCGCAGAGCGCCATGCCCAGGAGGTCGAAACCGCCGCGCGCCGGCTGGACCTGGCGCGGCTGTCGGCCGAACAGGCAGGCTCTCGACTGGCCAACTTCCGCGCCGCCGAACAGGAACGGACAGAGGCCACTGCCCTTGTGGCGCAGGCGGAAACGGCCGCGCTTGCGGCCCGTGCGCTGTTGGACGACCGGCGCGCCAACGCGGACAGCGCGGCCATCACCCTGCAAAACGCCGAAGCGGCCCTGGCCAAAGCCGAGACCTTGCGCCGGCGGGCGGACCGGTCGCGGGCGGCGCGCGAAGGGGCCGACAGGCGGCGCGACCTGGCCGAACGCATCCGCCGGGCCGAAGCCGCCCGGGCCGAGATGGAAACCGCCGCAGCCGCAGCCCGCACGGGCCCCGATGCCCGGACCATGCAGAAGATCGAAACTCTGGCCTCGGCCCACGCCGCTGCCCAAGCCGCCCGCGACGCCGCCGCCCCGCAGATCGTCGCGCATTACGCCCCCGGCCAGGATGGGGCCATACGGCTTGACGACACCCCCCTGCCCGACGGAACCGCCCGCCCCCTGACCCGCTCTGCCCGGCTGGTCATCGACGGGATCGGCACGCTCGACATCCGCCCCGGAGACCAGGGCCAGGACGACACGGCGGTCGGCAGAGCCGAAGCGGCGTTGAAAGAGGCCCTGTCCGCCATCGGCGCCGACGAGATCGAAACCGCCCGCACTGCCGCCGCCGACCGCGCATCGGCCGAACGCGCCCACGGCGAGGCCAGGGCGGTCTTTGGCAGCCTTGCCCCGGAGGGCCTTGCCCCCCTGCACGACGCCCTGGCCGCGATCCCGGTCACGCCCGGGTCAACAGACACCCCGGAGGAGGACGCGCCCGACCCGGAGGCCGCCGAAGCCGCCCTTGACGCGGCCCGCGCCGCCACCGAAACGGCCCGCCAGGCCAGCACTGCCGCCCAGGCCGCCCTGGCCGATGCACGCAGCGAAGCGACGCGCGCGGATACCGAACTGGCGTCGGTGCGTGACCGCCTGGCCCGGGCTTCCGCGATGCTGCGGGATCGCCCCGAGGACACCGGTGCCGCCCTGGCCCAAGCCGCGCGCCAAGCCGATGCCGCCCTGGCCGCCGCCCGCGATGACCACGACACCACGCAGCGCAACGCCCCGGATCTGGCCAGCGCCAAGGCCGCCCTGGCCCGAGCGCAATCCATCGAGGACCGGGCGGCATCGGAAATCGCCCGCCTGACCCCCTTGCTGGCCACGCTCGACGAACGGATTTCGCGATCCGCCGGAGACGCGGTCGAGGAACGGCTGGCGGAAACCGAAGAGGCCCTGCAGGCGGCCGAAGCGGACCTGGCGCGGATCGAGCACGACGTGGCGGTCCTCACCCGGTTGTCGCAAGCTCTGGAGGCTGCGCGCACCGAGGCCCGGGAACGCTATTTCGCCCCCATCGCACGCGAGCTGCGGCCCTTGTTGCAGCTGCTCTGGCCGGATGCCGAATTGACCTGGGGACAGGAATCCCTCTTGCCCGATGCGCTGGTCCGCGATGGCCGGACCGAGCCGATCGACGTGTTGTCCGGTGGCACCCAGGAACAGGTCGCGCTGCTGGTCCGGCTGGCTTTTGCCCGGATGCTGGCCGGCTCGGGGCGGCATGCGCCCGTGATCCTGGACGATGCGCTTGTCTTCACCGATGACGACCGGATCGAGCGGATGTTCGACGCCCTGCACCGCCAGGCAGGCGAATTACAGATCATCGTTCTGACCTGCCGGCAACGCGCCTTCAGGGACCTGGGAGGCCATGGCCTGACCTTGGCCCCGGTCGCCCCCTGACCGACGCCAAAGGCCAACCGCCTGTTCCAGCGGGAAAATCTCGCGCCGTGACAGATGGACATGATCCGTCAGAGTGTCAGAGTGCCCCTTGGCCCGCCATGCGCCGGGCTGAGGACGCCCCCTGGATCACGCCTATCACAGAAGGAAGGCGTCTTCGGCCACTCCAAGCGTGTCCAGCAGGAAGAACTTCATTTCCGCCGTAGCATCACCATCCGCATCGACCAGCACCAGGGTGTTGCCGTTCTTCTCCCGCGTGACCACGCTTGCGATCCCGGCTTGCAATGCTCCGCCGATGGTCAGCGCCAACGCGGTCTCTGAAATCGCCGACAGGTCGATCAGGTCGATGCCCAGCTCGAAGTCCATGACCCGGTCCAGCCGGTTGCCCACCAGGCTTTCGTCGACCGAGCGGAACCGGAACGTGTCGGCCCCCGCCTGCCCGTGAAGACGGTCAAACCCGTCCCCGCCCCACAGCATGTCGTCCCCGTCTCCGCCGATCAGGATGTCGTCGCCGTTCTGCCCGCGTAGCCGGTCGTCGCCCCCGCCGCCATTCAGACTGTCGTTGTCATTGGCCCCCGACAGCACGTCGTCGCCCAGACCGCCCAGCAGAAAATCGTCTCCACGCCCGCCGATCAGGTCGTTGTTGCCATCATTGCCCAGGATCTCGTCATTGCCATCCCCGCCGATGGCGTTTTCGATCAAGGACCGCAGGTCGCCCTCGAACAGCAGCGCATTGGCCAGGTTGCCCCGCGCCATGCGCGTCGGGTCATCGGAATAACGGTCCAGATCGGCCAGCTGCGCCTGGGAAAAGGTCGACCATTCCCCGGGCCGCAGGTCGATCAGCAGATCGGTGGCATAATTGCCAAGATCATAGGTGTCCTCGCCATGACCATCCCAGATCGTGCGGAAAATCCGGTTCCCCGCAGGCGTGCCCTGCCCGATCCCGTTGATCGACATCTCGCCGGTGTCGGGATCAAATGTATAAACGGTGTTGCCCGACCAGACCTCGCCCGTGGCCGAGAAATTGGCCCCGTACATGAATTGAATGGCCGCGATATCCAGCTGCTGATAGCTTTGCGCCCAATCCACCAACCCGGAATCGTAGGAAAACGTATCGGTGTCGCCGACGTAATCGGTATAGGTGACCACCGTGAATTCCTGGCTATCCATGCCCGAGGCCACGAATTCGGGATATTCATGGCCGTGTTCCAGCCCCATGGCATGGCCGATTTCGTGGGTGAAATAGAGGTAGGCCTCGTTTCCCACTACCGGGTCCGCGGTACCCGAGCCCACAAAGATGTCTCCGCCCTGGCTGGCCGCGGTCGGCAGGTAGGCATAGGCCCCGCCAAGCCCTCGTTCCTGGGCAAACCGCAGATCGCCTTCGGTGGCCTGCGTTTCGGTGACCTCGACAAAATTCAGGCCGGTGAAACTGGCGATATCGGCCAGCGCCCGGCGCACAGCGTCCTTCTGGCTGTCGCTCAATTCCTCGACCCGGAAATCGGGCTGGTAGGAATAATAACTGCCATCCGTCGGAAAGCTGTAGGTCAGGGTCGGGACGTCCCATTTCAGGTCCCACAGCCAGGGGTCGTAAACCGCGCCGGATTGGCCTGTCTCTGTCACAGCGGTCATGGGCAAGATCCTTGGAACGAATGAAACAGCCGAAGCCGAATGGCTTCCCCAGGTTGAGTATCCGCCGATTGGTCGCATCGCGCAACAGAGCGTCATTCACCCCGCCCGATGCTGAGCCCCCAGGACATTAAACGAGACACGAAAAAAGGCGGGGGCCGAAGGCCCCCGCCCGGGGCGGGGCGCGTCAGCGCCCCGCAAATCCTCTGTCCGGTCCCGGGCGCTAAAGCCCGGCGGTTCCGGACGAAACCCGTCAGCCGACGATTTCGCAGCCAGCGAAGAAATAGGCGATTTCGACCGCGGCGGTTTCCGGCGCGTCCGAGCCGTGAACCGAGTTCTCACCGATCGACTCGGCGAAGTCCGCGCGCACGGTGCCCGGAGCCGCATCGGCCGGGTTGGTCGCGCCCATCACTTCACGGTTCTTGGCAATGGCGTCTTCGCCTTCCAGGACCTGGGCCACGACCGGACCCGACGACATGAATTCGCACAGCTCGTCGTAGAAGGGGCGTTCCGCATGCACACCGTAGAAGACGCCGGCCTGGGCCTTGGTCATGTGGATGCGCTTCTGGGCGACGATGCGCAGGCCGGCATCCTCGAACTTGGCGTTGATCTTGCCGGTGAGGTTGCGACGGGTTGCATCGGGCTTGATGATCGAAAAGGTGCGTTCCAGAGCCACGGGATCTCTCCTGTCCTGCGCAGGCCCCAATGGCCCGGCGTTCAAATCGGCGTTCGCCTATCATGGGGCCACAGCTTTGGGAAGGGACAAAACCCGCCATTCCCAAGCCACGTCGCACCGGTTAGCCTGCCCTTGCGTCACCAACCTGCCCACCCCTTGGACCACGGCCCATGCTGACCCGCCGCGCCCTTTGCACCGGCCTGTGTACCGGCCTTGCCGCATCCCTGCTGGTGCCCGGGGCCCGTGCGCAATCGGCCGACAGCCGCATCCACATCATCGACATGGCCAACGCGGCCTTCTTCGACCGCTCCCGCATGCCTACCGACCTGGGATCGGCCAACGCCTGTTCCCGGCCCAATACCCTGTTCTACGAAGTGCTGGCCAATTCCGGGGTCGACACGGTGCTGCGCTATTATTCCGATGAGAACAACGCAGGCATCGCCTGCAAGAACGTCACTCGCCTGGAACGCGACATCCTGCACGATCACGGGCTGTCGCTGGCCATCGTCTACCAGTTCGAGGGCCGGGCCAGGAACCGCTACACCGGAGCGCGCGCCACGCAGGACGCCGCCTTCTGCCTGGACCGCGCCCGGGCGATTGCCCAGCCCGAGGACAGCGCGATCTACTTCGGCGTGGATTCGGACGCCGCACTGAACTCCGACCAGGGGGTCATCGACTATTTCCGCGAGGTGAACCGGATCTTCGGCGGCCGCTACCGGGTGGGCATCTATGCCGCCGGCGCCCGCTGCCAGCTGATCCGCGACGCGGGCCTGGCCAGCTATTTCTGGGTGCCCGAAGCACCGGCCTGGGCGGGCACGCGAGATTTCATGAACTCCGGAGCCTGGACCGTTTTCCAGAACAAGACCGACATCACCAAGAGCCTGATGACCGACGGGCTGGACCAGCCGATCGCCATCGATACCGATATCGTCAACCCTGCCAGTGGCAACACCATCGGGGCCTTCGGACGCGACGGGTCCATCACCACCTACGATCCCGCCCGGCTACGCGCCGTGGCAGGCGCGCGCCAGTGGGTCACCGAGGGCCGGCTGGATCTGTTTGATGCGCCCGGCGGCAGCGGCGCCGGCCACCTGTGCATCGCGCGCACCGTCCATGTCATCGAGGCCGACGGCGACTGGGCCTGGGTGGATGTCGACGAGGACGGCTTCGGCGAGGGCTATTGCCGCCGCGCGGCCCTGTCCCCCCTGTCGCAGATGCCCGCCTGGCGCAGCGGGTGCCGGCCGATGGACATCTGATCCCCCGTTGCCGGAATTTTACAAAATTCCGGGCCGTTTTCTTCCAAGAAAACGGGGCCGCCGCGGATGGATCCAGGCAATGCCACGGCAGCCACTGGCCCCTTGCCAAAAGCTCTGCTAGGGCGCTTGCATGCTCAGGATCGAAGATATCACCTATGCCGTCGAAGGCCGCCCCCTGTTCGAGGGCGCCTCGGCCACCATTCCCGAAGGCCACAAGGTCGGCGTCGTCGGCCGCAACGGCACCGGCAAGACCACCCTCTTTCGCCTGATCCGGGGCGAGTTGGCGCTGGAAGGCGGGTCGATCTCGTTGCCCTCGCGCGCACGCATCGGCGGGGTGGCCCAGGAAGTGCCGTCCTCGGACGTGTCGTTGCTGGACACCGTTCTGGCCGCAGATACCGAACGCGCCGCCCTGATGGCCGAGGCCGAGACCGCCACCGATGCCCACCGCATCGCCGAAGTGCAGACCCGCCTGGCCGATATCGACGCCTGGTCGGCCGAGGCCCGGGCGGCCTCGATCCTGAAGGGCCTGGGCTTCGACGATGACGAGCAGCTGAAACCCTGTTCCGATTTCTCGGGCGGCTGGCGGATGCGCGTGGCCCTGGCCGCCGTGCTCTTTGCCCAGCCCGACCTGCTGCTGCTGGACGAACCGACGAACTACCTGGACCTCGAAGGCGCCCTGTGGCTGGAAAGCTACCTGGCCAAGTACCCCCACACGGTGCTGATCATCTCGCACGACCGGGGCCTGCTGAACCGCGCGGTGGGCTCGATTCTGCACCTGGAAGACCGCAAACTGACGCTCTACCCGGTGCCCTACGACATGTTCGCCAAGCAGCGCGCCGAAAAGATCGCCCAGGCCGAGGCCATGGCCAAGAAACAGGAGGCCCGGCGCGCCCACCTGCAATCCTACGTCGACCGCTTCCGCTACAAGGCCGACAAGGCCAAGCAGGCCCAGTCACGGCTCAAGGCGATCGCGCGGATGGAAACCATCACCACCCCGCAAGAAGCGGCCCTGCACGCCTTTTCCTTCCCCGAACCCGAAGAGCTGTCGCCCCCCATCATCAACCTCGAAGGCGGGATCACCGGCTATGGCGACACCCAGGTGCTGTCCAAGCTGAACCTGCGCATCGACCAGGACGACCGCATCGCGCTGCTGGGCAAGAACGGCCAGGGCAAGTCCACCCTGTCGAAACTGCTGTCGGACCGGCTGGCCCTGATGGCGGGCAAGATGACCAAGTCGTCCAAGCTGCGCATCGGCTATTTCGCCCAGCACCAGGTCGACGAGCTTTACGTCGACGAAACCCCGCTGGATCACCTGCGGCGCCTGCGCCCGTCCGAGGCCCCTGCCCGCTGGCGCGCCCGCCTGGCCGGGTTCGGCCTTGGCCCCGCGCAGGCCGAAACCGAGGTCGGGCGCCTGTCGGGCGGCCAGAAGGCCCGGTTGTCGCTGCTGCTGGCGACGATCGACGCGCCCCACATGCTGATCCTCGACGAACCGACCAACCACCTGGATATAGAAAGCCGCGAGGCGCTGGTCGAGGCGCTGACCGATTACTCCGGCGCGGTGATCCTGGTCAGCCACGACATGCACCTGCTGTCGCTTGTGGCCGACCGGCTGTGGCTGGTGTCCGGCGGGACGGTGACCAATTTCGACGGCGATCTTGAAGCTTATCGCGATTTCCTGCTGACCCGCGACAAGCCCGCGCCCAAGCAGACCAAGGCTGCGGCCAAGCCCAAGCGGCCCTCCAAGGACGAGATGACCGCGCTGCGCTCCGAGGTCCGCAAGTGCGAGGCCCGGATGAAGAAGCTGGAAGAGATGCGCGAGGAGCTGGCCCGCCGGCTGGGTGATCCCTCGGCCTATGCCGAGGAAAACACCGCCAAGCGCGAAGTCTGGCAGGCCAAGTATGCCGAAGTCATGGAGGCCCTGGACCGGGCGGAAACCCTGTGGATGACCGCCGCGGAAAAGCTGGAAAACGCGGAGCAAGCGGCCTGACATAATCTGTCAGGCTGTCAAAAGACCATAAGAAGGGACCGGAATGGACGTTCAATTCGTGATGACGGCCTTTTTCACCCTCTTCGTGGTGATCGACCCGCTGGGCCTGTCGCCCATGTTCATTGCCCTCACCCAGGGCATGTCGCGCAAGACACGCTTTGGCATTGCCCTGCGCGCCTGTGCCGTGGCCGCCGGAGTTCTGACGCTGTTCGCGGTCTTCGGCGACAAGGTGCTGGGCTATGCCGGCATCTCGATGCCCGCCTTCCGCGTCGCCGGGGGGATCCTGCTGTTCCTGACCGCCCTGGACATGCTGTTCGAACGCCGCACCAAGCGGCGCGAAAACCAGGCGGACGCCAGCCACCAGGAGCCAGAGCACGATCCCTCGGTCTTTCCCCTGGCCATCCCCCTGATCGCCGGCCCCGGAGCCATCGCTGCAATGATCCTGCTGGCCGGGCAACAGCCAGGCGTCGAGAGCCTTGTCCTGACCCTGGGCGTCATGCTGTCGGTTCTAATGATCGTCTTCGCCCTGTTCCTTGGCAGCGAGCTGCTGGAACGCGCCCTGGGCCCCATCGGCACCAACGTCGTCACCCGTGTCCTTGGCATGTTGCTGGCCGCCCTGGCGGTCCAGTTCGTCATGGACGGGCTGACCGCCTTCGGCTTCGCCGGCTAGCACCCTTTCCGCGCCGCTCCTATATCGGCAGGGAAGGAGAGCCTGAATGAACGGTATCGACACCGGCAACCTGATCTATTTCATCGTGCTCGGCGCGGCGCTGATCGTGATGTTCCTGATCAACAACCGCCAGGGCATTGGCGCAACATTGAAACAACTGCTGACCTGGGGGCTGATCTTCCTGGCTGTGCTGGCCGGCTACGGCCTGTGGGAAGACGTTCGCCGCACCGTGGTCCCGTCTCAGACCGTCATCGCCACCGAGGACCGCATCGTGGTCCCGCGCAGCCCCGACGGTCATTTCTACCTGACGCTGGACGTCAACGACCGCTCGGTTCGCTTCATGGTCGACACCGGGGCCTCTGACCTTGTGCTGACACGGGCCGATGCCCAAAAAGCCGGGCTCGATCCCGAGAACCTGACATTTTTTGGTCGCGCACGGACGGCGAACGGCGAAGTGCGCATCGCTCCTGTCACCCTGGAGTCAGTTGCCCTGGGGCCATATATCGATCGCAACATCGCCGCCAGCGTCAACGACGGCGTGATGGACGTGTCCCTTCTGGGCATGCGCTACCTGGAGCGCTGGAGCAGGCTGGAAATGGGCGGTGGAGAGCTCGTCCTGACCCGTTAACGCGCGGCCTTCCGGCGCGTGCGATTTCCTCGCGCAGCCAGGCCACACCGCCTTCCTGCGAAGGGGCCAGGGTGCCCTGCCGTCCCATCCGTTCCCCAACCGCAAGGGCGCGTTCCAGATCCGGCAGCGGGTCCTCGGCGACGACTGCCAGCTTGATAGGACACGATTTCGTCCCGCTGCCACTCGGCCTTTTCCGGGTCGAAAGCGACCAACTCCTGGGAGATCTTCAGCGAGCGCAGGAAATACGCCCTGGCCGCCTCTGCCTCGCCTTGTTGCGCGGCCACGTCGCCCACCTTGTTCACGATCACCGCAAGATCGCGCTGCCATCCCGAGTTGAGCGGGTCGCGGCGCGGCCATTGCCACGTCTCCGATCCTTGAAAGGGCGTTGGACACGTCGCGCTGCCACGTGGTATTTTCGGGATCTTGTTCGACCACCGCGGTCAGGATTTCAGCTGCCGTTCCAAAGGACTGAAGCGCGCCATCATAGTCGTCCCGACCCTGGGCAAACATCGAACGCCATGCCCGCCTTAGCCAGCTGTCCCGTTTCAACCAGCGCATCGCCGTACCGGCTCAGGCTGACCATCAAATCCGGTGATCTCGGGGCTCGCCGCAGGTCCGCGCGTGCCAAACCGGCGGACAGCTAATTGGTTTCCGCGCGCGACAGCTTTCGGGCCACCAGGCGGCTTTCCAACAGGTCTTCCGAGGCCAGGTCGATCGCCTTGGCCTGATCCAGCTTCGCGAAGGCCGTCCGGAGCGCCCCCCAACGCGGCCTGATATTCGGCCAACTGACACAATTCCGTCACCCGCGGATCGTCTGACCCAAGCCGCCGCAGATCCTGGCGCACCAATGTCAGGACCGACCGGATTTCCAGCCCCTCGGTGTCAAAATGGCGCAGCAGGGACCCGGTGAAGGGCGAATTGTCACCGCTTCCGTCCATTGCCGCCTGGCCGGGCGCCGCCGCATAGGCATAAAGCAGGTTGTGCGCCCGACCGACCCGGCCAAGACCGGCACTGACAGCAGGCTGCCTTGCCTCCGACCTGCTGAAGCCCCCCTCGGTACCGCCAAAGGCATCAGTGCGGCAGGCGTCGATGATCAACAGCCCCGTCGGCGCAGCCTTCTGGACGGAGGCCGCCAGATCCGCCAGGGGCAAACCGCTGGCCTTGAGGGTTGCGGCATCGTCGGCCACCGCATCTATCGGCAACACCAGGTTTTCACCCCCGACTTCTATGCCGTGACCCGCGAAATAGACCAAGGCCATGTCCGCCTGTGCGTTTTCGGCATCCTCGACAAACCTGTCCAACGCACACTGCATCCGATGAAGATCGCGATCAGTGACGAGAGTGACGTCGAAGCCGAGGTCATACAGAACCTCGTCCATCAAGCGGGCATCATTGCGGGGGTTCTTCAGCGGACGTAGAGCTTCTAATCGCCGACCCCGAAGACCAGGGCATTACGAGAGGGCTCTGCCCAGGCAGGGCAGGCGCAAAGCAGTGACAGGAGGAAGATCCGCACCCTCATGCCCGTCCCCTCAATACCTCCTGACAGGTTACTGACATTGGGGATTTCGGTAAAGAGGTCAGGCCTCGGCCTTCTTCTCCCAGCGACCAGAGTCCTCGGACCAGTATTGCGCCTTGCAGCCAGCGCTTGTCAGCTGTTTCCACTGGGCCCGAGCCCGCTGCACCGCGCCGTCGTCGCTCCCGTCGAAAAGGACGCAGGCCCGTTCCAGCGCAGCAACTTCCTCGGCCGCGATTTCGGCCCCATCAACTGACATCAAGCACGCGCAACCGGCCAGATCCTGACGATCAGATGTCAGGAGCACCGGTTGCAGATCGTCATGCGGCCCCCCCGACAGACCGTGCGGCAAAAAACTCTCTTCCGGGCCAAGCCACAGTCTTTCGTCCAGCCAGGCCATCCGCCGGTCATCGGTTCCGCGCACGACGACACGCCAGCCGACCTGCAGCGACCGATCCAACAGCATCGGCAAAACGGCTTCGATGGGCCGTCGCGTCAGGTGGTAGAACAGCACGTCGCCCATCACCCGTCACCCGCGCGGATCATAGGTGCCGATGGTCCAGACATGACCTTCGGGGTCACGAAGCGAATACTGCAATCCGCCATGGGCCTGCTCTTCCAGCGGAACGATGATCGTCGCGCCTGCCGCCATGGCCTTGGCATTGTGGGTTTCGACGTCGCCCACGATCACGTACATCACCGTGGTTTCCCGCCCCCCGGTGTCCCGGGGCGCGGTCATGTATCTCGAAAACGGCGTGTCGGCCTCGGGGCCGAACATGAACAGACTGTCCCCCATCCGCATTTCGGCATGCTGGATCGTCCCTGTCTCGTCTCGGTGGACGGCCAGTTCCTCCATCCCGATCACCTTCTTCAGGAAGGTTAACGCGCCGTCGCAATCGGCGTAGCGGGTGGCAGGGATCAGCATGGTCTCAGCCTCTGAGGAATCTGGTCACTCTGCCTCGTAGACGTCCGAAACCAGACGGTTGAGCGCCGCAACCCCCCAGCCCGTCGCCCCTTTCGGCGCGAAGCTCGTGTCCGCCTTGACCGAGGCAACGCCCGCGATGTCCAGGTGGATCCACGGCACGTCATCCTTGATGAACCGTTGCAGGAACTGCGCCGCCGTGATCGAGCCGCCGGCCCGGCCGCCCACGTTCTTCATGTCGGCGATGTTGGACTTTAGCAGGTCGTCATAGGCCTTGCCCAGGGGCATCCGCCAGGCGCCCTCGCCCTCGGAAGCCGCGGCCTTCAGAAACTTGTTGCAGAAGGCGTCATCGTTCGAAAAGACGCCCGCGTTCTCGTTCCCGAGACCCACGATGATCGCCCCGGTCAGGGTTGCCAGGTCGACGATCCCCGCCGGTTCAAAGCGTTCCTGCGCGTACCAGAGCAGATCGCACAGCACCAAACGGCCCTCGGCGTCGGTGTTGATGATCTCGACCGTATCGCCCTTCATCGACTTGACCACGTCGCCGGGCCGCGTCGCCCGGGCCGAGGGCATGTTTTCGACCAGCCCGACCAGGCCCACGACGTTGGCCTTGGCCTTGCGCAGGGCAAGCGCCTTCATGGTGCCCGCCACAACACCGGCACCGCCCATGTCCATGGTCATGTCTTCCATGCCGGCTGCGGGTTTGAGCGAAATTCCGCCCGTGTCAAAGACCACGCCCTTGCCAACGAGCGCCAGCGGAGCCTCGCCTTCGGTGCCGCCTTTCCATTGCATGACCACGACCTTGGACGGGCTGTCCGAACCGTGCCCGACGCTCAGAAGGGTCCGCATGCCCAGCTCGGCCAGTTCGTCTTCGTCGAGAACCTCGACCTCCAGCCCGATCTCGCGCATCTCGTCCAGCCGGTTGGCGAATTCTGTGGTTGTCAGGACATTGGCAGGTTCGTTGGTCAGGTCGCGTGTGAAAAACGCCCCTTCTGCAATCGCCGACAGCGGGCCGAACTCGGCCTCGGCCTCTTCGGGTTTGCCCAGGTACACATCCACTCCTGACATTTCCGCGTCAGTGTCGGCCCCGGTCTTGTGCTCGGTGAACGCATAGGCCCGCAGCTGGGCGCCAAGCGCGATTTCCGCTGCTTTCCGGTGGCTTCCGGCCATGATCGCAAGCGGCTTCGAGCCCTTCAGCTTGCCCAGCATCGCCCCGGCCTTGCGCGCCTCCAGCGCGGACACCTGCCTGGGCAGGACCAGGATATCAAGCGCCTCGGCCGCCATGCCCGCGGGCCAGGCCAGCGTCACTGTCTTGCCTGCCCCGATTTTTGCAAAGCTGTCACTTTCGACCAGCCGCGCCACCGCGCCCCTGGTCAACCGATTGGCGCGCCGCCCTGCCACGTCGAACTTGCCGTCCGGTGACACGATGATGGCAACACGGCCCGTGGCTGTTTCCATGATGTCCAGATCGGTGGCCAGGAATCGGATCGGTGCAAGTGCGCTCATATCAATCTCCAAGAAGTCACACGTCTGACCTAGCCTGCGCCCGGCTTCTTGACCAGAGAGCAGTTTTCGCGTCAGGCCAATTGCACTAGGATTTGACACCGACACGGCTTCCGGGGAAACGCATTGTCAAAATTCGACCGCTACGTTCTGTCCCAGTATCTGCTGTTTTTCGGGTTCTTTTCGCTGATCCTGGTGGCCGTCTTCTGGCTGAATCAGGCCGTCATCCTGTTCGACGTGCTGATTGGCGACGGTCAGACCGCCCTGGTGTTCCTGGAGTTCACCGCCCTGACCCTGCCCCGGCTGATCCGCATGATCCTGCCGATGGCCGCCTTCGCCGCGGTGATCTATTTCACCAACCGTTTGAGCAACGAAAGCGAGCTGACGGTGATGCAGGCAACCGGGTCCAGCCCCTGGCAGATGGCCCGGCCGGCGGCGGCCTTCGGGCTGATCGTGGCGCTGATGATGGCGATCCTGACCAACCTGTTGCTGCCGGCATCGGTCAGCCGGCTGAATGTCCGCGAGGCCGAGATTTCCCAGAATATCGCAGCGCGCCTGCTGACCGAGGGCACCTTCCTGCATCCCACCGATGGCGTGACCTTCTACATCCGCGACATCGCTGCGGACGGCACGCTGAACGATGTCTTCCTGTCCGACAAGCGCGACCCGGAGCAGGCGACCTTGTACACCGCCTCGCGCGCATTTCTTGTGCGTGAAGACGATGGGGCTCGCCTGATCATGGTCAACGGCATGGCCCAGGCACTGGATGCCGGGCGCCAGGCCCTGTCGCTGACCCTGTTCGAAGATTTTTCCTATGATATCAGTTCGCTGATGCCTTCGGGCGCATCGGGTAAGCGCAGCTATCGCGCGATCCCGACGCTCGAACTGCTGATGCACCGCCAGAGGATCGCCGACACCGAAGGCCACCGGCTGGGCACTCTGACCGAAGAGCTGCACGTGCGCATCACCCGTCCGCTCAATTGCTTTGCGGTCGCCCTGCTGGGCTTTTCGACCCTGCTGCTGGGCGGATTTTCGCGCTTTGGCCTGTGGCGCCAGATGCTAGGCGCGTTCGGCCTGCTGATCGTGCTGGAAACCGTGCGCGGGACGGTGTCGCCCCCGGTCGAGGCCAACCCGGCGATGTGGCCCATCCTGTACCTGCCACCGTTGCTGGCCACGGCGCTATCGGCGGTTTTCCTGCAAATCGCCAGCCGGGGCGTGATCTTTCGCCGGCGGCCCCGTCCCGAGGTGACGGCATGATCCTGGACCGCTACTTCGGTCGGCGCTTTCTGATTCAGCTGGGGCTGATCACCGGCGTCTTCCTGACCCTGATGTTCCTGATCGAACTGATCGAGCAGGTACGCCGGTTTTCCGAGACGAATGTCAAACTGACACAAATCCTCTATCTTGTCAGCCTGAACATTCCCGCCGCGATGTCGACGATCCTGCCGCTGATGACGATCCTGGCCACCGTGTCGCTGTTCCTTGGCCTGGCCCGCAGTTCCGAGCTGGTGGTGACCCGCGCGGCCGGCCGATCGGGCATCCGGGCCCTGCTGGCCCCCACCCTGCTGTCCTTCGTCATCGGCATCCTCGCCGTTGTCATCCTGAACCCGCTGGTGGCCTCGACCATGAACCATTACCAGCGGGTGGCCGAGATCTACCGCTCGGGCGAGGCCTCTGCCGCGTCGCTGTCGGGCGAAGGCCTGTGGCTGCGGCAAGGCGGGGACGATGGCCAGTCGGTCATCCACGCCACCGGCTATGTCCCTGAAGACGCACGGATCTTCGGGGTGACCGTCCTGTCCTACACGCGCGGTGGCGGCCCCGAGCGGCGCATCGAGGCCGGCTCGGCCACCCTGACCGACAGCGGTTGGCTGCTGGAGGACGTCAAGATCTGGCCCCTGACGATCGAGGGCAATCCCGAAGCGGCGGCACAGACCCTCGACCGGTTCGAACTGGCCTCGTCGCTGACCCCCGAGCGGATCCGGGAAACCATCGGCGGGCAGATGAACATATCGGTCTGGGACCTGCCCGGCACGATCCGACAGCTGGACGAGGCTGGGTTTTCGACCCTGCGCCACCGCGTCTGGTACCAGTCGGAACTGTCTCGGCCCCTGTTCCTGGTAGCCATGGTGCTGATCGGCGCCGCCTTCACCATGCGCCACGTCCGCTTTGGCGGCACCGGCATCGCGGTGCTGACGGCGGTGCTGCTTGGCTTCGGGCTGTACTTCATCCGAAATTTCGCCCAGATCCTCGGCGAAAACGGACAGATCCCGGTCCCCATGGCCGCCTGGGCCGCACCGGTTGCCTCGGTGCTGCTGGCGCTGGGGCTGCTGCTGCACGCGGAGGACGGATGAGACACACAGCCCTTGCCCTGCTGGCCGCAACAATGCTGGCCGCTCCCGATGCCTGGGCACAGGTGTCGTCGGACCCGGCCGAACAGGCGCAGGACACGCCGGCCATCCTGGTCGCCGACAGCGTTTACGTGACCGCCGACCGCCAGCTGGTGGCCGAAGGCCAGGTCGAGGCCTACCAGGGCCAGACCAAGCTGACCGCCAGCCGCATCGTCTTCGACCAGGCCTCGGGCACGCTGTCGATCGACGGGCCGATCCGGATCGAGGACAGCCGGGGCGTGATCGTCCTGGCCTCGGCCGCGGAAATGGACGAGACGCTGCAGAACGGCCTGCTGACCGGCGCGCGGCTGGTGTTCAACGAACAGGTCCAGCTGGCCTCGACCCAGATGACCCGGGCGGGCGGGCGTTACACGCAATTGTACAAAACGGCGGTCACCTCCTGCCATGTGTGCGACGACGGCTCGCCGCCGCTGTGGTCGATCCGCGCGCGCAAGGTGATCCACGACGAAGCCGAACGGCAGCTGTATTTCGAGGGCGCCCAGCTGCGCATCCTGTCGGTGCCGGTCTTCTACCTGCCCCGCCTGCGCCTGCCCGATCCGACCCTGGAACGCGCCCGGGGCTTCCTGATCCCCGAGATTCGCAACACCTCGTTGCTGGGCACCGGGGTCAAGCTGCCCTATTTCATCCCGATCGGCGACCATGCGGACCTGACCCTCGCCCCCTACTGGTCGCACAAGACGAAGACCCTGGACTTCCGCTATCGGCAGGCCTTCTGGAACGGCGAGATCGAATTCGAGGGCGCGCTGACTCGCGACGAGCTGCTGCCGGGCGAATGGCGGGGCTACCTGTTCGGCGAGGGCGCGTTCCGGCTGCGCAACCGGTTCCGGCTGGATTTCGACGTCTCGACCTCATCCGACGATGCCTACCTCAGCAATTACGGCATTTCCGACGCCGACCGCCTGCGCAGCGAAATCGAATTGAGCCGATCCGACCGCAACAGCTTTTTCGGCGCAACGGCGGTCAATTTCACGTCACTGCGCGACAGCGACGACAGCGCGATCCAGCCCACCAGCGTGGTGGACCTGCGCTACCAGCGGCGCACGTTCATCGACGGTCTTGGCGGAGAGCTGCGGACCTCGGTCATCGCCCACGGCCATACCCGCGAATCCGACGAGGACATCCTGGGCCGCGACATGACCCGGACCACGGCCGAGCTGATGTACCTGCGGTCGGTCTTCCTGCCCTGGGGACTGCGCAACGACATCCGCATCGGCCTGGCCGGAGACCTGTTCGCCATCCGCCAGGACAGCACCTATCCCGACAGCGTGTCGGTCCTGACCCCGCAGACCGCGATGACCCTGTCCTACCCGATGATCAAGGGAACCGCGGGGGCGACCCACATGCTGGAACCGCTGGTGCAATTGGCCTGGACCGACGTCAGCGGCGGCGATGTGCCCAACGACGAAAGCAACCAGGTCGAATTCGATGCCGGCAACCTGCTGGCCCTGTCGCACTTCCCCGCCGAGGACCGGCGCGAGGACGGGCTGATCCTGGCCTATGGCCTGAACTGGACCCGCACCCCGCGCGACACCGGCTGGGGCGTGCATGCCAGCTTTGGCCATATCCTGCGCGACATCGACAACGCGGATTTCTCGGAATCCTCGGGGCTTGCGGGCACCAACTCCGATTTCCTGCTGGCCGGGCAACTGCTTTACGACGACGACCTCTCGCTGACCGCGCGCACGATCTTCGACCAGGAGTTTTCCTTCGCCAAGGCCGAGATCATGGGGGCCTGGGTGTCGGGGCGCAACGCGCTGGCCGGTTCCTACCTGTGGCTGGACGCCGACACATCCGAAGGCCGCACCCAGGACGCGCACGAGATCTACCTGGATGGATCCTACGGCATCAACCGGCACTGGACCGCATCGGCCTATTGGCGCTATGACATCGCCGAAGAAAGCCCGACCGAAGCCGGCATCGGCATCGGGTACACGAACGAATGCGTCGTGGTCGAACTGTCGGTCGAACGCGACTATACATCCTCGACAACGGTTGAACCTTCCACGAGTGTCGGGCTAACCATTTCGCTACGCGGGTTCGGAACCGCGGACGGAGCAGAAAGATACGCATCCCAATGCAGAAATTCCTGATCAGCGCCCTGCGCGGGCTGGCGTTCGGCACCACGCTGGCGGCTGTCCTGGCCCCCGCCACCCTGACCGCCCAAAGCCTGTTTGCCCCGGCCATCGTCGTCAACGGCGATATCGTCAGCCGGTATGAACTGGAACAACGCGCGCAATTCCTGCGCGTCCTGGGCGCCCCTTCGGACCCCGAGGAACTGGCCACCGAGCAGCTGATCGAAGACCGCCTGAAACTTCAGGCCGCCGCCGAGGTCGGGCTGACGCTCAGCCCCGAAGACGTGCGCGCGGGCATGGAGGAATTCGCCGGCCGGGCGAACCTGGACGCCGATGCCTTCATCGCGGAACTGGCCAAGGCCGATGTCTCCGCCGAAACCTTCCGCGCCTTCGTCGAGGTCGGCCAGACCTGGCGCGACCTGGTCCGCGCGCGTTTCCTGGCCCAGGCCCGTCCGACCGAAGCCGAAATCGACCGGGCCATCGGCTCGGGCGGCCAGGGCGGTCTGCGCGTCCTGCTGTCGGAAATCATCATTCCGATCACCCCCACCAACCAGCAGGCGGTCATGGCCCGGGCCGAGGAAATCGCCCAGATCAAGAGCTTCGATGCCTTTTCGGCTCAGGCCCGAGAGGTCTCGGCCACCAACACCCGCGATCGCGGCGGCCGGATGGACTGGGTGCCCCTGAACGAATTGCCCGCCGCCCTGCGCCCGGCCATCCTGGCCCTGTCGCCCGGAGACGTCACCCAGCCGATCCAGCTGCCCAACGCCATCGCCCTGTTCCAGATGCGCGACCTGGCCGAAATCGTCGGCCCCGCCCCCAGCTATGCGGCCATCGACTACGCCATGTTCTTCTTCGGTGGCGGCCGTACCCCGGAAACGCTGGGAATTGCCAACCGCATCGTCGACTCTATCGACACCTGCGACGACCTCTACGGCGTCGCCAAGAACCAGCCTCCGGGCACCCTGCAGCGTGTGTCCGAACAGCCCGGCCAGATCCCGAAGGACGTGGCCCTGGAACTCTCCAAGCTCGACCCCGGCGAAACCTCCCTGGCGCTGACCCGCAACAACGGCCAGTCCCTGATGCTGCTGATGCTCTGCGGGCGGACCGCCGCGGCCAACGAAGACGCCTCGCGCGAGGACGTCGCCAATGCCCTGACCGCCCAGCGGCTGGAAACCCTGGCCGCCAGCTACCTCGACCAGCTCGAAGCCAACGCCCTGATCGAGGTCAAATGACCCCGCCCCTGGTCCTGTCCTGCGGCGATCCCGCCGGGATCGGGCCGGAACTGGCCGCCAAGGCCTGGGCCCTGCTGAAGGGCGACCTGCCCTTCGCCTGGATCGGAGACCCCTCGCACCTGCCCGCCGGCACCCCGGTGGCGATTGTCGACACCCCGGCCGACGCGACTGCCCATGCTGCAACCGCCCTGCCTGTCCTGGCCCATCCCTTCCCGGCCCCGGCACGCCCCGGCCAGCCCGATCCAGCCAATGCGCCAGCCGTCATCGAAGTACTCGACCGCGCCGTCGACCTCGTGCAATCGGGCGCAGCAGGCGGGCTTTGCACCGCCCCGATCAACAAGAAGGTGCTGATCGACGGCGCCGGCTTCGCCCATCCCGGCCATACCGAATACCTGGCTGCCCGGGCCGGGGTCGACCGCGTCGTCATGATGCTCGCCGGCCCCGATCTGCGCGTGGTGCCGGCCACGATCCACATCGCCCTGGCCGACGTCCCCCGAGCCCTCACGCCAGACCTCCTGCGCGAGACGATCGAAATCACCGCCCGGGACCTCAGGACCCGCTTCGGCCTGCCCACCCCCCGGATCGCCATCGCCGGTCTGAACCCCCATGCCGGCGAAGGCGGCGCCATGGGCCACGAGGAACTCGACTGGATCGCCGGGCTCATCGCCACCATGCAGGCCGAGGGCCATCTCCTCACCGGTCCCCACCCCGCCGATACGCTCTTCCACGCCGCCGCCCGCGCCCGCTACGACGTGGCCATCGCCATGTACCACGACCAGGCCCTGATCCCGATCAAGACGCTGGATTTCGACCGGGGCGTGAACGTCACCCTCGGCCTGCCCTTCATCCGCACCTCGCCCGACCACGGCACCGCCTACGACATCGCCGGCAAGGGCATCGCCACCCCCACCAGCCTGGTCGAAGCCCTAAAACTCGCCCACCGACTGGCCAGCGCATGACCTGCTGCTTCTTTCTCTTCCCAAATACCCCGGCCCGCCGCGCACCAAGGGCGCTCCCCCGCACATGAGCGCCATCGACAGCCTCCCGCCCCTGCGCGCCGTCATCGCCACCCATGGCCTCTCCGCGCGCAAGTCGCTCGGCCAGAACTTCCTGCTCGACCTCAACCTCACCGCCAAGATCGCCCGCCAGGCCGGAGACCTCACCGGCTGCGATGTGCTTGAAATCGGGCCTGGTCCGGGCGGGCTGACCCGGGGGCTGCTGGCCGAAGGCGCCCGGCGCGTCGTGGTGATCGAAAAGGACAGCCGCTGCCTGCCCGCCTTGCAGGACATCGCCGCCGCCTATCCCGGCCGGCTAGACATCCTGCAGGGCGACGCGCTCGACATCGACCCGCTGGCCCACCTGGCCCGCCCCATCCGCGTGGCCGCCAACCTGCCCTACAATGTGGGAACGGAACTGCTCGTGCGCTGGCTGACCCCGGACGACTGGCCGCCCTTCTGGCAAAGCCTGACCCTGATGTTCCAGCGCGAAGTGGCCGAGCGCATTGTTGCCCGGCCCGGCTCCAAGGCCTATGGCCGGCTGGCCATCCTCGCCCAATGGCGGGCCGAGGCGCGGATCGTGATGTCGCTGCCGCCCGACGCCTTCACGCCCCCGCCCAAGGTCTCCAGCGCGGTGGTCCACCTGACCGCCCTGGAGCAGCCCCGTTTTCCCGCCGATGCCAAGGTCCTGTCGCGCGTGGTCGCCGCGGCCTTCAACCAAAGGCGCAAGATGCTGCGCGCCGCTCTGAAAGGGGTGGCCCCGGATATCGAGGATCGCCTGCTCGCTGCCGGGCTCAAACCCACGGACAGGGCGGAAACCGTGCCCCTGGAAGGCTTCTGCGCCCTCGCCCGGGAAATCAGCGCCGGTTGAAACGGGCCCGGACTGTACGATCCCGGGAAACCGGACCGCCAGCATGGCCCCGGCCGAACATCGGCCGAGATACAGATACGCGCCCCCCACCCTGACGGCAGGCAGACGCTCAACACATTTGGGGTTTAACCCGCAGCCGCCTGGTTCGGAGGCGTCTTGCCTTCATCCGACGACCCGTCGGCCGGCTCGGACGCCGGGTCGCTGGGCGCTGCATCGGCGTCCTTGGCCTCTGCCTTGGCACCGGCTTTCGCCTCGGCCTTGGGCTTCTTGGGCGCGGCCTTCTTGCGCGGCGTGGTGCTGCGCGTGCTGCCCGACTTGGAGCTGCTGGACCGCGTCGTCTTCTTCGGCGCGCTTTCCGGCGTTTCCACCAGGCCGCTGTCGCTTTCGGCCGCTTCATCGGCAATTACATCGATCACGTCAGGCTGCGGCGCTTCGGCCGGATCCGAGCTGCGAGTGTTCGATTCGCGCTCTTGCCGTTCGGCCCGCTCGCGGTCGCGTTCGGCCTGGCGCTCGCGGTTCTGGCGCTCCTGCTCTTCCCGGCGCTGATCCTGTTCACGCTGCGCTTCGCTCAGAAGACGCAGGTAATGTTCGGCATGCTGCTGGAAGTTCTCGGCCGCCACGCGGTCGTTGCCCAGCTGGGCATCGCGCGCAAGCTGGTTGTACTTGTCGATAATCTGCTGGGGCGTGCCCCGCACCTTGCCTTCCGGCCCCGAACTGTCGAACACCCGGTTGACTACGTTACCACCAGAGGGACGGTTACGGCTGGACTTCGACCGTGAACGTGATTTGGACGATCTCATCTACTTGCTGTCAGCTTTTTTCTACCGTGTGTCGACCCGCTTCGCGCCTCGCGCGCTCTGATCGTTCCAGGTCGACGACTTGTTGGGTTAGCGTTGCGCGGGAGCGTAACAGCGTCCAGCGCAGCAACGGTTCATGACTAAACATGTCCGGCCCCGCGAAACAAGTCCCTCCGACCGACAAATGCCATTTTTCCTTTCAAATCGGAGTAATTTTCCGACTTTCCCCAAGTTTCCCTGACGTGCCCCCGGCCCCGGCCGGCTTAGCAAAGGCCGCGCGCCCGCACGACGCGGTCGCGGCCATCCAGATCGGGCAGGATCTCGACCTCGCCGAAACCGGCCGCATGGCAGATCTTTGCCACCGCGCGCCCTTGGGTCGGGCCGATTTCAAAGATCAGCCGGCCGCCCACCGCCAGGAAGCCGGGCGCCGCCATGCAGATCGCCCGGTAGGCCCCCAGACCGTCGCCACCATCGGTCAGGGCCACGTCGGGTTCGTGCTGGCGCACCTCCGGCGACAGGTTCTGCATTTCCGACCGGGCGATATAGGGCGGGTTCGACACGATCAGGTCAAACTGCTGATCGATCCGGGAAAACCAGTCCGAGACCTGGATCCGCGCGCGTTCATGCACCCCCTGCATCACCGCATTGGCGCTGGCCTGCAGGCAGGCGGCCTCGGAGATATCGACGCCCACGCCCCGCGCTTCGGGCATTTCGGCCAGCAATGTCACAAGGATACAGCCCGAGCCCACGCCCAGGTCCAGCACGTCGTCGAACGGCTCGGCCAGGGCGGCCTCGATCAGGGCCTCGGTTTCGGGGCGCGGGTCCAGCACATCGCGGCTGACCTTGAAGCGGCGGCCATAGAAGGCGCGCTCCCCCACCAGGTGCGACACCGGGATGCGGACCGAGCGCAGGGCGATCAGCCGGTCATAGCGCTCGGCGATCTCGGGCTCCAGGTCCTCGGGCGCGATCAGGGTCACGCGCGCCGCCTCGATCCGGGCGGCATGGGCCAGCAGCAGCCGCGCGTCACGGGCCGGGTCGTCAACGCCAGCCGCGCGCAGCCGCGCCGTCGCCGTGGCCATCGCTTCGGCTGCCGTCGTCATGCGCCCATCTCCGCCATGCGCCGCGCCTGGTCGTCGGTCGTCAGCGCGTCGATCACCTCGTCCAGGTCGCCGCCCACGATCTGGTCCAGTTTGTACAGCGTCAGGTTGATCCGGTGGTCGGTCATCCTGCCCTGCGGAAAGTTATACGTGCGGATCCGTTCCGACCGGTCGCCCGAGCCCACCTGAGCCGCCCGATCGGCCGAACGTTCGCTGGCCAGCCGCTGGCGTTCCATGTCGAACAGCCGCGAGCGCAGCACCTGCATGGCCATCTCGCGGTTGCGGTGCTGGGATTTCTCGGAACTTGTCACAACGATGCCCGTCGGCAGGTGAGTGATCCGCACGGCGGAATCGGTGGTGTTGACGTGCTGCCCCCCGGCCCCCGACGACCGCATCGTGTCGATACGGATGTCGTTCGGAGAAATCTCGACGTCGACCTCCTGCGCCTCGGGCAGCACCGCCACCGTCGCGGCCGAGGTATGGATCCGCCCGCCGCTTTCCGTCGCGGGCACCCGCTGCACCCGGTGCACGCCGCTTTCGAATTTCAACCGGGCAAAGACGCCCTCGCCCTGCACATGGGCGGTGAC
>PAQV01000054.1 GCA_002709405.1 Paracoccaceae bacterium
CTGCGCTGTGTGAGGGCTACACCGCATCGGGCCAGCTACCCGGGCGCTCCAAGGGGGTCATTTTTGGATGCCGATAGGGGGTCACGATTGGCTGCCGATTGACATTCGGATTCCTCTCAAGTCCTTATGATATATACAAAAACGGCTCTTTGACAGTACGGAAAACTGTGCTCAGGCTCGCCTTTTCGGAGCCTGTTGCCTATGGCCGGAATAGGGGTGTTCGAACCCCGAATATAGCCTTTCCGTTCAAGGCTTTAGCGGAAATTTCAAGTGGTAGATGTGAGATGGCGCACCCGAGAGGACAGCCGCAAACACTGAAAATAAAAGGAGAACCGGGATACCTGAACAAAAACCGGCCCTATACGAGTCAATGACTTAGGTGGCCGATTGTTCAGGAAACCGCAGAGGATTTTGAATTGCACCAACTTGGCCCCGATCAACCACTTATCCGCTCCGCTCCCACCGTACATACCAGGAACGGGGTGGCAACGTGGGAGTCAGTGCCTCCTATGTGGCCTCGTCAGGGGCCAGCCCGCACATTTCGTTCAGCGTTTCGCGCCGGTCCATTGCGTTAAGTTTCTGGCGAGGCTTCACGTCGAAGCCCTCTGCATGGAGCGCCTTAATCAGTGACCACCCGTGGTCGATCATGTCACCCCCCGGCTGCGCCGCCCGAGCCGCCTTACTGAGCCGCATTGCATATACGTTATCCATCACCCATTCTCCTGTTCAGACTCACTCACCCAGCAAGCCGGGGTCGCGGTTCTCCACGTCCCACACCTTCTGCCAGGCATAATAGGCCGCGCGGCTGATGGGCGGCCCGTCGATCTCTTTCATGGCCCGCCAGATGGCGTTTCCGCGCTCACCCTCGGCCAGCATTTCCTCGGCCCTGGCGATCCGCTCCGGCGTCATGGCCACCGGGCGCCCGCCCTGTTCCCCGCGCTCACGCGCCCGCCGGATGCCCGCCTTGGTCCGTTCCGCGATAAGGTCGCGTTCAAGCTCTGCGAACACGGCCAGAAGATGCACCATCGCCTTGCCCATAGGGCCTGTCGTGTCGATCCTGTCTGTCAGGCTCACGAAGGCAATCCCGCGCTCCTGAAGCTGTTTCAGCGTCTCAAGTATGCCGCCCAGGGTGCGCCCGAGCCGGTCGAGCTTCCAGACGACGAACTCCATGCCTTCCTCTTGGGCGTAGCTCATGGCCTTGAGGAACTCGGGCCGCTTCATGGTGCCGCCGCTGGCCCGATCAACGAAGATCCAGTCCTCCGGGACACCGTAGGATTTCAGCGCGGCTATCTGCATGTCGGGGTTCTGATCTGAGGTGCTGACACGGGCATAGCCGATCTTTCTGACCGGCCGGTTTTCAGATTCAGACGGCATTTTCTTACGCACTCTACGCTGCGCCGAGCAACGTATGGACTCAGCTTCTTAGACAGCATAGCGCGGCAAGACCGGTCAGTCATCGCCATCTTCCTTGGCCCGGCGCATCCTCGCGTCACAGCGTATCTTGAGCCGCCGGATCGTGGCATCGCGTTCGGCCTTTACCGGCTCCAAAGCCTTCTTGGCATCGGCGAAAGCCTGCTCTGCGAGCGCCAATTCGCGCCGCTCATCATCGGTCACAAGATCGAACCACGACGGGGCGTCTTCCGACCGAACGGCATGCACTGCCGCATTGTGAGCCGGGCTTTCTTCCAAGATTGCCGTTCGCTCCGCGATCTCAGCCAACCGCCGATTTTCATACGGTTCGGCATGAATGCTTCTGACTTCGCTGTACCAGGGAGACGTGAAGCGGTGTTGGCCCATTCGCTTCTCAACATCTGCACTCATCCCAACGTAGAGCAGATCACCATTCCCATCACGACATCGGTAAACGTAAACCAATTGGTCAACCATCCGCCTCTAGCCCCTTCTGGACCAAGACGCGAAGAGCCTCAGCGAACGACGGTATGCGACCAGTTTCCTGGTCTCTGTTCTCGACGCGCCAGTCCTCGACCGCCCGCCGCATATCCTCGGTCATCCCAAGTCGGAAGAAGTATTCTGACACGCCGCGATTCCTCATGCGCCCACATAGAGCAAGTTTTACATTGCGGTCAATTTATCTATCTTATATAACTTTAGCAAGTTATGCCCAAAGATAGCATACACTGAAACCATCTAATCAGCCCGGGAGGCAGAGCATGGCCGAGAACAGCGGCATCGAATGGACGACGCACACCTTCAATCCGTGGATCGGCTGCACGAAGGTCAGCGCGGCCTGCGATAACTGCTATGCCGAGGCATGGGATCATCGCTTTGGCGGGGAGCGTTGGGGGCCGCGTGCGCCGCGCACCAGGACGAAGACATGGGGGAACCCGGTTAAATGGAACCGGCAGGCCGAAGGTGCAGCCGAGCGCCCGCGCATCTTTTGCGCCTCGCTGGCCGACGTGTTCGACAACCACCGCAGTATTCAGGACACATGGCGGCGGGAGTTGTGGGCGCTGATCGACCAGACACCGAACCTCGACTGGCTGCTGTTGACAAAACGCCCGCAGAACATTGTGAAACTCGCCCCTGAGCGCTGGTTCACGGGCGGCATCCCGCGCAATGTCTGGCTCGGAACGACCGTCGAGAACCAAGAGGAAGCCGACCGGCGCATCCCTCATTTGGTTCAGTGCCCGGCCCGCGTCCGGTTCCTCTCATGTGAGCCGCTACAAGGGCCGGTGTCGATCCGGCGGTATGTCCGGAAACTGGAATGGGTCATCGCTGGCGGGGAAAACGGACCCAAGTTCCGCCCGGCAGACCCAGACTGGTTCCGTGGCCTCCGCGACCAATGCGCCGCCGCCAGTGTGCCCTTCCTGTTCAAGCAATGGGAAGGCCGCAGCCAGAGAGAAATCAAGGCCAAGGGCCGGGCACTGGATGGCGTCGTTCATGACGGCTACCCAGCCCCGCTCTTGGCAGTCTAAACAGCCCCGACCACAGGAGAACCACATGACAGACGCATCAACCGACAACGCCGCCCCGCAGGACTTCGGATGGGTTCTGTTGGAGCTAATGGGCCACCGACAGCGCATTGGCGAAGCGCGCGAGGAATATGTCGGAAGTGGCAAGATGATCCGCATCGACATTCCGACTGGCACGGACGGCGACGTGGTGACTGAGTTCTATGGCACCAATGCGGTCTACTCTTTGCGCCCGATTTCCGAGGAGGTGGCGAGGGATCATTGGGCATCCCGCGACCCTCGCCCTGTCCGCCCGGCCGAGTATCGTCCCGCCTCCCAGATCGACCATTACGACGACGATCACGACGAAGACCCTTACTGAGTCCAACCAGCCCGGAGGTGATGATGAAGCCCATCCCAATCAGCGAAGCAAAACAGATCGCACAGCACTTCGGATATGACCAAGTGGTGATCGTGGCGCGCAAAGTCGGCGGCGGGGAACACGTCACGACATACGGTGTCGATCCGGCCAACTGCGAGGTCGCGGCACGGATCGGCACAACCCTAAAGCACCACTTAATGGGCTGGCCTTCAGCGCTGTTCGAGACGGGCCTGCGTGTGCGCGGCGTCGGACGTGATGCATTCAGCGTCCAGACAATCGAGGTCAGTTGTGACGGCGCGGTCTCAGATGACCAGATCCGCGCTCTTCACGAGTTTCTCAAGCCCAAAACCTGAATCTAGAAAACGCCGAAAGGAAAGCCCATGCCCGATGATCAGAAGCGAGGAATCTACAACAAATTTCGCATCGAGCGAACGGATGGAAAATCCGCGCCAGGCGAAAAGCACCACGGGTGCGAATATTTTGTGCTCGACATGGACCACGACGAACACGCGCGCGCGGCCATTGAGGGCTACGTCAAATCGCTCGAAGCCGCAGAGGAATATCCGGCTTTGGCGGCCGACCTCCGCTACCGCTATCTCTGAATCCAACTAGCCCGAGGAGGTGCAATTGTCGAAATATGCAGGAGGCCTGACAGAAGCGCCAAGCATCGGCGCTTATCTGCCGCAAGACTACGCCGCCAGCCCGTGCCCTGACTGTGGGCTTCGCCCACTCAAGGTGTGGCGACCAGACGGCGCATTTCAGCAGCGCACCGAATGCAAATGTGGCCGCGTCACGGTCTGGGTCATGTGCGGACATGATGCTGTGCCTGATGCGACGGACGACACCGCGAAGGAGCACGCATGACAATCGCAACCATTGAGGGCGACGAAATCGTGATCCGCATCCCGTTCACGGTGCTGTCCTACCAACCCGAGCCGCGCGGCTTCCTGGTAACTGATCCGGGTCTTTTCGCCCCCGCAGTTGCCCGCGAGATCAGCGGCGAGGACATGGCCGAACGCCCGTGGATTGAACCGCTTGTCGAAGCGGCAATCATCAGAGCAGCCGAGGGCGATGCGCCGGGCATCAAATGGGATGACGCCAGCGCCGAAGACCAGGCGCTTCACGAAGCCGACAACGACAGAGTCTAAACAGCCCCGAGGAGGTACGCATGCGCCCAGCTTTTGGAATTTTTCGCCACGTTGAGCGGCGACAGAGCAACCCAACGATCACCGAAAAGTCGGCATCATCGGTCACGGAAACGGTGACCGGGTATCAGATCCTTGTGACGCGCCTGGTCATCCTCTGGGTCACCGTCTGGACAACCGAAACCGACTGGACTTGACCAGTCCTGAAACCCCCCCAGTCAGGCGGCGACCCAGCCCCCCAGAACCTCGTCCCAGGCATAAACGCCCCCGTCGTCTGGGTGCGCCACAGGCGCTACCCAGGCCATGCCTCCCCATATCCACGACGGATACGGCTGATCCGGCCGAGGGGCTGTGAACGGGATGCTAACATCCTGCCGCTGGCCACCGATTTCGAGAAACCCGTCAATAACCACTTGGTCATCTGGCAACCACGGCAGGCGTACCGAGGCAATGACTGTCTGATCGCTCGCCACGAACTTTTCGCCGGGACGTGGGCGCTGTTCCGTCGCGATTACCACGCCGTTAACGGTCAATGTGATGCCAAAGGATAGGCCTTTGAGCGGCACCCGCCCAACACCGTCAAGCCTGGCCATGAGAGTAGATCCGAACGGTTCAGGATCCCCTGAAGTTTCGAGCGCGCCAGTCGCGGCATTCAGTGTGAAGTCCATCATGCCGCAAGGTACTCCGCTTCGGTGATTTCATACCGAACGATTACAATCCCAGATCCACCACTGCCTGCAGGAACGCTATAGCCAGCATTGTAGCCCCCACCAGCACCACCGCCACCAAGGCCGTCCACCCCGTTAACTGAAGTGTAATCTCCGCCGCCACCAGCTCCCCCTAGTCCGGCGTCCGTCGTAGTTGTCGGGTTGTCTATGCCCGCCCCGCCTCCGGCGTACGTGACGTCAGTTCCAGTGATGTCGTTTGACAGCCCATCTCCGCCAAAACGATCAGGGTCCGACCCTCCAACAGCGCCAGCGCCGCCCCCACCAGCGCCACCGGGCGCATATACGCCTCCGTCGTTGCCCTGCCCCGGCGTACCAAGGCTGCTGCCTATATTGATCCCGCCTCCGGAACCTCCGTTAATGTCTGAGGTGGAACCCACCGTGAAATTTTGGGCGTAGCCCCCACCACCTCCGAAAGCCGTAAGCCCGTCAAAAGTACTGTCCTCACCAGGAGTACCGATGCGCTTTTCGGTCTCGTCAAGGATCACTTGCCCGCCATCTCCAACGGTTATTAGTTTTGCCCCAGACGTGACAGAACGGAGTGTTCCTCCCACATTTGTGAGAAGTCCCCCGGCACCGCCGCCGCCCGCGCTTTCATATTGGTGCACCTCTCCGCCAGAGCCGCCGCCAGCTACGATCAGATATTCAACATCTGTATCTCTGGAGAATGTAAGCGTTCCATCACCCGTAAAGGCGTGCACGCGGTAATAAGTCCCGCCATCGTCAATGACGGTTTCGGTGCCGCCAGTTGCGGCCGGGCCAGAGGCCCCCACCGGCGGCCCCAGGAACGGGCTAAGCTCAAGTCTAAATCTCAACATCAGGCGTCCTTTCCGAGAAATTTCGACAACTCGCGCAGCGGCGTCGGCATCAGAGCGCGTCCCCTGTGGGCGCAGGGGCCGCCGATTGCCAGTTCTGGCCGGTGGCCATGATGCAGGCAAACCCATCTGCCCGGGTCACGAATACCGTGAAGCTGCCCGATTGCGACGTCCAGATTTCGACGAGCTGCTGGGCATTCTGCAATCCGCCCCCTTGCATGGTTTCGGAATACTTCTTTTCGAGGGTCTGCACGAGAACATCACGCGGCAGGCAACGCGCGTTCTCCGCGCCCGCCGCGCACGGCAAAAGGACCGCCAGGGCGGCTATCTGTAGTGCCTTCATGGTTCACCTCGTGGGGTTACTGGCCGCACCCGGCCTCTGCGATAATGACCGCGTCTGTTGCAGCCTCACCAACCGCTTCGGGCGTCTCTGCCTCGTGGGCCTCTAGCGCGCCGCGTAGAGCCGTCACAGGGCCTCTCAGCGCCCCGCACAGTGCCCCTTGGTCAATCGGAGCAGCGCAGGCGCTCAGCCCAAGGAAGGCCAGCACAATCAGCTTGCGCATCCTGTATCCTTTCTATGGTGTCGAGGGCATCCCGCGCGTCTTGCAGGTCACGGGCGTTGTTCGCCTGCATCCGCCCGGCAGCGTAGCCCCCGGCGATAATGGCGATGCCGACAGCCGCACCGATGGCGGCGAGTTTGACTTTGCCGAACATGGGGATTCCCCCGTTGCTGGTGATGTGATAGAAGGGTGCGGAGCGCAGAGGCCTGCCACAACAGGCTTTGGCAGTAGCAAAGTGGACTATGCGGCCTTGTGGGGCTTATGTCGGTTCGATTCCGGCCTGCCCGCGCTCACGTATTCAGTTCCCGTGCACCAATGGATCGCACAACCTAGGCTCTAGTGCGAAGACGGGCATTGAGGAGAGAGCGCGGCACCGACGCTAAGTAAAGTATCGGGCATCACCCACCCCTCGCAGCCATGGCCCTGCGCCGCAGGTAGTTCACCCCGTCCCGGTGCCCCTCAGACCGGCCATGCCGATAGCCGAGGAAGACGCCGGTCAGGAAGGCGATGACCACAAGGAAGGCGGTGGTCATCCCATAGCCCCCCGCAGGCCAATCCCCGCCAGCCCGGCGTTGATCAGGACCGCAGCAGTCGCCCCGCCAGTCAGGTTCTGGATGACGGTCACGGCCCCGGCCCACCCATGCAGCGGCTCGGTTGCCAAGACAACGCCCATCACGAGCGGGACCAGCGCGGACCACCATGTGAGCGATTTTGGCTTGATGTACTTCTTCATGCCTTGCCCCCGAAGATACTTTGCAGGAAGGCCGCCAGAGCCGCGATGAATCCGGTGACTTCCTCACCCTTGCCAACACCAGCGACAGGCTGAACCGGCGAAGGCGAGGCCACAGCGTTCGACACCCACGCCAGCGACTGTTCCCGGACCTCCGACACGCGCCGGGTCCATCCGTTCTTGAACGTCGGCCAGTGCCGCAGGCGCTTCAGGAAGGCCATCCGGTTGTCACACATGGCGTTGATCGTCTTGGCGTTGTCGCTGTCTGCCACAGCCGCCAGGGTGATCGGGCCGATAGCGCCGTCAGGATCTGCGCCCACGGCCTGTTGCAGCCACTCAGCAGCGCGGCGCGGTCCGCTGTTCACCGCCGCATCGAACACGCAGTACCCAACGCCAGACGGCAGGTCATCGCCGCTCACAGCGTCCCAGTAGTTGCGCCGGTAGATAGCCGCCACATCTGCGTCCGTGATCGCCTTGACGCTCTGATAAGCGCGCCCCTGCGCTCTCAGCCATGCGGTATAGGTGTTCTGCGTGATGCCCTTGTTGGTCGCGCCGCCCGGATCTGCCGGGTGGTTCACATAGCCGCCCTCGTGCATGAGGATCTTCGGCAAGGCCCGCTGGAAACGGTCAGTCATTCGGGATTCCCCCGTTGCTGGTGATGTGGTAGAAGGGTGTGGAGCGCGGCGTGGCTGAGAGGTTCAAGGCAACGTGACGACGTGGTTACGAGAGGCGCGTTCTCTCGGATTCGTGGGTTCGAATCCCACCGCCTCGCTCACTTCGGACGGTTCGGCCATTTCAGGCGGTTCGGCCAGTTCGGCCACTTGGTCAGCGACCAGCTATAGATCGCACAGATGCCAGACACCCCGGCCATGGCGTTGATCCCGCCGTTGATTAGCGCGATTTCAATGCCCGGCTCGAACATGTCGGACCAGCCCCAGTTGTCCCGCAGGATAGGCCGCAGCAGATCCCAGTAGACCATCCGCATAATGCCCTTAAGCTCCATGACGGACAGGGAAACCAGCAGCCACGTCAGGGCCGCAGACCCGGCCCGAATGTTCCTCCGCACATGGGGCAGCCAAAGAAGCATGGCCACCAGCAGCAAGGCGGTCGCGGGGATGGCAGCGATCTCGTTCAGATATTCAAGCTTCATCGTCTGGGCCTTCCGGGTGTGCCACTAGGCCATTCAGCACCCCGTCAAAACGGGCTTCCCGCGCGCACTGTAGCGCCCGCTTCAAGCGGTCAGACGCCTCCTGCGCCTCACGGGCAGCGCGGTCCACTTCGTCCGTTCGGTCATTCCGAAATGGCCACATCACGCCCTCGTACTCATTTCGATCTGCCGGGCGAGTTCGTTCATCGCCTCGCTCTGGGTCCGGCTGATCTCGAACAATTTGTCGGTCAGGGCGTCGTTTCGCCTCTGCAACCGGACAATCTGCCAGCCAAGGGCGACAATCACGAGGGCGGGCAGCCCGCCAAGATCCTCAACCAAAAGCTGCAAAATCTGGTCAAACGACATGCGAATGACCCCATTTGACACAAATGACGTTAACCATTCGGCGTCCCCCTACTTGATTGCAGGGCCGTGACTCACCCATGTAGAGCGTTACCCGCAGTCAGACTGCCCTACTGTCTGGCTCGGTCAGACCTCGGCCCGTGTTGCACCACAGGTCGGGGTCGCTGGTAATTAGGGGTAGCAGGTCACCCGGACGTTGGTTGTCACCGCACACGTCGTGGCGTTCAGAACAAAGCCAAGCTCGGTCCAGCTATCGAACTGAAGAAGGAATTCGTCGCCGGTGCCATCCGGCTCCTCGATCTGCGCCACGTAGCCATCCACGAGCCTGCCGCGCTGGAAGCCCCCGCTGATGTCGATTGAAACCGCATGTGCGACGCTATCCTGGAACGGGCTGTCACGTTGCCAAACCAGACGCCCACCAGAGAAACGCGAACGCGCATTGGCCGACGTGTCCGCCTCGATTTCGACCACGCTCGGCCGGAACCCAACGTCAAATTCATAAGTTCCCGTGGTCGTCCACTGGTAAGTCAGGATAACCGGCGCTTCCGAAACATGCCCGAGATTGCGACGGATGTGCAGAGGCATTTTCTCCTCGAACACATCGCTGGCATTGTCCACATCCCAGAAGCCCATGCCGGACGGAACGTTGCGGACGTCGTTGTCCTCAATGGTCACGTCTGCCGTCTGGTACGTGTCGCCTGTCCGCGCCTGCCGGAAGACATAAGACGGGTACGTTGACCGATCCTCGAAGAACCGGCATTCCCGCACCGTTAGCCCAGATGCGCCGGAACTGCTGACCGTCCCCGTTCGCAGAACCGCGAAGTCAGGCTCGTACATTTCGTCACCCGCCACGCCCCGCGAATTGGTCGCGTAGTTGTAGCGCTCGCCATAGGGGCCATAGGGCTTGGTGTATTGCGTGCCGTCCTCGCCATCGGCCAGGGCCGTTCCGCAGTTATGATACTCGCAGTCCTCAACCAGCGTGTTCTGCGCGCCAGTCAATCGCATGGCCCCGGTAACGCCACCCTCGAACCGGCAGCGCCGGAAGGTCACGTTGCGCGTATCCGATTCCAGCACGTCGCCCGCAATGTCGGTCATCTTCGGATAGCGCAGGTCACAGTCTTCTACGAGAACCGTCGATCCCTCGTAGTTCACATCGGTGGACAGAGTAACGCAGGCTTCCCCGCAATCCTTGGCCGTCACACGCCGCAAGGTGCCACCCTTGGCCGGGGCGAACATCACGCCCACCCGTTCGGCGGATTCGATATAGATATTCTCGACCAGCGTGTTTTCCGAGGGCGAATAGCTGGCCGTGGGGGCTTCCGGGTTGCCCCGGCTCTGTACCACGATACAACCATAGGGGCCGTCGAGTTTGGTGCAGTCGGTGAACGTCAGCCTCCGATAGACCCCGTTCAGGCAGCCCGCATCCGTGAACGTGCTGCACTTGAAGCCGATGAACTCCACGTCCTCGATCAGCGGATCGACAACCTTGGCGAAGTTCACCCCCAGCCCGACGCCATTGAAATCGCCGTTGCGCCGGTCGATTGCATCCGTGGCCAGAAGCCGAATATCGGCATAGCCGCCCGAGACAACAGCGGTGGGCGCTGTCGTGTAACCCCCCCCGCCTGAACGCATGGCAATGGACGTCAGGACGCCAGAGGTATTGAACGTTCCGACTGCATAAGCCCCATGACCGCCGCCACCGCTGAAATGGATCTGCACGGTGAATTCCACGTCGCCGCCCGACCCGGCCACGTCCACCGAAACGCTATCCAGCGCGCCGCTCGAAAGCGTACCCGTGAGGGTCGCGCCGGTCACGTTATCCGCTTCGATGGTGATGGCGGTATAGCCGGACCCACCAGCAGTCACGACAACGGAGGATAGCTCCCCACTCGTGTTCATGATCCCGTGCGCCTCAGCCCCCGACCCGTCGCCGGTGATCGTCAGGGTTTCCATGCGGCCGTAGGGATAGGTGGCATGGCCACCGAAGCCAGAGCCACCGTCGTTGATCGTGACGGAAGTCACCGCGTCATCGGTCAGCACCGCCGTCAGGTCCACATCGGCGATGCCCGAGGCGAGCGCACCGGTGCCCATGACGTAATCCGCCTCGGGGTCGGTAATCGCCGTGCCGTCCGCCTGAGACAGCCATCGCTTGTACGGCAAGTTGGTGCCGTCGATCTTCAGGTTGCGCAGTTCGACATTGTAGCAGGTGCGCGGCGCGGTGGACGTGTTCACGTCCCGGTTCACAAGCCATGTCTCGCCATAGGTCGTATCCTCGTGCACCTTGAGCGTGGTGGACTGCCGACCAGCGCCCTGGAAGGTGACGCCGCTGGCGATGGTCGTCTCGGTGATGGCGTAGGTGGCGTTGCGCTTGCCGAGGATCAGGCCCCCGCCAAGGGTCTCCAGGTAATCGTTTGCCGCGTCCCATGCTGCCGTGTCGTCGGTTGTGCCGTCCCCCGTCGCGCCGAAGTGCTCAAGGTGGACGAACATCTCGGGGATTTGGACCCCCGGCAGATCCGGGATATAGCTGGCATCCGGATCCCAAGCATAGGCGTCCCCGCCCGCATAGACGGTCTTGCCCGCACGACCGACAATCCCGGCGGCGACAAGGCGCGCCAGATCGGCGCGGGCATCCACGTTGGTCAGGTCACGAAATGCCATTGTGATTACTCCGCGAACTCGGGATAATTGCGGACCCAATCCGCATTGATGACCGTCAAAGGATCACGACCAGAGGTCGCCGGGATTTCGACAAACCCACGATAGACCCGGAATTTCCTCGTCTCCTCGTCCTGCGTCGAGTGGGTGCCCCACGTTCCCAGGATGCCGATCTTCATCAACAGATCCGAGATGGTCTCGCTGTTGTCAGAGCCTGCCGCTTGGCTGTCGGTCACGCGGCCCGATGGGGTCTGGATCGAGAAATATTCGTTGGTGCCATCGCGCCAGTAGGAAAGCTGGGACACCGCGCCATAGGCGTCATCTGGCACCTGAATGGACAAGTTTCCGTTGTTGTTCCCGATGCTGGTTTGCCGGTTGCAGATGATCGTCGGGGTGGTCCCCCCGGCCATAACTAGGCGAAAAGCAACGATGTCCTCCTCTGTGAGATAGGACGCGCTATCACAGAAGTTCAGGATCGTGTTCGATGTGTCCGCATTCTCCGCCCAATCCGCCTCTGTGGGCAGTCTGAAATACGAGCACACAAGGAATTGCTGTGAGAAACTGTCGATAGCCGCCGCCACCGTCGCGGGGAACTCAAGGTAGGTCTCCGAGACGGACGCATTCCGCCAGTCCAGGCCATCGTCAGCTATCAACGGGGAACCACCACTGGTCCCGATACGCACGGCCAGTGGGTTGTCCGGGTCAGCCATATTGGACACAGCAGCATCGGCGGGCACGGTTGTACCTCCCGAATAACAGCCTTTCCATCCGATATGGAACAGCGCCTTCACGCCATCATTCGCATCCGCCAAGAGGGCGTCTTGAGACACGACGTCAGACCCGGCCGCCGTGGCGAGGCCAGTTTGGAAAACGAGCATCTAGTGCCCTCCTGTTAGGGTTTCCACTTGCGCCGATCGCGTCGGATCGACTTGGCGGTCAGGGCCGCCGTCATTGAAATGATTGCCTTTTCGGCACGCACGAACCCGGCCATCCCGGCCCAAACGCTGATTTCAACGCCCACTTCGAAAATGGCCCGCGTTCGAAAGGATCTCGCGCCCTCGTTCCCAAGCTTGGTCAGAACATCCATCTGAGACGCGCCGCTTAGCGGAACCGGGTTTCAAGCAGCGCGCGCGTGAACAGCAGCGAGCGGCCTTTTTCGGAGAGGTGGTTTTCTTCGTTGCCGCCGTATTCGCCATCGGTCTCGCCCCAGGCGTCGGCGGCGGTCATGCTCGGGATGACCGCCGGGTATTCCCCAACGGCGGCGAAATCGACGGTGATGGACGACGACGCCCCATTGGACAGCGAGGGCGTGAACAGCCCCCCGCCGCGGTGCACCGGGCCGTTGTAGACCTCGGAACCGCGCCACTGGACGATCAGCCAAGGCCCCATGACGGAAACGGTGATTGTGCCGCTGGATCCCACGGTGGCGTCCAGATCGGTGACGGTGGTTGCAACGCTGGTCTTGCCGGTGGCCGCGTTGATCGTATAAGCGAGGTTCCCGCCCGCGTCCTCGCTGAGAACCAGCGTGTTGCCGGTCACGTCGGAAAGCTGGATCGTCAGATCGCCATCGGCCCAGAAATCCGCGTCCGTGCCGTCAATCGTCAGCTCGAACGCGAAGTCCCGGCATTCCTCGGGCCAGCTATAGGTGAGCGTTTCCGCCTCATCCTCGGCCACCCGTTTGAAGTAGCCGGAAAGCAGATCCTCGCCCCAATGCGCCGCGTCGAAGGCACGCCCGAAGTCGATCACGCCAAGCCCGCGCATGGCCGCGAAGGCCCTTGTCTGCGCCGCCCAGGTGACCTTGTATTCCTGCGCCACCTGCGTGCCCCGCGTGGCGCTCATGCTGTTGGGCGTGGCCGGCGTGACCAGCAGCGCATCCGCCCCGGCCGTCTCGATAGCGTCCAGGACGGTTTCCACGTCATCAAAGTCGGTCGCGGTCATGGCCGAGGTTTGGTTTTGGCCGAACATCACGATGACAAGATCCGGCGCTTCCGTCGCGCCGAACCCGTCATCGGTCAGATCCATCGAGGTCACGTAATCCAGCCAGTCGGCCCCGCCGTCGGTGTACCATGACGGCAGGGTCTCATTCGGAATGCCCGCCGCATCGTCCCAGGTCGTCGCCCCGATAGCGCGGTTGACAATGTGGATGCTGTCCGCGTCCGGGCCGTATTGCATCCGCAGCGCGCGGCGCAGTTGTTCCTCAAACTGGCTGTGTTCGCCAATCAGTTGGTTCGGGTTGCCCCACGAGTCGCTCATGATCACGACAAAAGCAGGCGCGCCCGGGGTCGCCACCTGAACCGCCGCGTTGAACCGTGCCAGATGCGCAGGCGTGACCGTCAGCAGTGGGGCCAAGGGCTGTGCGCTTAGAGGGATGACCCGCTTGCGATAGGTGCCGGTTAGAACGCCCTGCCCCGTAGCGCTGCGAAAATGAACGTTGCCCAGGCTGGTCGCATTGGGGGCGTACACCGCCCCCTCTATCATGACCTCACCATAGCCCGCCGCCACCGCCGCATCATGGGCCATTTCGACCGCCGCAGACTGGTCAATCGTGGCGTCGAACACCGCGCCGGGGGCCATGATGCGAAGGTCATTCGCCGCGTAGAGCGTCGGCCGCCCGCCGGTGCTTTCGGGGATAACGCCGACCATTCGGCCATCTGCGCCCATGACGGGGATACCGCCGTATTCGGCCCGCGATGTGACGTGCACGCCGTCAATCTGATTCACGCGCGGCAGGTTCTCATAGACCGCCCGGTTGATCGTGCCGTCTGCCGCCGTCTCTACAACAACGGGGGTGTCGCGGCCGAGGGACTGGCTGATTTCGCCAAGGTGCGTGTACAGGATCGCGTCATCTGCGACATGCTCACCAGCAACGGCACCGTCCGCGATCTTTGCGCCTGTTACCGCGTCGGCGGCAATCTTGGCCGTGGTAACAGCGCCATTGGTGATTTGCAGTTCTTCCACCGCACCGTTTGCAAGATGTTCGGTGTCAACCGCATCGTCTGCGATCTTCGTTCCGTCTACAGCGTCCGCTCCGAGTTTGGCGTTGGTGACTGCGCCGTTCGCGATCTGCAATTCTTCGACCGCCGCGTTGGCGATTTGGGCAGTGTCAACCGCATCGTCTGCGATCTGGGCGGACCCGACAGCATCGTCCGCGATCTGATCCGGGCCAACCGCGTCGTCCGCGATGTGCTCGCTGCCAACCGCATCATCCGCAATTTTCGCACCAGTTACGGCATCAGCGGCGATCTTGGCGGTGACGACCGCTCCATTAGCGATCTGCAATTCTTCCACAGCCGCGTTGGCGATGTGCTGCGTATCCACCGCGTCGTTGGCAATTTGGGTGCCGCTAACAGTGCCGGTCGCGTCGGATAGGTCGCCCGATGTGGCAATGGTTGCCAGCGAGTAGGTTGCATAGCCCGGCGGTAGGTCAGATTCCTTCGTCCAGGTCGTGCCGTCCGTCGAATAGACGCCGTTGTTCGATGCCGTTCCATCGTTCAGGACAAAGCCAACGTCACCTGCAACCTCGCCCGAAATCGCGTTCAGTTCGGTCAGGGTATCGCGATGATAGAGCGTGCCGGAACCGAAAGACCCAAGCAGTTCATCCAAGCTGTAGTATAGATCATAGTTGGAGACTTGCTTGTTCGGGTCATACGGAATCCCGAGCAAGACCTCTTGGAGGGTCTTAGCCATACTACTACCTCAGATTTTCGGATTTAGCCGCGCTTGAGAACGCTAACGGACAGCGTGAATTCCCGGCTTTCGCCAAGCATGAGCGTCGGGGTCGCTATCGAGATGGAGACCACCCCGTTTTCCGGGGCAGCCGCGCCGCCAACCAGAATGTCATCCGGGGCATCGTCATGGGCCGAGACGAAAACCCGATCACCGGCCCGCACGGTCGGATATGCCCTGGTCATGGTGGCAACGCCGCCAAGGACGCATGGCCCGTCTATCGTGACGGACCAGTCGCCCAACTGAAATTCCCGGATCGGCCCCCAGACGCGATAGGTCATGCCACTGTCACCGTGTACGGGCCATCTTCATTGCCCTCGACGCCCGAGCCATTGGCAGGCACCAGCCAGACATAGATCGTGCCAGCGCCGATCCCCGTGGCCGTGACCGCCGCGCTGTCGTTCGGCCCGGACAGGATAGGCGTTTGCGCCACCGCAGACCCAAAGGTCGTCGTTGCGCCGTGGTACGGGATGACCGAATGCTGGTTCGTGTCGTTCGCCGTGGTCCAGGTGTAGTCAATTTCACCGGCACCACCGGCAACCGCGTTGGAGCTAACCAGATCATCCGGCGCGGTATCGTTCGCAACCGCCGTGACCGTGTATTCCGTTTCGCCGCCGCCCACGTCAGCAGCCCAGCCACTCGCCCTGCCCCCGGCTGTGACCGTCTGCCACTGCACGTCGTAATCTTGGCCATCGCTAACAATGGCCGACCACGCGCGGGCCTCGTCCATGTCTACCGAGAAATCCTCGTAGACGTTGGTCTCGACCTCGTAGCGGAACTGATACGAACGGTCGATCCGGGTTGGATCGTCAAAGGTCGCCTCGATCCGCAACGCCTTGCCGCTGTCCGTGTCGATCCGGCGCACCGTGATCGTGACGTTCTGCGCGACTTCCAGGTCATCGTCTATGTTCAGCGATGGCGTGAGCGCGGGCGGCGTGCCCTCGGTTTGTCCAGCGCCGGTCCACCTGTTGCTGGCGACGGGGACGGCCGCGAAGGCAAAGGTTCGGCCATTGCCGTTGCGCTCAACTGGCGAGGCAATCTCGAAGTCCCCGGTGAAGTCGCTGTCGTAGTCCAGATCAATGAACCGGCGGCGCTTGGCTAGAATGCCCTTGATCGTGGTTTCCAGCGCAATCCGCTTGGTTGACCCGAAGCGCATCCCCAGAGCCCCGGCCAGCCGGAAGGCTTGGTTGTGGTCCTGGCAACCTAGAATTTCCACCTTGCGATAGCGAGGGACGCGCCCGCTAACGTAGTAATTCGGGTTCTGCCAAGGCGCGCTGTCTTGCTTTGTGTAGCCGTGGTCGGGCGAAATGTAGGACACCACCACGCCATCTACCGGCGTTTCCCCGTCATCCACGATTTCGGTTTGCGCACTGAAAATGTCACGGCGCGCGGTGAATGTCAGGTCGGGGGCGTAGTACTTCCCAATGACCGGGTACGCCTTGCCCTCTTCGTCGTATGCCGTGAAGCCGTCGCATGTGGCGAGGATTTGCGCCTCGACCTCGTGGGGTGCGCTTTCTTCCGAAGCCGCGATTCCGCACTTGTAGCGATCCACGTATTCCGCCGAACGGTTCAGGATCTGGTCTTCGCAATCTTCGGCGGCTTCCTCCACCTTGTCCCAATTGATGTCTGCCACGTCCATGTTGAAGCCGCTTTCGCTCAAGCGGTTCCACCCCCAGATCAGCGCCGGGTTTCCCCCGCTGGCCGTCCAGGTCGTATCGTCGTCAATGTCGTGCCCAGCCTCACGCGGGTCATATATCCGCTCAAAATCGCCGTAGAGCGTGACAGAGGGTTCCCCCAGCCCCTTTGGCCCCTGCCAGCGATAGACCTTGTGCCGATGCTCTAGCTGCACTGCCCGGATGCGCACGATGGTGTAAGTCACCCCCACCAATAGGAAGTCGGACGGCAGGTCCGGGAACGCATCCGTGAAGGCTGTCGGCTTCGTGCCGTAGACATTCGAACTGTCTGGCGTGACCGTGTAGAGCCGGAAAAAGGGACGGCGTGTACCGCTTTCGTACACGTCGCCATCTTCGTTCAGGCAAAAGGCATCCGTGATAACGTCACCCTCAGTAAAGCCGTCTGTCCCGTCCGATAGTTCGACCTCGACCCCATCCAGAAGGTAAGTCGGGTCGTTGGTCAGTTCCGCATCGCAGTGGGCGACGATGTACCAGAAATTGCCGTCCTCATCGAATTCACCGAAGATGTCGGACGCACCGCCAACAGCCACCGGCCCGGCCGCCCGATACCTAGGGGGCACCGACGTGCGGCTATTGATCCGCACCGCGTCAAGATCTTGGACCTGCCCGTCTTGGCGGGTGACCGCGTAAAAGCCCGCGTTGATGACCACGCTCAGCAGAAGCCGACCGAAAACGTTCTGGCCCAGGAAAGCACCGGCTTGCGTAACTGCCGGGAAAGCCGCCCCGGCAGCCAGGGCAGCGGCTGTCTTGGCACCCGCGAAGGCATAGATAAACGCGCCAACTGCTGGCATCAGATCACCCAGGCAGAGACGACGGGCGCGCGAAGGTCGATCAGGCCACGCTGAGTTCGAAGCATAACCATTCCCCCGAGGTCGATCCCGGCAACGTGCACGCCACGAACATCCGCCACGACCGGCCGTCCTGGACCGCGATCACCTTTCGCCAGCCCAACCGACGCCATTGCAAACCGCGCCAAACCAAGAAGCCCGCCGAAAGTGCCCATGATCTTTTCCGCCTCGGCTTCGCTCTGATAGAGGCCCCGAAAGAGCATCGCGGGATCAACACCGGCCACCCGGTGAATATGATCTGCGACCGAAATCAGGCAGTCGGCCGGGCCATAGGAAAACTGACCGGCACGCCAAATCCGCCGCGTGACCTCGACCTCAGTCGAAAACGTAAGTCCGGTTGACATTTTCACTCACGAACACGCATCCGCTGTCCGAAGATTCACCTGCGATAACGGCCCGTTCGTTTTGGCAAGTGTCGGAATATGTCCCGCGCGGCGCAACGCTTCGGCCTGCATCCAGGACGCGCGCAATAACCGATGCAGAATAGACCCTGACAAATTCACCGTCCGAAATCTGCTGATAGCCGGAATAGAACTGCGCGCCGCGCATCTTTAGACCGGTGTCATAGTGCAGATCCGTCCCCGGCCGAAGGCCCTCACCCTCATTCACAAGGACTTCGTAAACAGTGACCCCCCGCCCCCGCGCCAAGTCCTGATCGGCCTTCAAGGCATCAAAGGTGTCCTCATCCAGAAACGGAAGGCCGAACTCGTAGCGCAGGTTTGACCCGTCGCGTGTATCTCTCAAGGGGGGGATTGAGACCGCGCTTTCGCCCGCTGCGTTCAGTGCGCCGATCCATTCGTAACCGCCAGCGATCAGCTTTCCCATCCCGTCCCAAATGCGGATCGGGTATCCATCGAAATCGAAGAAAATGCACTGGCGCGTGGTGATATTGATGTCCCAAGCGTCGTCAGCATCTCCCAAGCTGGCCAACAGTTCCGTCTCGAAAGTCATACCAGGGCCTCAACGAAATGAAGCTGGCCCCATTCCATGTGCCGCCTGCTCCGAAGCCCCCTCGGGGCCTCTCGCGCGGTAGTGCACTGCGCCAGCATCTTTGGCCGGAACTTGGCGGAATGAGACGTGGTAACGTCCCGCCGAAGCGGAGGGCTGACCGTCACCGTGGCCACGTCGCTATCGTCGTAGATGATATCCGTGACTTTATGCGTGAAGTCGTATCCATCCACCTCCACGCCGAAAAGATGGCCGATTGAAAGGATCTGGCCATAGTCTGACATGTCGATTTCAAGCGACACTTCGCCTTCGCTTGCTGCCGCGTTGATCGGCGCGACGGGATCGAAAGCCCAGTTTTCGTCATTCGCCCAAGGCTGCTCATTCGACCAGGGCTGACCATTGGCAGAAGCCCCGGTAATCGCCGTGTAATGGATCAACTGCACCGACGCGCGGATCGGAATTCGCATGATTGCGCCGTTGGCAATCCTGCTGGCCGTCCAGGTCGCGTCCAAGTTGGTTGCCGCGTCGAAATACGTCGGAAGCTGCATGTAGAGTTCACCGCGCCCGCCCGGTTCTGGGTTCGCCACCAATACCCCGCGCGAAGTCACCCCGTCCCGTACCGCCTGCCCCCGTGCGGTGAATAGCTGGTCAATCGCAACAAGGCTGTCCCGCCAATCGTAGATCGTCGGCGTGTAGGTCACGTCAGCCCCCCGCTGGTGCGCAGTTCATGGTTCCAGACGGGAAGTCCCTGACGAACGTCAGAGACCGCACCAGAGCGCGCCCTTGCTGACTGTGCGGCGCTCACAACGCGGACGTTTGCCATGATGGTGCCGTTATCGCTCAAAGTCAGTTCCCCGCCCATCACCTGCACCGCCGCAACACCGGATTGCGGAGCCATGCCGGAAAGCGCCTTCTGTGCCTGCCCCACGTTCAGGATCGCGCCGCTTTGGCCCGGCACAAAAACCTCCGAATTAGGGGTGTTCTCGTTGACCAAATACGGTTGACCAGCGGACACCGGGCCACCAGTCGCACGCTTGCCCATCAGGAACCCGGCGAAGTTCAGAAGGCCACCGCCTCCACCACCGCCGGAAAAGCCGAACGCATCCGTCAAAAGGTTGCGGATGTTGCTGGACAGAAGTTCGGCCGCCATTTGCTTCAACATTCCGCTGAACGCTTCGCCGAAGTTTTCACTGTTCACGATGGCATCGGCCAAGGCATCCGAGACGCCCTCGATGCCCCGCATCACGTTGGCATATTCCGATTGCATCAGCTCTTCGGACAGGCGCGAAAGCGCCGCGTTGTAGTTCTCGTCCGAGATTTCGCCCATTTCGTATAGGGCGTTGAGGTCTGCAAGCTGCCTATTGTACCGCTCTTGCGCAGTCTCAAGGCTACTAAGAATGCGGTCGCGCTCGCTAAGAAGCCTGTTTTGTTCCTTGTCAGATCCAGACTTTCCACCGCCACCGCCGCCGCGCCCGCGCCGCGCACTGCTCGGGTTCGCGGGCAGGGTCACAGGCGGCAAGCCTTGGTCGTTGTATACGAAATCGGATTTCCCAGCCCCACGCCCTTCGCCGCGTGGGTCGTAGAAATCCGGGTTGTTCTTCACCCGATCCATCAGCGCAGCACCACGGGCGGCAAGCTGCAAGTTCCGGGCAATCGCTCCGGCGTTCTCGGCACCAGCGGCCAAACCAGCCGCAAGGCCCGCCGCCGCCTCGATACCTTCATCAAGCGCCGTGTTTGCGATCTCCAAGGCGATACCCAGGAAATCGGCCTCTGCGTTCTGCTCTTGAAGCTGCAAGAACGTCTCTTTGTGGGCCTCTAGGATCTGTTCAACGATTTCCAAACGCTCGCGCGCCTGCCGCGTTCTGGCCCCGCCGCCTGTCGGGTCAGCCGCGTCCAGGGTTGCAACCTCGTTTGCTATCTCCTGCTTGATCGCCTCAACTTGCTCCTGCAAAGCCTTGATGTTGTTTTCGACTTCCCGCTTTCGAATATCCAGCCGGGCAACCTCGACCCGGAACAATGCCTGCTGCGCCTCTAGCTCACGTCCAGCGAGTTCGATAGCCTGTGTGCTGGCGGTGCTCTGCGTTGCAGCGCGGGCGGCTACGGCGTCCTTGTACCGTTTTTCCAGTTCGACCAGCCGCCTGACGCTGGACTCAATCCCGTCCAGAGGGCCGCGCCCCTGCGCCTTCATTTCTTTGGTCGCCTCTTTGGCGTTGAAGGCCATGGAAAGGAAAGTCCCCGCCAATGCCCCCGCCAAAACCCCAACAGTTCCAAGACCAAGTGCAAGGTCAGGAAGCTGGATCGCCAGGGCCTGCATATAGTTCCCTGTGGCCGCGCCTTGCTGCGCGATCTGGCTAAGCTGCAAGGACGCTTGCCGCATCCCCCCGCTAGCTGCGCGGCCAGCCGCCCGGTCCACTCTGTCGAAACCCTTGGCCGTGCCCCTGTTGCTCCGCTCCCACGCTTTTTCCGCCTTGCTGGCCGCCTTTGCAGTTTGCGCTTCAAGCCGCGCCAGGGATCGCAAGTATTCCCGTTCGGACAGGCCAATCTGGACCTCAAGATCGTCTTCGCTGGCCATCAGACCCCCACAATCCCGGCTGCGCGCATCGCCTCAACGCTCATAGGCTCGGCTTCCTCAGCCTCACCGGTCCCGTGCGCTTCCTTCCACCCGTCAAGACAGGCGAGAAATTCCCAGACACTCAGTTCGTTCACTTGAGAAGGCGTGAAGCCGATTACGGCCCCGTGTCCGTAGATCCGGCTGAACCGCCATTTTCCGGGGGCGCGGTCCCCGCCCCCTCGTCCTTTCCCACCCGGTCATCATCCGGGTTGAAAAGCGCCGCGCCGATAACCTTGTACGCCGCAAGTTTCAGGTCGATCAGTCCATGTTGCTCGCCAATGCGCGCAATCAACGGCCCCGCTTCTTCCTGCTCCATACCGCCGCCGATCAAGCCGTGTCGAAGCGTTTCAAGCACATCATCAGCGCGCCATGTCCCCGTGCGGAACCGGTTGAATATCTCTTCGGGGCCAGCGTTCGTTGTGCCTTGCAGTGCCCTGAGCCGCCCAAGAGGAAGCGCAAAGCGATGCTCGCCACCCGGCCAAGAAATGACAACCGAATGGCTCACGAAACCTCCGTCACGGTCGGGGTGCCGCTGAACTGGATCTCGACTTGCGCGGTCACGCGGCCCTTGTCGTCAGGGCGCTCGTTGGACAGGCTGGCAAGGATGGCCGGGCCGCTCTCCTGGTAGGGATCGCCGCTGGTTCCTTCGCTTTCGACTTTGGTATTCCGCAGGCGCGCGTTCTTCGACGCCCCCGAATAGAACCAGTCGTGCATGGCGGGATGGCTGGACATTGCCCAAACGCCGGTCCCGGAGGCCGTGACCTCGATGCTCCGAACATCTCGGACCACGCTGTGCGGAACCGTCTCGTCATCACAATCGGGAATTTCTGACGTGGTGACGTTGGCAGACCGGTTGATCGTGACGCCGGTAATCCCGCAAATTTTGGTATACGTTCCGCTTTCGGCCGTGAACTCGACCTCTAGCACCATCTCATCATAAGACAGAGTGTCAGCTACAGCCATAGCGGCCTCCTTTAGCTTTTCTTGAATCCGCGCTTCACTGCGCGCTTGATGTTGGCCCTCACTCGCTTGCGCTCAGACCGCCATATCGGGAAAAAGAAGGGCTGCGCCCGGATCATGCCGGTGCTACGCCTTGTGGTCTTCTGGCGGCGCATGTTCGTGCCGAATTCCCACCACCATGCAATTGCAGGAAACCCACCAGGGTATTCATCGGTGCGGGCCGTGGCGTAGATGGTTGCCGTCACGCCATCACCGCTTCCGGTATTCATCGGCCCGGCAGATGCACCTTCGTCCATCGTCCAATCGACTTCGATTGTGCCCGGCAACGGGTTAAGGGCCTTTTGCAGCCGCACAACCTTCGGCGCATCCCTTTGGATCTGCTTCGTGACTTCCGCCCGAACTTTCTCGGGGATTTCCTTGAGCATTCGCCGCCGGAAACGTTCAGTCCCCTTGACCATGTTCAGCCCTCTACGAAGGCCCGAAAATCAACGATGCCATGCGAACCGATTTCGTCTGGCTCGGGTATGACCCGGTATTGCACAACCCGCTCTGATGACACCGCGTATGGATCATCAATGGTCAGGTTCACCCGATGCAGAGCAACCTTGACCGCGTGGCAAATGTCCTTGCATGGACCGTCGCGGCCCTGATCCTCGCACCACACGTCTATCTGCAAGATCATCTCGCTTCCGTCCAACAGATCGCCGTCGCCATCAAGGGCGCTGGCCGGCCCAAACGAGATATACGGGTGCACAACGCCTTTCGGCGGGCCGTCGTAGATCCGCGTGGACACAAGGTCTGTCACGTCAGAAGCCGCAAGAAGCGCCTCGAAAACGGCCTTCTGCAAGGCCCTATCAGGGGACATTAGGTGGGAACCCCGCTTTCTGCGGTGATTTCCAGGTACTGCCGGTCGTCTGCCTCAACGATGGCCCTGATGTTATACACGAGGTCGGATTTGCGCTGGTCCAGAAACCGCCATGCCGTGGTGATCTGACGTGTGTTGGTGTTGGCCCGCACGGTCGCCACAACCGGCTGCCGACCTTCCAGCCGGGCTGACCGCACGCTTTCGCCGCCCCGGAGATACAGGAACTTGGCGCGGCACTGGAATTCCTCGGTCCAACCGCTGATCACGCCGCCCGTCCCATCAGACGATGACGTGGGGGATTCCATGGTCAGACGCTCTGGAAGCCTCAAAACCCGATCCTCCGGTACTTGTGGACGATGGCATGAAAACCGAGCGGCACTTCACCCAGCCCGCCGCCAGCTACGGCACTCGGGTTCTCAAAATAGTGGGCCGTCAACATTCGGATCGCCTGCTTGATGTCGCCTGGAACGTCGCCGGCATCGCCAAAGCCAGTGTCGAATTCGACCGAAACCGGAACGGCTGTGTCATCGTCCAGAGTCGGACGTGTAAACGCAGTCTTGAACCGAACATAGACGCCCCGGCTATCTTCCAGGACCTCATATAGGGACGAAGAAACAGTTTGAGACGATGCGTCCGCATCCGAATAAGTCACCGCCACAGACGCCACATCGGGGAAGGGAATGCGCAGCGTATCACCCCAGCCGCTGTATTGAGTGCGCCAAGTCTGGGTAACTATGCAGCGCCCAAGAATCCCGGAGTACCCATCCAGGTAATCAGTCGCCGCCTCAATATAGAGCTCGACCTGATCATCATCGAAAGAGAAATCAATCGAGTCATGATCTTTAGCTTCCGACACGGACAGCGGAAGTTCGCCCGGCGCTGTAACCAAAGCCGGGCGCGTGCAGGGGTCCATTTGCAACCCTCCGCTTTCTTTTAGGTAACCGCTTTGCGCGGCCGACCGCGCCGCGCTTCAGGCTTTGGGGTGTCGGCGGCTTTGTTCTCGGCAACTTGAGCCACCACGGGGGCGACATATTCGACCGCGACACCGCGACGAAGCCACCTTTGGGCAAACGCTTCAGAGCATTCGAGAACTTCGTCTTTCGAATAAGAGGGGCCTTTGCGTGGCCCCTCTGTTTCGTAGACAACAGCCTCAGTGAACTGGATCTTCATCAGTCCGCAATCGCCGAAAGCAACGCCTGCTCGCCGTAGCGGGGCGGCCAAAGAAGATACAGGGCGCATCCGACCTGTGCGTTTGTGCCAACGTCCGCGACCGAGATCTGAAGGCAATCGAAGCCATCCGAAAGATCATCCGCCATAACGTCGAACACCCACAGTGCCTGAATTTCAGCCGAGGTATCGTCGGTGTACGTCGCCGCCGCAGCTTGAGTGGTAACAGAGAATGTGCCCACCGAAGTAAGCGTGCCCTGCTTCACGTAAACCTTGTCAATTGCGGCCAGGGTTTGAGACCCGGTTCCATCAACAGCCGTTGCCTCGTTCAGGGTGACCGTCGGGTCATCGCCTGCGGTGCCCGCGCCCTTGAAGAAAACGACGGTCACCCGCTCGTAGTTCTTCATGGAGATCCAGTCGCCCGCATTCGCCCCCGAGGAAAGATCCACGGGGACAATTGCAGGAACGATTTGCACCTGTTCTGCAAAATCAATGTTGGAGTTCATGGTGCCTCTCCTTACCGGGCTGCCAGGGTGATGAACGGGGATTGCGTGTGCGACCCGTTCAGGGATGCAGTCGGCTCCGACCACCACGGCTGGCCGCCCACGCGGAACGTGAACTTGAATGCCGTGATGTCCTGGTCAAACCAGAGGTGAATCGAAGTCTGCGACCGCAGGCCGCCCGCCTTGGTGACGGACAGGTAGCTGTTGAGATCGACCAGCATGATATCCCCAAGGTCACCGACCGTCTTGCAGACTTGGTGGGGGATCACGGGACGACCGAGAAGGGTTCCGTAACCTGCGCTCGACAGGCCGCCTGGCGGCATGTAAATGGGCTGGTCTCCCAAGGTCATCAGCGGCAGTTGCGGTTCTGCGTCGGGGTGGATCAGCCACACAGCAGATCGGCGGGACTGCACCGGCATACGCGACATCATCTTAACGATGTTGGCTGCAACCAGAGTGTCGGCCGTTTGCCCCCCCTCAGCAGCTTGCGTCACCAGGGCAGGCGAATCCATGAAGCCGAGCGGTTGGCCGACGCCGTTGCCGTAGGCGATTGCGTTGGAGATCTTGAAGTCGATCTTTTCCGCAGACTTCCGCGACACGTAGGAACCCATCGCCTGCGCGTCTTCAAGCAGTTCTTCGGTCATGGGGACCAGAGCCGATAGCTTGTGGAGACGGACAGTGACGTTTTGCAGCGAAGGCTTGGACTGCGAAAGCGTGCTTGCTTCGCCTTCCCAATAAGCCTGAATGCCGCCGGTGGTCTGCCACGGAGTGGTCATGTCAGACGGGAACGTCATCGTGTTCGATCCGGAGGTCTGCCGATCAGTGCGGCTGATCAGGCTGTCCTCACCGAACGCCTTTTCCATGATCGTCGCGCGATAATCTGGCGGGACAGCAAAGCCGCCATCTGTGCCGCTGGATTCGTTGCCGTAGCTGGATGCAGCAGCGCCCATCAAACGGCCATCGACTTCACCGCCACGGGTGGATGCCTTCCGAACCGACGCAACGAAATCGCCAAAGGTGCGGAAGCCGCCGCGCCCAGCCTCACCGACCGGCCGAGGACGCGCCGGGGCGGGTGCGGACGTGCGCGCCTGAACCCGCCCCGGCGCGTGATCTTCTTCACGCTCATCGGACGCAGCAACAGGCTCGGCTTCGACCTTGCGAGCCTGAGGCTTTTGCAGATCGCGGGTTTGGGCGTGGATGCGTTCGCGAAGGTCGATTTCCGACTTCAAACGGTCGAATTCCCGCGCGTTCGCCTCGATAGTGCCCTGCTCGTCTTCGGTCAGCTCTCGCTTTTCCGCATCAGCAGCAGCCATGAGAGTCTGGCTCTCAGACACAAGTTCTTCCTGCCGCTCACGATGTGCGGCAATCACTTCATCACTCATCTTGAGCGGTCTCCTGTATGAAAGGGCAGTATCGCCCAACGAAGCCGTGATACGGCTATGCGCCTGCCTTCTTTTGCAGTTGCATTCTCATGCGCGCGATAGTGCGCGCGGCCTCAGCCATGCGTGGCGAGGCTGTGAATTCTTCCGGGACTTCCGCCTTGAAGTGGTGCCGGTCTTTGTCCAGCTTCGCGGCCAGTCGCTCGACCTCCGCAATGCTGGTGGCGAACCCGTATTTCAGAGCGTCTTCCGCGTAGAAGTACCGCTCTTCCGCCATCCATCCGCGAACCATCTCAATGGGCTGCGCAGTTTTGCGGACATAGATATTCCCCATTTGCCGAGACGCGGCTTCCGCCCGGTCGGCCTCCTGCCTGAGTTCGGACGCATTTCCGGCGGTGCAAAGCCAAGCGTCATGGATCATGAACGCAGATTCCTGCGCCATCACGATTTCATCACCTGCCATAGCGATAACCGAAGCGATTGAGGCCGCGATGCCGTCTACGTGGATAACGATCTTCGCTGAACATTCCGACAACCTCTTGTAGATTGTCAGCCCCTCGAAAACGTCGCCACCGAAACTGTTCAAGCGGACGTGGATTTCCTCCGCGCCACCCATGGATTTCAGAGCGTCTGAAACGACCGAGGCTGTGATTTCGTACCCCACGTCCCCATAAAGAACCATTTCGGGATTACGCATCGTCAATCACCGCGATTTTGTGTCCGTCCAGAACGCCAATCGGCGTGGCCAGGCCGCCGACGCAGACAACCCCCGTCGCCAGCGAGGCTGTCGGACTCGCTCCCGCCGTCACGATCACCGTCGTCTCGCAATAGACAATTGCCACTTGGTTACCTTCGGATGTCATCGTGCCGGTAGCTGAAGTCCCGGATGACGTGATTTTTTCCGAGCGAGCATTATCCCCCCGCGCGACAATCGCATGTTCACCATCGCCGCCGGTTACATTGAAGTTTATGTAAGACACGTAAACCGTCGCCATGACCGCCCTACCCTTCCTCAGATTCTGTTGTTGGCTGCTTTGGGTCGCCCAATGGAACATCTTGCATTTGCATGTGGCGGACATCACCCTCAGGGCCGATTGTGTCCATGCCTTCCATTCGCAGAACGTCGTTCACCGTGAACGCTCCAATCTGCCGCATTGTCTGGTAGTACCCAGCCAAAGTACTGTAATCGCCCCTTAGAAGCTCGTCCGTGTTCATCTGCGAGAATAGCCCGCCATGTTCACGCGAAAGAAGCTTGCGATTTGCCTCTTGCTCAAAAGCCAAGATGATGGGCATCAGACCATAGCTGTAGAATTCCCGAGACTGAGTTTCCACGTTCGCCCTGGGCTGCTCATCTGTTGCAAAGGCTAGGTACGGCGGAACACCATACCAACGGCAAACGTCGTAGACAGAGAATTTCTTGGTATCCAGGAACTGGGCTTTTTCCGGGTCGGACGAAATTTGCTTGTATTCCATACCGCCATCCAGAAACAAAGGCGTCCCCGCCTTTCCCGGCCCAGAGTGGCGCTCCTTAACGTCGTCTTGGATCTTCTTCATCGCCTCTGGGCTGAGACTGGTTTCTCTGGGCACTTGGATAACTGCGCTCGGCTGCATTCCGTTCGCAAAATAGCTTCCCGTGAAACCGTCCATGGCGAATGCCGATTGCATCGACGTAACCGCAACCTCAAGGATCGAGTACCCGAGAATACCATCCCACCCTGGACCGCGAACATGGAAAACATCACGGGGGGAAAGTTCAGAATAACCCCCACGCGGGTTGCTCACCCGGTAAAACAAGCGGCCAGCATAGTCCCTCTGTGGCTCTATCCGATCAGGGCCGATTGGCCATAGCGCGTAGGGGCGACCTGCCTTATCTCTCTGAATTTCAGCGTATCCGTTGCCGTACAGAAGAACATGTTGGATCAGCGTTCGACGGAAATCAAACGCGCCCATTTCCTCATTCGGCTCATGGTTCAAGAGCCACTGGACAGGATTCTCTGGCCGGTCCTCAGTCTGCCCGTTTGCCCCCCGCTTTCGAACCTGCCATTGCATGCCCCCGACCGTGTTTGCGAGTAGGGTGGTGCAGCGCCAAGACGTGGAAACCTTCAAGGCGTCCTCAGGGGCCGAAAGCTTCATCGCGACGTTCCCGACAGAAACGAAACGCACTTCCGGGTACATTTCCGGCGCGATCTTCCGCCCAAATGCACTCGATACTGCCGCCCTTAGTCTATCAAACATCAAATATCTTCCCAGACTGAGCGGAATTTCTGCTCCCGATTTTGGATGAACCAACCGAGGGCCATGATCAGCGCAACAGCCCCGTCGATCTTGTTTCCGGGAAGCTCCTTGCGGGGGTAAACGTTGTCTTTCGCGTCGTAGTGGCCGACCACGTTACCGATCATCCAGTTCAGGACCGCGTTTCCGGGATGATGGATTCGCCCCTCTCGCATTAGGGCATCTAGGGTCTTTGTCGCCTCAGACATGTTGGCTACTGTCTGGCGCATCTCAGAGGCGGGGAAGTTGTCCCGCTCAAGGTTTTTTATCAGGTATTGGGCCTGCCATGGATCGGCAACGACTGCCGAGATATTCCGGCCCGGAACCTCCATCCTGATTTCGTCTTCGATCACCTCGAAGTCGATTGTCTCGCCTGATGTCGCTTCTATGTCGCCCTGAAACTCCCAGCCCCGGTACATCGGGTGCCGATCTTCCTCGATTGCCGCCAAAGGAAGGAAAAACCGAGGAAACACGTAGTAGTGGCTCTTGCCTGACAGTTCGCGTCGATAGAGACTTACTTTCGCGGCAATGTCGATCTTACTGGCGAGATCCAACGCAATAACGCTTTCATCGCCTGAGAATTCATCCTCGTCTAAGGACGCATCCTGACACTTCCGCCAGTGCTCAGTATCGAAAAGCGCCTCGTTCGCATCCACCCAAACATCTAGGTGCTTTGTCAGGTAATTGGTCCGGTCTTGCGCACTCTCTTTGGCCTTTGCCGCCATCTGCTTCACATGAGCGGGGTCTACCGAAACCCCATAGTTCGGGTTTGCCTTTACTAAGGCAGCCTCCGAAAATGGATCGTCCCCATCGTCAATCGTGTAAACAATTCCGAACGTTGCATCGGCCATTGCGCCGGTTGAGGCCCCGGAAAGGACCTTCGTCACGAAATCCCGTACCTTGTAGCAGACGCCATACTTGTTGAAACCCGCCGTCGTGATTGCCCAGAGCATCGACTGAGGGCGCTTGCCCAAGCCCGTTTCGAGAACGTCGTAGACATCCGGCGTCTTGTGAGCGTGAAGTTCGTCCACAATCGCCATATGGATATTCAGCCCGTCCAGGGTATGGCCATCAGCCGAAAGCGCCTGAAACGTGCTGTTCGAACTCTCTTGCGTGATCGCCTGCGCCGGGACCCTTACCCCCAGCGTTTTGCGGAGCCCTGCCATTTTGCGGGCCATGGCCTGTGCCACCCGGAAGACAATCCGGGCTTGGTCCCTTGTCGTAGCGGCCGAATAGACTTCTGACCCTTCTTCGCCATCGGCTGCCAGCATATACAGCCCAAGCGGCGAACTAAGTGCACTTTTCCCATTCCCACGAGGGACTTCGATATAAACGCTGCGGAAGCGTCGATTACCCTTGGCGTCCGCCCAACCAAACACGGTAGTCAGGATGAACACTTGCCAGGGTTCCAGCTTTATCAATTCACCGCGCCGGGCTAGCTCACCCTTGATGTGCGGGCAGAGCTCTACGAATTCGCAAACCCGCGCGGCTTTTTCCTCATCGAACTGATAGCCCGAAGGCGGCGCGGCCAGGTCATCGATTTGGCGCTGGCACGCTTGCTGCACATACCGGCACGCCGGGATGCTGCCAGAAACAACCCCTTCCGCATACCGCCGCGCCGCTTCAATGAAGTTCACTGTACCCCGCCAAATTTCGCGAACGGGTCATCATCGCTATCGTCCTTCGGCTGGTAGATCTTCGACCGTGAGACAGGGGTCCCCCCGAACTCGGACAGCATCAGGCGGTACGCCGTGTAGAAAGACGCTTTCTTTTCGACATTCGGATCCTCAGCAACAGACCGCATCTGCACCAAGGCAACCAGAGACGGCTCGTCGTCAGCGGTCAACCATGACCACCTAGCCGCGAAGTCAGCCCAAGCCCTCTTTTCTTTTGGGCTCAAGAACGATGGCGGCTGACCAACTGGACCAGAAGACGCCGGCGCTGATCTATCGCGATACCTCTGCGGGTCCTTGGCTGCCGCCCCGGTCAGCTCAGCCTTTGCTGTCGGGGTTCTCGGTCTCGGCAATGGTATGCCCTCAAATCTTTGAATTGCGGATGTGTACAGAAGGCTGGGCTGTCGGTTTAGGCACTCTGACCCCATGGAAACCAATCCCCCCCCCCCCCTGCCTGGCTATTGCCCCTCAGGGGCGCTCCCGGGCTCACGGAGAGGGCCTATCACTTCAGATTGACCGGGTAGCCGTCCCTGCCGACCGGCCTATAGGCGGCCTTCTCACGCGCTATACGGGCCTCATCCCCATTGGCCCGCTTTTCGATGCTGTCGCAAACTGCGTGGCACGTCCTGCACACCGCTCGCATGTTGTCCCGATCTTCTTGAAGGTCGGGCCTTAAGGATACCGGGCGCGTGTGATCAACCACCGCGCTGTGCTTGTGTCGCTTACCGGGGCGTAGATCAGCGCCGCACATCTGGCAGGTGTAGTCGTCCCTGCGTAGGACGCTATCTCGGATAGCCTTACCTCTTGCGGTGGTGAAGAAGTGGCCCGCCATCGTAAGACCTTCTTGATGTGCCAACCCTGCCAGCCGATATATTGGCTATGCGTCGTTACATTGCCCTGGTGGCCCTGCCCTTAGCCCTGTCAGCTTGTGCGGCTGACCTATCGCCCGAAGCCGTCTACTCTGACCGGGACAGCGCGGTTATCCGTGTGGATGGCAGTGTGTACTTGCAGAACGGTCAGGCTGTTCGATCATCGGTTGAATCCGCTGCCGATGCGGAAGCCGTGTCGGTGTGCCGGAAGTACGGGCGGCGCGGGGCCGAGTTCGTTGAAGTGCAGTTCAAGAGCGACAACGCTTATGCCGGGGGGTTCCATCGCCGGTACCGCTGCACCTAAACCATAGGACGAATTTCAAGGCACCGCGACCAGACCTCGGCTATCGCCTATAGTCCAGCCTTTCGGGTCTATGCCCTTGCGGCACTTGGGGCATCTCGCAGACGCTTACGCCACCGATGGTAGCACCTTGACACCGAATATAGCGCATGGGGCGTTCACGCGCAATAGGTGAGCTACCCCCATCACCCTGCCCTCACCTGATCCGGCGAAACCTCAACCGTTGTCTGCCGCCCGAGGATGGGCACCTCAATGCGCAACTTGGCATATTCATCGAATGCCCGCTTGATGCTGCCTCGGAAAACCCCCTTGATCGCGTCAAAGCCGTCCTCAGACCCTATCAGGATCGTGAGCGCCTGCCCCGGCTCATACTGGCAGATCCATTCTGCGTTCTCTCTGCGGCGCTCTGCGTCGGCGTATTCGGCCCCTACGGCTGCCTTGAAGTCCTTTAGGCCATAGCGCGCCGGGATCTGCTTGCCGCTCGGGTCGGTGTGCGCCGGGGTGCCCTCTATGTCCAGACGGGACAACTCGATTGGCTTCCCGATGACGTGCTTTAGTCCGATCACATCGCGGTAGTAGATCGCCGGGATGACGCAGAATATCATCTTACCAACGTAGGGCCGATCATACCAGACTGCGGCCTTCTTTTCCTTGACCCACTTGCTGACAAGCTGCTTGGGAACCCACGGATGAAGGCCGAGGTCGGACAGTTCGCCTTCGACCTCGAATTCCTTGCCGTTGGTGACGTTGATTGCGTAGGTGTTCGTGCCCATGGTTCACTGCCTCTTGTTGTTGGGGGTGGTCATGACGGGCGCGGCATACGTGGGCACCACTGGCCTAACGTGCATCCGCGCTCGCAGTCCTTCCTGTATTGGTCGGCGGGGCATTTTCCGGTTGGGCCTACCATCACTCGCCTCCTGCTTTCACCATGCGCTCAAGAGCGGCCATCTCGGGTCTGCCGAACATGACGGATCGGCCGTCCTCATCGAGGGCAATCAGCGAATTGCCCATGCCGGTATCGACGCGAAACTTAGCGCCCGGTCCGTAATGGATCGGCCCGCCTTCCCTTATGTTCACCCCCTTGACCGGGTCGCAGGCCATCAGCCACGCGCCGCGCTGGGTCGCCAGGATCTTGTCGGAGTGTTCCAGTATCGTTGTCATGATGCGTCTCTCAGAACCATTGCGCGTTTCCCCTGGCGATTGACCCGGAAGCCCGGCGGCATGACCGTGATGGGCGTCATGGTGTCCGTGTTGATCAGAACAAAGAACACGCGGCCAGGCGGGACTTTGATCCGGAACAGTCGGCGTCCCGTCTTGCTCACCCGGCAGACGAACTCGGCCAAATCGTCACGGTCGTTGGCGACTGCCCATTGCACGGCATCCCAAAGCGTCTTGGGGTCTACGCACCCGATGCGCTCAGTGACGCGGTGCTTCCAGTGCTCGGTCATGCCTCCCCCTCCCTATGCTCGTTGGACGCGTGCCATGCGGGGGCGTCGTCAGACTGGCCATCCCCTACTGCGCCGAAGTGTTCCAGAAGGACGGGGAAGCCTGTCAGCCTCAGCGTTTCCAGAAGAGCCGCATTCGCATCGCGAAGGCGCTTGATTTCCTCGGCCATGAAGCAAATGGCCACGTCCGCATCATCCCCATACTTGTCCAGGTACTCGTCGGTGATGTCATAGGTCTCGACCATCAGTCGCCCTCCTGCTGGAAATGGCCATCTTCATATCCTGCCCAATAAGCGGTGGTTTCTTCGTCCTCCAACTCTTCCAGCGCAGCCCGCAGCCGCTCTATCTCGTCGGCGGCTTCCTTGGCCTGTAGCGCGCCCTCTGCACCGTCTACGCCCGCCGCTTCGTATAGCTTCTGGGTTTCCCGCAGCCGTTCCACTATGTCAGTCATCGGTGCTGTCTCCGCTGTTCAGTTTGACGCGCCGCGGCTTTCTCAGCTTCCCGCCCGTCTCACGTTCGAAAGCCTCAAACTGGTCTGGTCGAAGCCGGATCGAAGCCAAGACTTGGCAGCGCGGGAACTCAGCGTTGAAGGCGTAGACGCTCCCAATCTCGACGTTGTTGCCGAGGCAGAACATCATGAACCGGGACATGCTCGCCTTGGAGAAGTTCAGCCCTTCTTCGCAGTGCATCCAGGCGCGCCCGGCGTAGTCCTCCGGCTTTTCCTCCTGAGCCAAGAGGCAAGCGCAAGTTCCGTTCGGCCATGTGCAGGTCATTCCCCGCCCTCCCTCTCTGCATCCTCGCGTAGGGCTTCCATGACGCGGCTTGATGTGGGGCAAGGAGGCTCGGATGGCTTACGCCAATGGCTGAATGCCTCTACCGGCCATGTGGTCGTCATGGTCCGTTCAATGAGGCCGCACCCGTTGTGGTGGGTGTCCATTGGTCTAACCGTCACGGTGCATTTGTGGATGATGTGCCACGCCTCGAAGAAGCGCCCATCCTTTGGCGCGGTGTTGATAGGACGCCACCCTGCGTCCATCTCCCTGCACAGGGCCTTGCGGGCGTCTTGCTGGGCTGTGAGGGGGTCAGTCATGCCTCGTCCTCCTTCGCTATGATCACCTTGATTAACTCTATCTGCCGGGTCAGTATCGAACTGACTTGGTGGTATGCCTCATCGCAGCAATCAAAGTGTTGGTCTTGCCTCTCGGCCTCGTCCAGCAGGTCTTGTAGTGCCTTCTTCCGGTCAGTCATGGTTCCGGTCTCCCTGTATGCGAGGCAGGCTCGGGCCTCGTAGCCGCGAAGCTCGTCAGGTGTGAAGGTGTGGGGGTGGGTCATGGCTTGTCCTCGTAGGTCAGCAGTACAAGGCGACCCAGCCACCAGCACCTGATCGAGAACCAGGAATGATCTGTGTGCTTTGTCCCGACGAACTTCCGGTATCCACGCCACGGTGACAGGAACAGAGACACCCTCATCCACCCCACCCCCTGATCCAGATGGCGCGGTAGTGGCAGAGCGCGGCGAAGGTGAGGGTGTTCCAGAACCGGGTGTAGGCGAGGGTGTAGGGGGTCATGAGCGCACCCACTTCGCTACGAGAATGGCGTGGGTAAGAACCCACAGCGCAAGACAGCCCGCGCTTACGATTGCCCAAAGGGGGTACCCGCCGGATAAAGCGTCATACACGGTGTCCAGCATCATGTCCGCAGTCAGTATGAAAATCATGTAGGTGAAGTACTGCTTGTCGTTCATCGTCCTATCCTCTCGGTTTCAGGCGGGGTGACCGGCCTGCTGTGTATTATGGCGGGGGTGGCTCATTAGGGCGTGACCTCGATGACCTTGACGCCTGCGGCCTTAGCCTGCTTCACCATGTTCGCTGTCCCGCGACCTCCAGGGAACGCCACGACAAGTTCCGGCCTGCCCTCGTCCAACATCCGCTTGTTACGGATCGGCCCAGCCGCGCGACCGTGTGCGTTCCAGTCGGCTTGGAATGGTAGGTGCTTCACGCCCGGCAGTGTTTGGGCGGCAATCATGGCTTGCTCATCGACGCCGCCCGCCGCGCCGTGGATTACCACATCGCCAGCGCTGCAATTCGACATGACCCAGTTCCAAACGCTATCGCAGACCTCAGAACTCGGGGCGCGGCCTCCGCATATCAGCACCCTCAACCCACGCCCTCCTGCACCGGCTCTCGGACGCCGCGCGCGATGTCCTCAAGGATGGTCAGGCCACGGGGCTTGCGGATGCGGTAGCGGATGACATCTGCAACTGCATATACCCGACCATTGTCTGGACGAATTGCGTAGCTTCCGAAGCGGTCCCTGCGCCACTCCGGCAGCTCTGCCATCATTTCGTTTATGATCGTTTCGGTGAAAACAACTTGGCCAGCTACCCCGCCGTCTTCATCGTTTGCCGCCAACTTGAACTCGATGAGCGCGACTTCACCGATGAGGCTGGGCGGGCAGCCCTTGCCGTCGTGCTCGACCCAGGGTCCCCACTCTTCGCTCATTCCGCCGCCTCCCGCTTGGGGAGGGACCACACAATCGGACGGGCGTTCGAAACACGCTCCACCCTCCCGCGCCGCCGGGCATTCCTCATTGCCAGGGACACGCGCCGTAGGCCCTCGCCCAATGCCTCTGCGATCTGTGCCGAGGTCATTTCGCCGTGCTCAGACAAGAGCCGGTGGATGCCATCCCATAGCAGCTTGTTGCGCGGCGGGACGTATCGGCCCTCGGTGTACTTGGTCGGGTTCTTGACCTCGGGCAGGGCCTGCCATGCTTTGCGTAGAGCGATTTCAGCTTGGGCCGGGATGATGAGTTTCGGGTCAATCATTGTTCGTTCCTCGCGTAATCCGCCCAGTCCGTGTCAACTCGCGGCGGCAAGTGCACAGAGACGGTCAGCCCCGATGACTTGAGACGATCCGCCAGCCTCTCAGCCGCCGACTGCCCAACGCCATTGGTGTCGTGGTCCGGGAATATCGCCACTTCTTCGACGCCCTCCGGCGGCGTCCACGTTCCAAGCCTGCCAGCGTTCATTGCCGACCAGACGGGGAGTCCGAACCTGTCAGACGCGGCAAATGCCGTCTCGATGCCTTCCGCTATGCCAAGGCTTGGCCCAACATCAGACAGCCGGATCGCGCTACCCTCTGGGATCTGTCCGGGCATCGGCTTCCGGCAATCCTGGGCGTCGATCCTGTAGCCGTTGGAAAGAAACGTCCTGTGGATCGTCACAGGCTTGCCCGACGCGTCCCGCACCATGGCCAGCATGGCGGGAAGATACCTTCTGGGGGCATACCACGCTGAAGGATGGAACCGCAGGTCTGGGCTGTAGCCGTTCTGGTCCACCCCCCGAACCTTCAGGTAAGCGTCAACGGGATCGCCCAAGACCACACGCCTAGAAGACCGCCAGAGCGAATTTTTCGCGTCCCTCTGCCTCTGTGCGTCCCCATCTTCGCGCCTTGTATCCTGCACTCGAACAGGCGGCGCTTTCCCGCAGATTTCCTCGACCTCACGGGCGGCTTCGCCAAACTCTTTGCCTGTCATTGCCATGAAGAGTTGCATCCCCGTGCGCCCCTCCCCACCGCCGCACTGGCGGCATCTGTTCACCCCGTTCGGGTTGACCCCTGGCTTGAACGCCCACCGGTCTGTGCCACCGCAAAGCGGACATGGCCCACCACTCTTGGCGAACGACTTTTCCGGCACCCCAGCCGTCATGAGGATGGCTTTCCACTGGCCCTTTGCTATGTCGAAAACGCCCGGTCCAAACATCTTACCCACGGCTCGCGCCCTTCCGCTTCGCAAACTTGATCAGCTTGTGCTTGATGAATGCCTTGGTGGCCGCGTTCGGCTTTGCAGCAACCTTTTCCAGGCCGCTCGGGCTTTGGCCGAATTTCTCGCTGAATGTGCGCTTCGCCCACCCCTCGCGGTATCCCTTGTCCGAGGCGTACCAAAGCAGCCCGGAAAAGAATTCCTGCTTCTCTCGCTTGCTGAACCGGCGTGCCTTTGTGACCTCCACCAGTTCGCCATCATCAGTCAGAACGAACCCAGACGGCGGCGGGGCCTCATGACCGCAGTTCGGACATGACTTGGCCTTTGGGGGCATCACGAAAGTGCATTTCTTGCACGCTTTCGGCTTTGGCTCGCTCGCTTCGGACGATGCGTTCCTGTCACCCGGTTCAGGCAGCTTTGACCAGTCAATATCTTCCACGAACCCGAGCCGCTTCAGGTTGCCAGCATGGTCCAGAATGATGGCGTCTGCCTTGCCTTCCGCCGTCCGCAACGCGCGCCCGAGAATCTGCACATGCAGCATCTTCGACTTGGTGGGACGGGCGAGAATGATGCACCGAACGTCCCAGTCCACACCCGTTGTCAGGGTTCCGACATTCGCCACGACCTGAAGTTCGCCACGGTTGAACTTGTCCGCGATCAGCCGCCGCTCAACTGGCTTCGTGAACGCGTCCTGGTATCCGCATTCCACCCCAACGGCTTCGAACTCTGCCTGCATCCGCTTGGCGTGGGCGCGGTCCACGCAGAACATCAGCGTCGGTCGTCCTTCGCCTTTTTCCAGCCACGTCTGCACGATGTCAGCCGTCAGCTTCGCATCTTGCATTTTCTCGCTGGACTGCGCCTTGGAGAACTCACCGGCCACTGTCTTCACGCCCGTCATGGCAGGCTCAGACGGCGCGAAAACACGGTACGGAGACAGGAACCCATTGCCGATCAGGAACCGCGTCGTCGCCCCCTCGACTAGGGCCTGGTACTCTTTGGCCATGTCCACCCGGCCAGGGGTCGCGGTAAGCCCGATGAACAACACACCCGGCTCTGCGTCCATCCACTCGCGGACAGCCTTCGCGTAAACGTGGGCTTCATCGACAATCACGATATCAGCCGCAGGAACCCCTCTTTTGGCAAGGGTCTGAACCGAAGCCACCTGCACCGGCGCTAACGGGTCAGTGCGAAGATGGTCGGCTTGGATGACACCGACGCGCTCAATCCCCTCCGACTCGAATGCCTCAACCGTCTGGTCAACGAGCGATATGGCGGGCACAGTGAAAACCACTTTTTTCCCACGCGTCTGTGCATGGAACACGATTTCGGTGGCCCAACGGGTTTTCCCGGCACCAGTCGGAAGAACGGCGCAAACGCGTGTCACGCCCTCCCGGATTTGGCGATAGACTTCGCGGAGGTGAGCGGCCTGATAGTCGCGAAGAGGACGGCGCTCCGGCGCGTGCAGAAGATCAAACATCCGGGACTTCCTTCCACACTTGACGCGCGATAATCCGACCTACGTGGGCGCGACCAACCCCGAACCTATCTGCGAGGCTTTGTTGAGTTGCACCGTTCTTTGCTGCGGCTCGGATCCTCTGAACGTCGGAGACCGACAGTCGGGAATTGTGGTGGCCTTCACCGATGTCGCGATTAAGTCCGGTTTCCCGTGCGTGGCTGTTGTTTTCGGCAGCCGTGCACCATTCCAGGTTCGTCGCAGCATTGTTTTGCTTGTCGCCATCGATGTGGTTCACATACGGTCCGGAGCCTGCGACAAATGCCGCCGCAACGATCCGATGCACCGAAATCTTGTCTGGCTTAGAACTTCCAAGCCGCATCAGAGAAACCGTCTTGTATCCCGTGTTGAACACGGTGGCCTTCACGAGGCGTCCGGCACGGATTGAGCTATAGACCCGGCCTTGATCGCTCACGGCATACCGCTCGTATCCGTCAATCAGAACCCAAGCCTCCTCAGACCCACACGGCGCGACAAGAACAACCCGGGTTAGGCCGGAATGAAGATGATGGTAGATTTGGCGGATGGCAGCGGCCTGGTACTCACGCAGGGGCTTCTGGCTGGCCTCAGTTACTGCCTCATCATCGCGGACAACACGGCGGATCGTCTGGGCGAACAGGTCTGGTTGGTGAACTGTCACTTCGAACCTCCCAGAACTTTCAATTCCTGGATAGGTCCTTCCCCTATTGGATAGGTAGTTCCATTATCGGGGGGTGGAAATTGGTCCCCTTTTGCAGAACCGCTAAAGGGGGTTTGTGTGTTACCCCCCTTTATGACTTTAAAAGGGGGTGGTGTTTTGGTCCCCTTTGGTGAGCCTGAAAATGCCTTGACGCCAGCGCTTTCTGGCGCGTTCAGGACCCGCATAATCGACTTTGAGCGTCCACCAGATTTGCTTCCAAACCACCCCAGAAGCCCGCAAGCCTCAAGGCGTCGGACGCCCGATTTGAACGTCTTTGGATCCAACTGCGTGCGCTCGATCATGGACGCGTTGGACGGGTTACACTGCCCGGTTTTCTGGTTGTGGAAACTGGCGAACTGAAGGAGGATCAGCTTACAGGTCGCGTCTGGGCACTTCGTCTTGGAAGCCCACTCGTATGCTTTCAGGCTCACTTCCGCACCCCCTTCACGAGGCGCGCGGCAAGCTCACCGATGCTCTGCCAGTTCTCAGATTGTTCTGTATTGTTTTCTCGCGCAGAATCGCGATAATGGCCGCAACGGGACATGTGTCGTACCTCTTGTACAGGTTCGCTATGTTCAAGGGCCGGGGCTGACGCGCCAACGTCATCTCGGCCCGCTTCATTTTCGTATATTTTGGCCGCGTCTTCAAGGATTTGTTCTGGGAAAGTTCTCATTTCCACCTTCCCGACAGCTTGGCCATCTTGTCTTCGTTCATCGCTTCTTCCTCGCTGACAGTTTCGCCAGACCCTTATCGAGACGGTCCCTGATGGCCTGTGTGGCCTTGCTGGTGGCTTCTCCTGCACGGATGGGGCGAAGAGCTACGCGAAGGGCGTGAACCTCTGATCGTGGGAATATGATCGCCACGTCGTCGCCGTGTTCCCTGATGACGTACCGGCCAGCCATCAGCTCTCGGCCTCTGCAAGGGCTTCTTTGAGGCGTTCAATGGCCTCCTTCCCGTAGTCTTCCCCAGCCAGGAAGGCGCGCACCTCGTCTTCCAAGGCGGCAAGGGTGCGCTCAACTTCATCGGCGCGGTCCCGTTCCTCGTTCCGCTCTTTTTCCAGGCCACTGACCTCTGCCGAAAGTGCATCCACCTCATCTGACAGGTCGTCAAAATCGTCCGGGTCTGAGGTGAACCATTCCCCGAAGAACTCGCTCGGGAATGGCGTCTCGAAGGTCACGCGGCCGATTGGCAGGTGGCGGCAGACGATTTGCCCGTCGTGGCGGATCTCTATGCTTTCCGCCATGTCACCCGCCCCACTGGTAGCTTTGCGGCTCTGCATCGCTGAACAGGCCGGGGTCGTGCGGCTTGAGGAATTCGCGAATTCGGCGGAACTGATCTTCGGAAACCTTCGTGCCGTCCGTCAGGCTGTACTTCTTCTTGACCTCTTGACCGGCCCCCAGGTGGACCATGACGCGCTCACCGGCGCGAATTCGGCTCAGAACATCCATGACCTTCATCCTTCCTTCGCTCCTTGCTTGCTCATGACAGAACCACCTCGATGCCCTGCGCCGATAGAATGGCGCGCTTCATCTTGGACACGTCGGTTTCGTGGCCCTTGGCGTCCTCGTAGACGGTCGCCCAGTTCAGCCGCTTGTCCTCGTAGACGAAATCAATGACGGCCTTCATGGGGCGCCCGGTCGGCGTCAGGATTGGCCCGCCCCATCCGACAAGCCCAACAGGGACTTGCCGCTGAAGGTTGCGGATCTCACCGCCCTGTTCCAAGAACTTGAGTTGCCCCCATCTCTCGGCTTCGCGCTTGCTGTCGAAAGTGATGCCGCCCACGGCTGTCTTCTTGGTGCCGCGAACCCTGCGCTTGTCCCCGGCCATGGGTCACACCTGCCAGCAATGGTGAAACGGGATTTCGTCCGACAGGTCATCCGCCACGCTGGGCCGCCCCCCTGCCCCGTAGCCCGGCGGTGACTGGTCGTAGCCGCTCTGGTGGTCGTTGCGCTGGGTGTCGTGGGACTGCCGGCCGCCCTGCAACGTCACCTCATTCGCCCGCACGGTCAGGTAGGTCTTGCCGTTGTATTCGCGGGTGCCCAGGTCACCGGCCACGGTCACACGCGTTCCCTTGGTCAGGTACTGCGCCAGTGACTCGCCACGGCGGCCCCAAAACGATACATCAAACCAAAGGGTGTACTTCTCTTTCCCGTCGTACCCCTCGACTGCAACGTTGAAGCCGGTGACAGGATCGCCATTCTGGGTGCGCCGGGTTTCGGCGTCCTTCCCCAAATTTCCCGCGATAACGATGTTCTTCATATCACTTCCCCTTGTTCCGGCGTCCCCGGCAGATCGGGCAGACGCAATATTCGCTGTGAAGGTGTTGTCGGGGTCCGAAGTGCATCACGCCTCATCCCACCCAGGCGCGGCCACGAAGCGATACTCACGCCCCCAGACGTTCTCTATGCTTCCCACTTCGGCGGGCAGTTTCTTGCGGGTCTTGCAGACGAAAGCGTCCACGATCTTCCGATCCGGCATGTCGTCTGGGTTGGGGCGGTCGTAGTAGATGGCCGAAAACAGCGCATCCCTCGTGACCATGCCCCCTGCCGACTTCATCAGGCGGGCCATCAGGCGGCGCTCGTAGCCGGTGAAATGGACACCGATGCGGTCCACTTCGTCACCGCCGTCGATCAGGGCTTCTTGCAGCTCCTCCACGACGCCCAGCAGATAATCCACCGCGTCTTGCGGAGACATGTCTTCGGCAATCTGGCGGACTGATTTTTCCCGGCTCCCAGGTCTCGGGATGCCATGGCGGATCGCCTTGCTGCGGATCGCGCTGTCGCAAACCCCGTACATGCGGCCAATCTCGACGCTGGACATGCCCTCGTTGTAGAGGTCGCGAATTTCTTCTGCGCTTGGGCTGGTCATCCTCACACCCTCAGTTCTGCGCGCAGGGCGTCGTTCGTCGCGGCAACCAGCCGCTTGCGGGCGGCGCTGATGGCCCGCGTGTCCCGGCGCTGTGTGGCGGATTGCAGGTCGGCAAGGGCCTGTTGGCGGGAGGGGGTCTTGGCCTCCCCCTCCCCATCGACGCATGATACCGCCGACGGTCCAGGGATCGTAGCAGCCCCGGACGTGCAAGAGCCGCCGAGGCGACTGTCCTTGCGGACCTCTGTTGCGAGACCGACAATGTGGCCGATCACGCGCTTGGTGACGGACTGGACTGCGGACTTGCGGCCCTTGTCTGTCAGGTAATCAGGATGCGCCTTGAAAGCGCAGACAACCGCGCCCTCGATGACCCGCCACATCTTGGCGTGGTCCTGGCGTTTGACCGGGGTTTTCGCGCGGCGGATCTTGTCCATCCTCACACCCCCGGCTGGCCTGAAAACAGGTAGATCGTACCCACGCCGCGCTCTGAGACCTCAATGACCGGCGGGACAGCCACGTATCCTTCCGGTGCTGTCACCTCGATCTGGTCAGGGCTGCCGAAGGCGTTCCAGGTGAACGTGACGGCCACCGTGATGCCGTTGTGGGTCATCTCAAAGGTTCCGTTGTCGCGCTCGCTGTTGTTCGGAAGGTTGCTGAACTCGACCTCGGCAACCGCGCCCGGCTTGTCGGTGTCCTGCATGGTGACCATGCTGCCGGATAGGTTCCGCTGGTCGGCGAACGCCTGCCCCGCGAAAAGGGCTGCCAGCCCGAAGACCGGCAGCCAAGTTGACAGGGGAGTTGACCGCGTGCAGGCGTGCCCGACCGCGCTCGTGCCGCAGATTGCCCCCTGCGGCGCGGGGGTCTGGTGAGTGGAAATTGTGGAGATGTCAGGCATCGTCAGCACCCATGGCTGACCGGAAGGCGTTGAGAGCAGAGATAGCCTCGTTGACCTCTTTCAGTGTCGGCGTTGCGTCCCCGGTTTCGCGATATGCAAAGAGAGCAGCCGGGACGTCGCCCAGTTCGCGCAGCACATGCGGAATGCGGCGCGTGGCCTCTCCGTCGCGCCCCGGAGCGCGCCGCGCGTCGAGCATGTCGGTGATCGGCCAATGCTGCAGGGCGTCTTCGAGCCGCCCCCAATGGCCGGTACGCACCGGCATGGCTCCGGTCGTCTCTTTGGAGATCGTCCCCTTGGTCGACCCGAGGAAAGCCGCCGCGGCCTCAACGCCCCCGAAGTCACGCACCAGTTGTGCGTACATCACGCGGATTGCTGGGCCTTTGAAGATGTCGGACATGGAAACTCGTTTTCCTTTAGGTGCTTGCCGCAGTGCCGCATGCTTCACGGCATGCGGAGCGTCAGGTTCAGATCAGGTGGAAGTCGGGGCGATCATCGGAACAGGTTGCGCAAAGACATCAGCCAAATCTGGCCTCAGATCTCTGATCGACACCCCAAGAGCATCCGCCAAAGCTTTCACGCTGTTCGGTCCGATCTGTCTCTGACCGCTTTCGATGAGGCTCAGGTAAGCGCGGGAGATTCTCGCCTTGGCGCACACTTCGGCGCGGGAAAGGCCGTTCGAGTTGATGTGTTCGCTGATATCCATGTCGAATATTTACACTATGTGAATTTTTTGAGCAAGAAGGATTTTACATAGTGTTTATGGAGAACGTTGCCGCGCTGCCGCATAGGTGCGGCATGAAGTTCAGCATAGGTGAAAAACGGAAGGCCGCAGGGCTGACCCAAGAGCGAATGGCCGAGATGCTGGAGATCTCGCCAGGCCTGTATAACGGCCTGGAAAATGGCAAACGTCGGATGAACGAAACTTACCTGGAAGGGATCGCGCGGATTCTTGGGTGCTCAGTGTCCGACCTGATCATTGAGAAGCGCCCCACCATCGCGATAGCCGGAAAGGTTGGGGCTGGCGCAAGTGTGCCGCTTGTGGACGCCTACGAAAAGGGCGACGGCCCGCAAGTCGAATGTCCGCCCGGGCTATCACCGCATGGCGTCGTGGCCGTTGAGGTCGAGGGCGACAGCATGGAGCCGGTCTATAGTGCCGGAGATATTCTCTTCTATTCCCGGTCTACTCACGATGGCATGCCAGAGGATGTGATCGGACATAAAGCCGTCTGCGAAGACGAAGGCGGCATGGTCTGGGTAAAGCGAGTAAAGCGCGGGGACGAACCTGGGTTTTTCCATCTCATCTCCCTCAACCCAGGATCGGAGACGATGTGGAACAAGCGGCTAAAATGGGCGGCGCGCGTACGTCTAGCTTGGCCGGCCGAGTTTGCAAAAAAGGTCTGACCTATGAAAAAGATGATCGCCCTTTTGGCACCTTTGGCAGCCGCTGCGTGTTCACCCCCGACAGTTCCGGTAACCGGGACCCTCGGGCGGGAGGCCGCGCAAGGCCAAGCAACCGCCAATTTCGACGGCAATGGCACTTTCTGGGTGATAACTACGCGCGGCTTGAGGTGCGATGGCACCTATGACGCATACAGCACCGACCCAACAATCACCGCGCCCGTTACGTGCAATGATGGCCGAACGGGTAATCTGATTATCACCAGATCTCTGGATATGGTGTCGGGGACAGTCATTGGCCGCCTAAGCGACGGGACAGAGGGTCGTTTTGTGTTCGGCAATCTTCAATACAGTCAGGCTTTCGGTGGATCGGGAGCACAAACGAGATAGAGGCGAGTTTACAATGGGTTGGATTGTCTTTTGGATCGCGTGCGGAATTCTCGCCGGGTTTATCGCAAGTCAAAAAGGTCACAGCTTTGGCCTATGGATCGTTATTGGCTGCGTCGGCGGTGTCTTTGCAGTGATCGCCTCCATGTTTCTCAAGGAAAATACCGACGAATAACTGATCGGGCGATCCAGGAAGGAGACAGGGTGTGAGCGAAATTTCCTTCGACATGGACTCCGCGAAGATGGCGGAGATGGTGCTAGACGAGTTCGATGGCGATGATCGCCCAGCAACCGTCGAGATGATCGCCCGCCTGTATGCGACCATGTTCGCCCAGCAGGAAGCAATGATGGCCCTCTTGATCGTGCTCGCCCAAGCTCGCCCTGACCTGATGTTTTCCGACGAGGTAAGGAAGGTCAGAGACAGCGCCACACGTAGCGCCAAGCAGCTCGGAGAAGACCTGAAGGCACTTCACCAGGGCAAGCCGGACGATGTCTGACTTTGAGAACGTCGTCACCATGTGGGGTGAAAAGTTCGAAGACGCCTTGCCAAAAGAGGATGACCGGCCAGATAATGGTGGGAACGGAGGCGGATCCGGTATGGAAGAACGCATTGCCAGGCTTGAGGCGCATGTCGAGCACATCCAGTCCGATATGGGCGATGTGAAGGGTCAACTGGTGTCCATGGATGGACGCCTGCGCGGCGTTGAGAACAACCTGGCGACACTGACAGAGCGTGTCGCTCACCTCCCCAGCAAGGGGTTCATCGTCTCGGTTGTGGTCGCTGGCCTTGGGCTGATCATCACCGCCATCGGCTTCACTGAGAAAATTCAGACGCTCTTCGGGCAGATTCCGTAGCCCGTCCCCACCGTAACACCGATCATTTCCTCGACTCGCCCGGCCCCGCGCCGGGCTTTTTTGTCTTCTTGCGTCACTGACCATGGGTTGCGAAATCCAATATTCACATATTGTAAATTTTTAACTTGCGCGCTTCTTTTACATAGTGTAAATGTACTCCCCACAGGCCGCCGAAGAAGCCCCGGCAGATCGCGGCCCACACCGCCACCACGGCGCAGGAGGACGACATGCCAATCACGGCGTACAAAGGCTTCAACTCGGACTGGACCTGTCGGGACCATCAGTTTGAAGTCGGCAAGACCTACAAGCTGGAAGGCGAGCCGGAAATTTGCGTGCATGGCTTCCATGCCTGCCTGAATCCAATGGATGTGTTCGGGTACTACGCCCCCGGCCAGTCCAAGTTCGCCGTTGTCGAGGTGCCCGATCACGTCGAGGAACATGAGGGCGATACGAAAATCTGCGGCGTGGAAATCACCATCAAAGCAGAAATGTCGCTGCCGGAGTTCATCGGAAAGGGCGTTGAATACCTGCTCTCGAAGGTGAAGTGGGACGAAGCGAAGGAGTCCAACACGGGCAACTACTCCGCCGCGACCAACACGGGCTACCGTTCCGCCGCGACCAACACGGGCAACTACTCCGCCGCGACCAACACGGGCTACCGTTCCGCCGCGACCAACACGGGCTACCAGTCCGCCGCGACCGTCGAAGGCCAGCGCAGCGTTGCCATGGCTTCTGGATACGAGGGCCGCGCATCGGCCTCTGAGGGGTCCGCAATCTTCCTGGTTGATCGGGATGACGAGGGCGAAATCCTGCATGTCTTTGCGGGCATCGCAGGGCGCGACGACATCAAGCCCGGCACTTTCTACACCCTAAAGGATGGCAAGCCCGTCGAAGTGTGACGCGGCGCAGGAGGACAGACACGATGACACGCGAAGAACTTCAAGCAGCCATGACAGCCGCAGACGCGGAATATGTCGAAAAGACGGGGCGGCAACCGTACATGGGGGCAAGCCTAAATCTCGACCAGCGCGACGAATGGGAAGCGCGGGTCTGGATGACCTTCGACGGCGATAGCAAATGGCTGCGCGCTTACGGTGCAGACCCCGAGGCGGCCATTGCCAAGCTTTCCGAAGCCATCGCCGCCCTGCCGTCCGAGGAAGAAACCAACCTCCTCGAATTTCAGCGCGACCTTGGCCACCTTATCGACAAGGGACGCAAGTTCGGCATCGACGTTGCCTATGTGAACCCTCTGGCTGAGACGGCCAAGGCTCTGGCCGAGAACGCCCTGACGTATCAGGGGGCGGCAGAATGAAGCACGAACCGAATATCCACATTCGCGGCAAGCGCCCGGTGTCGTTCACGCCCTGCGGCTGTGCCTGCTGCGGAGACTACCCGCTGGACACCGAAGACATGGCCAGCACCAAGCACTTCACCGAAGACCGGCTGACCCTGCTCACAGCGGCCTACAGCGGCCCCGTCTGTTACGTCTGCTGCGATGAAGCCGAGACCTGCGAATGGTGCGGCAACGTCGTCAAGGAAGACGGCTACGAGGCCATGAAAGGCCCCGACACCCTGCGCTTTTGCTCGGATAGCTGCATGGACGATTGGAGCCGGGCCGGTGACTGAGAACGAAGCCCAGAGCAAGATGAACCGGTGGGCGACTGACCTCGTTGCAGAGTTCGCCGCCGAGTTCCCCGATGCACCTTTGGCAGCCATCACGAACGGCCTTCACGACGCGATCAGCGAGGCCCCGGGTGTTGTCGAGGAAGCCCGGTCAAAGGGTGTTGCGGAGTGGCTGGTATGACCGCGCGCGACCTTTTCCTGCACTTCATGGCCAAGCGCCGGACGACAAAGCCCGGCAGCCTTGAGCGCGAATGGATGACCAGAGCATGCCGCAAGTACGCCTGGATGATGCGCGGCGTCCCCACAACCGAATGGAGCGAATGATGAACACCCATGCCAATATCCCGCTCATTGAGCAAGTGAGCGCCGTTCTTTCCGAAATGCTCGGGGAAGACTTCGACGCAGAAACGTTCTGGGACACCTTGGACGGCGAAACCGACGCCATGGATATCATCGGACGCTTGATCCGGGAACGTGGCGAGGCGAAGGCATACGAGGCAGCCGCCGGGGCCATGGCAGACGAATACGCGATGCGGAAGAAGCGCATGGCAGAGCGCCAGAAGGCCATCGCCAAAGCCCTTGGGCAGGTTCTCGATGCGGCGGGCCAGCGTAAGGTCACGCACCCGCTCGGCACTGTCTCTCGTACGTCTGGGCGCCTGTCCCTGCGCATCATGGATGAGGCAGAAATCCCGTCCCAACTGACCGTGACCACCACGAAGCCCGACAACGCGGCGATCAAGAAGGCCATCGAAGCCGGGGAAGCTATCCCGGGCGCTGAGCTGGTGCGTGGCGAGGATGGCGTGACCGTCCGCGTCAAGTGACCTGCCGAATGGGAGTGATAGACGATGACTAGCTTTTCGGAACTGCAACGCAAGGTGCATGTCGGCAAGGACAAGAAGAACGAGTTCGGCGGGTACAGCTATCGAACCGCAGAGGGCATCCTTGCGGCGATCAAGGCCGCGCTGCCCGAGGGTGCGTATGTCACGCTGACCGAGGACATTACCGAAGTCGCAGGGCAGATCTTCGTCAAATCGACGGCGACCATCTACGTTCCCGACGAGGCGGAATATACCGCAACCGGCTACGCCATGCACCCCATCACCAAGAAGGGCATGGACCCTTCGCAGATCACCGGGGCCGCGTCCAGCTACGCGAGGAAGTATGCCCTTGCTGGCCTGATGGCCCTTGATGACGGTTCAGTTGACCCGGACGCGGCGAAAGAGCCGTACCAGGAAGAACTGCCGCAAGTGGTCCTTGATGCCGTCTCTGGGGTTCTGGACATGGACGGCTTGGCCAAGGTCTGGACCGGCAACAAGCAATGGCAGACGCATCCTGATTTCCAGAAGGCCAAGGACAAGCGCAAGGCCGAGCTTGAGCGTGAAGCGGCATGAGCGGGCAAACCGTCATCCTGTGCGGCCAGCGCCAGCGCGACTTCGCCAAGCGGCTGATAGATGCCGCCCCGGCGGATGCCGTTGTGAACGTGCGCGAGGCGACCAGGAATCTCGACCAAAACGCCCTGATGTGGGCGGCACTGAGCGACGTGTCCCGCGCCAAGCCGGAAGGTCGGCACTGGACACCCGACACATGGAAGGCGGCATTTATGCACGTTCTCGGCCATCAGGTCCAGTTCGTGGATGGTCTGGATGGCTCGGGGCCATTCCCCATCGGGTTCCGTTCGTCGCGCCTGACCAAGAAGCAGATGGCCGACCTTATCACCGTCATCCTCGAATACGGGGACAGACACGGGGTGCGGTGGACGAAAGAGGTAGCTGCATGAGCCGCATCACCCCCATGCGCGGGCCTATCCAGAAGGCGCCGCCCGTCGCGAAAGACCCGAGGCACCTAGCCCGAGTACGCGAGTTGCCCTGTATCATTTGTGAGGAATTCGGAATGCGACAGACGTCCCCCACCACCGCCCACCACGTCATCCACGACCGGCACGGGACGCGCAAGACGCCGGACCTCATGGCGTTGCCGCTTTGCGATGGACACCACCAGGGCTTGTTCGACACGTCCAAGGTGGCCATTCACCGTGAGCCGCTGCGCTGGCGCGAACTGTACGGCCCGGACCATGGGTGGGTGGCCCGCGTTCTCGACACCCTGGACGTGAGGTAGGGGCGATGGCTGAGACCTTGCAAAGACCGAAGCCGAACCAAGTCTGCGTTGTCGAGTTCTGCGACCGGCATGGAGAGACACATACCGAATATGCCGTCTGGGATACCGGGTATAGCATCTACGGCGCTGGCGGTCACTTCGCCCTGCCCGGAGGGGGCCAGCTAGGATTGCCCGTCGATGTGACGCGCTGGTGGGGAACGCACTGGATTGCCACTGAGACGCCCGGCATCGCGGGGTGTGGCCAATGACCTTCCTCGCCCTCACCTTCACGGCCTGCCTCGTGTCCTCGCCTGACCATTGCGAGCAACGTCAGATGCTGTTCGACCCCCGAGACTTATCCCTGATGACCTGCATGACCCGCGCGCAACAGCCGCTTTCCGAGTGGGTCGCGCAGCACCCCGATTACGAAGTCACCCGCCATAGCTGCGGATTTTCAGAAGGAATGGAAGCGTGAACATTGACGCAATAAAACAAATGATACGCCTCGCCACCAAGGCACATGAGCGGTCAACAGCCGAGCACTGGGCATTTTTGAACACCCTAGAAAGTCTTATCATTCATTGCCCGCCAGCACTGTCCCGCAAGTTCGGCAATATGTCTGTAAAAGTGCGGGATAAAAACGGCAGTGAGTCCGGCGCTGGAATAGAATTGACCGCCACAGACATGATGTGGTGGCAGAAGGGCATCGAGAACGGAACTCGTATCGTTGGCGGCGCAAAGGCCACAGAAATCGCAATTTACAACCGGCTTTGCAAGTCAATTGAAAGCCATGAAATGACCTCAGAGGAGAGGGCTGAATTCATCTCGCTGATGAAGCGGGCCTAACCCCCCCCCACTACCGCTGCCATATCGGCGGCGGGGTGGAAGCGTAGGAGAGAGATATATGCAACTGAAATACAGAATTCACTTCACATATCCGAATGGCGACGAAGATTACGTGGAAATCTCTGGGTCCGATATTGAGGAACTTCGCCTTGAAGCTGCATTGGCTGTAGATTCCCGGGGCGGGCTGAACCCTTGGTCAGAGGAAATCACGGAATAAACCACGCCCGCGCCCGTCCCTCCTCCCAGGCGCGGGACATCGGCGGGGCTGACCTCCTCCCCCAGCCCCGCCGACCTGATCAAACAGATTTCCCCCAGCCCAACGGACCAAGGGCCAAACATGGAGACGGCTATGTGAATTAGCGATGCCCTAGCCGGAGGCGAAAGACCCGGCGCGTCAAGGTGACGTTCATTTTTGGTTAGCCGGTGGCCTCGGCATTGGTCACCGGCGTTCTCAAAATGAAACCGCCCACGAAAGGAAAGCCCAATGAATCCGAACATCCTGAAACCGCTGGCCGATGCCCTGATGGTCCACTTGGACTTGAGCGATCCGAAGCAGTGCGAAGAACTGGTTTCCATGGCTGCCACCCATATCACCACCAGCCGGAAGAAGCTGATGTGGGTGGGCGAGGTCTTGGACGGCCGCCTGAAAGGTGAGTGAGGCCATGACCATTCCAGAAAAAGTACACGCGCACATATACGACCCGTCAGGGCCAACCCTATTCAAGCCAGAGGCAAACGCCAGGGCAAAGTCATTCTCGGTTACGTGCGAAATGACAAGTCAGTGCGACGCCTTCAAAGAGGGAACGTGCATTCGGCTGAGAACCGGATTTGGTGGTGGTGATCGCTGCAAATACGGGGGAATCCAAGTGCGAACCGGGATGACGCGTCGGGCGAGATCGTACTACACTTGGATTTCGGACGAAAGAAAGCGTTTGGCGGAATTCCCGAAGGCCAAGCGGGCACCGAGCCGGGTGTTCAAAATAGGGGAATTTTGGAACCTTCCATATGCTCACATGGCCGAAAGCTGGGCGGGAGGCAATTATCCGATTAAATCTGAGTGGGTTCACCAAGACGATATGACGCCTGAGATGATGGCGAGCATTGTCAACGGCAAGCCGACAGCAATGATGGGCGGGGTTATCACCTCCTACCAGCAGGAGTCGGTTCCAAGGTTTCTTGAGGACGTGCGCCGAAACTATCCCGAATTGTGGAAAATTGTCCCTGAGGACGCGAAGGCCCGCGTACAGTCAACCGACTACACTGGACGCAAGGCCGTCCTGGAAACATGTGCGCCAGGAAAATTCGGGAATTGGGTTTGGGACGGGAAGACCCTTTCCGGCGGTGCCGTCAATTCGCTCATGCTTCCCGCTGAGGCCGAGCACATTGTCCTCACTCCGAAAAGCGGGGCGACGATCAAGATAACGGAAAATTCGCAAGTAACCGACGCCACAGTTTTTGTTGATTGAGGTTTGACATGACCCACGACCCTCGCTGCACCTGCGGCCACTGTCCGCGAAACACGACGCTGCCCCGCGCTCTGCCATTGGTGGTGGTCTGTCTGGCCGCCCTGGCTCTGGTGGGGGTGATGCTGTGACGGATGAGCTGATTGAGGAAGCCGAGGCGTGGGTGAAGTGGTCCAACAAGAGCCATCAGACATACATGACCTCAAAGGGTCGGAACCCCGACGATTATTTGTCTGAGTTCACTAGGCTCAGAGCCATCATCCGCGCCCTCACTACCGCCCTTACCGAGGCGCAGGAAGAACGGGACAGGCTGCGGGAGGCGCTGGAAGCCGTAGTGGATTTTTATGAAGATTGGGGATGGGTTAACGGGCAACCAACGCCCCTTCCTGACGAAAAGCAAGAGTCGTGCATCGTCCGCGCCCGCGCCGCCCTCGCCAAGGAGCAAGACGATGACAAGTGAAGACCTGCAAAAGCTGCTGGATGAATGCACGCCGGGGCCGTGGAATGTCACTGATGGCATGCGTGCCCGCTTTATAGAGGTGGCCGGTTGCCATCTAGCTCACTTTTCCAAGGATGAGGATGGGCCAAAGCACAGAGAAGCCAACGCCCGTCTCATCGCCATGGCCCCCTCCCTCGCCCGCCGTGTGATTGCGGCTGAGGCGCTAATACAAGCTTTATCCAAGCAACTGACGCGGGAACCTCTCATCGACGTCTCAGCAGCCGAAGAAATTGTGGCTGCCACTCTCGCCTACGAGGAAGCCAGCAATGAGTGAAGACCTGCCGGAACGCGCGTGGTTGCGCCAAACGACAGTCTGGAACGGCCTGTCAGGCGGAAGCTGGCAGAGTAACGCGAACGGCGGCGGCACCGAAAGGGACGCAGCAATCAAAGAGAGGGACGCTGCCCGAAAGACATTGGCAGAGCTTCGCCCCCTTCGCTGCTCTTTCTGCGGCAAGACACAGCACGAGGTCCGTAAGCTGGTGGCCGGGCCGGATTGCTTCATCTGCGACGAATGCGTTGACCTCTGCGTCAAAATCGTAGCGCCGGACAAGGAGGCGGGTGGATGAGGGAGAGATACCCCTGGCAGCTACGCAAAATTCGCGAGGATGCTGCCGCTATGTTTGGTGGCCGCGTAACTTCCCGCGACATTTTCATGCAGGCAACCGGGCTGACGGTTGGGTTCTTCGCTGGCGCTGCATGTGCGGCGCTGCTGTTCATTGCGCTGATGTGGGTGGAGTCCTAACCCCATGCGCCCCGACACCCTCCCCCGCTTGATGCAAGCTTCGATGGCAGCCCGGTATCTCGGCTTCTCGGAAAGCAAGTTTCGCGGCCTCGGAATACCGCATAAGAGGCACGGCGGGAATGTCCTGTGGGACCGCCTCGACCTTGACGCCTACGCCGACGCCCTGCCCTATGACGCGGCCCAAGAGGAAACGACATGCGCCGCAGACAAAGCGTTCGGAAGCTGAAAGGACTGCGCCGGGTTCGGCAGGACGGCAAGCTGTACGTCTACCATCGCGCGACCGGCGCAAGGATGCCCGACCTACCGGAAGACCATCCGGACTTCCTGCGCGCCTATATAGCCGCAGAGGACGGCGCGCCGAAGCAGACACGCGGCAAGTACCGGCCCGGCACCATGGGTGCTCTGTGGCTCTCTGTGGTGCGCTCTGAGGACTACAAGGGGAAGTCGGAAGGCTATCGGTCCATCCTGCGGAGGAACGCCGATGCCATGCTTGAGAAAGGCGCTGACGTCCCAGTGACACAGATCCGCGAAAAACACGTCCTGAGCGACATGAAGGGGCTGCGACCGCACCCCGCCAATGAGCGGCGGAAAACATGGCGCTACTTGATGGCCCACGCGATAGACTTGCAGTGGATCGCAACGGACCCATCCGCGAACATCTCCAAGAAGAAAACACCGAAGGCCCGTCAGCACCCGCCGTGGACGGCAGAAGACATCACCGCGTTTCGCGCCAAGTGGGCTATCGAAACCCCGCAACGCCTTGCCTTCGAACTGTTGCACTGGACCGGGGCCAGGATGGTTGATGCCGTTCGGCTAGGCCCGGGAATGGTGGACACCGACGGCTGGCTGCACTTCACGCAGAACAAGACGCGGGAACCGGTTTGGATACCCTTTCGCCGCGCCCTGCCAGACTTCACCGACCCTGCCGACTTGGCCCAGCTTCACGCGGCCACCGCAAACAGTTCACACATGGTCTGGATGGTAACGCACACCGGCAAGCCGCGCTCGGTAAAGGCTGCAAGTTCCTGGTTCGCCAAGGCAGCGAAGGAAGCGGGAATTGAAGGGGGGAAGTCAGCCCACGGCCTGCGGGTGACACGGGCCATCAAGCTGGCCGAGGCTGAGGCCAGCCCGCACCAGATCGGCGCATGGACGGGCCACGAAAGCCTGAAAGAAATAGAGCACTACAGCAAGCAAGCGAGCCGGAAGCGGCTGCTCAGCGGGAACAACCCGGCAACGCATTTTGTTCAGAGAACCAAATCCTGAACATTTTTGCCGCGCAAGTCGTTGGGCCGTAACGATAAAAAATAGAGATGGCGCACCCGAGAGGATTCGAACCTCTGGCCTCTGCCTTCGGAGGGCAGCGCTCTATCCAGCTGAGCTACGGGTGCCTGCGGCGGCTTGTAGCGAAAGCCCGAACCGGGTGCAATCACAGAACGGACACAGATGGCAACTTTCTGACGTCCCGGTTGGCCCCGCCCGAGGCGGCCCGGATTAATTAATTTATCAAACGTCAAGATCTGAACTGGATCAGAATTGCCGAAATTGAATCAGTGCAATTGAATTCAAACTATGTTATTTATGAAAAGGGGAGGCGACTATTTCAAACATTTTAAACCGCCTTTCTGAAATTGAAATTTCAATTTATCCCAGGAGCTTATCATGGCCAAGATGCCGCACGGGATGTCCCGGTACGATGTTTTTCTCAAGGAATGCCTGCACAACTCTGGCATGAGCGGACCTCCGCTGCCGCAGGTCTTCGGATACCTCATGGATCGCAACGAGCTGACCGGCAACCTGGATCTGCAATCCATCGTCGATGCCTTTGATGATCTGGTCGAAAGCATGAGGGTTTGCAAGGTGGAAGACGGCCCGGCCGAGGCCGGCCAAACCTTCTTCGGCCAGTTCGTCGATCACGATATTACCCTGGACGCAACGAGTTCAATCGGCACCCATACCGATCCCGCGACGATCCGCAATGTCCGGACACCCAATCTTGACCTGGATTGCGTTTATGGCGACGGCCCCGAAGCGACCCCGCACCTTTATTCCCCGGACCAGGAAGGCTTTCTGCTTTTCGGCCGCAAGGACAACCCCAATGACCTGGCCCGCAATTGCAAGGGCCGCGCCCTGATCGGCGATCCGCGCAATGATGAAAACGTCCTGGTCAGCCAGATCCAGGGGGCGTTCATCAAGCTGCATAACATCCTGATGTCCAAGGTCGAAAGCGATCCCTGCCTGCGCGCCGACATCGAGGGGTGCGCCGAGGGCGGCGTCCGGGCCGACGTTTGGTCAAACATGATCCCTGAAGGCCTGGAGCGGTTCGAGAAGGTGCGCCGGTTCATCCGCCTGCATTACCAATGGCTGGTGCTGCACGATCTGCTGCCCGCCTTCGTCGACCAGGCCTGCATCGACGCGGCCCTGAAGACGGATCCCTTTGGCTCGGATGCCCCGCTGATGCCGGCCGAGTTCTCGGTGGCGGCCTATCGCTTTGGCCATGCGACGGTGCAGCCGACCTATGCGATCAGCGCCAAGCAGCCCAAGGTCAAGCTGTTCGACATGGCCGGCTTCGGCCCGCGCTCGTCCGCCTGGGACATGGACATGCCGCTGTTCTTCGGCGACGGGGCACAGCGCGCCCTGCCGGTGGGGCCGAACATGGCGGACTCGCTCTTTGCCCTGCCCCCAAACATCGTCAACAAGGAACTGACATGGGGCAATGTCACCATCCCGGTTGAGCGCGCCCGCAAGCTGGGCCTGCGCAACATCCTGCGCGACCGGTCGGCCATCCAGGTGCGGTCGGGCCAGCAAGTCGCCCGGTTCCTCGGTCTGCCCGAACTTGCGCCGCCAAAGGAACTGGCCGACGCCCATATCAGCAAGACCCCGCTGTGGTTCTACTGCCTGCAGGAAGCCGGCGAATGCGGCCAGGGCAAGCTGACGGGCGTGGGCGGCACCATCGTGGCCTCGGTCTTTGCCCGGTTGCTCAAGCTCGACATGGAAAGCGTGTACCATATCCACGACTTCAAGCCCTGGCATGGGTTCGGCGAAAAGCGGTTCTCGATGGCCGCCCTGATGACCTATGTCGACGAAAACCTCGAGTCGATCGAATATCCCGAAAAGCTCTATTGCGGGCCGGCCCACCTGGCCGACGAGGCCAGCGGCCCCACCTCGATCGCGGCCGAATAGCCGCCTGCCCTTCCCGACGCCGGCCGGGAAAACGGCACCCCCACGCCTCCCCGGGGGGTGCCGGTCTGGCTCAGGGTTTCTTGCCCTGGGCCAGCATCGTCATTTCGGGGATCATCGTGCGGATGCCCACATCGGCAAACCCGCCCGTTTCCAGGGCGTCCGTCAGCCAGCCAGCATCCAGCGACCGTGCCTCCGGCGTGAACGCCGTGTGCTGCAACTGCCACAAGGCCGCCAGCGGCGGGCCGGACCGGTCCGCCTTGACCACGAAATCGTGGATCAGGATCATCCCGCCCGGGTTCAGCACGTCGTACGCCTGCTTGATCAGCCGGTCATGGGTGTCCCCGGGCACACCGGAAAACAGGTAGGACATCAGCACGATATCCTGGCCTTCGGGCCATTCGGCCTCCAGCGCATTGCCTTCCTGGTAGGTGATCCGGTCCGACAGCCCCGCCGAATCCACGTATTCCCGCCCCAGGGCGGCCACGTTGGGAAATTCCAGCACGGTCGCCGTCAGCTCCGGATTGGCCGCGCACAGGGTGATGTCAAAGGCCGCCGTGCCGCCGCCCACATCCAGCATCTTGGTCATGCCCGACAGGTCCAGCGCCTTGCGCAACTGCCGTGCAGGCCCCAACGATCCGGCATGCTGGCTTTCCGAGTACAGCCGCGCCTCCGCCGGGTCCGAGAACCAGTCCGCGTAGGACTTGGTGTCCGCCTCGTCCAGCTTGCCCGTCAGCGCCCCCTCGATCTGGTCCAGCAGAGGGTACATCTGCTTGCCCACCTGCAGCCGCAGGTAATCGGAAAAGTCGTACTTCGCCCCCTTCACCAGGAACGCCTCCGCCGCCGGAGAATTGCTGAACTTGCCGTCCGACACAGACACCAGCCCCAGCCCCGCCAACGAGGTCAGCAACGTCATCGCCCGGTCCGGATGGATCTCGGCCGCCGCCGCCAGCTCGGCCGAGGTCTTTGCCCCCTCCGCCAGGGTCGAAAACACCTCCAGCTCTAGTGCCGCGAACAGGGCCTTCGAGCCCATGAATCCGAATGCGATATTGGAAATTTCGTCGGCTTCGGTGAGAAGGGACATGTCAGCTCCGTCTTTGGACATCGTTGGCGCCAGCCTAGACTCCACGGCCCGAAGTACCACCCATCAAGGCAAGAAAACGACACAGCCCAGGTCGCAAATGCACAAAGGCCGGGCATATCGCGCCCGGCCCTGTCTTCATCTTTGCAAAAATACGCACCGCCGAAGGCGACGACCGCCAGGTCGTAAAACTCTACGCAAACAACTCGTGCGCCAGCTCCAGTGCCTCGATCAGCACATCCACCTCGGCTTCGGTGTTGTACAAGCCGAACGACGCCCGGCAAGTCGCGGTGACCCCAAGGTGATCCATCAGCGGCCCGGCACAATGATGCCCGGCCCGCACCGCAACGCCCTTCTTGTCCAGGATCGTCGACACGTCATGCGCATGCCCCGCCCCGTCGAGCGTGAAGGAAAAGATCGCCGCCTTGTCCTTCGTGGTGCCCTGCACCTGCAGCCAGTTCAGCCCGTCCAGCCGCGCCCGCGCGTAATCGCGCAGACGCTCCTCATGGGCGGCCACGTTCTCCATGCCCAGATCCATGAGATATTCCAGAGCCACCCCCAGCCCGATCATCTGCACGATGCCCGGCGTGCCCGCCTCGAATTTCATCGGCGGATCGGCATAAGTCACCGCCTCTTTCGACACCTCGCGGATCATGTCGCCCCCGCCCAGGAACGGGCGCATCTCGGCCATCCGCTCCTTGCGGATATAGATCGCCCCGGACCCCGACGGCCCGTAAAGCTTGTGCCCCGTGATCGCGTAGAAATCACAGCCGATGTCCTGCACGTCCACCGGCATGTGCACGGACCCCTGGCTGCCATCCACCAGCACCGGCACGCCCTTCTCGCGCGCGCCCGCGCAGATCGCCTTGACGTCCACCCGCGTGCCCAGAACGTTCGACAGCTGCGTCACCGCCACCAGCTTGGTCTTCGGCCCGATCGCGTCGATCACCGCCTGCGGATCCAGGTAGCCCGAGCCATCCACGTCCACCCATTTCAGCACCACCCCCTGCCGTTCGCGCAGGAAATGCCAGGGCACGATGTTGGCGTGATGCTCCATCACCGACAGGATGATCTCGTCGCCCGCCTGCAGCCGCGGCATCGCCCAACCATAGGCCACCGTGTTGATCCCCTCGGTCGTGCCCGAGTTCATCACGATCTCGTCCTCGGACCCGGCATTGAGGAACCGCGCAATGGTCCCGCGCACCGCTTCGTACTTGTCGGTCGCCAGGTTCGACAGGAAATGCAGCCCCCGGTGCACGTTGGCATATTCCATCGAATAGGCCTGGGTGATGGCGTCGATCACCACCTGGGGCTTCTGGGCCGAGGCCCCGTTGTCCAGGTAAACCAGGGGCTTGCCGTTCACCTCTCGCGAGAGGATCGGGAAATCCGAGCGGATGGCGTTGATGTCATACATTGGCAAGAGTGTCTCCCATCGGGCCGCCGATCAGGGTCAGCAGCAACGTCATGGCCAGGGCCAGGGCCAGGACCGAGGCGATCAGCACGCCGGCCGCCCGGGCCAGCGAGCCCAGCCGGTGCGCCTGGTCGATGAAATGCAACAGCACGTAAAGGCTGTAAAAGCCCACGACCACCGCCAGCAACAGGCTGAAGAAGGGGAACAGGAACTGCACCACCAGCGACACCAGCTGTACGGCCACACGCAAGGCCTGCATCCAGATCAGCACCGCGGCCACCTCGTCGAAGGACCCGGTGCCGCCCATCTTCTCGCCGATCCACTGCATCATCCAGATCATGACGACCAGCCCGACCGACACCAGCAGCACATAGGTCACCGGCTGCGCCAGAACGCCGGGCAGCAGCACCGGCAGGCCCATCAGCACCGCCGGCCCGAACAGCAGCAGCGTGTTCACCAGCGACACCACGCCGATCGCCAGCCACAGGACCTCTCGGGGCAGGTTCAGCCCCATCACCTGCCGGGCCGCCTCGGCCGGGTCCTTCACCGTCAAGAGGGCCAGCGCCCCCCAATCCTGCCCGTTCATGTCTCTCTACGCTCCGCCAGACTGAGACCGGTGAACCAGAACCAGCCCAGAACGGCAAGCCATAGGACGCCCACAAGTGTCTGCGCCGGCCCCGGACCGATGAACCCGGCCACAAGCCCGTGCAACAGCATCAAAGGCGCCGACGACAGCAGCGCCCAGAACAGCACCACCCGCGCACCGTACCAATCCCCGGCCCCGCCGAAGATCTTGGCCACCAGGTGCGACAGCGCGGCCAGCCCGTAAAAGAGCAGCGGCGCGATGAACACCCAGCCCAGCAGCGCGCCGCCCAGAAGCATGTTCAGCTCGGCCCCGCCCAGGTGCGCCTCACGCGAGAGGCGCGGCATCTGGGCCACGAAGGCGAGCGCGCAGAAGAGCATGAGAAAAACAAGGGCCCGGTCTTCGCGCGGGCCCATGTTCAGAAGCCGCGCCACAATCGGGCGCGGCCGGCGATACATCGCCGCGATGTCGGTGGTGACTGCCATCTCAGCCGCGCCGCGAAAGCCACCCTTCAAGCCGGGTCACGATCTGCTCGGCCAGCGTCTCGTCCTCGATTTCCTCGACGGCCTCGGCCAGGAAGGCCAGCGTCAGCAGGTTCGTGGCCTCGCGCTCCGGCACCCCGCGCGAGCGCAGGTAGAACAGCCCCTCTTCGTCGATCGCCCCCGAGGTCGAGCCATGCGAACAGGCCACGTCATCGGCGTAGATCTCCAGCTCGGGCTTGGCCAGGAACTGGCTGTCCCCGTCCAGCAGCAAGGACTGGCTGATCTGGTACCCGTCGGTCTTCTGCGCGCCCGGCTTGACCAGGATCTTGCCCTGGAAGACACCCACGGCCCCGTTCTTCAGGACCTTCTTGAAGACCTGCCGGCTTTCGCAATCCACCGCGTCATGGGTGATGAACACCGTGTCGTCATGGTGGAAATCGCCGTCCCCGACACAGGCGCCGGCCACGTGGGCCACAGCCTCGTCACCCGTCAGCTCGACCACCTGTTCGTTGCGCGTCAGCACGCCGTTCACGGTCAGGGTAAAGGACTTGTAGACCGATTTCTCGCCCAGCCGGGTGAACATGTGCGTCGCCGCGCGGCGTTCATGATCGCGCCCCTGGGTCCGGATATGGTGCAGGGTCGCGCCATCGGCGATGTCGATTTCCATGCTCTTGTTGAAGCGCGCGGCGGCCGGCCCGTTTTCGAGGATCGTCACCTCGGCCCCGGCATCGACCTTGACCACGTGGTGCAGGATCGCGTCCGACCCGCTGTCGGCATGGGAATAGGTCAGGTGCAGCGGCTTCGAGGGCGTGCCCGTCACATGGATCAGCAACCCGTCGGTCGCAAAGGCCGTGTTCAGCGCAGCCAGAGGCCGCTGGACCGGGTCCTGGCCCCTGGCTTCCAGGACGCCATAGACGTCCTTGGCCCAGTGGATATCCATCTCGGCGGTCTCGGCCAGGCGCTCGATGCTGACCCCTTCAAGGGCCAGGTCGTCCGAGGCCTCGGCATCGAAGACACCGTCGACGAAGACAATGCGCAGCCGGTCGACGTCGTCGAAGATCGGCGTCTCGGTGGCCTCTAAGACAGCCGCTTCGGGCGCCTGGGCCTGGGTCAGCGATTCCGGCCGGGTGAATTTCCAGTACTCGTCGCGCGCCGTGGGCAGGCCCATCTCGTGCACCCGGGCCAGGGCCGCCTTGCGGGCCGGCGCAGACCACCCGGTGTCGGGCAGGTCCAGCGTGGCCAAAAGCGCGTCGGTCACATCCGCTTTCGGTTTCGGCAGAGCCATCAGGCCACCTCCGCCAGGATGTCCGCGTAACCGTTGTTCTCGACCTCAAGCGCCAGCTCCGGGCCACCGGTCTTGACGATGCGGCCATCGGCCATGATGTGCACGACGTCCGGCTTGATGTGGTCCAGAAGGCGCTGGTAATGGGTGATGACGAGGAACCCGCGGCCCTCGTCGCGCAGGGCGTTCACCCCGTCCGACACCAGCTTCATCGCGTCCACGTCCAGGCCCGAATCCGTTTCGTCCAGGATGCACATTTTCGGTTCCAGAACGGCCATTTGCAGGATCTCGTTGCGCTTCTTCTCGCCGCCCGAAAAGCCGACGTTGACGGGACGCTTGAGCATGTCTGCGTCGATCTTCAGATCCTTGGCCTTCTCGCGCACCATCTTCAGGAAGTCGGTGGCGCTCATCTCGTCTTCGCCACGGGCCTTGCGCTGCGCATTCACGGCCGTGCGCAGGAAGGTCATGTTGCCGACCCCGGGGATTTCCACCGGGTACTGGAACGCCAGGAACAGGCCCGCGGCGGCGCGCTCTTCGGGCTCCTGCTCCAGCAGGTCCTCGCCCGCCAGCGTGGCTTCGCCCTCAGTCACCTCATAGCCGTCCCGGCCCGACAGCACATAGGACAGGGTCGACTTGCCAGAGCCGTTGGGGCCCATGATGGCATGCACCTTGCCGGCCGGAACCGTCAGGTTGACGCCCTTGAGGATCTGCTTGTCCTCTTCTTCAAGTTTGACGTGCAGGTTCTTGATTTCCAGCATGTTTTTACCCTTCCTTGGGGCCTCAGCCCAGCATGACGGCCGTGCCCGAGGCACTGACCATCAGCATGTTGTTGATGACTTCGTAATCCAGGTCGACGCCGACAACGGCATTGGCGCCCAACCCGATCGCGCGTTCTTCCAGCTCGGCCAGCGCAACCTCGCGCGCACGGCCCAATTCCTTTTCATAGGCGCCGGACCGGCCGCCGATGATGTCGGTGATCCCGGCAAAGAGATCCCGGAACACGTTCGCCCCAAGGATCGCCTCTCCGGCAACGATGCCCTTGTACTCGGCGATCTGGTAGCCCTCGACCGAAGGCGTTGTCGTCACGATCATGGCGCGTTCCTCTCCACCGGGACCAAATTTCTTCGAAGAAATTTGCAAAAATCTTCGAAGATTTTTGGCCTAGCCGACCGACCCTTCCAGCGAGATGGCAACCAGTTGCTGCGCTTCCATGGCAAACTCCATCGGCAGGGCCTGCAGGACCTCCTTGGCAAAGCCGTTCACGATCAGGGCCACGGCCTCTTCCTCGTCCATGCCCCGCTGGCGGCAATAGAACATCTGGTCGTCATCCACCTTTGACGTCGTCGCCTCGTGTTCCACGCGCGAAGAATTGTTCTTCACCTCGATATACGGAACCGTATGGGCCCCGCACTTGTCGCCGATCAGAAGGCTGTCGCACTGGGTGTAGTTGCGCGAATTCTTGGCCTTCGGATGCATCGAGACCAGCCCGCGATAGGTGTTCTGCGCAAAGCCCGCGCTGATCCCCTTGGACACGATCCGCGACTTGGTGTTCTTGCCCAGGTGCACCATCTTGGTGCCGGTATCGGCCTGCTGGTGGTTGTTGGTGATGGCGATCGAGTAGAATTCGCCCTGGCTGTCATCGCCGCGCAGGATGCAGGACGGGTATTTCCAGGTCACGGCCGATCCGGTTTCCACCTGCGTCCACATCACCTTGGCGCGATCCCCACGACAATCGGCGCGCTTGGTCACGAAGTTGTAGATGCCGCCGCGTCCCTCCTCGTCACCCGGATACCAGTTCTGGACGGTGGAGTATTTCACTTCCGCGTCTTCCTCGACGATGATCTCGACCACGGCCGCGTGCA
>PAQV01000055.1 GCA_002709405.1 Paracoccaceae bacterium
CTATTTCGTGCATTCCTACCAGATGCGGCTCAGCGATCCGGCGCAGCGTCTGGCGCATGTGGAGTATGGCGGCGATGTCACCGCCATCGTGGGGCAGGACACCCGCATCGGGCTGCAGTTCCACCCCGAGAAAAGTGCGGCCACCGGGCTGCGCATGATCGCCAACTTCCTGACCTGGGCCCCCTGACCCCTGGGTGGGGGTCGGCCCTGGATGCCCCAGGGCCGGGCCGGTCACGTCACGGTCACTTCACCCGGGACCACTCCTGCCCCCGGCAGATCGCGCCGCCGGCGACACAGCCCTTGACCGTCAGAACCGATCCCTTCAGCTGCATCTTCGAGGCATAGGTCTTGCCCGTGTCCGGCGCCCAGATCTTGCCCCCGCCATAGGCGTCGCCCCCCTGCGCGCTCATGCCCCAGACCAGCTTGCGGCCCAGATGCTCGTACCCACCCGAGGCATTGCCCGAGGCATCGAACGCCTTGGCAATGGTGCCGCACAACGCCGCGCCGCAGGCCGCGATGGTCACATTCAGGTAGCCCCCCGACTTGCCCGGAGCGGTCCGCCAGGTGCCTTCGACCGGATCGGCCGCCGCCGGCCAGGCCAGCCCGGCAACCAATGCGAACGCCAGCCCTCGCCGGATGATGAAACGATGTCTGGATGTCATTGTCAGTCCTCCTCTGTACCCGGCCAGACTGGCGCGGCCCGGTCCCCGATCAACCGTGACCCTGGGTCAAACCGGCCCGCGTTGCGCAACGTCGCAAGGCATGCGATAGGGCGGCAAACCTGCCAAACGGGATGCCCACATGATCCTCTACCCCGCCATCGACCTCAAGGACGGCCAGGCCGTGCGCCTTCTGCGCGGCGACATGGACAAGGCCACCGTCTTCAACGACGACCCCGCCGCCCAGGCCCGGGCCTTCGTCGAGGCCGGGTGCCAATGGCTGCACCTGGTGGATCTGAATGGCGCCTTCGAAGGCACCCCGGTCAACGCCGGCCCGGTCGACGCCATCCTGGCCGCCTGCGACGTCCCCGCCCAACTCGGAGGCGGCATCCGCGACATGGCCACGATCGAAACCTGGCTGACCAAGGGCCTGGCCCGCGTCATCCTGGGCACGGTGGCCGTCGAAAACCCGGGCCTCGTGCGTGACGCCGCCCGGGCCTTCCCCGGCAAGATCGCCGTCGGCATCGACGCGCGCGGCGGCAAGGTCGCCACCCGGGGCTGGGCCGAGGAAACCGACACCGACGCCACCGACCTGGCCAAAAGCTTCGAAGACGACGGGGTCGCCGCCATCATCTACACCGATATCAACCGCGACGGCGCCATGCAGGGCCCCAACATCGAGGCCACCGCCGCCCTCGCCCGCGCCGTGTCGATCCCGGTGATTGCCTCCGGCGGCGTGTCCTCGCTCGAAGATCTCATCGCCCTGCGCGATTGCGGCGCCGGGCTGAACGGAGCCATCTCGGGCCGGGCGCTCTACGACGGGGCCATCGACCTCGCCCAGGCCCTCACCGCCCTGACCGCCTGAGCTTCTTTCTCTTTGCAAATACCCCGGGGGTGTCCTCTGAAAGAGGACGGGGGCAGAGCCCCCACTTGCCCCCGCCCCTCCCGCACTCCATAAGTCAGACATGCTCAAGACCCGCGTGATCCCCTGTCTCGATGTCGCCGACGGCCGTGTCGTCAAGGGCGTCAACTTCGTCGATCTCGTCGATGCCGGCGATCCGGTGGAAAGCGCCCGTGCCTACGATGCCGCCGGCGCGGACGAAATCTGCTTTCTCGACATCCATGCCACCCATGAAAACCGCGGCACCATGTACGATGTGGTCACCCGCACGGCCGAGCAATGCTACATCCCGCTCACCGTCGGCGGCGGCGTGCGCACCCGCGAGGACGTGCGCCAGCTCCTTCTGGCCGGGGCCGACAAGGTCAGTTTCAACTCGGCCGCCGTGGCCAACCCCGACGTCGTCGCCGAAGCCGCGGATGTCTTCGGCAGCCAGTGCATTGTGGTCGCCATCGACGCCAAGACCATGGCGCCCGGCAAATGGGAGATCTTCACCCACGGCGGCCGCCGCCCCACCGGCATCGACGCGGTGGACTTCGCCACCACGGTGGCCCGAAAGGGCGCCGGAGAGATCCTGCTCACTTCAATGGACCGCGATGGCACCAAGTCCGGCTTCAACCTGCCGCTGACCCGAACCATCGCCGATGCGGTCTCCATTCCCGTGATCGCCTCTGGCGGCGTCGGCACGCTGGATCACCTTGTCGAAGGCGTGACCGAAGGCCACGCCAGCGCGGTGCTCGCGGCCTCCATCTTCCATTTCGGCACCTTCACCATCGGCCAGGCCAAGGCCCACATGGCCGACGCCGGTATCCCCATGAGGCTGTCATGACCGACCTGGACCACCTGTTCCAAACCATCGAATCCAGACGGGCCGCAGACCCCGATAGCAGCTGGACAGCCAAGCTGTTGTCACGCGGGCCGGAGAAATGCGCGGAAAAGTTCGGGGAAGAGGCCGTCGAAGCGATCATCGAGGCCGTCAAGGGCGACCGGGACAGGCTGACCTCCGAGGCCGCAGACGTGATCTATCATCTTTTGGTCATGCTGGCCGCGCGCGACGTAAAGCTTTCAGCCGTGCTTGAAGAACTGAACCGACGCCAGAGCCAGAGCGGCATAGAGGAAAAAGCCAGCCGGTGACGCCCAGCCCAAGAAAATGTGGACACATTTTCTCATGCCGATTTTCTTCGCCCAAGAAAATCTACCCGCCCCTGGCTCACAATTTCGACGAAATCACACCGGTCGCGAATCCCGCCTTGCGAAGTTCGCCAAACACTCTCTGGTGTTCGATTTTCGGGCACCGGTTCTGCACAACGTCCACACCCCGCGCCTGCGCCATGTCAGCCGCACCCGCATGCTCGACGCCAATCTGCATCCACACCGTGCGCAGACCGGGATAGACCTCCAGCGCTTCCTCGACGATACCCGGAACAGCCTCGGACCGGCGAAAAATGTCGATCATGTCCACATCCGGCCCTGCCTCGGCCAAGCTGCCCACAGTCACTTCGCCAAACAGACGCTGCCCTGCGGCCTTCGGGTTGACCGGGATCACCCGGTATCCCTTCAGGGACAGATACCGGCCCACGAAATAGCTCGGCCTCAACGGATCCGGCGACAAACCGACCATCGCAATCACCTTTGTCCGGGCCAGAACCTGTTTCAGAAACGAATCTTCATACTCTGCCATGCAATGACACTAGGTCCATGCTGCCCAGGGGCCAACGGCCAACCCCTTCGCCGGAAAAGAAAAAGCGCTCAGGGGGCAGCCCTGAGCGCAAGTGTCGGAACGAGGGACAGTGAAGTGGATCACGGAGGTTCCGGTCCGTGTCCTGAAGGTTACATAAGGGAAATTTTTAGCCTTTGAAGGGCCACTCTCACTTGTGTGATGAAAAAACTATTGGAGGCCCCTTTCAGTCAGGAGCCTTCCCCGTACAGGATGCCCGGCCATTGCGCCTCGGCCTTCACGATATTGGTTGCAGCATCCGCAAGCCAAAGAGCCCGGGCTTCTTGATTTTCCGTTAGATACAAGCGCCCGCCCGCCAGTTGCCACGACATCGGGTTCCCCGGAGTCAGCCGTCCCTGGGCCATCGCCAAGGCACAATATGCTCCGAATCGCGGTGCCAATGGCCAAGGGTTCGATTCGAACAGATCCCGATGGCCGCGCGTGGCAAAGAGCCAAAGCGCCCCTTTCCACATCAGGCCAATGTCCCGGCGCCCGGGTCGCGGCCCGGTTGCCGAAAAATAGCTCACCGCGTCATAGCCCCCGATGGCCACGCCACCGGACGAATGGAACATTGCCCGGCCCGCCCAGGCCGGGCCCATCGCCAGGGCTGCTCCGGCGGCGCATCCGCTTCCCAGGAACTGGCGGCGATTCATAGGCAACGGTCTCCCTGCGTGGCGGCGGGCCGAAGGGACCGCCTGCCCCCAAGGTGGCCGACCGACCGGATCACGCCAAGACCGGCAACGCAGATGTGAGAGGTGTTGCAGTCCCGCTCACGTCCGTGGGCAGATGTTGGGCACGCTGGCCGGCCTACCCGGACCGCGAGGCATAAAGCGCAATAGCCGCCGCGTTCGACACGTTCAGGGACCCGAACCCGCCAGCCGGATCAATCCGCACCAGCTTGTCGACGGTCTCGCGCGTGCGCGCGCGCAACCCCGGTCCCTCAGCCCCCAGGACAAGTGCCACCGGCCTGTCCCGAACCCCATCCAAAGCCTCCTCCAGCGTCACCTCGCCCTCGCCATCCAGGCCTAGCGTCAGATATCCCATGGCCTTCAGCGCCTCGATCGCGTCAGCCAAGTTGCGCACCCGCAGGTACGGCTGCCGCTCCAGCGCGCCGCTGGCCGTCTTGGCCAGCGCCCCGGTTTCCGGGGCCGAATGGTGCCGTGGCGCGATCACGGCCGAGGCGCCCAGCACCTCTGCAGAGCGCAGGATCGCTCCGACGTTGTGAGGATCCGTCACCCGATCCAGCATGATCACCCGCGGGGCAGAGCTGCCGCCGATGCAGACGTCTTCCAGCTGGCCCCATTCCAACGGCTTGACCTCGAGCGCGGCCCCCTGGTGCACCGATCCCGCATCGATCGGGGCCGAGAACTTGCGGGGGTCGGCCAGTTCCGGTTCCAACCCGCCCGCAGCAATGGCCTCGGACAACTTGGCCTGGGCGTTGGGCGTCACGATCAGGCGCAGTTTTTCCCGCCTCGGATTGACCAGAGCATCGCGCACGGCATGCAGTCCGAAAAGCCAGACGGTTTCAGCCCGCGCCGCCTTTTTCGACTGTTCTTTTTCCACCACCCATTTTGGCTTTTTCATGATCGGCCTCGCTGATGCACTGGGCGGCCGGACAACCCGGTTTTTCCTGTTGACGCCCCTGAGAGGTGCTTGTAATCACGCCTCCACGTCGGGCGCAACGGTCCGACGCTGGGCGACAGGCCGCAAGGTGTGGCAGGGGACTGTAACTCCCTCGCGGAGACGCACGCTTGGTTCGATTCCAAGGTCGCCCACCATTCCCCTCTTGATCAGAAAGTTTCACAAGGGAATGGTGTCCATCCCACGGGGTGTGCGCCTACGGAGGGCTTTCATCCAAATTTACAGGGTATTAGCCGGTCATTCCGCTCCGGTTTGGGTCAGTGCATAAGGTCGCGCTGTGTCTTTGGTTGCCCTGCTCAGGGTATCGGCCCGTCCGGGAAGACCCCTCGCGCGATTCTGCCGATGGCCAAAGAGCCACGCGACCGGCCGTGCCCCGGGAGCGTCAAGGAAGGTGGTTCCCAACATCAATGGCTGTGCGCCCGCCCCAAGCTTGAAACGGGCAAGGCCCGGCGTGCTTTCCGTATCCAGCGTGCCGAGGTCGATCCAGGAATACCCCCTATCCGACAGCCACCTGGAGGCCTCCCACAGCAGAAGGTTGTGGGCATGACATTGGCGGCCCAGCTCATCAGACCAGCCGATGTGGTAACTGGCCCCGCCTCCGTGCAACAGGAACAGCATGGCCGCGACTGGGACCTTGCCATAGCGCGCGACGAACAGGCGGGTCGACCTGGCCCCGTTGGTAGCCCGCCAGGCAGCCGTGAACTGCATTGGCAGGCGACGGTAGCGGCGACGCTTGGACTGCGCCTCTTCGCGCAGCAAAAGCCAATGATCCGGCTCGTCCGGCAAGGGCGCATGCGAGACGCGAAGCGGGCCATCCTGCGCCCGGCGGAGCCTGTTTCGCCACTTGCCGCGCTGTCGGGCCAACATCTCATCCGGCGACCCCAGAGCCAGCCTAGCCTGGCTGCCCGGGGTGACCAATGGCAGCAGGCCCTGCCCGTCCGCCAGATCCTCACCCTCCAAGCGTTCCGACGTGATCATCACGCCTCGGCATGTCCGCCGGAGCGTGGCACACAAGTCGCGGATCGACTGGCGGGTCTGAAGGGCGGGCGTTCCGGGATCCCACACCGGTCCGCGCGCAATCAGCGCGAAATCCCCGAACAGGGGCCATCGCCGGACCAGGACCTGGGCACTGGCCGGCGGATCCGCACCCATCGCCGCCCCGCCCAGAGACATCTGAACCACGCGCGACCCAATTGCCGCGCAGGCACGACCGTAAAACGGATGCTGCTGCATCGGCACCGGTGTTCGGGCAAAAGCCCGGGCGGAAAGATCATCGGTTATCTGCCAGTCCATGTCCGCCATTAACGGCACGAACACCTAAACCGGCGTAAACAGACACCATGAAATCCGTATTTCCGCCCCCGAATCGCTCCAAGCCTCCGGTGCACGGCGTTCATGCTGCCAGGGCCGGCCCGACAGTGGCCGGCGCCTTTTGGCTGGGCATGGTCATGGCCCTGCCTGCCGGCCTGGTCCTCTTTGCCATCGAAATGGCCTGGCGCCTGCTACGTTAGCCGCCGACGCGGTCCAGCAGTTCCGCCAAAGCCTGCCTGTCCGTGCCGTCGTAATCCGCCACGCGGCTGCGCCACAACGTGGCCTGGCTGCGCAGGATCAGACCGTCGGACAGGATCTTGAGGTGATTGGCCCGCAGCGTTTCCCCGGTCGAGGTGATGTCTGCAATGGCCTCGGCTGTTTCGTTCTTTACCGTGCCCTCGGTTGCCCCCTGGCTATCGACGAGCATGTAATCCGCCACACCTTCGTCACGCAGGAACTCCCGCACCAACCGATGGTACTTCGTCGCAATTCTCAGCCTGTGGCCGTGCCGCGCCCGGAAATCAGCCGCCGCCGCGTCAAGGTCGTCCAGGGTTTCGACATCGACCCAGAAGCGGGGCACCGCGATGATCAGGTCGGCGTCGCCAAAGCCCATGGGCCGGATTTCCTCGACCTGCTGTTCCCAGCGGGCCAGCTTTTCCTGGATCAGGTCGGTGCCCGTGACGCCCAGATGAATGCGCCCGGCCGCCAGTTCCCGGGGAATTTCACCCGCCGACAACAGAACCAGAGACACGCCGTCGATCCCGTCGACCATACCGGCATATTCCCGGTCCGAGCCCGACCGCGACAGCTGAATCCCAGCCTTGGCAAACCAGTCGAAGGTCTTTTCCATCAGCCGCCCCTTGGACGGCACACCCAGTTTCAACGTCACCCGGCCATCTCCTGCAATTCCAGCATCAGGCCCGGGCGCAGGACGGCACCCACGGCCGGGATCTCGGCCCCCTGCCCCAGCTCGCGGGTCAGCGCATCATAGCGTCCGCCCGTGGCGACCGGCGGCAGATCCGGGCGGCCTTCGGCATAAAAGCCGAAGACAAAGCCGTCGTAATATTCCATGGAGGTCCGCCCGTAGCTGGCCTCGAAATCCAGGTTGTCCACGTCCACGCCCCGGTCCGCCAGCGCGGACAGCCGCGCATCCAGCCGGTCTATCGCGGGCATTATCGCGGGAATGTCGACCGCGATGTCGCGCAATTGCTGCAGCGCGAAGGGCGCGGTTTCCCGAACCGCCAGAAGCGAGTCGATGATGGCGACGTCATGCTGGCTGAGCGGCGGGGTTGCCACATCGTCCCGAAGGGCGTGCAGCCGATGCGCGATTTCCGCCCGCCCTCGCAGGCCGATTTCGGGCCCGGCAGCGGCGAAGGGATCCTCGGCCCGGAACAACGCGGCCCGCGAAGGGGCCGTATCGAGCGGGTTGGAATAGCGCTCGAACAGCGCGCGAAAGCGCCGTGGCCGCCATATGTGCCGCAGCAGCATGGCCTTGCGCGTGTCCGTCGTTTTCAACCCCTGGATCGCGGCCTTCAGGATGCCGATATCCCCGGTCGCGGCACGCAGCGACAGCCCCTGAAGCGCCTGCGAGATGGCCGAAAAGACCTCGGCGTCCGAGGCCGCGGGATCGGTGCGGTCAAACACCTCGTAGCCCACCTGGATGTATTCATTGGCCCGGTCGGGATCATGTTCCTGGCGGCGAAAGACCTCTCCGGCATAGGTGTACCGCGCGGGATCGGCGCCCTGGGTCATGTGCATCTGGACGACGGGCACGGTGAAGTCCGGCCGCATCATCTGTTCGCCGCGCAACGCGTCGGTGGCGGTATAGGCCCGGGCGCGGATTTCCTCGCCGTAAAGATCCAGAAGCGTGTCGGCGGGTTGCAGGATCGGCGTTTCCACCGCCCGCGCGCCCCGAGCCTCGAACCCCGCCCGCAGCTGCGCGGCCAGGGCCAGGATGTCGGCGCGGGCGGCCATCAGTCCTGCCCGTCCAGGATGCGTCGGATGGTGGGCACCAGCTCCGCGCGGGGGATTTCGACCTGGCTGGGCCGTTCCTTCCATTCCTCCAAGGTAGCGTTCTCGGCGATTTTCTTGCCTAGGATCAGGTCCTTGACCTGCACAACACCCCGGGCCTTTTCATCGGCCCCTTCGATCACGGCGGCCGGGCTGTCGCGCCGGTCGGCGTATTTCAACTGGTTGCCGAAGTTCTTCGGATTGCCCAGGTAGACTTCGGCCCGGATGCCGGCATTGCGCAGCTCGGCGACCATGGCCTGGTAATCGGCCATGCGGTCGCGATCCATCACGGTGACGACGACGGGGCCATGGGCCTGGGCGGCCAGCCGCCCCTTTTCGCGCAGGGCGGCCAGAAGGCGGTCGACGCCGATGGAAATGCCCGTGGCCGGGACTGACTGGCCGGTAAAGCGCTTGACCAGGTCATCATAGCGCCCGCCGCCCGACACCGAGCCGAACTGGCGCTTGCGGCCCTTTTCGTCAAAGATTTCAAAGGTCAGTTCGGCCTCGTAGACCGGGCCGGTATAGTAGCCCAGGCCGCGCACGACCGAGGGGTCGATCAGGATGCGGTCGCCGGCATAGCCGCCCGCGTCGAGCAGTTCAGCGATCTGTTCCAGCTCGCGCACGCCTTCCTCACCGGTGGCCGAGCCCTTTACCAACTCGTTCAGCCGGGCGACGGTGGCCGCCCCTGTTTCTCGGCCGGCCTCGGTAAAGCCCATGACGATCTCGGCCTGTTCGGGCGATAGTCCCGCGCCCGCGGTGAAATCACCGCTGTCATCCTTGCGGCCTTCCCCTAGAAGGGCGCGGACGCCATCGGCGCCGAGGCGGTCGAGCTTGTCGATGGCCCGCAGGACGATGCCCCGTTCGTGGGCGCGGGCGTCCGGATCGTTCGGGTCCAGGACACCGGCCACTTCCATGACACCGTTCAAAACCTTGCGGTTGTTGACCCGCACGACGTAATCGCCGCGCGGAATGCCGACCTCTTCAAGGGCATCCGACAGCATGGCGCAGATCTCGGCATCGGCGGCCATCGAGGCGGTGCCGACGGTATCGGCATCGCATTGATAGAATTGGCGGAACCGGCCCGGGCCGGGCTTTTCGTTCCGCCAGACCGGGCCCATGGCGTAGCGGCGATAGGGGGTGGGCAGGTCGTTGCGGTGCTGGGCATAGACCCGGGCCAGCGGGGCGGTGAGGTCATAGCGCAGGGCGACCCAGTCGCTGTCCTCTTCCTGCCAGGCAAAGACACCTTCGTTGGGGCGATCGACATCCGGCAGGAACTTGCCCAGGGCCTCGACCGTTTCGACGGCGCTCGATTCCAGGGCGTCGAAGCCGTAGCGATGGTAAACCCCGGCAATGGTCCGCAACATCTCGGAGCGTTCGGTGACCTCCTGCCCGAAATAGTCGCAGAATCCCTTGGGGGTTTCCGCCTTGGGGCGAGGTTGTTTCTTCGGTTTTGCCATGGGTCCTGTCCCCCTTCTGGGGCCACGAACCGCGCCCCCGTTTCGCGGCGCGGTCTAGCTGAAGGGCGGGGGCGGAGCAAGGCGCTGTGGCGTTGGCCCGGCTTGGCCCGCGTGGAATGGGTATTTGGAAAGAGAAAGAAGCAGCAGCGCGGGCACAGGTCCAAACCGCCGCCGGGCCTGGCGCCACCGCGCGTCCGCCAGGACGCGCAAAGCCTCGTGTGGACGCCGCAGGCGGCCTCCGCTCAGGAACGGCTTGGCCGGGACGGCGGGGTGAGGTATGGGCGGGGTATGCTGGAGCTGGAAGAAAAACTGGCGCATCTGATGCGTACCGTGGACGAGCTGAGCGACGTGGTCGCAGGCCAATCCCGCGAGATCGACGTGCTGACTCGGCGGGTGGCGATGCTGATGCAACGTGAGGCGGAACGCGAGGCTGAGGGCGCGGGAGGCGTTGTCATCGGAGACGAACGCCCCCCACATTACTGAGCCGCCCCCAATTCGAAACGATTTCCGGGTTGATTGCGTGAATCAAAACTTCGCGATACCGTGAAACGGGATTGCCATTCCGCCTCGCTGCAAATTGAGATCGGAAATTCCGTTGAAACGCCTTTCGTGCCTCCTTTGTCTTCTCGGCCTTCTGTCGGGATGCAGCGCGATCCCCGCCTCCGATACGGGCGGGGTGGTCGTGAGCGGCGTTCCCGACCTTGCCCCCCTGCCCGAGCCGCCCGAGTCAGGCGTTCTGGACGAGCCGATCGTCGAAGCCCCTGTCGTCGTTGAGGAAACACCCGGCGGCGCGAACTGGCTGATCGGCGGCCTGGCGGCGGCGAGCACCCGTCAGGTCGATTACGACGCCGAGATCTCCGGCACGGTCCACGCCTCGCGGGCCTTTGCGCCGCCAAAGACCTACAAGGCCGGCCAATTCGCCGGCTACGGGCTGATCCATTTCCCCAATTCCTATTCCTCGGCCGAGGCTCAGCGGTTCGAGATGTTCTGCCATGCCTTCCGGATCCTGCGCCCGGTCGAAGAGCTGGAAACGCCGCCCGACCCGATCCCTCGGTCGGAACAGATGGTCACCGTCTGGCCGATCCGGGACCAGGCCGTGTCGTCGGCGATCAAAACCGCCCGGCAGGAAGAAAGCGCCGCCGCCCTGCGCGGCGACCGCGCGGCGCGGGATGCGGCGGGGAACAAGCTTTGCGCCGTCGCCTCGGCCGGGTACCGGCTCGACCTCGACGTGGCCGGCGCAAGGATCGAAACGAACGGAGAGGCCCTGTCCTCGGACGGTCCTTACCTGGTGGCCTGGGCGCCCGGCGGCGACAAGGGCAAGCCGGGACGGACCGCGTTGCTGGTCGACCTGGGCCCGATCACCACGCCCGAGGGCGCCCGGCGCGAGATGGGCAAGTGGCGAGACGCGATCGAGCGGCGCCGCGGCGACTGGGGTCGTACCGACGAGGCCGGTCTTCGTGACCTGATCCGCGACTGGGCCAACCGGGCCGGGCCCACCATCCTCAGCCTCGTGGGTCTGGGCTGAGAATGTACAAGGTCATCGAACAGATCCTCAAGATCGGGCCCGCCGCGGTTCTCGGGCTCGTGCTGGGCATTGCCACGGCAGAGTGGGTGAATGCCGGCGACCCGGTCGAACAGCTGAGCGCCTCGGGCTACAAGCTGATCGTCTTCCTGGTCACGCTGGTCACCGTGGCGCTCTGGCACGGTCTGGCGCCCATCGTCAAAGCGCGGCGCACCGCCCCCGATCCCGCTGCACCCGACGAGGCCGATCCGCCGTCTTCACCGTCAGGGGACTGACCGGACCCGCATCTTGTCAGGTCGGGTCGGGTCGGGTCGGATCACAGGTCCTCGACCGTCACCACCCCGTCCAGCGACTTCAGAGCGCCCTTGACCTGTGGGGTGACAGCGAAATCGGCGCCCAGGTCCATGTCGACCTCGCCCGGCAAGGTCGGATGCTGGAGGCACAGTTGCACCGGACCGCGGGCGGCCTGTTTCGCCGCGGCGCGGGCCTGATCCAGCACACCGGCCACGACCGACACAGCCGCCGCATCGTCGATGTAGATGCGCAATCCGGATGTGCCGCCAGCCGCCACCGCGCTATCGATCGGGGCCACCGACCGGCCCAGCAGCTTCAACTGGTCCGATTCCAGGGTCGCTTCGACCGTGACGACCACGTTCGACCCGGTCTCCAGGTGTTCCCGTGAGGCCTCCAGCGCTTCGGAGAACAGCGTGACCTCGTAATTGCCCGTGGGATCGGACATGCCGACAAAGGCAAAGCGGTTGCCCTTTGCCGACTTGCGTTCCTGGCGCGCCGTCACCACGCCGGCCAGCTTGGCGATCAGCGGGCCGTTCTGGGCCTTGGCCGTGACATCGTCCAGCGTCAGCACGTTCTGGCGCCGCAGCGGGCCCATGTAATCGTCCAGCGGATGGCCCGTCAGGTAGAAGCCGATCGCCTTGAATTCCTCGCCCAGCCGTTCCGCGGGCAACCAGTCGGACACCGGCGACAGGCGCGGTTCGGGCAGGTCCTCTCCGGCCTCGCCGAACAGCGACACCTGGGCCGAGGCCTTCTGTTCGTGGATCGCCGCCGAATAGGCGACCAGAGCGTCGAGCGAGTCGAAGACGCGGCGTCGGTTGCTGTCCAGGGTGTCGAAGGCCCCGGACCGGGCCAGCATTTCCAGCGGCCGCTTGCCGACCTTCTTGAGATCCACGCGCCGGGCGAAATCGTAGAGATTGACGAAGGGCTGGTCGCCCCGGGATTCGGTCACCAGTTTCATCGCCTCGAGCCCGACGTTCTTCAGCGCGCCCAGGGCATAGACCAGGTGTCCGTCCTTCACGTCGAAAGTGGGCTGCGAGCGGTTCACGCAGGGCGGCACGTACGGCAGGCCCAGCCCCTTGCGGACCTCTTCGAAGTAGATCGCCAGCTTGTCGGTCAGGTGGATATCGCAGTTCATGACGCCGGCCATGAATTCCACCGGGTGGTTCGCCTTCAGCCAGCCCGTCTGGTAGCTGACCACCGCGTAAGCCGCCGCGTGGGACTTGTTGAACCCGTAGTTGGCGAATTTCTCCAGCAGGTCGAAGACCTCGGTGGCCTTCTTCTTCTCGACGCCGTTTTCCGCCGCGCCCTTTTCGAACTTGGGGCGTTCGGCGTCCATCGCCTCCTTGATCTTCTTGCCCATGGCCCGGCGCAACAGGTCGGCCCCGCCCAGCGAATAGCCGGCCATGACCTGGGCGATCTGCATCACCTGTTCCTGGTAGACGATGATGCCCTGGGTTTCCTCGAGGATGTAGTCGATCAGCGGATGCACCGAGGAGATCGGCTTCAGCCCGTTCTTGACCTCGCAATAGGTGGGGATGTTTTCCATCGGGCCGGGCCGGTAGAGCGCCACCAGGGCCACGATGTCCTCGATGCAGGTGGGTTTCATGCGCTTGAGCGCATCCATCATGCCCGAGCTTTCCACCTGGAACACGGCCACCGTCTTGGCGGCGGCGTAAAGCTTGTAGGTGGCCTCGTCATCCAGCGGGATGGCGTCGATGTCGTTCTCGGTACCGGCCACCGGCTCGTAAAGCTCGGTCCCGTCGGCCGCGACATGCAGGGACCGGCCCGACTTCAGGATCAGGTCCAGGGCATTCTGGATCACCGTCAGGGTCTTCAGGCCCAGGAAGTCGAACTTGACCAGCCCGGCCTGTTCCACCCATTTCATGTTGAACTGGGTGGCCGGCATGTCCGAGCGCGGATCCTGGTAGAGCGGCACCAGCCGGTCGAGCGGCCGGTCACCGATGACCACCCCCGCGGCATGGGTCGAGGCGTTTCTCAGCAGCCCCTCTACCTGCTGGCCGTATTTCAGCAGGCGGTCGACGACCTCTTCGTTGCGGGCTTCCTCGCGCAGGCGCGGTTCGTCGATCAGGGCCTTTTCGATCGACACCGGCTTGACCCCTTCGACGGGGATCATCTTGGACAGCCGGTCGACCTGGCCGTAGGGCATCTGCAGCACCCGGCCCACGTCGCGCACCGCGGCCTTGGACAGCAGCGCGCCGAAGGTGATGATCTGGGCGACCTTGTCGTGGCCGTACTTGTCCTGCACGTAGCGGATCACCTCTTCGCGCCTGTCCATGCAGAAGTCGATGTCGAAGTCGGGCATCGAGACCCGTTCGGGGTTCAGGAACCGTTCGAACAGAAGACTGTAGCGCAGGGGATCGAGGTTGGTGATGGTGAGCGCATAAGCCACCAGCGACCCCGCGCCCGAGCCCCGCCCCGGCCCCACCGGGATGTCGTGATCCTTGGCCCACTTGATGAAGTCGGCCACGATCAGGAAGTAACCGGGAAAGCCCATGCCCTCGATGATGCCCAGTTCGAATTCCAGGCGCTTTTCGTACTCTTCGACCGAGGCGGCATGGGGAATGACCTCCAGCCGGGCCTTCAGGCCTTCGACCGCCTGGCGGCGCAGTTCGATGACCTCGTCATCGGCGAATTTCGGCAGGATCGGGTCGCGGCGGTAGGCCATGAAGGCGCAGCGCTTTGCGATCTCGACGGTGTTTTCGATGGCCTCGGGCAGGTCGGCAAACAGCGTAGCCATTTCTTGGGGCGATTTCAGGTAGTGCTGGGCGGTCAGGCGGCGGCGGTCTTCCTGCTGGTCGACATAGGCGCCCTCGGCGATGCAGATCAGCGCGTCGTGGGCTTCGTAGAGGTCGGTCTTGGGGAAGTAGACGTCGTTGGTCGCAACCAGGGGCAGGTCCATGGCATAGGCCATTTCCACGTGGCCGCGCTCGGTGAGTTTCTCGGCTTCGGGCTGGCCGTCTTCACCCGGGTGGCGCTGAAGTTCGATATAGAGGCGGTCCGGGAAGGCCCGGGCGAGCCGGCGCACCAACGTTTCCGCCTCGGCCCGGTGACCGGTCTGCAAGAGCCTGCCGACAGGGCCGTCCGGGCCCCCGGTCAGGCAGATGACCCCCGTGGCATGGGCCTCGAGCTGGTCGAGGCTGACCTGGGGCAGGTCCCCGTGCTTGCCGACATAAAGACAGGTGTTGAGCGCCATGAGGTTTTCGTAACCGGTCTCGTTCTGGGCCAGCAGGACAAGGGGCGCGGGCGGCTTGGGCTTGGCGCCGGGCTCGGGCGTGAGGTAGGCCAGATCGGTCTGCATGCCGATGATCGGCTGGATCCCGGCGCCAGCGGCAGCGACCGAGAATTCCAGGGCGCAGAAGAGGTTGTTGGTGTCGGTCACGGCGATCGCGGGCATGCCAAGATCGGCGCATTGGCCGGGCAGTTTCTTGAGGCGGACGGCGCCTTCGAGAAGGGAATATTCGGTGTGAAGGCGGAGGTGGACGAATCCGGGCGTGCTGCTCATGGGGGCAGATTAGAGCGGCATTCCGGGGCCGGCAACGGGGCGCGGCGTGGGTGATGGAGGCCTGAGGGGAGTGGTCGTGCGTTTGATCGAGGCCAGGGCTGGTGGTGCGGGTCGGCCGGGGTATTTGGGAAGAGAAAGAAGCAGCATTGCGGCGCTCTGTCCGTCCGCTGGGCCTGGCGGCTACGGCGTGCCCGAAGGGCGCGCAAAACCTCGTGTGGCCGCCGCAGGCGGCCTCCTTTGGATCAATACTTAGCCAGATGGATAAGTGTCTTGATCGAATCGCGTGTACCGAATAGTTAGCCGTATGGCTAACCGAATGGATACCTTCTTTGGCGCCTTGTCTGATCCGACCCGCAGGGCGGTGATCGAGGCGCTGGTCACCGGGCCGAGGCCTGTGGGTGAGCTACATGCGCCGCATGACATCGCCCTGCCGACCTTTCTCAAGCATCTCAAGGTGCTGGAGGCGTCCGGCCTGGTGCGGTCGGAGAAGAAGGGCCGGGTGCGCATTGTCCATATCGAGGCTGCCCCCCTGGCTGAAGCCGAAGCCTGGCTGCACAGGCAGCGGCGGCTTTGGGAGGGGCGGCTGGACCGGCTGGGTGCCCTGGCAGAGCAGCTGGAACGTGAACACAAGAGTGATGGAGATCGTCGATGACCGCCCCATGTGAATTTCGAACCCTGGTCCTTGACCGGCGCATCGAAGCTGCGCCCGAGCGGGTGTTTGCGCTGATGACCGACCCTGATGCACGCCGCACCTGGGGGGCTCCGGGTGAGGGCATTGTCATCGAGATCGACCAGTGTGACGTGCGTGATGGAGGGCGCGAGGTGGCTCGGTGCGGGCCGCGGGATGCGCCGGACTTCAGCGCCGTCAGCGACTTTCACCGCGTCGAGGCCCCGCGCCTGATCGTGCTGTCCGAAACCCTGACCGTGGGGGGCAATGTGCTGTCGGTGTCGCTGGCCACGCAGGAGCTGTCGGCCGAGGGGAGCGGCTGCCAGTTGAAGGTGACCCTGCAGATCGTCAGCCTGACCGGCCCCGAGACCTTTGACGGGTATGCCGAAGGCTGGACCGGTGCGCTCGACAACCTGGTGCGCATGGCAGAGGCCGAGACCGTTCAGTGACGCTTTTGCTTCGGCGCGAGAGTTTCTGGCCCCCGGCCCTAGAGCCTGCGTTGACGTGGCAGGGTGCTTGAGACTGGTCGCTTCGTGCCGGCCGCGCTGGGGTTGGCGGCAGGCTTCGCGCCGGGGCGGCTTGCTACGCTGGTCGTAACGCTTGCCGAATAGGCGGTTGCCACACAAAGCGCCAACCGAAGACGGCGGAGGCTTGCCTAGCTGCCGCTTTGCCGCTTTTCTGTGCAGGACTTCGGGCCGCACCCCAGCTTTCCGCCGCATCGGGCGGGGGTGCCCAGCATGCCCCCGGGACAACAGACAGCGGCAGGCAGATGCCCATGAAGATCACGTTCCGTCTGAACGGCGAAACGGTCACGCTCGAGAACGCGCCGGTGACGGCCACGCTTCTCGATTGGCTCCGGGAAGACCGGGGCCTGACAGGCACCAAGGAAGGCTGCAACGAAGGCGATTGCGGGGCGTGTTCGGTCATCGTGACCGACGACCGGGGGGCGAAGGCATTGAACGCCTGCATCCTGTTCCTGCCCCAGCTGGACGGCAAGGCGGTGCGCACTGTCGAGGGCCTGTCTGGGCCGGACGGCACGCTGCACCCGGTGCAAGAGGCCATGGTCACCCACCACGGCAGCCAGTGCGGGTTCTGCACCCCGGGGTTCCTGGCCTCGATGGCCTGTGCCCACCTGAACGGCCAGACCGATTACGACGACCGACTGGCGGGCAACCTGTGCCGGTGCACGGGCTATACGCCGATCATCCGCGCGGCCGAGGCGGCTGCCTCTGAACCGGTGCCGGACTGGATGGCCGATGCGGTGCCCGAGGCCGAGGGCGGCTCGGAATATGCGCCGTCCAACTCCGACGAACTCGCCCGGATCTACCACGCCCAGCCCGAGGCCACCCTGGTCGCCGGGGCGACGGACGTGGGGCTGTGGGTGACGAAGGGGCTAAAGACGCTGGATCCGGTGATCTTTTTGGGCCGGTGCGAGGATCTGAAGACCATCGACGTGACCGAGACCGAGGTGCGGGCCGGGGCCATGGTCGACATGGAACGCTGGCGCGCGGCCATGGCCGATCTGCATCCGTCCTATGCCGAGATGATCCGGCGCTACGGCTCGGTCCAGGTGCGCGGGGCGGCGACGCTTGGGGGCAACATCGCCAATGGCTCGCCCATCGGGGACAATCCGCCCGCGCTGATCGCGCTGGGGGCAGTGCTGCACCTGCGCAAGGGCGACGACCGCCGGTCCCTGCCGCTGGAGGATTTCTTCCTGGAGTACGGCAAGCAGGACCGCGAGCCCGGTGAATTCGTCGAGGCCTTGAGCTTTCCGCGCCAGGCCGACCGGCTGCGGGTCTACAAGCTGTCGAAACGGTTCGACCAGGATATCTCGGCCGTGTGCGGAGCCATGCGGATCACGATCGAGGACGGCCGGGTCACCGAGGCGCGCCTGGCCTTCGGTGGCATGGCCGGCGTGCCCAAGCGGGCCGCCCATGCCGAGGCCGCCCTGCGCGACGAGGCCTGGACGCTGGAAACGGTGACTGCCGCTCGGGCCGCGCTGGCCCGGGATTTCCAGCCGATGGACGACATGCGCGCCTCGGCCGCGTACCGGCTGGATGCGGCCGGGGCGATGCTGGCGCGCTATTTCGCCGAGGACCAGGGCCTTGTCACATCCGTCCTGGAGGTCCGCGCATGAGTGTCGCCAAGCCCCTGCCCCACGATGCCGCCCCGCTTCACGTCACGGGTCAGGCCCGGTATGTCGACGACATCCCCCTGCCCGTTGGCGCCCTGCACCTGGCCTTTGGCCTGTCGACCATTGCCCGGGGCCGGATCCTGTCGATGGACCTGGAGCCCGTGCGCAGCGCGCCGGGCGTGGTCTGCGTGATGACGTCCGAGGATCTGCCCTTTGCCAACGACGTGTCTCCGTCGGCCCATGACGAGCCGCTTTTAAGCGACGGGTCCGTGCATTACGTGGGCCAGCCGCTGTTCCTGGTGGCCGCGACCAGCCATATGGCCGCGCGCAAGGCGGTGCGGCTGGCCGTGGTCGACTATGCCGAAGAGACGCCGATCCTGACGATCGAGGAGGCCCTGGCGGCCGACAGCCGGTTCGAGGAAGGCCCCCGGGTCTATGGGCGGGGCGACGTCCCGGCCGCGCTGGCCAGGGCGCCGCGCACCGTGTCGGGCCGGTTCGAGATCGGCGGGCAGGAGCATTTCTACCTGGAAAGCCAGGCGGCCATCGCCCTGCCCCAGGAAGGCGGCGACGTGATCGTGGGGAGTTCCACCCAGCATCCGACCGAGATCCAGCACAAGGTGGCCGAGGCACTTGGCGTGCCGATGCACAGCGTGCGGGTGGAAACCCGGCGCATGGGCGGCGGGTTCGGGGGCAAGGAGAGCCAGGGCAACGCGCTGGCCGTCGCCTGCGCGCTGGTGGCCCGGGCGACCGGCCGGGCGGCCTCGATGCGGTACGACCGCGACGACGACATGGTGATCACCGGCAAGCGCCATGACTTCCGGATCGACTACGCGGCCGGGTTCGATGACGACGGGCGCCTGCTGGCGGTGGACGTGACCCATTACACCCGCTGCGGCTGGGGCATGGACCTGTCCCTGCCGGTGGCGGACCGGGCGATGCTGCATGCGGACAATGCCTACTGGATCCCCGAGATCCGGATCACCTCGCACCGGTTGAAGACCAACATGCAAAGCGCCACGGCCTTCCGGGGTTTCGGCGGGCCGCAGGGCATGATCGGGATGGAGCGGATCATGGACCACGTGGCCCATGACCTGGGACTGGATCCGGTGGAGCTGCGGCGCCTGAATTACTATCCTTCGGCGCAGGCGGTGAGTGAGGATGCCTCCGGCGGGCGTATTTCGGCAAAGATGAAGGCGCTGACGCCCTATGGGCAGGTGGTCGAGGATTTCGACCTGCACGAGATGACCGAGGCGCTTCTTGCGTCGTCGGATTATGCCGGACGGAAGGCGGCGGTGGCGGCGTGGAACGCGGCCAACCCGGTGATCAAGAAGGGGATCGCCTTTGCGCCGGTAAAGTTCGGGATTTCCTTCACGCTGACCCATCTGAACCAGGCCGGCGCCCTGGTGCATGTCTACCAGGACGGGTCCATTCACCTGAACCATGGCGGCACCGAGATGGGGCAGGGCCTGTTCCAGAAGGTGGCCCAGGTGGCGGCCAGCCGGTTCGGCGTGGGCATGGAGGCGGTGAAGATCACGGCGACCGATACTGCCAAGGTGCCCAATACCTCGGCCACGGCGGCGTCGTCGGGCAGCGATCTGAACGGGATGGCGGTAAAGGCGGCCTGCGACACGATCCGCGAGCGGATGGCGGCCTACCTGGCGCAGGTCTACCAGGCCGACGTGACGGATGTGCATTTTGCCGACGGCCACGTGACCGTTGGCACCGAGCGGATGAGTTTCGCCGAGGCCGCGGGCAAGGCCTATGCCGGGCGGATCAGCCTGTCGGCCACGGGGTTCTACAAGACGCCCAAGGTGGACTGGGACCGGATCAAGGGTGACGGGCGGCCGTTCTTCTATTTCGCCTACGGGGCCTCGGTCACCGAGGTGGCCATCGACACGCTGACCGGCGAGAACCGGATCCTGCGGGCGGATATCCTGCACGATGCAGGGGCGTCTCTGAACCCGGCGCTGGATATCGGCCAGATCGAGGGGGCCTATGTGCAGGGCGCGGGCTGGCTGACCACCGAGGAGCTGGTCTGGGACGACAAGGGACGCCTGCGCACCCATGCGCCCTCGACCTACAAGATCCCGGCCTGTTCGGACCGGCCCGACGTGTTCAACGTGGCCTTGTGGGATGGTGAGAACCGCGAGGACACGATCTATCGGTCGAAGGCCGTGGGAGAGCCGCCGTTCATGCTGGGCATGTCGGCCTACTTGGCACTGAGCGATGCGGTGGCGGCCTGCGGGGCGGGGTATCCGGCCTTGAACGCTCCGGCGACGGCCGAAGAGATCTGGCGGGCCATCGGGGGGATGGGTGATGAGCTTTGATGTCGACGCCTTGCGGCGGGCGCTGGACCATGGGCCGGTGTCCCGGGTTGTCGTGGCCGAGGTCAGGGGGTCGGCCCCGCGCGAGGTCGGTGCCTCGATGATCGTCTGGGACGGTGGGCAGTCGGGGACCATTGGCGGGGGCACGCTGGAATTCGAAGCGGCCGAGGCGGCGCGGCGCGGGCATGTCGGCCTTCTGCGCCAGGCGCTGGGGCCGGACCTGGGCCAGTGCTGCGGCGGGGCGGTGACGGTGCTGACCGAACGCATCACGGGGCAGATGCTGGACGGGCTGGACGGGCCAGTTCATGCGCGCCCTGTTGATGGCGCGGCCGCGCCCGTGCCCCTGTCGGTCGAACGCATCCTGGCGCGGGCCCGCGATCGCGGCGAAACGCCGGTGCCGCAACTGGTCGATGGCTGGATGGTCGAGCCGGTCATCCGCGCCACCCGGCCCGTCTGGATCTGGGGCGCCGGCCACGTGGGCCGTGCCCTCGTGGATGTGCTCGCCCCCCTGCCCGACCTGGCCCTGACCTGGGTCGACACCGCGCCCGAACGTTTCCCCGACACGATCCCCGAGGGCGTCGATGCCGTGCCGGTGGCCCGGCCCACGGCCCTGGTGCCCCATGCGCCGATCGAGGCAGAGCACCTGGTCGTCACCTATTCCCACGCGCTGGACCTGGACCTGTGCCATGCGCTGCTGTCGCATGGCTTTGGCTCTGCCGGGCTGATCGGGTCGGCCACCAAATGGGCGCGCTTCAGGTCTCGGCTTGGGGACTTGGGGCATCGGCCCGGCGACATCGCCCGGATCACCTGCCCCATCGGCGACCCCTCGCTGGGCAAGCACCCGCAGGCCATCGCCATCGGCGTGGCCGGGCAGATGCTGGCCCGCAGCCACACAGTCAGGACCGAGGCCATCGCATGACCCCATTGCTGAGTATCCGGGGCCTGACCAAGGCCTATCCCGGCGTCGTGGCCAACGACACCGTGTCCTTCGACATCGGCACGGGCGAGGTCCATGCCCTGCTGGGCGAAAACGGCGCGGGCAAGTCGACGCTGGTCAAGATGATCTACGGGCTGGTCAAGCCCGACAGCGGCGAGATGCTGTTGCGCGGCGCCCCCTATGCCCCGGCCGAACCCCGGGCGGCCCGGGCCGACGGCATCGCGATGGTGTTCCAGCATTTCTCGCTGTTCGACGCGCTGAACGTGGCCGAGAACATCGCCCTTGGCATGGAAGATCCGCCGCCGATGCGCGACCTGACCCGGCGAATCCGCGAGGTGTCGGAAACCTACGGGCTGCCGCTGGACCCGTCGCGCACGGTGGGCGACCTGTCGGCCGGTGAACGCCAGCGGGTCGAGATCATCCGCTGCCTCTTGCAGGACCCCAAGCTGCTGATCATGGACGAACCGACCAGCGTGCTGACCCCGCAAGAGGTCGAGATCCTGTTCCAGACGTTGCGCAAGCTCAGCTCGGAAGGCACGGCGATCCTGTATATTTCGCACAAGCTGGAAGAGATCCGCGCGCTGTGTGACAACGCCACGATCCTGCGGCTGGGCAAGAACGTGGGCAGCTGCATCCCGCGCGACACCACCGCCCGCGACATGGCCGAGATGATGGTGGGCACCGCCCTGCAAACGCCCGAACGGTCGGGACGTGCGCTGGGGGAGGTTGCGCTTGACATCAAGGGGCTGTCGGCGGCCTCGCCCTCGGCCTTTGGCACGTCGCTGAAGGACGTGTCGCTGAGCGTGCGCAAGGGCGAGATCGTGGGCATCGGCGGGGTCGCGGGCAACGGCCAGGACGAATTGCTGGCCGCCCTGTCGGGCGAGATCCTCAGCGCGCCGGGCGCGGTATCCCTGCATGGCCGCCCGGTGGGCGGGTTGGGCCCTTCGCAGCGGCGCAAGCTGGGCCTGCTGACCGGGCCCGAGGAACGGCTGGGTCACGCCGCCGCCCCCGACATGAGCCTGACCGAAAACGCCATGCTGACGGGTGCGCTGCGCGAAGGGCTGGTGTCGAACGGGTTCCTGAAATGGGGCGCGGCGCGGGACTTTGCCCAGCGGATCATCCAGGCCTTTGACGTGCGCACGCCGGGCCCGGAAAACGCCGCCCGGTCGCTGTCGGGGGGCAACCTGCAAAAGTTCGTCATCGGCCGGGAGGTGCTGCAGCGCCCCGAGGTGCTGGTGGTCAACCAGCCGACCTGGGGCGTGGATGCCGCCGCGGCCGCCGCGATCCGCCAGGCCCTGCTGGATCTGGCCGCGGGGGGCACGGCCCTGGTGGTCATCAGCCAGGACCTGGATGAACTGATGGAAATCGCCGACAATTTCGCGGCCCTCAACGAAGGCCGCCTGACCGCCCCCCGCCCCACGGCGGGTCTGACCATCGACGAGATCGGCCTGATGATGGGCGGCGCCCACGGGATGGAGGTGGCCCATGTGTGATCACAAGGCGCAGCCGGGCAGCGGCCGACCTGGAGGCCGCGTTGCCGCATCTGGCCTGCGTGCGCACTCGAAAGCAAGGATGACGCACGGGCTGAGCATGACATCGCCAAAGCGGTCTCCGGGGGGAGGTCGACCGCTGCCCGGCTGCGCCGGGCGCGACGGATGGACAGGGCAGCTCAGAAAGGCCCATTCATGATCAAGCTTGAAAAACGGCCTCAGCCATCGGACCTGTGGTCGATGGCCACGCCCATTGTCGCGGTGCTGGCCACCATGGTCTTTGGCGGGCTGCTGTTCGCCTTTCTGGGCAAGAACCCGGCCGAGGCCATCCGCACCATTTTCTGGGATCCGCTGTTCGGTGAATTCGCCTTCTACTACCGGCCGCAGCTGCTGGTCAAAGGCGCGCCCCTGGTGTTGATCGCCATCGGGCTCAGCCTTGGGTTCAGGGCCGGGATCTGGAACATCGGGGCCGAGGGCCAGTACATCATGGGCGCCATCGTCGGCGCGGCCGTGGGCCTGGCCTTCTACCCGGCGGAAAGCGTGCTGATCTTCCCGCTGATGATCCTCGGGGGGGCCTTTGGCGGCTGGCTGTGGGCGATGATCCCGGCCATCCTGAAGGTCAGGTTCGGCACCAATGAAATCCTGGTCTCGCTGATGCTGGTCTACGTGGCCGAGCAATTCCTGGCCGCCGCCTCGCTGTCGTTCCTGAAGAACCCCGAGGGCTTCGGTTTCCCGGGCAGCCGCAACCTGCAGCAATACCCCTCGGCCCATAACGCCGAGGTGATCGCCGGCACGGGCATGCACTGGGGCGTGGTCTTTGCCTTCATCGCCGTGATCTTTGCCTACGTGCTGCTGAACCGGCACATGCTGGGCTTCCAGATCCGCCTGACCGGAGAGGCCCCGCGCGCCGCCCGCTTTGCCGGGGTGAAACCGGCCCGGCTGATCCTGTTCTGCCTCGGCGCCTCGGGCGCGCTGGCCGGGCTTGCGGGGCTCTTCGAGGTCTCGGGACCGGCGGGCCAGATCACCATCGACTTCAACGTCGGCTATGGCTTCACGGCGATCATCGTGGCCTTCCTGGGCCGGCTGCACCCGGTGGGCATCCTGCTGGCCGGCGGGCTGATGGCCCTGACCTATATCGGCGGCGACATCGCCCAGTCGAACCTCGGCCTGCCGGCGGCCGCGATCCAGGTCTTCCAGGGCATGCTGCTGTTCTTCCTGCTGGCCCTCGACCTGCTGACAAACTACCGGATCCGCCTCGCCAAGAGAGAGACCGCCTGATGGCGTTCCGTCCGATCCCCGCGCCAAGGGCAGCCCGCGTCGGCGGGGTGGGTGGGCGGGAGCCGGCGCGGGCTGCCCGGCCCTCCACCTGTTGTCCCCCTTCCCCTTTCCGAGCCGGAGCCCCCTCATGGACCTGAGCGCCATCAACCCCGTCCTGCTGATCGCCTCGCTGATGGTCGCGGCGACGCCCCTGCTGCTGGCCGCCATCGGAGAAGTGGTCGTGGAAAAGGCCGGTGTCCTCAACCTCGGCGTCGAGGGCATGATGATCACCGGGGCCATCTGCGGTTTTGCCATCGCCGTGGAGACCGGGTCGCCCGTCGTGGGCTTCGTCGCCGCCGCGATCGGAGGCGCGCTGCTGTCGGTGCTCTTCGCCATCCTCACCCAGTTCGCCCTGGCCAACCAGGTGGCCTCGGGCCTGGCGCTCACGCTCTTCGGGCTCGGCCTGTCGGCCCTGCTGGGGCAAAGCTACGTGGGCATCAAGCCCCCCGAAACCGGCGATGCCTTCGGTGCCCTGGGCGACATCCCCGTCATCGGCCCGATCCTCTTTGGCCATGACCTGATGCTCTACGTCGGCATCCTCATCGTCGCCGCGACCTGGGCCGTGCTGACCTTCACCAGGGTCGGGCTGATCCTGCGCGCGGTCGGCGAAAACCACGATGCCGCCCATGCGCTGGGGTACAAGGTCAAGCGCATCCGCGTGCTGGCCATCCTCTTCGGCGGCGGCTGCGCCGGGCTGGGCGGGGCCTACATCAGCCTGATCCGCGTCCCCCAATGGACCGAGGGCATGACCGCCGGGATCGGCTGGATCGCCCTGGCGCTTGTCGTCTTTGCCAGCTGGAAGCCCTGGCGCGTCCTGATCGGCGCCTACCTTTTCGGCGGGGTCACCGTGTTGCAGCTTAATTTGCAGGCAGCAGGTGTTGCGGTCCCCGTGGAATATCTTGCAATGTCGCCCTACCTGATCACGATCCTCGTGCTCGTGATCCTGTCGGCGGACAAGAGCAACGCACCGGCCTCGCTGGGCCGAACCTTCCATGCCTCGAGCTGACGCATCGGGGCCAAAGACCTGATAAATAGGGGATAGAAATGAAACGCACTACACTTCTGGCCGGCGTCGCCATGGCGCTCAGCCTCGCCGGCGCGGCGCTTGCCCAGACCAAGGTCGGCTTTGTCTACGTCGGCCCGGTCGGAGACGGCGGCTGGACCTACGAACACAACCAGGGCCGGCTGGCCGTGGAAGAGGAATTCGGCGATGCCGTCGAAACCGTTTTCGTCGAAAACGTGGCCGAGGGCCCGGATGCCGAGCGCGTCATCACCCAGATGGCGCTGCAGGGCGCCGACCTGATCTTCACCACGTCCTTCGGCTACATGGACCCGACGATCAACGTCGCGGCCAAGTTCCCGGACGTGAAGTTCGAACATGCCACCGGCTACAAGACCGCCGATAATGTCTCGACCTATTCGGCCCGCTTCTACGAAGGCCGGGCCGTGCAGGGCACGATCGCCGGCATGATGACCGAAAGCAACATCATCGGGTACATCGGGTCCTACCCGATCCCCGAGGTGATCCGGGGCATCAACTCGGCCTATATCCACGCCAAGAAGGTCAACCCCGACGTCGAGTTCAAGGTGGTATGGGCCTACACCTGGTTCGATCCGGCGAAAGAGGCCGATGCGGCCAAGGTGCTGATCGAACAGGGTGCCGACGTGGTGCTGCAACACACCGATTCCACCGCCCCGCTGGCGGCGGCCAAGGCCGCGGGCAACGTGATCGGCTTCGGCCAGGCCTCGGACATGGCGGAATACAAGCCCGCCCCGCGCGTGTCGTCGATCATCGACAACTGGGCGCCCTATTACATCGCGCGCACCAAGGCCGTGATGGACGGGACCTGGGAAAGCGCGATGACCTGGGACGGCATTGCCCCGGGCATGGTCGAGATCGGCGAGATCACCGACGCCGTGCCGGAAGACGTCAAGGCGGCCGCGCTCGACGTGATGAACGCGATCGCCAACGGGGATTACCACCCCTTCACCGGCCCGCTGAACAAGCAGGACGGCTCGGCCTGGCTGGCCGATGGCGAGGTGGCCGACGATGGCACCCTGGCCGGCATGAACTTCTATGTCGAAGGCCTGACGGGCGAAATCCCGCAGTAAGCGGTTGCCACTGAAACACGAAGGCCCCGCCATCTGGCGGGGCCTTTTGCGTTTGCCGGAAGGGCGAGGCAATTGCCGTTGGCGCGGGATGCAGGATGGGTTGTTTCAACCCATCGTCCGGCCCAGTGATGGGTTGAAACAACCCATCCTACGCATACCGTCACAGCCGGGACAGAAGCTCCATCTTCTTCTCGGCGAATTCCTCTTCGGACAGGATGCCCTTGTCCCGCAATCCGCCCAGCTTCTCCAGCTTCGCAAAGATCGCGTCGCTGTCGTCCCCCTGCCCCGCCGTCATCGGCGGCACCTGCGGCTGCATGTCCATCTGCGGCTCGGGCTGATAGGACGGCTCCGGCTGGGACTGCGGTTCGGGCTGGGACTGCGGATCCGGCTGCGGGGCCTGGCCCGCGTCCATCCCCCCGCCCATCGGCACCACCGGCAGGTCCGCCACGCGCACCAGGCCGAACTGGCTGGTGAAGGTCAGCGACTGGTCGCCCGATTGCTGCTGGCCGAAGCCGCCGATCTGGTGCTGGCCCGTATCATAAACCGTGGTCTGCCCGTTCAGCAGGATCGCCAGCCGGCAGCTATCGGGGAAACACGCATATTTCAGATCGTTCTGCGACCCGACCGAGGACGGCTGACCCAGCTCTTGCGGCCACCAGTTGCCCTGGCCCGACCCGGACACGAACAGGCTGGTCTGGCCGAACCCGCCGCCGCCCTGCATCTGCATCTGGCCGCCACCCTGGCTTTGCCCCTGGTACGAGCTCGACTGGTTCTGGTACGACGGCGGCTGGAACACCTGGCTGGCGGCCAGCGTGTTCGACAATTCCGTGCACAGGCTGTCCACCCGGGCCTTCAGCCCGTTGTTGAACATGTCGCCGATCATGACCATGCCGCCCAGCGACCACTGGCCCATGCCGCCCAGTTCCCAATGGTTGAACTGCGCCTGGGTGCCGCCGCCCTGGCTGAGCGACACCAGAACATGGGTCACCGCATCGGCGCTGAAACCATGGCGCGCGGCCACGTCGTTGACGATCGTTTGCCCCTCGGGCGTGAGCAGGGTCATCTGCGAGGTCTCCCATCCATTTGGGTTGCGTTGTCGGCACCGCACGATGGTCTGGCGATCGCGGCGGTGCCTAACATGCGGGGCTGGCGACTGATAGGGTTAATATCGCGGCGGTCCAGCCCCCCTCAACTGGCCGTGTCTGCCTGCATTTATGGTTTCTTCACGCCCGGCCCCGTGCCACACCGGCTGCATGACATTGCTTCGCACGACAGATGGCACCCCCGCCGGGCGATTCGCCTTTGGCACGATGCAATTCGGCGGCACCGCCGACGCCGCCGCCAGCCGCGCCATGTTCGAGGCCTGCCGGGCGGCGGGCATCGTGCATTTCGACACGGCCTACCTTTACACGGATGGCGCCTCGGAAACCCTGCTGGGCGCCCTTGCCGGCCCCGACCGCGACGCCCTGCTGATCGCCACCAAGGTCGGCTACGCGGGCGGCGCGTCAGCGGCGAACATGCGGGCGCAGTTCGACATCTCGCGCCAGCGGTTGGGCCTGGACATGGTCGACGCGCTCTACCTGCACCGGTTCGACCCCGACACCGATCTGCGTGAGACGATGGCCTGCTTCGCCGAGCTGAAATCCCAGGGCCTGATCCGCTATGTGGGCCTGTCGAACTTTGCCGCCTGGCAGGTCGTCAAGGCCGCCTGGATCGCGGCCGAATTCGACATGGCCATCGACCTGGTCCAGCCCATGTACAGCCTGGTCAAGCGCCAGGCCGAGGTCGAGATCCTGCCCATGTGCGCGGGCCTCGGCATCACCGCGGCCACCTATTCGCCCCTGGGCGGAGGGCTGTTGACGGGCAAGTACCTGTCGGGCGGCTCTGGCCGGCTGAGCGAGGATGCGCGCTACGCCGCCCGTTATGCCCCGGGCTGGATGGCCGAGGCCGCCGCCGGCCTGACCGCACTGGCCCGCGAGATGACCACCCATCCCGCAACGCTCGCCGTGGCCTGGGCCGCCGCCCATCCCACCGCTCCGGTGCCGATCCTGTCGGCCCGCTCCACCGCCCAGCTGGAGCCGTCGCTGGCGGCCCTGTCGACGCCCATGCCGGCCGAACTTTACGCCCGCATCGCCGCCCTTTCCCCCGCCCCGCCCCCGGCCACCGACCGGATCGAGGAACAGACATGACGCGCAACCTGCCCCCCACCGCCAGTTTCGCCGAGGCCACGACCGGCGCCAAGCTGCATGCTCCCTCGGCCGCCCGCAACGGCGGGCCGATCGCCGATCTGCTGACCCGCTGCGCCCCCGGGACAGGCCGCGCGCTGGAAATCGCCAGCGGCACCGGCCAGCACGTGATCCTGTTCGCCGACCGCCTGCCCGGGCTGGACTGGCAGCCCACCGATCCCGACTCCGCGCGGCGCGCCAGCATCGATGCCCATGCCGCCGAGGCCGAGGTCCCCAACATCCGCCCTGCGCTGCACCTGGACGCCTGCTCGCCGGGCTGGAATGACGCCCATGCCGGCCAGGATCTGATCGTGCTGTGCAACCTGCTGCACCTGGTCAGCTGGCCCGAAGCGCAGACCCTGATCTCCGAGGCCGCCCTGGCCCTGGCCCCCGGCGGCACCCTGGTCATCTATGGCCCGTTCAAGCGCGACGGGCAGCTGACCAGCGACGGAGACCAGCGGTTCGATGCGGAACTGCGCGGGGCCGATCCCCAGATCGGCTACAAGGACGACACCCAGGTGGCCGAGGCCCTGGCCCGCGCCGGTCTGTCCCTGGCCGAAATGGTCGACATGCCCGCCAACAACCTTGCACTGGTTGCAACCCGGACCTGACATCTCGGCCGGCTGATCCAGATCAAGGAGCCGGACCGGACCGATGTGATTTGAGACGTTCCGAAGGAACTCATCATCACATTCGCATAGGAACGGATCGCCATGAGCTGGACAGAAAAACTGACGCAGACCCGCGCCGGGCTGCGCACCCTGAACGCCGCCATTCCCGACACCGCGAAGGGCTTCGGAGCCCTGTCGAAAGCCGCCAAGGATGGCGGGGCCCTGGACCTGAAGACCAAGGAATTCGTGGCCCTGGGCATCGCCATCGCCGATCGCTGCGAGCCCTGCATCACCCTGCACGTCGAAGCCCTGCGCAAGACCGGGGCCAGCCGCGAGGAATTGGCCGACGTGCTGAGCATGTGCATCCAGATGGGCGGTGGCCCGTCGATGATGTATGCGGCCAAGGCCCTGGAATGCTGGGACGAACTGGCCGGCTGACCCTGCGACACATGGGCACGACGGAGGGCGGCTCAATTGGCGTATAACACATGCAAAACAACGCATGTAAAAGGAACAGCCAAATGCGCAGCCGCCGTTCAGCCATCCTGCTTTCAATCGCCCCCCTGCTTGTCCTGCCGGCTTTGCCCGCCGTGGCGCAGAAGGCCCCGCCCGGCAGCCATTTCGTCGAGAACTGGGACCTCGATTCCGATGGCCAGGTCACGCTTGACGAAGTGACCGAACGGCGGGGCGATGTCTTTTACACCTTCGACAGCAACGAAGATGGTGTCCTGGACGCCGAGGAATACGCGATGTTCGACGACGCCCGGGCCAATGACATGGCCGACCAGAAGGGCCACGGAGCCGGTGCGATGGTGCGCGCCGAAACGGGCATGCACCTGGACTTCAACGACATCGACGGCGACGGGACGGTCTCGCAACAAGAGTTCCTGACCAAGGCAACCGACTGGTTCGACATGATGGACCGGGACGGCGATGCCGTGATCACCACCAAGGATTTCGGCCGCGGCTGACCCCAGCCGCCGTGTCTTTTGACGGCCCGGCCAACCGAGGCCTGCCGATGGCCGCGACCGTGGGCCGAAAAAAATCCGCCCGAAACCGATTTTTTTTCGATTTCGGGCGTCGGAACTTCGCAGCCCGTGCGTACTACCCTTTGAATGCTGGCGCGGAACCATGTCGATCCCCAGAGCCCGCGCACATTCTACCGGCCCTCTGGTCTTCGCTCACGGATAGACCATGGCCAGGCGCGCTTCGGATCTACCCCCGAAGCGCGTCCTCCCCCCGGGGGGACGCCCAGTCAAATCATGCGGCCGTCATGCGGGAATGATCTTGCCCGGGTTCATGATGTTGTCGGGATCCAGCGCCGTCTTGATCAGCGACATGTAGCCCAGGGCGGGCCCCAGTTCGGTCTTCAGGAAGGCCTTCTTGCCCTGCCCCACCCCGTGTTCGCCGGTGCAGGTGCCGTCCATCGAAATCGCCAGCTCGGCCAGCCAGTCGATATAGGCCTCGGCCTTTTCCAGCTGATCCGGATCGTCCCGGTCGATCAGCGGCGACATGTGGAAATTGCCATCGCCTACGTGGCCCACGACCGGGGACAGGATGCCCATCTCCTCGGCCTTGGCCGCCGCCCGTGTCACGCACTCGGCCAGCCGCGAAATCGGCACGCAGGCATCGGTGGCCACGGCCGTCGCCCCGGGTTTCAGTTGCAGCGAGGCCCAGTAGAAATCGTGGCGGGCCTTCCACAGCCGGTTGCGCTCTTCGGTGGAGGCCGTCCATTCAAAGCCCGATCCGCCGACCTCTTCGGAAATCGAGCCGAAGGCCTCGGCCTGTTCTGCCACGCCGGCCTCGGAGCCGTGGAATTCCAGCAGCAGCAAGGGTTCCTCGGGCAGGTCCAGCTTGGAATACAGGTTCACCGCGCGCACGGCCAGCGTGTCCAGCAATTCCATCCGGGCGACCGGAATGCCGTACTGGATGGTCATCATCGCCGCCTGGCAGGCCGCGTCCAGCGAGGGGAAGGAACAGCGCGCGGCCGAAATCGCCTCGGGGATGCCCTGCAGGCGCAGGGTGATTTCGGTGATCAGGCCCAGTGTGCCTTCCGAGCCGATCAGCAGGCGGGTCAGGTCATACCCGGCCGAGGTCTTCTTGGCCCGGTGCGAGGTCCGGATGATCGTGCCGTCGGCCATGACGGCTTCGACCGAGATGACGTTGTCGCGCATGGTCCCGTAGCGCACGGCATTGGTGCCCGAGGCCCGGGTGGCGGTCATGCCGCCCAGGGTGGCATTGGCGCCGGGGTCGATGGGGAAGAACAGGCCCTGGTCGCGCAGGTGGACGTTCAGCTCTTCGCGGGTGACGCCGGGCTGGACGACCACGTCCAGGTCTTCGGGATGCACGGCCAGGATGCGGTTCATCTGGGCGAAGTCGACGCAAATCCCCCCGGCCGGCGCGTTGACGTGCCCTTCCAGAGAGGTCCCGACACCGAAGCCGATGACAGGCACCTTATGGGTGGCGCAGATGCGCACGATCTCGGCGACTTCGTCGGTGCTTTGCGGGAAGGCCACCGCGTCGGGGGCCTGGGTTTCCAGCCATGTGGTGGTGTGGCCATGCTGTTCGCGAATGGATTGGCCCGTCTGCAGACGGTCTCCCAGAACTTGTTTCAGACTGGCAACAGCGGTCGCAATCCCCGCCTCGTTGCGCGCGAGCGGCTCGGCACGTCCCATGAATTTTCCCCTCGGATAAGACCGCGCCACTCTGGACCGCGACGCCGCCGGGGACAAGAGCCCGCCCCCGCGTCAAACCACGTGCCACGCCCCCGGGGACGGATCCCGCGCCGACACAGGAAGGCGGCAGATCGCGGTGGCGGGGTGGGTGGGCGGGAGCCACCGCGATCTGCCGCCTTCCGGAGCCGCCCCCAAGACCCGGCTCAGTGACCCAGCGCAATCCCTTCCCGCCGCGGATCCGCCCCGCCCTTCAGGCCATCGCCGATCTCGATTACGTGCAGACCTGAATTCAGCCCACGCTGGTTGACCTCGAACCCCAGGGCCTCCAGCCCCGCGACCTGGGCCTCTGTTTCGACATCATATGTGCCGAACCGGTTCACCGCATGGGGCAGCGCCACCGCCTGCTGGACGTTCAGTCCCCAGTCGGCCCAGGCGATCACCGTCTTGGCCACGTAGCCGATGATCCGGCTGCCCCCCGGAGAGCCGACCGCCAGAACCGGTGCCCCGTCGCGCATCACGATCGTCGGCGCCATCGAGGACCGCGGTCGCTTGCCCGGTTCCACCCGGTTGGCGATCGGCCGGCCGTCGGAATGGGTGCGGAACGAGAAATCCGTCAACTCGTTGTTCAGAAGAAACCCGCCCACCATCAGCCGCGATCCAAAGGCGTTTTCGATCGTTGTCGTCATCGACAGGACATTGCCCTCGGCATCGACGATGGAAATATGCGAGGTCGAGGGAAACTCGATGGACCGGTCATCCGCCCAGTTCAGCGCATGATCATACTCCGGCTCGCCCGGGGCGACAGCCTCCAGCGCCATGTCGGTGTTCAGAAGCTCTGCCCGCGCGGCCAGGTAATCGGCGGCCAGCAGCCCCTTCACCGGGACCGGCACGTAATCGCTGTCGGCCATGTAGCGGCCCCGGTCGGCGAAGGCCAGGCGCGAGGCATCCCCGATCAAGCGCCACGCCTCGGGGTCCTCTGGACCCATCGCGCCCAGGTCGAACCCGTTCAACAGCCCCAGGATCTGCCCCACCGTCAGCGCACCCGAGGACGGCGGCCCCATGCCACAGACATCGAAGGCCCGGTACGGCTGGCACACGGCGGGCCGCTCGACCACCTGGTAGAGCGCCAAGTCGGCCTGGCTTAACACGCCCGGATTGCCCGGGGCCGTGTTCACCGTCTGCACGATCTGCCCTGCCAGCTTGCCCATGTAGAACGACCGCACCCCGTTGGCCGCAAGCAGTCGCAAGGTCAGCGCATAGGGCATGTTGGTCTGGGTCTCGCCGGCCTGGATCGGCGCACCGTCGGGCAGGAAATAGGCCGCCGTGGCGGGAAAGCGTGACAAACGCTCGGCATCTCCCGCTACCAGCTCGGCCAGACGGGGCGAGACCTCGAACCCCTCCGTGGCCAGCCGGATCGCATCGTCGAAGAGCTGAGGCCAGGGCAGTTTGCCCCAGTACTTGTAGGCCCGTTCCATCAGCGCAGGCGTGCCCGGCGTACCCACAGACAGACCGCCGACCACGGCATCGAAGAAGCCCAGGGGTTCCCCGCCCTGATCCTGGAACAGTGTCGGCGTGGCCCGCAGCGGCGCGGTTTCGCGCCCATCCAGCGTGGTCAGCTGCTGCCGGGCGGCATCCCAGTAGACCAGGAAGGCCCCGCCCCCCAGCCCCGAAGATTGCGGCTCGACCAGGCCCAGGACGGTCTGCACGGCGATCATCGCATCCACCGCGCTGCCGCCCTGTTCAAGGATCCGCGCTCCGGCCGCCACGGCCAGCGGATTGGCCGCGGCCACCATCCAGTCCTGCGCCTCGACCGGGCGGCCATCGGCCTTGGCCTGCAGGGCCGCGTCGATTGCCGCATGATCCGAGGTTCCTCCCAGGGCGGTCGCGGCTTCGGGCGCAACGGTATCGCTGGCCTCTTGTGCCGGAAGGGCCCCGCCCGTGGCGAGCAGCAGGGTGATGGACAGACAGATTCGGCGCATGGTGTTCCCCCGTGGTGTTGCGCCACAGGCTAGCGCGGCACCGCGCCGATCCAAAGCCACCTATTCGCGACCGTCAAGGATCCCCCCTGCGCCAAGCGGATAAAAGGCGAGCGCCTCGTACTCGGCCCCCTCCGGCCTCAAGGTCGATGCATAAAGCCCCATCGACCGCGCCGTGACCGCTGGCAGGGATACGCTTGCATGATCGGCCAGAAATCGCGCCAGGGCCCCCGGGTCGGCCCGCGCAGTGCGCCCGAACCGGGCCAGGGTGACATGAGGGCGAAAGCGCCGGCGGTCGGGTGCCAGCCCGGCGCCCCGGGCCAGGCGCAGGACCCGTCCGTGCAGGTCCGACAGGGCCGCATTGTCCTCGACCACCGCATGAACCAGCCGGGGCGCCGAGGCCCCACCGAACAGATCAAGCCCACATACGCGGATTTCCACGGGCTCGGTCCGCAAGGCCTCTAACCCGTCATGCAGGTCCTCAAGCGCCTCTTCCCCGGCATCGCCGAGGAAGGCCAGAGTCAGATGCAGGTTCTCTGATGGCACGATCCGCCCTGTTCGCAGACGGGCCTGAAGGTCCTCGAGCGCATTCCGCAACGATTCAGGCAGATCCACGGCCACAAATGCGCGCATCCTCTCCTCCTGTCCGGATTTTTACAAAAATCCGGGCCGTTTCCTTCCAAGGAAACGGTTACAGCATCGACGGCACGACCTGATCCGGCGGCCGGTGGCCATCCTCGAACGTCTTGATATTGATGATGACCTTCTCGCCCATCTCGATCCGGCCCTCCAGCGTCGCCGAACCCATGTGCGGCAGCAGCACGACATTGGGCAGCTCTCGCAGGCGCGGGTTGATGTCGGTGCCGAACTCGTAGACGTCCAGCCCGGCCCCGGCGATTTCCCCGGCCCGGAGCATCCGCGTCAGGGCGTTCTCATCGATCACCTCCCCACGCGAGGTGTTCACGATCACCGCATCGGGCTTCATCAACTTCAGCCGCCGGGCATTCATCAGGTGGAAGGTCGACGGCGTGGCCGGCGTGTGGATCGTGAGGATGTCCATCCGCGACACCATCCGGTCGAGGCTGTCCCACCAGGTCACGTGCAGCTCGTCCTCGGTCTCTGGCCGCAGTCGGCCCCGGTCGTGGTAGTGAACCTGCATGCCGAACGCCTGCGCGCGCCGGGCCACCGCCTGCCCGATCCGCCCCATGCCCAGGATGCCCAGCCGACGCCCGGCGATTCGCCCGCCCAGGAACGAGGTCGGCGCCCATCCCGGCCAGTCACCCTTCTGCATGACCGACAGCCCTTCCGGGATCCGCCGTGTCACCGCCAGGATCAGCGCCATCGTCATGTCGGCGGTATCCTCGGTCAGGACGTCGGGCGTGTTCGACACCAGGATCCCGCGCTGCCGAGCCGTGGCCACGTCGATATTGTCGACCCCGGCCCCGTAATTCGCGATCAGTTTCAACTGCTCCCCGGCCTGCCCGATCAGGGTTGCGTCGATCTCGTCGGTGATCGTGGGCACCAGCACATCGGCCCGTTGCACCGCCGAGACCAGCTGGGCCCGGTCCATCGGTACATCGTCGTCCCGCAGTTCAACATTGAACAGCTCGCTCATCCGCTTCTCGACGGCCTCCGGCAACCGTCGCGTCACGACAACACTCAGCCGATCTCTTGCCATACCTGCCTCCGCTTTCTTTTCACCCGTGCCCTGGCCGTGGCATGATCAGGCACGGTCGACGGGGCGCAAGACCCCGCATGACCATTCGGTGCCTTTATAGGGTGCCGACCGGGCAGAAAAAACAGGCAAACGGACACACCAAGGTGGTACTGAAGACATCGGGCAGAGGTCTTGTCTTTTCCCTCATCATTTCGGCCGCTCTGGCGGCAACAGGCGCAGGTGCGCAAACAGCGCCCGTAACCGTATCGGCATCCGTCGGTGAACGACGCGGACCGGTCACGAACCTGCCGCTTCCGCGATACGTCTCGATGAAGGCGGTCGAGGGCAACGTGCGGCGCGGGCCCTCGCGGGCCCACCGCATCGACTGGGTCTTCAAGCGGCGCGGCATGCCGCTGATGATCACGGCGGAACATGGCCACTGGCGCCGTGTCCAGGACCGCGACGGAGCGGGCGGCTGGGTGCATTACGCGCTGATCTCGGGCGTGCGCACCGTGCTGATCGAACAGGACATGGTCCAGGGCCACACGCGCCCCGACCCGGAGGCCCCGGTCACGGCGATGTTCGAAATGGGCGTGGTCGCCAAACTGGGCGATTGCGAGCCCGACTGGTGCCGGATCTCGGCCGGGGGCTACAAGGGCTGGGTCGAAAAGGCGGCTTTGTGGGGCGTGAAACCGGAAGAGCTGCGCGACTGATCCGGCGCGCGGGCCAGGCTTCCGTAAGGGCGTCTGGCCATGTGCGCGAAACCGGGTACGGAAATCAGCAAAATTTTCCAGATGGCCCTTGCGCTGCCCCGAGAGGCATCGTAATCAGCCGCCCACGTTGGGGTGTAGCCAAGCGGTAAGGCAGCGGTTTTTGGTACCGTGTACCGTAGGTTCGAATCCTACCACCCCAGCCACTTTCCACAAACCATGCAAATCAAAAACTTCCTCGCCAGTACGCTTGGCGATTGTATCAGTCTCTTGCAGCTGTGTTTGCTGGCTGATGAGCACGTAAAAGGCGCACAGGCTGACCCCATTCGGATCACGTAGAATCACAAGAGCCAGTTCACCGCAGCTGAGAATTGATCGCGCCCGACTCGCAGAATTGAGACCTGACCCGCGGTCATCTGGCCGCTCGCCACTTTCCCGACCGTGCTCGGCAATCCCGAGGAAAGGGGCGCTGACGGCAAGCCGAAGCCAGCGAAGGATCAGCTTGTCCTCGGCATATTGACCGATGCCCAAACGCGCCTGCGAAAGCCCGCCAACCTGAAGAGCCTGACAACCGCCATCGACGATCTCGACTGGTTCGACGCGCGCGAGGAAGGACTGGGCGACCACTACGAGGGCCTCCTGCAGAATAACGCAGAAGAAAAGAAGTCGGATGCCGGTCAGTAGTTCACCCTGCGCCCCCTGATCGACTGCATCATCCGCCTGACCCAGCCGCAGCTCGGCGAGCGCATGCAGGATCCCACGGCCGGAACCGGGGGCGTCATCAGAGCCGCGCATCGGCGGAACTACGATGAGACCAGCGCACTCTGTGGTCTTCCGGACGGGACGGCCGGGCGGCCGATCCAAGACTGCTATACGCTGGCCGAGCTTGTCCCCGACACCCACCGCCTCTGCCTGATGAACCTCATGCTGCACGGCATAAAGGGCAACGCCCAATCCATTGACAGGCAGACGGACGATGGCGCGTCCCCGGGCTCGACCGTCAGGTTGCGGGCCGCCAGGACCGGGTCAGGCTTCGGACATCATGAAGTCGAGGAAGCGGTCGTCGTCGCGGACGTGCTTTTGCATTTCCTCCGCCGCGCGGTGGGCGTCTCCGTCCGCCAGGGCCGCGAGGATCCTGCCGTGCTCCTCGTGCGACAGCTGCATCCGGTTCATCTTCTGCAACAGCCAGCGGCGGTAGGGCGACAGCCTGTGGCGCAGTATGTCCACTTGCTCTTCGAGATAGGCATTGCCCGCGCCACGATAGATGATCCGGTGAAAGGCCAGGTTCAGCGTGTCGTATTCCTCGGGCCGGTTCTCGGCGATGCAGGTCCCGATCTGTTCATGTGTGCGGCGCAGGTCCGCCAGCAGAGGCGGGGACATGCGGCGGGCCGCGCTCTCGGCTGCAAGGCTTTCAAGGCAGGCCAAAACCTCGAACATCTGCGCCATGCGCTGCTTGTCCAGGGCCCTGACGATCGCCTTCCGACGCGGTCGCATCTCGACCAGGCCGTCGGCGGCGAGCATGCGCAGGGCATCCCGTACCGGGGTCCGCGAGACCCCGAACCGCTCTGCGATCAGCCGTTCGTCAAGCTGTTCGCCGGGCATCAGTACACGCGCGAGAATGTCTTCTTCGAGCGCCCGCGCCATACGTGCTGCAACCGTAAGCTCTGCGTCGCTCGTTTTGTCCATTTCTTTCCCCTGGAGCCACTCGAAACTTACTGACCCAAGCCTGCCGGGTTGACAAGTGGATATCCCATGGCCCCTATTTGGTACACCAAAATGACCATATGGAGCACCAAAGTCTCCATCCAACAGCCCAGAGGTCCGCATGAACACTCTCTTCAAACTCGCACCCTGCGCCGCGCTGGCCCTTGCCATCGCCGGCCCGGCCGCCGCGGAGACCACTCTTCGGTTCAGCCATTCCTACACCGACGGGGACACCCGCGACCGCTGGGCCGACTACATTGCCGAAGCCGTGGCCGAACGCACCGAGGGCGAAGTCACCATCGAGGTCTATCCAAACCAGCAGCTTTTCAAGGCCAAGGCGCAGGCGGATACCGTCGCGCGTGACCGGTTGGACCTGGCGAGCTATCCTCTGCCCTGGTTGTCGGGCCGTGCGCCCATCACCGAAATCGGCGCCCTGCCGGGCCTCGTGACCTCGCCGCTGGACGGTGTCGACTGGCGCAACCGTCCGATCTGGCCGATGCTGCAGGAAGCCGTGAGCGGTGCAGGGGTCGAGCTTCTGGGCAGCGGCTGGGCCATGGCCACCATTGGCACCGCCGACACGCCGGTGATCGCTCCGGAAGACCTGGCCGGCCAGAAGGTGCGGGGCCTGGGCAAGGCCAGCGAACTGATGATGGCCGAGCTGGGCGCCACGATTACCTCGGTTCCCGGATCGGAAATCTACCAGTCGATGCAGACCGGCGTGTTGACCGGTGACATGACCATCTACGCCAGCTTCGAGGGCTACAGCCTGGACGAGGTGACCAATCACCTGCTGGTCGGGCCCGGCTTCATCGGCGCGATGCATTCGATCATCGGGTCGCCCGGGCTCGAGGCCAAGCTGGGTGCCGAGGACTACGCCACGCTGATCGAGGTGATCGCCGAAAGCGAAAGCTGGTTCGCCGAGCAGAGTATCGAAGACAATGACCGGATTGCCCGGGAATTCGCCGAGGCGGGTGTCGAGATCCACGAGCTCACCCCCGAGCAGGTGGCGGTCTGGCACAAGGCCTCTCGGGATCACGCCTGGACCTATTTCCGCGAGGAAGTCGACGGCGGAGCCGAGGCGCTAGAGGCGGCAGGCGCCCACGAATGAACAACACGCGCGACACCATGCGCGACGGCACCTCCGATTCGTCGGAGGTGCTGCCCGGTCTCTTCGCCCTGCGTCGGCGGATCGACAAGATGTGCCGCGCCGCCGCGACGCTGGCCGCCATCGGTGTGGTCTTTGCCTGCGCCGCGATCAGCTGGGCCGTCTTCGCCCGGGGAGCGCTCGGCTGGAACACGGTCTGGGAAATGGAGGCCTCGGTCTACACGCTGATCTACGCGGCTCTTCTGAGCGCGGCCTATACCGACCGTGCCGGCGGTCAGATCGGGGTGCGCGTGCTGGCCGACAAGCTGACCGGACGCGCGGCAGAGATGCACCGGCTGGTCATGGACATTCTGACACTGGGGCTCTTCCTGATCTTCACCTGGTCCGCCTGGGACCTGTTCTCGCATTCCTGGTCCACCGGCTGGACCACCGGCACGATCTGGGACCCGCCGCTCTGGCTCCCCCACGCCGCCTTCCCCGTCGGAGGCGCGCTGCTGGTCGTCGCCGTGACCGTCGACATCGCGATCCGGATCCGTGGGGGCCACATCGATCCGCCGAAAGACGCCGGAGGACACTGACATGGACCCCGTCACGCTTGCGCTGCTCAGCATCGGACTGCTTCTCTTCCTGATCCTGACCGGCTTTCCCATTGGCTATTCGCTGGCCCTCGCCACGGTGCTGATGATGCTTGTCACGGGCGATGCCAGCGAAATCCGCTACATCGCCGAGGGCGCCTTCACATCGCTCGATTCCATCGAGCTGGTGGCCCTGCCAATGTTCATTTTCATGGGCGCGATCATCTCGGTCAGCCCGGCCGGCAAGGACATCTATGCCGCGCTCAGCCGGCTGCTGCCGATCCCCGGCGGCCTTGGAATTTCGACCATCGGCGGCTGCGCGATGTTCGCGGCCATTTCCGGCTCGGCGCCGGCCACGGTTGCGGCGATTGGATCGTCCGGCGTTCCCGAGATGCTGGCCCGCCGCTATCCCGCCCGCCTGGCCACCGGCCTGGTCGTGGGCGGCGGTGCGCTTGGCATCCTGATCCCGCCCTCCATCGTCTTGCTGCTGTACGGTGTGGTCACCAAGACCTCGATCGGCCAGCTGTTCCTGGCGGGCATCCTGCCCGGGCTGATGTTCGTGGTGATGTTTTCGGTCTACACGTGGCTTCGGATGCGCCGCCACCTGGCCACGCTCACGCCCGCTGAAAGGGCCGAGCTTGTCGCCATGGAACAGGGCACCGGAAACGGCGACAGCGGCATGGCGGCGCTGCGCCGGGTCGCCCCGTTCTTTGCCCTCATGGTCGGCATCATGGTCGCGCTCTACGGCGGCTGGGCGACCCCGTCCGAGATCGCGGCCGTCGGCGCGATGGCGTCCATTGTCCTGGTGCTGGCGATCTACCGCATTGCCAACCTGTCGACCTGGCAGACCCTGCTGATGAAATCCGTGCGCGATACCTCGATGATCCTGCTCATCGCGGCCTTTGCATACGGGTTCGCCCAGTTCCTGTCGTACCACGGGGTGGTGTCCGAACTGACAACGCTGCTGCTGGACGCCGTGCCGAACAAGTGGGTGACGCTGTTCCTGCTCTGGGTGCTGATGCTGGTAATGGGGTGCTTCCTGCCGCCCTTCGCGATCATCGTGATCGTGGCGCCGATGTTCCTGCCGTTCATCCTGGACACCGGGCTGAACCCGGTCTGGTTCGGGGTCTTCGCAACCATCAACATGGAAATCGGCTGCATAACGCCACCCCTCGGCATCAACCTCTTCGTGACCAAGTCGATCGCGCGGCAGGTGCCCATGACCGAGATCATGGCCGGATCGATGCCCTTCCTGGCGATCCTGGCCCTTGGCTCGCTTCTCATCACGATCTTTCCCCAGATCGTGCTGTTCCTCCCTGACCTCATGATGAGATGACCATGACGACCCCTGTAACTGCAGCCGGCAAGATCGTTGCCGTGCGCGCCCATGCGCTCAATGTCCCCAACCGCATCGAGGCGGCGGGCAAGGTGCGCGAGACCGACCTTTCGGTCGTGGTTTGCGAGATCGAGACCGAAGGCGGGCTGATCGGGCACGGCTTCACCGCGATCACCGAGGAACGCACCGTGGCCATGGCCATCACCGAAGTGGCTGCCCCCGCGCTTATCGGGGCGGATCCGTTGGCCCGCGAGGCGTTGTGGGACAAGCTCTATTGGCTGATGTCGCCGCGCGGGCAGACGGGCTATGCCATGCACGCCATTGCCGCAATCGACATCGCGCTGTGGGATCTGGCGGGCAAGATCCTGAAGCAGCCAGTCTGGAAGCTGCTTGGCGGTGCGCGTGACACGGTACAGCTTTACGTCACCTGCGGTTTCGGCTTTCTCGATCGGGCCGATCTGGCGTCCACCGCGCGGGACTGGGTGGACAAGGGGTTCACCCGGCTCAAGATGACGGTCTCCGGAGAGGCCCTGCGGCGGCGCGATGCCAGCCCGCTGGAAGAGGTCATCGCCGAGGATGTCCGCCGCGTCGCCGCCGTGCGCGAGGCCGTCGGCCCCGGCCCGCGGATCTATGTTGACGCCAATTGCAACCTCGACCCCGTCCACGCGCTGAGACTGGCCCAGCGGCTTGTCCCGCTTGACGTGGATTTCTTCGAGGAGCCGATCCAGCGCAACGACATCGCCGCCATGGCCGACCTGCGCGCCCGCTGCCCGCTGCCGCTTGCCGCGGGTCAGAACGAGGGGCTGTCCTTCCGGTTCCGCGACTTGCTGGCCGGCAAATCCGTTGACGTGCTGCAGCCCAACGTGACCATCGGCGGAGGCTTCACCCAGGCCGCGAAGGTTGCCGGCATGGCCGATGCCTTTGCAACTCCGATTGCCAACGGCGGCGGCTGGCCCTTTCACAACGCACATCTGCACGCGGGCCTGGCCAACGGCGGCCTTGTCGAATGGCACGTTCCCGCGGTTCAGGTCTGCCGGATGATCTACAAGGGCCTGCCCGAGCCGGACGCCGGCACCATGACCCTGCCCGATGTCCCGGGGCTCGGGTTCGAGCCGGACCACGACGCCATCCACGAGCTGGCCAAACGACCCTCGGCCGCCGGTCACGGCAAGGGATGAAGAAGGAAGACCTGAGATGACAAGCCAACAAGACCTGCCCTGTATCGGAATGATCGTGCCTCCGGCGCACGGCAGCGTCCCGCCCGAGCCGCTGGCGCTTTACGCCGACCGAGCCCGTTTTGTCGCCCGGGGACTTGCCCTCGCCGAGTTGACGGCCAGCGGGTATGACGGCGTGATCGACCGCGTCGTGGAGCTGTCACTGGAGTTGCGCGCCGAGGGTGCCCGTGCCATCTCGCTCATGGGGACCTCTCTCAGCTTCTACCGGGGCGCGGGCTTTACCCGCGAACTGGGCAGGGGGATTTCCGAGGCGACGGGGCTTCCCGCCACCACGATGACCGACAACGTGCTGGAGGCACTGAACGTCTTTGGCGCCCGGCGCCTTGCCGTGGCGACCGCATATGCGCCGGAGGTGAACCGCCTTCTGACCGCCTACCTGGAAGGCGAAGGCTACGAGGTGGCCAGCCTTGAGGCACTTGAACTCACGGACCTTGATCTGGTCCAGTCAACCTCGACCGACCGGCTGGTCGAGCTCGGCGAAGCGGCTTTGTCCGCCGCAACCGGGCCGGTCGATGCGCTGTTCATTTCCTGCGGAGGCCTGAAGACACTGCCGGTGAACCCGGTGCTCGAAGCCCGCCACGCGCTGCCCGTGGTATCCAGCGCCGTGGCCGGAGCCTGGGGCGCAATGCGCTGCGCCGGGTTGGACCCGAGCGCCGAGAACGGTGGCCGGCTCTGCGCCCCGGCATCGCAGGCAAGCCGCCAGTCATCGAGTCCGGCTGCGGCCCCTGGCTGATGTCGCGGATCCATTTTGCGACTAAATCGGGACTCCCGATGGCGTGGCTGGGCTATTTCGGCAAGCGGATGGCCCGGATAGGTGTGATTGTCACAACCAGTGCCCCTTCAACCGTCGTGTCAGCCCTGCCGGCCATAGGCCGCGCCGCTTGTTGCTGGATGATGCGCATCGTGAAGTTGCTTTCGATCTTCCGGGTTTAACCCTTCAAGCCGGTTGCGGCACCGTCCAATTCCGTCAGGGGACCTTCCTGTGCGGAGACATCGAGGAGCTGCCATTCGACGACGCAACCTTCGACATCGTGTCCGGATTCAACTCGTTCCAGTATGCCGGCAACCCGGGCGCCGCAACCGCGTCACGTGCCCTGAACTCGACCGGGGTGGCGGCCCGCGCGATCGAGCATGCAGGCCGCAGGACCGGGCATGATGCGCATGAAAAGGCGATTTCCGCCTTCATTGACGGTCAGGGCCGTGTTTCCATTGGTGCTACATTCCGGTGCATGATCGCCACCGATCCATGAGGGGGATCGCCAACAGAAGCAAACCCTGCCTCTCCAATGATCCGGGCCTGGACCGGGCCGGGATGCAGGGAGCGCCCACATATGCCCGCCGCCCGCATCCAGGACGTCCTGCATCTGGTTTTCCCCGCAGCGAAAACGCCGATTCCGCACGGTGATAATTCGGGAGAATCAGCACAAACCCAAGTGATGCGAACGGCCTGACCTGGCGCATGATCTTGCCGTTCTCCTTCTCCGCCCCGCTCACATTCAGCCGTTTGCACAAGGGCTGCGCTTCCGGTCATCCACCGAGCCAGGTCTATGATCTGACGCCATATCCTGTTCGAAAGGTATCCCGGCCCCCCCTGCCCCTCAGATGCGATGAACAGACCACGGCGGATCGCATGACCGGCTGCACCGGCTGACTTGGGCACGCGGCCGCGGCCATCGCTGTCGTCAACCCGGCTGATCTGGACGGGGTGTGCCGGCCCCGGCCCGTACCGCCCGGTGCAAGATGGTCAGGGGTGCCCGCTTCAGGCGATAGCGCCGCCGCCGTCCACCAGGATGGTCGCGCCGGTCATGTAGGGGTTGGTCATGAGGGCGAGCGCCTGCGTGGCGATGTGCTCGGGCGTGCCGACGCGGCCTGCGGGCAGGCGCTCTGCCGCGCCGTCGAACATCGCCTTGCGCCCGTCGCCATCCAGGCTGTCGTACATCTCGGTCTGGATGAGACCCGGCGAGATGCAATTGACCCGCACCGGCGCCAGTTCCAGCGCGAGCCCCCGGGTCAGGCCTTCGAGTGCTGCGTTGATCGCGCCCTGGATGGCCGCGCCCTTTTTCGGGCGGACCGACAGGAAGCCCGAGATCAGCGTCAGCGAGCCGCCGTCATGGATGCTGGCCGCCCGGGCGACCCGGAACGCCCCCCAGAACTTGGACTGGACCGAGGCATAGGCGTCCTCCAGCGGCAGCTCTCGCACCGCTGCCACCTTTGTGCTGGCGGCCGAGCAGAAGACGTGGGCGAAGCTCTTGTCCTTGAAGAAGGCGTCCAGTGCCTCGGCGTCCCCGGTGTCGAGCGTGACGCCCCGGACGCCCAGCTTTGCGGCGGCGGCGTCCACCTTGTCCTGCGAGCGCGAGGCGATGGTCACCTGTGCGCCCGCATCCGACGCGGCCCGGGCGACGCCGAAGCCGATGCCGGACGAGCCGCCGATGACGAGGATGGGTTGGTCTTGCAGTGTCATGTCAATCGTCCTTTGGGGTCCAGCGCGTGGCAGTGGCGCCGGCAAGATAGGTCATGGGGGCATCCAGCTGTTCCATCTCGATCAGCAGGCCCCAGGGGGCGCGGCCAAAGACCCCCTTGTTGCCCGGCCCGTCTTCCGGGGCGCCCAGGTCGTAGGGATCGGACACCAGCGTGCCGCCCGCCGCCGTGAAGGCCGCCGCGGCGGCGTGGATGTCGTCGACGCACAGGCTGAAGTGGCTGATGCCGTAATCGGCGATATTGGCCTCGGTGCTGCCACCGGGGCGGTCGACCTGGAAGATCTCGACATTCGGACCGTTGCGCAGCCGCAGGATGGAGACCTTCAGCATCGAGTTCCCCGGGCGCAGGTCGTTCATGGGGCCAACCTGGCGTGCCGGCATCGGGCCGCCGTTCGCCTCGGTCTGCGAGATCATCTGGTCTGCGCCGAAGGCGGCCTGGAAAAAGGCCACGGCCGCGTCGTGATCGGGCACCGTGATGCCGATGTGTTCGATGCCGCGGAAGGTGCGGGTCATGGGATTACCTTTCTGTCCCGGAAGTCGTCGATCAGGTGCAGGAACATCTCTTCGCTGTCCACGGTGTCCGTGAACCCGGCCTGGCGGATGCGCGTGGTCGAACAGATGACGTCCCAGTCACAGTTGAAGATGAAATCGCCAAAGCCCCAGGCGGCCACCTTGTCGAAGGGCACGTCCACCAGGCCGTGTTTGGCCTTGATACGCTCCCACAGGGGGGCCTTGTCGGCCATCATCTCGGTCAGCGAGATCGGCATCGGTTCACCCGGGTCCATGTCGAGATGCGCGGCAATGCGGTTCCACAGGTGGGACCAGCGGAAAATATCGCCGTTCGTCAGGTTGTAGGCGGTGTGGCCCGCCCCCTGCCCGGCCGCCCAGACAGAGCCCCGGGCAAGCTGTGCCGCGTCGGTCACCTGGGCAAGCTTGCCATAGCAAGTGGGCGACCCGGGGAAGCGCAGCGGCAGGCCCAGCTCCTTGCAGATCGCCGCATAGACCGCGATGACCATGGCCAGGTTCATCGGGTTGCCAAGCGCAAAGCCGCAGACCACGTCGGTACGCAGCACCACGGGGTCCCAGGGCTTGCCCTTGGAAAAGGCGGTCAGCCAGTCTTCCTGGTCATAGTAGAACATGGGCGGCAGGACACGCGGGTCGTCTTCGTGCGCCGGGGTGGGGAACGCCCCGAGATGGGCCCCGTAGTACTTGGCCCCCTCGTAAAGCACGACACGCTCCAGGTCCGGAGACGCCGCCTCGGCCGCCGCGACGCAGGTGCGCAGCATGGCGAGGTTGGTGTCGACCTGGCGGGTGGGGTCGTCGTGTTCCTGGTAGGCGGCGTAGAAGACATGGGTGAAGGGGCCCGCGTCTGCCAGAGCCTGGTGGCTGGCTTTGTCGTCCAGCAGGTCGACCGGCAGGTAGCGCGCGGCGGTGTTGAAACCGGGGCTGCGCCGGGACAGGGCCGTGACCTGCCAGCCAAGCGTATCGGCCAGGTGCGTCGCCACGTTGCGCCCGATCACGCCGAGCCCGCCAGCGACCAGCGCATGAGGTTTGGACATGTGTTCCTCCGTGGGTTCGGGTTGCCTGGATCAGAGGTATCTTTAATCCTGCGGAATAAATGGGTAGAACCTCGCAAGGACCTTTCGGAAAAATCGAATAATGGATGCCTTCAAAACCATGCGTCTCTTCGTGGCGATCGCCGAAGGCGGGTCCCTGTCGGCGGTGGCGCGCGACTGGGGCGTGGCCCCGTCGACGGTCAGCTACGGGTTGCAGGCGCTGGAGGAGCGGCTTGGCGTGCAGCTGGTGGTTCGCACGACGCGCAAGCTGTCTCTGACCGAGGAAGGCGAAAGGTTCCTGCAGGAAAGCCGCCGGGTTCTGTCGGACATCGACGAGGTCATGGCCGGGTTCGCGCAGGACGGGGCTCTGTCGGGCAACATCCGGATCACCAGCACCAACGACCTGGGCCGGCAGCGGGTGGCGCCACTGGTCGATGCCTTCATGCGCGACCACCCCGGCGTGACGGTCGAGCTGTTTCTCTGGGACGGCATCGTGGACCTGGTGGAGGGGGGCTTTGACGTGGCCGTGCGCACGGGGCCATTGCGGGATTCCGACCTGAAGGCCCGGCTGCTGCTGCGGGGACAGAAGAAGATCTGCGCCGCGCCGGCCTATTGGGCACGCCATGGCAAGCCCGGCCATCCGACCGACCTTGCCCAGCACAATTGCCTGCTGCTGGGCGAGCCGCGCGCGCGCCATGCGTCGTGGACCTTTCACAGCGACGGCGAACGGGTGCGGGTGCGCGTCAGCGGAGACCGCCAGGTGAACGATGGCGAGGCGCTCCGGCAATGGGCGATCGCGGGGGCGGGCGTGGTGCAGAAATCAAGCTTCGACATCGCCGGGGACGTCCGGGCGGGGCGGCTGGAGACGGCGCTGGACGCCTTCACGACCGAGCCGACGAACCTTTACGCGGTCTCGCCCCCGCGACAATACGACAGCCGCCGGGTGCGGGCCTTCGTCGATTTCCTGGCCAGGCACCTGGGCGCCCTGGACGTTTGACAATCGGCCCGGCCCCGGCACTGGCCCCGGCGCTGACTGCAGGGCAAAACGGCCGGATCCAGCGCGCAGACCCCTCTGGCTGACAGGTCAGGCATCGTCCGTGGGATTGACGCTGAAAGTCACGCGGGCCGCCGACCAGACGGCCTTGGAGGTGGCGATGGGCGTGCCGTCCAGCAGCGTGTCCACCGCGCGCACCACCAGAACCGGCATGTCCGGGTGCTGGTGCAGGCGCTGCGGTTCGTCTCCCTGGGCGGGGCGGGCATGGATCCGGGTCTCGCCGCGCAGGTAATCGGTGATGCCGTAGGACCGGTAGACCGCGGTGGTGGACCCCATGGCCCGCCGGCGCTCGGCGAAATCGGGGAAACGCGCGGCGTCGTGGTAGATCGTGCCGAAGTTGACCGGCAGGCCATTGGCCAGCGAGCGGCGCCGGGTGGCAATGACCTCGTCTCCCTGGTCCAGCCAAAGAAGTTCGGCCACGCGTGGCGGGGCCGGGATCCGTTCGACCCCCAGGGTTTCGCCCGACACCGCAAAGCCCTTGGGGTCAAGATTGCCGTGCAGGCGCGTGCGCTTGCCGATCGTGTAGTCGATCATCGGGCGGGCCAGCACAAAGGTCCCCCGGCCCTGTTCGACACTGAGATAGCCGGCCTTTGCCAGGTCCGTCACCGCCCGGCGCACGCTGTGGCGGCCGGCCCCGTACAGCTGGACAAGCTCTGGTTCCGTTGGCAGCTTCGCGCCGGGCTCCAGCACGCCGTCCATGATGTCCCGTTCAATGAGGGCGCGGATCTCGCGCCAGCGGTTTCTGGTCATGCTCAGTCATCCGAATGAATGCCGGGGTTACCCGGCCCATATGACAGCTCCGTGACGGGGGCGCTGCATCCAGATGACGGTTTACCCCCGAAAGTTTCGCAATTTCGTCATTCAGCCGTCGCTTGGGCGTTACGACATTCGAGGATTCATCCGGATGAATTTCACCAGAATGTCCCGGAGGCCGTCATGACATTCAAATCCCTCGTGCTGGGCGCAAGCCTGGCTGCCCTGTCCGCCACGTCCGTTCTCGCCGAGACCTGGAACATCGCCGTGACCGATGTCGAAGGCATGGAACGCCTGCAGACCGAATGGGGCCCGTTCAAGGACGCGCTTGAAGCGGCCACCGGCGACACGTTCGACTTCTTCCCGGTCAATTCCCGCACCGCCGCCGCCGAAGCGCTGCGCGGCAAGACCGTCGACTTTGTCGTCTCGGGCCCGGCGGAATATGTCGTCATCAACACCCTGACCGAGGCCACGCCCCTGATCGGCCTGGGCCGTCCGGATTACTTCTGCGCCATCGTCGTGCGGGCAGACAGCGGCATCAACCAGCCCAAGGACCTGGTCGGCAAGAAGGTGGCCTTTGGCGACATCGGCTCGACCTCGAACATGCTGTGCCCGATGCAGGCGCTGGCCGATCATGGCGTCGACCCGGTGAACGACATCGAAAAGACCCACACCTCGCGCAACATTGCCCACGAGGCGCTGAAGAACGGCGACGTGGATGCGATCGGCACCAATGCAGGGTCGTGGCTGAGCGTGCGCGACAAGGAAACGGAACTGCCTTACGGGTTCTTCAAGATCATCGCGCGCTCGGGCGATCTGCCCAACGACATGCTGATGGTCGGCGCGCATGTGCCGCAAGAGGCCGCGACTGAGGTGCGGGACGCCATCCTGGAGCACAAGGACGCGATCATCGCGGGCATCCTGGCCCACGAGGAGAACGACAAGTACCGGGGCATGGACCTGGTGGCCATCGAGGACAGCGCCTACGATTACGTGCGCGCGATGTACCGCAATGCCGGCTACCCGCAGTTCGACAATTTCATCGGTGAGTGATCTTGTCATCACCCGTCCGGCCGCGCGTGACGTGCGGCCGGATCCCGCCGGGATGCCCTCGGGCGTTCCGGTGCCCCCCGTCGATATCGAGGCGGAGGGCCTGACCAAGCAATTCGGCGACACGCCGATTTTTTCCGGCGTCAGCTTTCGGTTGGAACGCGGCGGGGCGGTGGCCTTGGTGGGCGCGAACGGGGTCGGCAAGTCGACCCTGCTGCGCTGCATCATGGGGGTGATCCCGCTGACCGAGGGGCGCGTGGCGCTGCTGGGCCAGGACACCGGCGGGCTGAGCGCAATGGCGCAGCGCCGCCTGCGGGCGCGGGTGGGTTTCGTGGCGCAAAAGCACAACCTGGTGCCCCGGCTGTCGGTGCTGTCCAACGTCATCCACGGCTTGCTGGGCCAGCGCGGCGGGGTGCGCCACTGGTCGCAGGCGATGGCTCCGGCCGCATCGCGCCAGGCGGCGCTGGAGGCGCTGGAGGCCGTGGGCCTCGCGCACCTGGCCCAACGCCGGGCCGACCGGCTGTCGGGCGGGCAATCCCAGCGCGTGGCCATCGCCCGGGCCATCGTGGCCCAGCCCGAGGTGCTGTTTGCCGACGAGCCCTGCGCCTCGCTGGACCCGGCGGCGGGCGAGGACGTGATGGACCTGTTCATGCGCCTTGCGCGCGAGCGCACCGTCACCGTCGTCTTCACCTCGCACAACATCGACCACGCCCTGCGCTACGGCGACCGGGTGCTGGGGCTGGCCGGGGGCGCGCTGCGGCTGGATGCAACCGCCGGCAGCCTCGCGCCGGCAGACCTGAGAGGCCTTTATGACTGATCGCCTATCCGGCCCCGCCCTGCCCGCCCGGTTCGAACGGCCCCCGGTGCTGGCCTTCATCGGCTACGTGCTGGGGCTGGCCCTGATCGCCTGGTGCCTGGCCGGAGCGGGGTTTTCGCTGGACAAGGTCATGTCCTCGCCCCCCCGCTTTGCCGATTTCCTGTCGCGGGCCTTTCCGCCGAACCTGTCCCCGGACGTGCTGGCCCGGCTGGGCTGGAAGATGGTCGAAACGCTGCAGATTGCCGTGGCCGGGGCGGTTCTGGGGGTGATCGTGTCGCTGCCCGTGGCCATGCTGGCCGCCCGGGGACTGATCGCCGGACCGGCCGTGAACCAGGCCGTGCGCATCACGCTCAGCTTCATCCGGGCGGTGCCCGACATCGCCTGGGCGCTGGTCTTCGTGGTGGCCGTGGGCCTGGGGCCCTTCGCGGGGATGCTGGCCATCCTGGTCGACACGCTGGGCTTTTGCGGCCGGTTCTTCGCCGACGACATGGAGGCCGCCGACAAGGGCCCGGCCGAGGCCCTGTCGGCCACCGGCGCCCGGCGCATCGACATTGCCGCCTGTGCCACGATCCCCGCCGCCCTGCCGGCCTTCGTGTCGACCTCGCTTTTCGCCCTGGAAAAGGCCGTGCGCTCGTCGACGATCCTTGGCCTTGTGGGCGCGGGGGGCATCGGGATCGAGCTGAAGGTGGGCTTTGACCTTTTCGACTATCCCACGGCGCTGACCGTGATCCTGATGATCGCCGTCGTGGTGATCGCCATCGAACACCTGTCCGGCCTCGCCCGGACCCGCATCATCGGAGAGCAACGATGAAGACCGACACCGCCGACACCCACTGGAGCGCCGAATGGGCGGCCATCACCGAGGACAGCAAGTGGCTGACCCCGGAACCGGACGTGATCGCCTGGGCCGGGGACCTGGCCCCGGGGGCGCGCATCCTGGACCTGGGCGCGGGCGTCGGGCGTCATGCCCTGTGGCTGGCGCGGAACGGGTTCGACGTGGTGGCCCTGGATGCCGCCCCGGAAGGCCTGGCCGAGATCGACCGGCAGGGCGGGGTCGACACGGTGCTCGCGCGGATGGACGCCCTGCCCTTCGACGACGAGGCCTTCGACCACGTGCTGTCGTGGAACGTGATCTATCACGGGGACGAGGACGTGCTGCTGCGCACGATCTCCGAGATCCGGCGCGTGCTGAAACCCGGGGGCACCTACCTGGGCACGATGCTGTCCGCCCGCCGCCTGCCGCACGAGCAGGCCAAGTACCCGGGCACCGAGATCGGGCGCAATGCCTGGGTCTTCGACGCGCCCGGCACCGACAAGATCCACCCGCATTACTTCTGCGCGGCGGCTGAATTGCTGGCCCTGTTCCAGGGCTTCGAATGCCTGTCGCTGGTGGACCGCGAACACGACAAGCCCAGCTCGTTTCACTGGCACCTGGTGATGGAACGGCTAGGGTCGCGATAAGAAACCGAAGGACACCCCATGACGACGACTTTTACAGGCGCCACCGTCTACCTGCCCGGCGAGCATGTCGAAACCACCGTGACAATCGACGACGGCCGCATCGCCGAGATCGGCGGGCCGGTAACGGGCACCGTGATCGACGCGCGGGGCCTGGTGCTGGCCCCCGCCCTGGTGGACGTGCATGGCGACGCCTTTGAACGGCAGCTGATGCCCCGGCCCGGCGTGTTCTTTCCGCTGGAAGCGGCGGTGATCGACACCGACCGGCAACTGGCCTCCAACGGGATCGCCACCGCCTATCACGCCATCACCCTGGGCTGGGAGCCGGGCCTGCGCGACGTGACGCGCGGGCGCGACCTGATGCGCTGCATGACCGCCCTGGCGCCGCGCCTGCTGGTGGAAAACCGCGTGCAGCTGCGCTGGGAAACCTTCGCCTTCGAGGCGCTGGACATCATCACAGAGGCCCTGTCCGGCCCGTTGCTGCCCTCGATCGCGTTCAACGACCACACCTCGATGACGATGCGGGCCTATGACGTGCCGATCCAGGATCGCGGGTTCGAACTGTCGCCCGACTTTTCCATTGCCGCGCTGGATGACGAGCGGATGAAGGCGCGGACCGCGTCCAAGGCGCATCGGGCGGGCCTGTCCCAGGACGACTACGTCGCCCTTCTGGGCCGGGTCTGGGAACGCCGGGCCGAGGTGCCGGCGATGATCGCCCGGGTGGCCGAGATGGGCCAGGCGAAGGGCGCCCCGATGCTCAGCCACGACGACACCACCTCTGAAACCCGCGCCTGGTTCCGGGGCGTGGGGGCCGGGGTGGCCGAGTTTCCCATGGTGCTGGAGGCCGCCCAGGCCGCGCGCGACGCTGGCGACGCGATCATCTTCGGTGCGCCCAACGCGGCGCGGGGCGGCAGCCACATCGGCTCGCTCGCGGCGGGCGACATGGTCGAGGCGGGGCTGTGCGATGCGCTGGCCTCGGACTATTTCTACCCGGCGATGCTGGCGGCCATTGCCCGGCTGGACCAGGACCGCCGGGCCGACCGGCTGGCCCTGTGGCGGCTGGTCTCCAGCGGGCCGGCGCGGGCCATGGGGCTGGACGACCGGGGCGAGATCGCCGTGGGTCAGCGGGCCGACCTGGTGCTGGTCGACTGGCCCGAGGGCCATGCCCCGGCCATCACCGGCACCTGGGTCGCGGGGCGCGCGGCCTTTCGCGGGCAGCCCTCCGGGATGGCTCACGGGGCGGCTGTCGCCCGGCAAAGCGCGCTGGCCTGAGAGCGGGCCTGAAAGCGGGCTGGCCCCATCAGGCCTGGGTGCGGATCCAGTCGATGAAGATCTGCGTGTCCTGCGAGGGCACGCTGTTCGTCGTCACGAAATACGAGGTGCCAAGGTCGACCGTGCCGTCCGGCCAATGCCGCAGCGCGCCGTCCTGCACCGCCCGCCCGGTGATCGAGCGCCAGCCCAGCATCAACCCCCGCCCGTCATAGACCGCCTGCGCGGCCTGCACGTAATTGTCGAAATGCTGGCCTCCGGTGCGGGCGCGCGCGAGACCACGGGCGCTTAAGTAATCCTCCCACCCGGCCCAATGCTGGTTGGTCGGACTGCGCACGTGGATCAGGGGGGCATCGTCCAGGCCCCGGCCTTCGGCCAGCAGGCGGTCGATCAGCGAAGGCGCGCCCACCGGGCAGATCATTTCGTCGAACAGCTTCTCCGTCCGGCCCTCGCGCCAGCCCCCGGTGCCATAGCGGAATGCCACGTCGATGCCCGGCGTCAGCACCGGCAGATCGGTGGCCGGCGCCTGCACGTTCACCGTGATCTGGCCGTTCTCGGCGTAGAACTCGGGCAACCGGGGCATCAGCCAATAGGTGGCCATGCCCAGGGTGCAGGACACGGTCACCTGGCGCTCGTCCGCCCGGTGCAGGGCCCGGATGTCGTCCAGGGTGGCCGCGATCCGGCCCAACCCCTCGCGCACGGCCCGGCTCAGCAGCTCTCCGGCCTCGGTCAGCCGGGCCGGGCGGACGGACCGGTCCATCAGTGGCGTGCCGACGTGGTCTTCGAGCGTGCGCAGGGCCTGGCTGATCGCCGGCTGGGTCACGTTCAGGCGAGCGGCGGCATCGCGCATGGAGCCGTGGCGGGACACGGCCTCGAAGGTCACCAGCAGGCGCAGGGGGGGAAGGTGATCCATCGGCCACACCTTAAGCAATCGGTTATCCTAAGATCACACGAAACGGCCTGTGTGAACAGGGGGCCGCGTGAAATGCTGACGGCCAGGATGCCACCACAGACATGGATGCTGCGCCATGAACGATCTCAGCTCTGCAATGACCGCCCCCCGCGTGGACGCCCTTGGCGACACGGGGCTCGACATCACGCTGGCAGACGGCCGGAGCCATTATTTCAACTATTATTGGCTGCGCGACAATTGCCCCAGCTCGTTCAGCCCGGTGACGCGGGAACGGGCGTTCGACATCTTCCACCTCGACACCGCGCCCCGGCCCGCATCGGCCCGGGTAGAAGGCGATGCGCTGGTCATCGACTGGCAGGACGAAGAGCATGTCACGCGGATGCCGCTGGCTTGGCTCGACACTTATGCTGGCGGCAAGCCCCGGCCCGACCCGGCCGCCCTGCCCCGGCAGGCCTGGTTCAGCGATCATTACCCATCCGTGCCCCGGTTCTCGCAGCCCGACCTGGTGGCGGATGATGCGGCCCGGGCGGCCTGGATGAAGGCGATGCTGGTGCACGGGGTCACCATCGTCAGCGACATGCCCGACAGCGACGCGGGCCTGACCGAAACGGCCGAGCTGATGGGCTGCGTGCGGCCGACCTTCTTCGGGGCCTATTTCGACGTCTATACCAAGATCAACCCGACCAATACGGCCTATACCGCCGGGGCGCTGGAGCTGCATACCGACACCCCGGCCGAGGAATTCTCGCCGGGCATCCAGTTCCTGCATTGCCGGGCCAACACGGTGGACGGGGGCGAGAGCCTTTATGCCGACGGGGTGGCCGTCGCCAACGACTTCCGCGCGCGCGATCCCGAAGGGTTCCGGCTGCTGTCCGAAGTGGCGATCCCCTATTACTGCGAGCACGACGACTACGACGCCCGGTCCCGGCAATACGTGATCGAGCTGGACGATGACGGAGAGGTGTCGGGGCTGACCATCAGCCAGCACATGGCGGATATCTTCGATCTCGATCAACGGCTGCTGGACAGTTACTACCCGGCGTTCTGCCGGTTCGGGCGGATGCTGCAGGAAGAGAAATACGTCATGCGGTTCATGATGAAAGGGGGCGAGTGCATGGTCTTCGACAATCACCGCATCGTGCATGGCCGGGCGGCCTATACAGCGTCGAGCGGGGCGCGTTACCTGCGGGGCTGCTACGTGGACCGGGCGGAAATGCGGTCGACCTACCGGGCGCTGGTCGGAGAAGGACGCTTCAAGGCGTAAACCGGTCCGAGGGTTGCGTAGGATGGGTGGGGCCGTGCCCCACCCATCTTACGTCCACTGCATCTGTGCGCGCCCGTGGCCATTGACCCGCCCTGCCCGGCCTGCTCATGGTGCGGCCATGACATACGGCCCGACCCCACGATCATGAGCGCGCTCTGGCGCGGCAGCCGCGCGGCGAAACTGCGCATCGCCAGCGGGCTGGTGCTGTTCGTTCACGCCTTTTTCCACTTCATCAATATCGGGATGGTCCTGGTTTCGGTCGAGGCCGCCGCGGCCATGCAGGAGGTCCGGGAAGACATCCAGCACTCGGCCCCCGGCACGATCCTGCTCTATGGCGCCCTGCTGGGTCACACAATCCTGTCCCTGGCCAAGCTGTCGCGCCTGCGCCGGCTGCGCATGCCCTTGTCGGCCTGGGTGCAATACGCCTTCGGCCTGGCCATTCCCCTGCTGCTGATCCCGCATTTCACCTTTGCCCGCCTGGCCGACCAGGAGTTCGACGTCAACGTGCAGATCGGGTTCATTTCCGGCCTGATCTGGGGCACGCCCGACGGATGGCGGCAGGCGCTGCTGCTGCTCATGGTCTGGATCCACGGCTGCATCGGCCTGTTCATGTGGCTGCGCCTGACCAATTGGTGGCTGCGCTGGGAACCGGTGATGGCCGGCCTGTCCGTCTTCGTGCCCACCTGGGCCATTGCCGGCTACGTGACCGAGGCCCGGCGGGTGACGGCACTGCTGGCCGACCCGGCCACTGCCGGGCCCACGCGCGCGGCTTACAACTGGCCCGACGCCCCGACCTTTGCCGCCCTGATCGACGTGCGCGACATGACGTTAATGGCCTTCTACGTGGCCCTGGCCGCCACCCTGCTGGCCTGGATCCTGCGCCGCATCCTGGCCCGGCGCGGCACCTTCCCCATCCAGTATGTCGGCGGCCCGCAGGTAACCTCGGCCCGCGGCCCGACCCTACTGGAAATCAGCCGGACCAACGCCGTTCCCCATGCCGCACTATGCGGCGGCCGCGGGCGCTGTTCCACCTGCCGGGTGGTCATCGAGCACGGCGCGGACCAGTTGCCCCCGCCCACTGACGCCGAGGCCCGGACGCTGGCGGCCGTCAATGCGCCGCCGAACGCCCGGCTGGCCTGCCAGATCCGCCCGACCGAACCAATGACCGTCTTCCGGGTCTTCCGCAGCGACGGCCGGCGCGACCGGGCCCATGCCAGCCAGGGCGAGGAACGGCGGCTGGCGATTCTCTTCCTCGACATCCGGGGCTTTACCGCGCGCACGGCCGGTCAGTTCCCCTATGATGTCGTCTTCCTGCTGAACCGGTTCTTCGACGCCATCGTGCCCCAGATCACCGGTTGCGGGGGCACCGTCGACAAGTACCTGGGCGACGGGTTGCTGGCGGTCTTCGATGGCCGGGACGAGGCGACATCGGCCCGCAATGCCCTGCGCGCGGCGTCCGGGATCGGGGCCGCGCTTGAAACCTTCAACGCGATGCTGGCCTCGGAGAACGGGCAGCCGGTCCGGATCGGCATGGGCCTGCACCTGGGCGACCTGGTCATGGGCGAGATCGGCGTGGCCGGGAACGCGCCGCGCACGATCATCGGCGACACCGTCAACGCGGCCAGCCGGCTGGAAGGGGAAACCAAGACGATGGGCGTGGAACTGCTGGTGTCCGGCCCCCTGCTGGAGGCCGCCGGCCACGACACCTCCGGCCTGCCGATGACAGCCCTGACCCTGCGCGGGCGCGACCTGCCCCTGGAGGCCCTGCCCGTCGCCCGCGCCGCCCGGCTGGACACGGCCCTGGCGCCGATGCCCGGCGTCTCGGCCCCCCCTGCCCCGGTGACAACGGACATACCCCCGAAACCGGCCGACCCGCCCGGCCACTGAGCCCCGCCCGAAGGCCCTGCCAGCGGAAACCCACCGAAATTGACCGATTCCCGCCCTGATTGTCGCGATAATTAACCACATCGGGCCGAAATCACGCATCCGGCGCTAGACTTCTGCCTCTGTCACAGTCTATGCCGCGCCCGACCGGACGGCATTGCAGCCGCCCTGTGCACGAACCATCGAGAGATTTGAAATGACAGTGCTTAGCAATCTGGCCCCAATCCCTGAACTTTACGTTTCTTATGACAGTGCCGAAAAACTCAAGGTCGAGGCCGGCAATTTCAAGAGCCTGGACCTGACCCCGCGCCAGATCTGCGACCTGGAACTGCTCATGAACGGTGGCTTCGCGCCGCTGAAGGGCTTTCTGACGGAAGAGGATTACAACGGCGTCGTCGAGAACATGCGCACCGCCGACGGCACCCTCTGGCCGATGCCGATCACGCTGGACGTGTCGGAAAAGTTCGCAGAGACGCTCGAGATCGGTGAAGACATCGCCCTGCGCGACCAGGAAGGCGTGATCCTGGCCACCATGACGGTCACCGACCGCTGGGAGCCGAACAAGTCGCTGGAAGCCGAAAAGGTCTTTGGCGCCGATGACGATGCCCACCCGGCCGTCAACTACCTGCACAACCACGCGGGCAAGATCTACCTGGGCGGCCCGGTCACCGGCATCCAGCAGCCGATCCACTACGATTTCCGCGCCCGCCGCGACACGCCCAACGAGCTGCGCGCCTATTTCCGCAAGCTGGGCTGGCGCCGCATCGTGGCCTTCCAGACCCGCAACCCGCTGCACCGCGCGCACCAGGAACTGACCTTCCGCGCCGCCAAGGACGCGCAGGCCAACCTGCTGATCCACCCGGTTGTCGGCATGACCAAGCCGGGCGACGTCGACCACTTTACCCGCGTGCGCTGCTACGAGGCCGTCCTGGACAAGTACCCGGGATCGACCACCACCATGTCGCTGCTGCCGCTGGCGATGCGCATGGCCGGCCCCCGCGAGGCGGTCTGGCACGGGCTGATCCGCCGCAACTACGGCTGTACCCACCTGATCGTCGGCCGCGACCACGCCGGCCCCGGCAAGAACTCGGCCGGCGAAGATTTCTACGGGCCTTACGACGCGCAAGAGCTGTTCCGCGCGCACCAGGAAGAAATCGGCATCGAAATGGTCGACTTCAAGCACATGGTTTACGTGCAGGAACGCGCCCAGTACGAACCCAACGACGAGATTGCCGACAAGGATGACGTGACCATCCTGAACATCTCGGGCACCGAACTGCGCCGCCGCCTGGCCGAAGGGCTGGAGATCCCCGAGTGGTTCTCGTTCCCCGAGGTCGTCAACGAGCTGCGCAAGACCAAGCCGCCGCGGGCCAAGCAGGGCTTCACCGTCTTCTTCACCGGCTTCTCGGGCTCGGGCAAGTCGACGATCGCGAACGCCTTGATGGTCAAGCTGATGGAAATGGGCGGCCGTCCGGTGACCCTTCTGGATGGCGACATCGTGCGGAAGAACCTGTCCTCGGAACTGGGCTTCTCGAAAGAGCACCGTGACCTGAACATCCGCCGCATCGGCTATGTCGCGTCCGAGATCACCAAGAACGGCGGTATCGCTATCTGTGCCCCGATCGCGCCTTATGCCACGACCCGCCGGGCCGTGCGCGAGGACATAGAACAGTACGGCGCCTTTGTCGAAGTGCATGTCGCGACCTCGATCGAGGAATGCGAAAAGCGGGACCGCAAGGGGCTCTACAAGCTGGCCCGCGAAGGCAAGATCAAGGAATTCACCGGGATCTCCGACCCTTACGATGTGCCGGAAAACCCCGAGCTGAGCCTGGATACGGAAAATGTCGATGTCGACAACTGCGCACACCAGGTGATCCTGAAGCTGGAAAGCATGGGTCTGATCGCCGCCGATTGATCGGATCGAAAGACGAAGGCAAAAGGCCCGGGGAACGCTCCCCGGGCCTTTTTCATTGGCTTTTTGCGGGCCAGAGATTTTTCGGCGAAAAATCTCGATTACGACAATTTTCTCGAAAATTGTTGGCTGGCGGGGTTCAGACGTCAGCCGAATCCGGCAGCAGCACGTCACCCTGCATCAGGCCGAACCCCCGTCCCGCGACCTTCACTCCGGTAATGGCATCGGGTGTGCCGACCCGCGTCACCCGAGCGCGCCCCGGCCGATCCATCCAATGCCCTTGCTCGGCGGTGAATGCCGCATGGTCCATCAACCCATTCCGCCAGAGATAGGCGGCCATGGCCCCGGTCGCCGACCCCGTAAAGGGATCCTCGGGCGGCATCGGCGGCGGCAGGAGCAACCGGGAAAACGTGTCACCTGCCTCTGTTGCCCCTTCAAGGGTAACCAGGAAGGGCTCCAGCACGACGTCCACAGGCACACCGCAGGCTGCCTTGAACGTGGGCATCGCCTCCGGATCCAGCTTGGCCGCCTTTAACGCGTCGTGATCGCGCAGGACGACGATGCAGAATGGCAGTCCGGTCGAAACCACCTGCGGCTCGCCGATAATGGCATCCACTGGCAAACCGATCGCGCTGGCGACCACGGCCCGACCCGGCATGACCCCGAATTCCGGCGCGGCCTGGGTCATCTCGATCAGGTCGCCCTCGATCGTGATCGGCACCACCCCGGCCCCGGTTTCAAGCGTGAGGTGGTCGCCCTTGACCTTGCCCCGGGCCATCAGGGCCGCCACCGTGGCGATCGTGGGGTGTCCCGCAAACGGGATTTCCTTGGTGGCTATAAAGTAGCGCACCCGCACATCGGCCACCTGGGACGACCCTGTAAAGGTGCATTCCACCAGCGAGGTTTCCTTCACGAAGGACGTGCAGGTCGACACGTCCAGCGCCGCGCCGTCATGGACGACGGCGCAGCCATTGCCCCCGAACGCCCTGTCCGTGAAGGCATCGACCCAGTCGAAGGCGTAGCGTTTCAATGCAGAGACACCGGCGCATAATCGTTCTGGCGCGCCAGCACGAAGGCCATCTTGCGGTCGGCGACCAGGGCCAGCTGCTGTCCCTCGGCATCGTGCACCGCGTAGATCTGGTCAAGCCCCTCGGCCTCGGCCTGGACCTCTTCGGGCAGGTCGGCCACTTCGACCGTTTTCACGTAGACGATCTGATGCTCGCCGGTCGGAAATTCGTATTGCTCGTTCATGACTTACCCTTTCCTGATCCGGATCCGCTGCACCACCGGCTCGGGCACCGCCCGCTCCAGGTCCACGTGCAACAGACCGTTTTCCATCCTCGCCTCGCCGACCTCCACGCCGTCGGCCAGCACGAACACCCTCTGGAACTGGCGCGCCGCGATCCCGCGATGCAGGAACACCCGCCCGTCTCCGTCGTCATCCACCTGGCGGCCCCGGATTACCAGCTGGCGATCCTCGACCGTGATCGACAGATCCTCTTCGCGGAACCCGGCGACGGCCAGGGTGATCCGGTACGAATGGTCCGAGGTCTGTTCGATGTTGAAAGGTGGATAGCCCCCGTTCTCGGACTTTGCCGTCCGCTCCAGAAGCCGTTCCAGTTGCTCGAATCCCAGAAGGTGGGGATAGGAGCCCAGGGTGAGTTTTGTCATCGACACGTCCTTTGATCGAAAGCGACGGTTGGTCATCGGCCCCGTTCCGGCGGCCGTTGATCAGAATATGGGTCCAGCGGCCGTCCGCAACAAGTACTGGCGAAAAACCCGGGGGGCGCCTATATTCAGCCCACCCTTCGATCAGAAACCGAGAGCCGGGATGAACGTGCAGTCAGACCTTGCGATGAAGACCGACGAAGTGCTGCGCGTGGAACTTGAAGTCTTCCGCCGCCAGCACCGCGACCTGGACGAAGCCATTACCGCGCTTGAGGAAAAAGGCACCGGCGACCAGTTGACCATCCGCCGCCTGAAAAAGCAGAAGCTGCACCTGAAGGACATGATCGCCCTGATCGAGGACCGGCTGACCCCCGACATCATCGCCTGACAAGAGCCCTGTGTCAGCGGCTGGCGGGCGGAATGTCCCGGATGCGCCTGACATGGGCGGCGATATCCTCGTCCGAATACTTCGAATGGACCCGCTCGGAACTGGCCGGGTGAAACTCCAGCCCCAGTGACTTGCCCTGCCGCCAGGACTTGCGCGGGCGTACCGGGCGCGGGGCGAATCCTCCGCCACAGGTCGGGCAGACGTTGAACAGCCGGGTCTCCACGCAGTCGGCACAATAGGTGCATTCATAGGAACAGATCCGCGCCGCATCGCTGTCGGGCGGCAGGTCGCGGTCGCACAATTCGCAATTCGGGCGCAGCTCCAGCATGGGGTCATGTCCTTTGAAACGGGCGGGCCGGGACAGGCGCGATCCCGCATTGCCCAACGCCTTGATCTGGCTATAGTACGCGCTCTTTCGGCTGCGGGGACAAGGCAAATGAGCGACATCGAGGTGGGAATCATCATGGGCAGCCAGTCCGACTGGCCGACCATGAAAGAAGCCGCCGACATCCTGGACGCGCTGGGGGTGCCTTATGAAACCCGCATCGTGTCCGCTCACCGTACCCCGGACCGGCTGTGGGACTATGGCAAGACGGCGGCCGACCGGGGCCTGAAGGCGATCATCGCCGGGGCCGGAGGGGCCGCGCACCTGCCGGGCATGATGGCGTCGAAGACACGGGTGCCGGTGATCGGCGTGCCGGTTCAGACGCGGGCCCTGTCGGGGGGCGATTCGCTGTATTCCATCGTGCAGATGCCCAAGGGCTTTCCCGTGGCCACCATGGCCATCGGCGCGGCCGGTGCGGCCAATGGCGGGCTGATGGCCGCGGCGATCCTGGCGACATCCGATCCCGCGCTGGCCGCCCGGCTGGACACATGGCGGGCCGAGCTTTCGGCCTCGATCCCCGAGGTGCCCTCGGATGACTGACGCCCCCCTGCCCCCCGGATCGACGATAGGCATCCTCGGCGGCGGCCAGCTGGGCCGCATGCTGTCGATGGCGGCTGCCCGGCTTGGCTTTGCCTGTCACATCTACGAACCCGCCAGCACGCCTCCGGCGGGCCAGGTGGCCGCCACCGTGACCACGGCGCCCTATGAAGATGCCGACGCCCTGCGCGCCTTTGCCGAGGCCGTCGACGTCATCACCTATGAATTCGAGAACATCCCCACGCAGGCGCTGGACCTGCTGGAGACCCTGCGCCCGATCCGGCCGGGCCGCGAGGCCCTGCGCGTCAGCCAGGACCGGCTGACCGAAAAGACCTGGCTGACCGACTTGGGCCTGAAGACCGCGCCCTTCGCCGACATCCCGGACCTGGCCGCGCTGCAGCAGGCTCTGGCCGATATCGGTGCCCCGGCGATCCTGAAGACCCGCCGGTTCGGCTATGACGGCAAGGGCCAGGTCAAGATCGACACGCCCGACCAGGCCGCCGACGCCCTGGCCGCCCTGCAGGGCGCGCCAGCCATCCTCGAGGGCTTTGTCCCCTTCAGCCACGAGGTCTCTGTCATCGCCGCGCGGGGTGCTGATGGCAGCGTGGCGGCCTTCGATCCGGGCGAAAACGTCCACCGCGACGGCATCCTGCGCACCACGACGATCCCTGCCCGGCTGAGCAGCGCCCAACGCACCGACGCGGTGCTGATTGCGGGCCGGATCCTGAACGCGCTGGATTACGTGGGCGTCATGGGGGTGGAACTGTTCGTGACCCAGGCAGGCCTCGTGGTGAACGAGATCGCGCCGCGGGTGCACAACTCGGGCCACTGGACCCAGGCCGGCTGCGCCGTCGACCAGTTCGAGCAGCATATCCGGGCCGTCACCGGCCTGCCCCTGGGCGACGGACAGCGCCATGCGGACGTGATCATGGAGAACCTGATCGGAGACGACATGGACCGCCTGCCCGGCCTGTTGCGCAATGCCGACACCCAGATCCACCTCTACGGCAAGGCCGAAACCCGCGCGGGCCGCAAGATGGGCCACGTCAACCGGATCCAGAGACCCGGCTGATCGGGGCCCGTCTGATCAAGTCATATCAGGGCGCGCCTAGGGCGCGCGAAAGGCGCGGGCCGAGATCTGGACGGAATTGCCCGAGGGATCCTTGAGGTTGGCAAAAGCATAGCCGCCCCCGTCCAGCAGCGGCCCCACGGCCAGGCCGGATTGGATCAGGCGGTCGCGCATGGCGGGGACGTCCTCGACGTCGAAGACCAGCTTGACCAGCACCTGGCCCATTTTCTGGGACTTGGCGGCGGGGTGCAGCAGCAGCGATGGCCCGTCATTGGCAGCCAGCTCGACGATCCGGTCGGCCGGGTCGGCGTGGACGGCAAAGCCGAAATGATCACGGTAAAAGGCCACCATCTCGTCCATCTTCTTGGTGTAGACGATGATCTGGCCGATGATCATGGCTCAGGCCTTGTCGCTCTTGCGCAGGCGCTCGCGGTGCACCGTGTAAAGGCCAGAGGCGACGATGATCACGCAGCCCAGGATGGTCCAGCCGTCGGGCAGGTCTCCGAAGATGACGAAGCCGTAGAACGTGCCCCAAAGGATAAGCGTGTAGTGAACCGGGGCCAGGACAACGGCCTGGGCGATGTCCAGCGCGCGGATGACAAAGACCTCGCCCAGCCCGGCGCAGATGCCCATGCCGGCGATGATCCCCCAGGTCGCGGCACTGTCGGGCGTGACCCAGACGAAGGGCAGCGTGACCGACAGGACAAGCGACGATGTGATCGAGGTATAGGCCACCGTGGTCGTTACGCTGTCGGCGCCTGACAGCCAGCGCGACAGGATCTGGCGGAAGGCGAACATGCAGGCGGCGGCCACGATGAACAGGATGGCCGGATGGAACACGCCCATCCCCGGCCGGATGACGATCAGCATGCCCACGAAGCCGGTGGCCACAGCGGCCCAGCGGCGGATGCCCACGGGCTCTCGCAGGATGAGCGCGCCCAGGATGGTGACGACGAAGGGCGCGATGAAGGTCACGGCCACGGCGTCGGCCAGGGGCACGAAGCCCACGCCCATGACAAAGCAGGATGCGGACACGGCTGCCGCCAGGCCCCGGCCGATCTGCAGGAAGGGTTTCACGCTGACCAGCAGCCCCGGCCCGCGCAAGGCCAGAAGGGCCAGGACGCCGATCAGAAGGCCCAGCTGGCGGAACCAGACAACCTGGAACGGGGGCAGTTCAGAGGTCAGCAGCTTGGCTTGCATATCGCAGGCGGCCAGGGAAAAGAACCCCAGGGCCATCAGGGCAATGCCCTTCAGGTTCTGCGCCTGCTGGGTGGGCAGGGGCGCGTTGATCGGGGCGGCTGGCAAGGGCATGAGGGTTCTTTCATCCGGCGGAAGGCCGGTCGCAGGGCACATTTGACCCGGGGCCTCCCCCCTTTGCAAGGTCTGATCCGGCGATGCCCCGCCGGGGGGTTGCATGACCGGGATGCCTTCATATCTGGGGCTCGTGACCGGTCGCCGACCGGGGCCAAAGGGGGGCCCCTTCCAGCGATTGGGCACAAGATGGCGTCTCTGATCCGGGATGTACCCGATTTTAGGGACCTGGATATTGACAGACTCGGGACGCCTGTCTATCTCCCCGGCGTTAGCACTCGCCAGCGGTGAGTGATAATCGCCCTCGAGGGAGAGAGGGCAGACTGAAAACTTTGAGCTTAAGGAGCTGCAAAGATGGCATTCAAACCTCTGCATGACCGGGTGCTTGTCAAGCGCGTCGAAAGCGATGAGAAGACCAAGGGCGGTCTGATCATCCCCGATAGTGCCAAGGAAAAGCCGGCCGAAGGCCTCGTTGTCGCATGCGGCGAAGGCGCTCGCAAGGACAGCGGCGAGCTGATCCCGATGGCCGTGTCCGAAGGCGACAAGGTCCTGTTCGGCAAGTGGTCCGGCACCGAAGTCACGGTCGACGGCGAAGAGCTGCTGATCATGAAGGAAAGCGACATTCTCGGCATCATCGAAGCCTCGGCAGAAGCCAAGGCGGCCTGAAGGCCCAGGCTTGTCTGACCCGGGCGTGCCCCGGGGCCGGAAAGCCAGCCCAGGTCGGGTCCGCATGACCGGACCCAGCGAAGATCCCTAGAATTCCAACGCAGGAGAGAGAACATGGCTGCTAAGGACGTCAAATTCGACACCGATGCCCGCAATCGTATGCTGAAGGGTGTCAACATCCTCGCCGACGCGGTGAAGGTGACCCTCGGCCCGAAAGGCCGGAACGTGGTTCTGGACAAATCCTTCGGCGCGCCCCGCATCACCAAGGACGGTGTATCGGTCGCCAAGGAAATCGAACTGGAAGACAAGTTCGAGAACATGGGCGCGCAAATGGTCAAGGAAGTGGCCCAGCGTACCAACGACGAAGCAGGTGACGGCACCACGACCGCAACCGTGCTGGCGCAAGCCATCGTCAAGGAAGGCATGAAGGCGGTTGCCGCCGGCATGAACCCGATGGACCTCAAGCGCGGCATCGACATGGCCACGCTGAAAGTCGTCGAAGCCATCAAGTCGGCCGCCCGTGACGTGACCGACAGCGACGAAGTCGCTCAGGTCGGCACCATCTCGGCCAACGGCGAAGCCGAAATCGGCCGCCAGATCGCCGACGCGATGCAGAAAGTCGGCAACGAAGGCGTCATCACCGTCGAAGAGAACAAGGGTCTCGAAACGGAAACCGACGTCGTCGAAGGCATGCAGTTCGACCGCGGCTACCTGTCGCCCTACTTCGTGACCAACGCCGACAAGATGACTGCAGAACTCGAAGACTGCATGATCCTGCTGCACGAGAAGAAGCTCTCGTCGCTGCAGCCGATGGTTCCGCTGCTGGAATCGGTGATCCAGTCGCAAAAGCCCCTGCTGATCATTGCTGAAGACGTCGAAGGCGAAGCGCTGGCGACCCTCGTGGTCAACAAGCTGCGCGGCGGCCTGAAGATCGCAGCCGTCAAGGCACCGGGCTTCGGCGATCGCCGCAAGGCCATGCTGCAGGACATCGCGATCCTGACCGGCGGCCAGGTCATCTCGGAAGACCTCGGCATGAAGCTCGAGTCCGTCACCATGGACATGCTCGGCACCGCCAAGAAGGTGACGATCACGAAGGAAGAAACCACCATCGTGAACGGCGCCGGCAAAAAGGGC